>JAJEDN010000025.1 GCA_022821495.1 Candidatus Poribacteria bacterium
CTTTCTTATTTGCTTTTTCACCCAGAGACACAGCAGAGGCGATCCATTCTGAGTTTACAACTGATGACTGTGTTTCTCGCATACAAACCTAACAATATCAACAACAGACTACCCTCGAAAAAAAATGGGGGTAAGTGACAAATTTCAATGTGAGATGATCAGTTTCTGCAAAATTAACCTTTAAAAGGATACGTTTATGGATGAGATAACCCATAGAAACCTTAGCAATCAAGGAACTATCTATCTCTTTGACTGACGACTGATAACCGATAACTGATAACTGATAACCATTTTCCAATTTTATCTTGACTTTTTATCAGAATTCTGATAAAATATTATAGGTATTGACACAGATTACAGAGAACTTTCTAAATGGAAACGGGAGCACTTCACCGTTCCTGTCGCGTGAAGCGTAGTTGTGTGGATCCGGACGCGTCAAAATTTCGGCGAAGTTTAAAAGATAGAACTTACTATTAAATAGTCAACGAAGGAGAATTCATTTTGAACAAGAATTTGGAGGCGACGCAGGAGGCCGCGCTCCGAAAAATCCTGGCAGACGTGCCAGAAGCCTCAGCGTATGCACCGGTAACGGATTCCTTAAACAGAGCAACTGAATTAGGGGAAGATGAGATTGCAGCAGTCCTCAAAAGTTTCAGTTCGATGCCCCAATCCACAACTGTTTTCGCGAATCCGGCACTACACAAAGTTGCAGTCGATTGTAGTGGCACACAAATTACTTTGAACATCCGTAGTTTTGCCATTCGCGGGATTGTGTCCGAAAGTGAAATTGTCGCAGACAAACTCAGTCCCGCAGCCGTTATCTTTGCAGGACTTTTTGGTAGGAGACCTGAAACAGATGATAGTGGACTCGATGAAGAAGCCGTACTGTCAGATTTAATAGACGCGAAATTTTATGAATTCATTACAACCCGCAGAGAGAGTCTAACCGGTGAACAACGCCTCATCAATCAGGTCGCCGAATTTGTTAAAGCCTTCCCCGAAGCCGGCCCTGAGGCTGCTATCCAACACTTCTCTACACTCCGTAAATTGGGGATCCCAGATCAAAAAGGTATTAACAGTACACGGTCCGCCGATTCACTCTTGCTCGAATTTATCGAAACGCACATGGAAAACGTCGCTGTCGGGGTCATCTCCGTATATATGCGGCACCAACTCCGTGAGAACACCGCCCTGCATCCGCAAGTCCTTGCTATGCGGGCAACTGATCTCATAAACGCGCACCAACAAAGCGAAAAGACAGCCTTTCAAACTTGCTATAGCCTCCTCTTAGGACGAGAAGCAAGCACCGTCGAAGCGAACATTTTAGAACAGATGGGTATCATCCAAACACACCACGGTTCTGCCGGTTCTAACGTTGTCGCACGCTATCTCGCAACTTTACATACAGGTGCCGTTTCTGACTTCTTCGTTGCAGCGCAGATGGCTTTAGATGGTGATCGGCATTTCGGTGCGATTCACGATATGACGGCGTTTATCAACCAAATTGAACCGCTTGATGACGAAGCGCGCGAAGCGGCGATCCGTGAACGGATGCAATCCGCACTCCCCACCTTTGGACATCCAGAAATCGCTGCCGCCGGGCGCGCCGATGAAATCCAGCAAGATCCCAGACCCGCTATCTATTTCAATCCGTTCCTCGAAGCGATCGATAACGACGACATCCAACTCAACGACAGCCAGAAAAAGAGGTTGGCTATTGTGCAACGTATCTATCAAATCGCTTTCATTGAAGGCATGGTCCGCCCGGGACGTGAAGATGAACCCCCCCTCCGTTTAACACCGAACACCGACTTTGGGGGCTGGGCAGTCCAAGAAGGATTGGATATCTATGAAAGCGACAGAACGCTATTGACATATATCTTCCGCGGCTTCGGATGGATGATGGATGCTCGGGAACAACTCCAGATGAAAATTATCCGACCCGTTATCCCGCCACATCCTGATGTCATCCCGAAACCGACCGACGATATGACAATCGCGAACGAAGTCGTGGCATTACACAATCGGATGGCAAGCACGAAAGCCTTTTAGGGTATCGGTTTTCAGTTAAAATCGGTTAAAGAAGGAACACATTAAATCAACGCACCTTTTAACTGATAACTGAAGACTGAAAACCGAAAACTATTTCGAGAGGACGACCAGTGATTGAATTAGAGCAATTAACAGTACCAACAGAAGGTGAAAGAATCGGACTCGTTGATGGGCAACTTGCCGTGCCGAATGAACCTATTATCCCTGTGATTGAAGGTGATGGCATCGGACGAGACATCATGAAAGTGACGCGTCGCGTCGTTGATGCAGCCGTTGAGACGGCTTATAACAGCGAGAAGCGGATCGTCTGGTTTGATATCTATGCAGGCGAAAACGCCATGGCGAAATACAACGAATGGCTGCCACAAGATACCTTTGACGCGATTGAATACTTCCGTGTCGCCCTAAAGGGCCCCTTGACCACACCCGTTGGTGGTGGGTTTCGGAGTTTAAACGTGACCTTGCGTCAAGTGCTTGAACTCTACGCATGCGTCCGACCCGTCCGTTACTTTCAAGGTGTTCCCGCCCCAGTAACACACCCCGAAAAGATGGATGTCGTTATTTTCCGTGAGAATACCGAGGATGTCTATGCCGGTATTGAGTGGGAACAAGGCACACCCGAAGTGAAAAAGGTTATTGAACTGCTTCGCTCTGAAATGGGAGTAGAGATCCGCGAAGATTCAGGTGTCGGCATAAAACCGATCAGTATTTTCGCCACGAAACGCTTGGCACGCATGGCGATCCAGTACGCAATCGACCACGATAGACGCAGTGTCACTTTTGTCCACAAAGGTAACATCATGAAGTTTACCGAAGGCGCGTTCAGTGCCTGGGGATATGAACTCGCCAAAGAGGAGTTCGCCGAGCAAACCATCACGGAAGACGAACTCTACAGCGATTATGACGGTAAGTGCCCTGAAGGGAAGATTACCGTCAATGACAGAATCGCCGACAGCATGCTCCAACAGATTCTAACGCGAACCGACGAGTACGATGTCCTTGTCACGCCGAACCTGAACGGAGATTATCTCTCTGATGCAGCCGCAGCGCAAGTTGGCGGTATCGGCATGGCACCCGGCGGTAACCTCAGCGATGAAGTCGCACTCTTTGAAGCGACCCACGGCACCGCGCCGAAATACACTGACCAAGATGTTGTCAATCCGGGTTCACTGATCCTCTCAGCAGTGATGCTGCTGGAACACATCGGTTGGCAGGAAGCCGCTGACCTCATTATCAACGGACTTGAGAAAACCATCCTCCAAAAGCGGGTCACCTACGATCTGGAGCGTCTCATGGAAGGCGCGACAAAGGTCCGTACCTCCGAATTCGGTGCAGCGATCATCGAAAACTTCTAACGCAAGCACTTTCCGGAGTGGCACATGTCCTTAAAAACGAAACTTATCCTTGGCGCAGGTGTGTTAGCTGCCATCGGCATCGGAATAGGACTTGAATTACACCGCCTCCACAGACGCATTCTGGAAGAGTTAGTCACTATCCGCCAACAAGGTGAAAAGTAGTAGGCACGCTCCGTGTACTGTAACCGCGCTCGGTCTCCGCTGCCTCTACGGACTCATGCAGGATTGATTGAAACCCTGCTTACCGACAATTGACTGCTAACAACTGATTGCCATTTTAGTCCCATAGGGTTTATTTACTTGGGGACTTCTTCAGTATGTTTATAGATACGCATTCCCACCATCCTCTTTAGCCCGTAGGGGCGGTATCTGTATAGTGTTAAGGACAGAAATATTCCTCTATTTATGCCAGAGAGCGAGGTACACATCATGATTACCGAACTCAGCGCGCAAAACTTCAAATCGTGGAAAGATACGGGTAAATTACAGATAGCACCCTTGACCGGTTTTTTCGGCGCGAACAGTTCCGGCAAAACCAGTCTGCTACAAACACTGCTCATGCTAAAGCAGACTGTGGAACGTCCACCGGATTGGAATGAAATAATTGATTTCGGCGATGATGATTCTCTCGTTAACTTAGGCAGTTTTGACGACCTTATTCACCAACACAAACGGGATATACCACTCAAAATTTCTCTCTCGTGGAAATCTTCCGAAAAACTAAGCATAGCGGACATAGACGGAGTGGATATCCTCTCCTTTGAACTCAGTGTTTTTGACAATGAGAATTCAGTCCCTAGCGTGTCTTTCAATTATAAGATTGGTAAAAAAAACCTTATAGTAGACTGGGACGGTCAAGATGTTCTTTTGATTTCTGTTCCTGTTGAACTTAAGCATCATGACGAGTCTCTCTTCCGGTGCTATGGCATTCGTAGTGCTCACTATCATAATCAGGAAATTTTTTCGTCCATCCAAACGCGTTTTGAAAACCTATTTCGCAACATTCGCTATCTCGGACCCCTCCGTGAATATCCGCGTCGGAATTACACATGGCAAGGTAAGCATTCACCAGGCGTAGGGCAGCACGGAGAAGATATGGTTACTGCCCTCTTTTCCGGACGAATTCAACTCCGTGATACCGAGGAACAGATTCCCATGTGGTTACAACGATTGGATCTCATTGATTCTTATCGTCTCAATCCTGTACTCAATACAGAAAGAGATTACGAATTTCTCGTCCGTAAATACAAGGGAGGCCCCGAAGTCCGGCTCACAGATGTCGGCTTCGGTGTTTCACAAGTCCTACCGGTATTAGTGCTCTGCTATTACGTCCCTGAAGGAAGTATCCTCATCCTTGAACAACCTGAAGCACACCTCCACCCGAAAGTCCAGTCAGAATTAGCGGATCTGCTCATTGAAGTCGTAAAAAATCGGCAGCTGCAGATTATCCTTGAGAGCCACAGCGAGCATCTCCTTATACGGTTAATGCGACGCATCGCTGAAGAACAGATTTCCGCAGACGACACTGCCTTCTATTTTTGCGAAATGAACGAAGGCGTATCTGAAATTGACAGACTCGATGTGGACGATTACGGAAACATCACGAATTGGCCACAAAACTTCTTCGGTGATGAGATGGGCGACTTGGCAGCAAAGGCTAAAGCGGAGATAAAACGTAAGAAAGCCAGCAAATGATGAAAGTTATTGTAGATACAAATGTTCCGTTGGTTGCCAATGGGAAAGCAGACCAAGCGTCTGAAGATTGCGTGGAAACCTGTATTGACAGACTGATGCAGATTACCGAAGGTGACGTAAAATTAGTGTTGGATGATGATCGACGAATTATGGGAGAATACCGGAATAAGTTGGATCCGGGCGGTTTTCCCGGTGTTGGAGACGCGTTCCTCAAATGGGTAGAAATAAATTGGGCAAACCCGCAACAATGCGACTTGGTTTCCATTACGCCTATTGATGATTCAGAAACTGATTTTCAAGAGTTCCCAACAGACCCGACGTTAACTGATTTCGATCCAGATGATAGAAAATTCATTGCTGTGGCACTTGCACATTCCGAAAAACCTCCGATCCTGCAAGCAGTTGATAGTGCATGGTGGACCTATCGCGACGCACTCCGTCAAAATGGCGTTACAGTTGATTTCATCTGTGAGGACGATATCCGTTCGATTCTAAATCAATAACGCCTCAAAACACAGGAGAGATAGCATGATCCACGAGATAAGAACCTATAACTTGAAACTCGGGCAACTCCAAGAATACTGGAAACGCTTCGGTGAAAAACTGCCAGGACGACAAGAACTCTCGAAACTCGGTGGACACTGGTACACCGAAGTCGGTCCCTTGAACCAGATGGTCGCCGTATGGCCCTACGAAAGCCTTGAACAGCGGGCAGAAATCCGACGCGCCGCGGAAGCCGAACCCAATCCGGTATGGCCACCGGATACCAGTGATCTCATTGTATCAATGGTATCCGAGATTTATCTGCCAGTCCCCTTTATGGAACCCTTAGGTGAAAAAGACATCGGTCCCTTATATGAAATGCGTCTGTACACCTATCCTGTAGAAGGCATGCCCCAAGTTTTAGAGGCGTGGGGTGCTGCTATCCCTGAACGCGTGAAGTTCTCACCATTAGCGGGCTGTTGGTACTCAGAATACGGTGGCACCAACAATTTCATCCATATATGGGCATACAAGAGTTTTGAAGAACGCGCACGGATCCGAGCAGAAACACGAGAGAAAGGTGTCTGGCCTCCCAAAGGCTCCGTCAGACCTATCACACAGGAGAGCAAACTCCTGCTCCCTGCCCCTTTTTCACCCATGCAGTAGTTTGACTACCACTACAATAGATCCGTCCCTATTGATGAAGAGGTTCCTTGCGGAAACACCTTGCCTCCCCAAGGTTTACCTTCAGGTTGGCAAGCTCGGTTTTGTGGCGTACTCGCCCCAGGGAATGCCACACGGAAACCTTCATACCGTTGATTCATGCGACCTGCATTCAGACAATATCACATTACTGCCCAAGTCCCCATGCATTACCGACCAATAAAGTTTGACATAAAAGGCAGGATGTGCTACGGTATAAAAAGTTAACTTGCAGATAAAACAACCACACCAATCATATTAAGGAAACTATATGGCACGTTCAAAACAGTCAGACCTGTCGATGATGGAACTCTACAAACAGGTTAAAAAACAGCACGAAGATGCTATACTCTTGTGCCGGGTCGGCGATTTCTATGAAGCCTTCTTTGAGGATGCCGAGTTAATCGCACGCCTCCTTGAGATCGCCTTGACAACGAGAAGCCACAAAAATCAGAAATCCCCACCACCACCGATGGCAGGCATCCCACATCACGCACTCGATTCCTATCTCTACAAACTCGTCAAAGCCGGACATAAAGTCGCTATTTTGGAGCAGACCGAGGACGCAAAAGTCGCACGAGACGAAAACCGACTCGTCAAGCGCGACATTGTCCGGATCGTCACACCGGGCACCGTGACCGACCCGAAAGTCCTTGAGCATAAACAGAACAATTATCTCATCTCGATCTATCCAAACAAAGATGTCTACGGTGTCGCTGTAGCGGATCTCTCTACAGGCGAATTTCTGGTAACCGAACTTGCGGATCCCTCACGCCTCTGGGCAGAGATACACCGCTTTTCCCCGAAAGAGTGCCTCTTCTCCGAATCCTTTGAAGATGCGGAGATGTGTGACCGTCTCAAGACCGACCTCAAAGCGACGCTCAATTACCTACCGGACTGGCGGTTTGACTTCGATACTGCTCGCACCGAACTCCTCGACCATTTCCAAACAATTTCGCTTGACGGATTCGGATGCGAACACCTTCCCATTGCGATATCTGCCGCTGGCGCGCTTATCTACTACCTCAACGAAACGCAGAAACAGGAAGTTGAGCACATCGTCTCGCTGCACACTTATACACTCTCAGATTTTATGGTGCTGGATGCCGATACGCAACGCAATTTGGAACTCACGACCTCCATCCGCGACGGTTCCACAAAAGGCACGCTCCTTGAAGTCCTCGATCAGACAGTAACAGCAATGGGTGGCAGAAAGATGCGTCAATGCCTCTTGCAACCCTTACTCGATGAAAATGAAATTGAGGAACGGCTCAGCGCAGTTGATGAACTCAAAACCCAGATTAGTCTCCAAGAAGAACTCCGCGAGGCACTCGGACAGATGTACGATATTGAGCGACTCATTTCGCGGATCAGTCTCGGTTCTGTCAACGGGCGTGACCTGCACTCGCTCAAAGATTCGTTGTGCCTAATTCCCAATGTCAAAGCGCAGCTCCAAGACTGCAGCAGTCCACTATTGGTTTCGCTTGATGGCACCTTAGATCCGCTGCCAGCGTTAGTCGAACTGATTGAAAACGGCATCCATCCGAACCCACCCGCAACGATTCGTGAAGGCGGTATAATCTGCGACGGCTATAACGAAGAACTCGATGAACTTCGGCAAATTGTCGGAGAAGGAAAGGACTGGATCGCTGCTATGGAAGCAGCGGAACGCAAAAGCAGCGGGATCCAATCCTTAAAGATCGGATTCAATCAGGTCTTCGGCTACTACATCGACGTGACGAAACCGAACCTTGACATGGTGCCTGAGCACTATATCCGCAAACAGACACTTCGGAATTCCGAACGGTTCATCACGCCTGAACTCAAAGAGCAAGAAGCGAAAGTGCTTAACGCCGAAGATCGGATCCAAACGCTGGAGTATGAGCTTTTCTGCCAAATCCGAGATGAGGTATCAAAGTATACGGAAGCCATCCAGAAAATCGGTGCTGCACTTGCAATGATTGATGTCCTCGCCAATTTCGCGTATGTCGCATCAAGATACAACTACGTAAAACCGACCGTCGCATCCGTGGACGAAATCGTTATCCGTGACGGCAGGCATCCGGTCGTCGAGCAGCTATTTACACAAGAGGGTTTTGTCCCGAACGACACACTACTCAACTGCGATGACGAGCAATTACATATCATCACGGGACCGAACATGAGCGGTAAAAGCACCTATCTACGTCAAACAGCACTCATTGTACTGATGGCACAGGTCGGATGTTTCGTACCCGCTGCCGCCGCGAAGATCGGTTTGGTTGATAGGATTTTTACACGCGTTGGCGCGTCGGACAATCTTGTGATGGGACAGAGTACTTTCCTCGTCGAGATGAACGAAACAGCGAATATCCTCAACAACGCGACCCGCAACAGTCTCGTTATCTTTGACGAAGTCGGACGCGGGACCAGCACGTTTGACGGACTCAGCATCGCATGGGCGGTTTCTGAGTATCTTTTGGATGAGAAACGGATGGGTGCAAAAACGCTCTTTGCTACGCATTATCACGAGTTAGTAGAACTCGCCGGTAAGTATAAACGTGCTAAGAACTACAACGTCGCCGTCCATGAAGATGGTCAAAAGGTGACATTTCTCCGAAAGGTTGTGCCCGGTGGTGCAGACCAGAGTTACGGTATCCACGTCGCACGACTTGCTGGGCTCCCCCAAGTCGTAATCACACGCGCACAGCAGATACTTGAGGTGCTGGAACAACACAATCTCAGTGTTGAGGCAGACGGTGCAACAGAACAACAGCCAAAAGCACACCCGACAATGCCGAAACCGCGACGCCGCGTTTCCCGAAAAACGATGCAAAGCGAGTCGCTACAGATGGCACTCTTTACACCGAAAACGCATCCACTCGTCGAAGAGATCCGACGCTTGGAACTCACGCAGGTGACACCGTTAGACGCAGTAAATATCCTCTATGATTTGAAAGCAAAAGCGGAGGAATCTGAGGGTTAGGCGGCAGCGATGCAGTCCCCTTCTAATGAACCCAAGGTGACGCGCTGGATCTGATTAATGGCACTTTCTGGAGCATCTACAAGGACGCGGAGATAGTTGTCCGTGAAACCGGCGAGGTAGTCGTTCTCACCTTCCCTGCTTGCTTCGATCAATACTTCTTTCTGTTTCCCAAGCATCCGTTGTCGAAATACTGTACTGAGGCGTTCACCGAGCGCAATCATTTCTTGGCTACGCGACGCAGAGATATGCGGAGACACTTGGTCCGGGTAACTCGCAGCGGGTGTTCCTTTTCGAGGTGAGTAGCGGAATACATGCAGCTGGCTGAAGGCGATATCTTCAACGAACTGGCACGATTCTTCAAAGTGGGCATCCGTTTCACCCGGGAATCCTACCATAATATCGGTAGTAATTCCAACATCGTCGCCGAAGACGCGCCGTAAGTTCTCAACGAGATGTGCAAACTGTGCCGTAGTATAACGCCGACGCATCTGGCGTAAGACTTCATCTGAACCGGCTTGCAGTGGGAGATGGAAGTGAGGCATACACTTCGGCAGTGCTGCCATCCGTTCACCAAGGGCATCCGGGAAATACATCGGCTCGATTGAACTGAAACGGATGCGTTCAATGCCCTCAATGTCATGGATACACACTAATATATCAGCAATATCTTTGTCTCTATCAGTGTCCATACCATAAGCACCCAGATGCACGCCCGTGATGACGATCTCTTTGATACCGCTGTCAGCAATACGATATGCTTCATCGGCAATATCGTCGAGCGAACGACTCGTCATCCGACCGCGCACGTAAGGGATAATACAGTAGGTACAAAAAGCACTGCAGCCATCTTGCACCTTGATGAGCGCGCGTGTCCGTTGACCAGCATCACTCACGCCTTGACTAAAACGTGCGTGCTCACGGATAGCATCGTGTTGTACGGGTTCTATGGAGAGCAGCGGGTTCAGGGAGTGAGATGCCTCTTCTGAGGATGATGGCGTTTCGGCGTGCAGTAGATCCAGATAGTCCTGAAAATCAGCCTTCTCTCGGTTACCGAAAACCAACGTTACACCCGGTATCTCTTCAATCGCCTCGCGGTCGCTTTCAGCATAGCAGCCTGTAACAAGAACTTTTGCGTTCGGATGCTGCCGAAGTGCTCTCCGAATGACTTGCCGTGCCTTTTGATCAGCGGTATTTGTTACTGTGCATGTATTGATGAGATACAGGTCAGTCTGCTGTTGTGAGACTTCTGCGTCTACCACAGTATATCCATTACGTTGTAGTGTCTCACGCATGGATTGTGTATCGTATTGGTTGACCTTACAGCCCATCGTAATCAGTTTTGCAGTTTTCATATTTTTAAATATGGGCCTCTCCGCTCATTTTTTCGCGATGCAAAAAAATGGTTTCTTGTTACATTGGGTACGGCTTCGCGAGAGTGCCTGTTTTTTAAGTATCTATGAAATAAATCTCTGGTTTGTCGATAAATATTATACCCAGTTTTTGGCTGGATTGCAAATAGAGTTATTGGGTTTCCTACTAAAAGCAGGTTGGTTCGATGCAGTCAGGCGCATTCAGTTTTAAACGGTTGCCGGTTATCAATACGGAGATCCTTATCAAGCCTCTCTTAACCGACAACCTTGACCAAGAACTCGCCTACAGATAATTTTGCTAAGACGCGAGTTCTTGGTCAAAACTGAAAACTCTCTATTATGATAATTCAACGGTTTTGCCGGTGCGGGCACATTCGTAGATAGCCATATTAAGCGCGACAGAGCGTCTACCTTCATAGCCATCAACTGCCGGTGATGCATTGTCATTGACAACACGAAGTGCATCCTCAATTACATTGTTAGGATACGGCGGAAGGGCAATACTCGGTTCGTCGTCATCGACGAATTCCCACATCTCCGGTCCGAGACCAACGATGCCTTTTTCGCCGTGGATGTGGATCATCGAAATGCTGCTGCCGGGGAATGTTGTCGTTGTCAGGACGTGTCCGAGCGCACCACTTTCAAATTCGAGGATCGCCGAGGTCATGTCCTCAGTTTCACAATTCTCGTGATCATAGACATCAAAATGCGCGCCGATAACACGTTTGACGGGTCCCATAAACCAGAGCATCAGGTCGATATAATGGACACCTTGGTTCATAATGGAACCACCACCGTCAAGTTCCCATGTGCCGTGCCAACCGACGTAGTAACTATCCGGACGTTTCCATTTCATACGGAGTTCACACAACAACGGTCTACCGAGCGCACCTGTTTCGAGTACCTGCTGGATCCGGCGGTTGTGCGTACCGTAGCGTTCCCCGAAATCCACAAGCAGCTTGACATCGTTATCTTCGCATGTTTTAATTAGGGAGTTACAATTTTCGACACTGACATCCATCGGTTTCGTGGTGATGACGTGTTTGCCACGCCGCGCCGCTTCCTCTCCGAATTTTCCGTGCAGACCACTCGGGGTCATAATCATTGCCACGTCGATATCGTCGCGATCGAACATCTCAAGCGCATCGTCGTGGCTTTCACATCCGAAACGCTCTTCAGCTGCCTTGCGTCGATCTTCAACAAGATCTGCCACAGCGACAAGTTCTGCACCGTCAGTGCTATGTATTACACCGGAGCGGTTCATACCCATACCTAAACCGACAACGCCAAAACGTAGATTGTTAGCCATTAGAAATTCTCCTTTTATAGCTGTCAGTTGTTATACCATCTCTGAAAGTAAATATTACACGCATAACTTTTCGGAAAAGGTTTACAATAGCATAAATTAACAGTTTCTGTTACATGCGCATTGAAAAGTATTCAATGAAAAATGGTATTAGTTATCAGTCAAGAAGTTTTCGTGTTTGAAACATACCACTACCATTTGGCGTGTACCAGAGTGAGATGCGTTGTTACAAGCAAACCTCTTAACTGACAACTGATAACTGATGACTGATAACCATTATAGCATATAGACAGACTATGCGTTACAAAAAATTGAAAATACCGACGATCAGCTTTATTCTTCTTTTCTTTCTTCTCTACGCCATACCGTGGTGCACGATCGCACAGCCAGCGCAACCACAAAACCAATCCGTGCGGTTCACTGATGTGACGGCGCAGCTGGGCATCCAATTTCGGCACGCCAACGGTGAAAGCGGACAGAAATACTTTATTGAACCCATCGGCAGTGGCGTTGCCCTCTTCGATTTTGACAATGACAACGATTTAGATCTCTACCTCGTCAACGGCAGTAACTTACCCGGACTCACCTCACCAACCCTACCCACAAACCGCCTCTATCGCAACGATGGAGATACTTTTACCGATGTAACAGCAGAAGCGTCCGTCGGCGATACACGCTATGGATTGGGATGCTGCGTCGGTGATTACAACAACGACGGTTTCACCGACCTCTATGTGACGAACTACGGAACGAATGTCCTCTATCGCAACAACGGAGACAGCACTTTTACAGATATTACCGAGTTCGCTGGAGTCGGTGGGAATCAGTTTAGCAGCGGTTGTGCCTTTGTAGACCTTAATGCCGATGGTTATCTGGATCTCTATGTCGTTAACTACGTTCAATTCGATCCAGCGACAAACCGAGAATGCACTCGTCAGGGAGTTCGGACTTACTGCACGCCGGAGGCACTGCAAGGTGCTACAGATACCCTCTATCGCAATAACGGCGATGGCACTTTCATGGATGTGACAAAAAAAGTGGGTATAAGTGGCGCAAATGGAAAAGGGTTAGGTGTGGTCTGCGGTGATATAGATAACGATGGCGACAGCGATATTTTTGTTGCCAACGATACCACACCGAATTTTCTTTACCGGAATGACAGTAATTCTGCTATTAAAATGACAGAGGACGCGCTTTTCGTAGGTGTTGCACTTAGCGAGGAGGGACGCGCTTATAGCGGAATGGGTGCGAACCTCGGCGATTTCGACAACGACGGTTATCTCGATATTGTTATCACAAATTTTCAGGATCAGACGAATAGTCTCTATCACAACACGCAGCATGGATTTTTCAACGAGGTGAGTTTCGCTAAAGGTATCGGTGAGCGGAGTCTTCCATATTTGGCGTGGGGTGTCGATTTCATCGATTTTAACAATGACCGTTGGTTAGATCTGTTCGTCGCCAATGGACACTTGGACAATAATATTGCTGCGATTGATCCGATTGGCACGTACGCACAACCAAATCAACTTTTCCTGAATAACCGAGGTATCAATTTTTCGGCGAATCCTGATGCGGCAATAGCAGAACAAAAAGTGAGTCGTGGCACCGCATTCGGTGATATAGATAACGATGGCGATGTAGATATCGTTGTCTCTAACCTCAAAGACGCACCGACTGTTTTACGGAACGATAGTGACAGCACGGCACGATGGTTAAGTGTCAAACTCGTCGGCACGCATTGTAATCGTGATGCGATTGGTGCGCGGGTAACCCTTGCTTCAGGCGACTCAACACAGATCCGTGAAGTCAAAAGCGGTTCGGGGTATATCAGTCAGAACGACCTCCGTCTACATTTTGGATTAGGGAACACGACGCAGGTTGATGTATTGACAGTCCGGTGGCTCTGCGGTAAAGTCCAGGCGCTACAGAACGTTGAAGCGAATCAGATGCTTGTTATTTCGGAGGAATAGGGCATCTCCTAAGGTGTCGCGTAATCGTCTGGATTGTTCTTCCGCCAATTCGGGAGATATCCGTCCGAATGTCCGAAGCCGTAAGAGGGTCCGATCTGGTTCACGCTCGACCAGGGCCACGCTTGCCCACCAATGAGACGAAAATCATCACCCATACCACATAGCCAATAAAACATGTGTGCCACGTATCTCGCAACGCCGTGTCCACCATATTCGGCAGACTGAAAATCGAAATCTGCTTCTTCTTTCCAATCCCGTGATGGTGGAACTGTTCGCCAATAACTATATTTCAACATGTGACGCAATCCTTCCGCAGTGGATTCACCCCGACGATGGAGAATGCTTTGCGAGTGGATAACAAAAGAACCCGCGGGACCATCACTCGAAACGCCTTTTTCCGCTATATCTCGACTCGTTGAACGGATATGCGAGCCAGGAAAAAGTTCTGTCGGACCCAGTTCCAACGGTGTATTTTGTGGAAAATAAAATACCTCAACAAAATTGGTTTCAGGTCCAAAGACGTGATCCGCATCGTGATGCCACCCTTGTGCGGGCATCGGACACTCCACACGATGGTTGCTCACCAACACAGGTAACCCGACATTCTTACCGAGCAGTGAGCGCAACGCGCCAGCCAGTTCACGGTTCAGCAGCACATGCTCAATATACCAATCTTCAAGCAGAATAGAGCTCGGTTCGTGTGTATCCCGCATGCGTTCTAAATCGGCGTGCGTCATACCTGGCGGCATAAAGCACGGATTTATCGGTAAGTCACCGTTGAGATAATCACACGTCCGTCGGTTAATCTCATCGGGGACAACGCCTTTAAGTTGTAGGTATCCGTCTCGGCAATACTGCAGTACCTGCGTATCCGTAAGTGTCGGTTCACAATCAAAAGTACGATTGACATTATCATATTTCATTTTTGATTCCCCATACTTCTTATGTCCATTAAATTAAACTGCTAAAATCACGACGTTTTTACGAACACACCGAGTGCTTCGTACACATCATCACGGACATACCCCAGCTTTTCTGCCAAATGAATAGAAGGTGCATTTTCCTTGCTCGCAGACCAGTGCGGATAAATGCCGTGCGCAATGCAGTGGACAAGCAGTTTAGCACCGATAGCTGTCGCAAAGCCCTTGTTGCGAAAGTCAGCATGTGTTTCAATCCCAATATGAATCCCCTCACGACATTGCATCAGTGAGACAACATGGCTAATAATTCGGTTCTCAATCCTTGCACAGAAACCGATTCCGCGTTCAGCAAAATCAGCGGATGAACTGAAACCTGGGAAACTCGAAAGCCCTTCATTTTTAAGTTGGTCCGCCAAGGAGATGTCAACACGTTCAATCTGGCAACCGAAAGGGATCCGTTTTTGAAGGTTCCTCAGATGTTTAAGATCAAGGGATTCCGATGAAAATGTAATGCCGCGTATCTCTTTGAGATGAGGACCATGAACCTGGCGTATTAACGCACGCCACGCCTCTGAGGTAGGGATAATCCACATTTCTGATAATTGCTGGACCAATTTTTGCGCGATCGGATGCGTTACATCACCACCGAGTATCGCCCAACCGGGATGCATTAATTGGGCAACCCGTGGATTCGTTTTTGAATCTGCAAGCGCGACCCCACTATGCCCCTCAAGAACACTGTTAACAAAGATGCGCTGCGGAAGATAATCGGCAAAAAGAGGGATAAGCACACCCCGTTTATCCGAGTCAAGTGACACAATATTCATCGACTTACTTTTCCAATCTATAGACACCAATCTTGAAGCCGTAACGCTTGTAAAAAGTAACGGCACCCTCGTTATGAGCGAGTACGTCCAATCTGACTTTCTTATCTGTCCATACGTTTTCATACAGCCAATCAAGCAGCTCCGTAGCGATGCCTTTTCGTCGATGTGCTCTGTCCACATACAATTGCCGCATGTAGTAGTGTCCACCATCATCTCTGTATAGGCAGTAGGCGATGATATGTCCCTTCTTTTTCGCGACGTAGCAGATATAGTCAGTTGCCAACCATTCTTCCATTCGTTCGGTGAGTTGGGCAATATTCATGGGATTGGGATGCTGTTCGTCCTCAATAAGATGTTTGTTCAGTTTGGCGAGGACATCGGCATCGGTGAGTGCGGCTTTAACGATTTCCATTGCAGTGTTCCGCTGATTACGTCAACGTTACATTATCCTGTTTCACGAGGTCCTTTATTTCCCATTCCGAACCGTAAGCCGCCAACGCTTTCGTTTCTGGAGACAATCGTTCCATCACTTCTGGCGGGAAAACTTCTCGGATACCGCGCTCGTCCTGAAAAAAACTGCGTCTTATACCGCAAAATCAGGAATCTTCGATCGCGATCTGTCGGTTTCCATACCAACACACCATGTGTCAACATTTCGGTGATGATTACGACATCTCCCGCTTTTGGTGTTAGATTGATGATCGCTGGATGGAGCGGTGCATCTGGGTTGTCAGGTTCAGGAAAAACAGGTTTTCCGGACGCTTAAAATTGCGTTTATGGGAACCCGGTAAAACCATCAAACCTCCGTCCCCCGGACAAACGTCCGTGAAATAGAAGAAAGCAACGACATCATTTGTAAAAATCTGACTATTTTTGACATCATACCGTCGCGTCCAGCGGAACCCCTCACCCGCACAATGGAGCGGTGTCATCTCCTGTCGTTCGTGTGTATTAACAACAAGCGACCCACGATTGAAACGCGGTTTATTGAAAGTCAGTTCCTTGATAATGGGCCATGTGGTGGGGTGGAGCGTCAACGCTTCGAGCGATTTATCCGCTGAAAACCCGTTTGAAAAACCTTCGCCACCTCTGCTAATCCCAGGAGGCAATTCATTTGGTGCTGCCTGCACAAGTCGTTCAACGGCTGCTTGTGCGTTACCGAGTGCTTCCGGTGTTAAGACGTTCTCTAAATGCAGGTAGCCGCGTAGGTCGAAGGTATATTTCTGTTTCGGGGTCATGTCCGTCCCTCAGGCACTATGAAGTCATCCGATTCCTGCCAAACATAATATAAAGATTTGTTTTAAATTTCAAGATAATTTACAATGTTAATATGGAATACCAAGAAGTATTGGTTGGAGTAAACACCGAAAAACCGATGTTTATGCTAAGGATTGTCATGCGAGCGAATAGAACTGAAAAAAGGAAGGATGTGTAGCAATGGAATCTATCATTATTGAAAAACTCAAGAAGCTTCCACCTGAATACCATAAAGAAGTCATTGACTTCATTGATTCCCTTCTAACTAAAAAGGTTGTAACTCCAAAAAAGAAACCCAAATTAGATTGGATTGGCGGTTTGGAAGAATATCGCGACCAATATACAGCACTTGAACTTCAAAAGAAAACATTGGAATGGAGAGATTAGTGTATCTTGTAGATACCAATATCTTTCTTGAAGCGTTATTGCGTCAAGAGAGGGCAGCCGAAGTCGAATCATTTTTTCAGTAGTTTTGATAAAGATTCTGATTCGACAGAAAGAGGTCGAAAAGAACCTATTGATGTGCTAAAAGGCACATCCAATTGAAGAAAGTCCCGTACCGAAAAAACATGGTCAAAAGTTTTCAATTTCTTGCGGATAGATGATTCCAATTCTACTCATAATCCTCCAGTTCATTGCGTAATCGTTCCAATTCCGCTTTCAATTCCATAACAACCCCCGCATACGCCGGATCCGCATAAACGTTGTGCATCTCGTATGGGTCTTTCTCCAGATCAAACAGTTCCCATTCCGGTGGTGTTGCTCGGTCAATCGCACCGCCTGACCCTAACGCCTCCCCATAATAATAGATGAGCTTATAGCGTTCCGTTCGCACGCCGTAATGCGCAGGGATATTGAAATGCGCGAGGTGCATCCAATATCGGTAATACATGGAAGTCCGCCAATCCGCAGGCGTTTTACCCGCCAACGAAGTTCGGAGACTCCTTCCCTGCATATCGTCTGAAATTGCTATGCCAGCGTAGTCGAGCAGTGTCGGTGCGAAATCGACGTTCAGGGCAATCTGCTCGCTGACACCCGCCGCTGGAATCTCACGTGGATACCGGACAAGCAACGGAATCCGCATCGATTCTTCATACATGAACCGTTTATCGTACCAACCGTGATCTCCCAAAAAGAACCCATGGTCCGCCGAATAGATGACGATGGTATTTTCCGCTAAATCTTCAGCATCCAGATAATCGAGCAGTCGTCCAACGTTTTCGTCGATAGCATGCACACAACGTAGGTAGTTTTGCATATAGCACTGATAGTTCCATCGCTTCAAATCATCACCTTCCAGATTTTCAGGCGTCGGCTCTGGTAGATGATTTTTCCGCTGCATGATATCTACCTTCGCGGTATTCATACCAGCGGCAGCCGCTCGATTTTCATAATTATCATTGAAAGTTGGCGGTTCAGGAATTTCGTCCCTATAAAGGTTTAAATGCTTCGGATTTGGGAAAAATGGATCGTGTGTCGCTTTATAGGTCGTCATCAAAAAAAACGGCTGATCTGTCTCTCTGTTTTGTAACCAGTTCAGTGAACTGTCCGTCACGATGTCTGCGGAATACCCGTCAAATTTTTTCCGTTCCCCCATTTCAATCATTTCAGGATTGATGTGCGCGCCTTGCACTGGAAACACGTTCCAGTAATCAAATCCATGTGGATCGCTGACACTGCCGTGTCCGAGGTGCCATTTCCCGACAATCGCTGTCTGATATCCGTCTGTATGCAATAGCTGCGCGACTGTCTGTTCCCGCGTGTGGTCAATTGTATCCGCGAGGGTTTTGATGCCGGTTTTATGGCTGTATTTTCCTGTTAGAATAGAACCGCGTGCCGGTGTACAGATTGCGTTTGTGCAGAAACAGTTGTTGAACCGCATCCCACCATTGCCGATTCGGTCGATGTTCGGCGTGCGATTCATTTCGCTACCGTAGCAGCTAATCGCGGGTGCCGCATGGTCATCGGACACAATGAGGAGTATATTCGGTCTGGGTGTCGTTGACATGGTCTATTCCCAAGGTTTGAGGATAATCTTAGAACTTTCATGGGATACAGAGGTCTCGAATGCCGCTTGGATTTCACTCATCGGGAAGACGTTGCTGATGAGCAGGTCGAGGAGCGTTGAACCTTCGATGACCTTCATTAATCCCGGGAATTGGTTCAGGTTATAGTGCCATGCCCCAACGAGACGTAATCCCTTGCCGATGAGGTCCGGACTCACATGGATAACAGTATCGTTTCTCCCGCTCTGCCCGACGAAGGCGATTGTGCCGCGCCGACGCGTTGCGTCAATGCAAAGCCGATGTGCTTGGACGTTGCCAGAACAATCAAGTGCGAAATCGACACCGCGTCTGTCTGTTGTGAGATCGCGAATCTGATCAACGGCATCTTCATCGGTTGGATTGATGACCGCTTCAACACCCATCTGTTTCGCACGTTCAGCACGCCACGGAATCAGCTCGGCTGCAATGACCTTCGCACCGCGGAACCGGGCGTTGGTAATCGCACCGAAACCGACAGGACCAATGCCAGTAATTAACACAGTATGCGTCGCATTAACACCCATCTCGTCAAAAGCACGGTACGACGGTCCCAAAGCGCAACACGCAAGCGAAGCGTGTTCGTAGGAGATGTTATCTGGAATCTTTGGGAGTAACCAAGACGGCTTCAGAATATACTGCGCCATCGTCGCACTGCCATAACGGGATCCGACGAATTCCTCAAAATTGTAGTTGTTTTCGCAGTGGATATAATCTCCGTCAGTGCAAAGCACGCATTTTCCACAAGGGTATTGCGGCATCACGACCACTCGATCGCCTATCTCCACTTTTCCGGGTTGTGCGATATCCACAACCTCACCAGCCGCTTCGTGTCCAAGCCCATCGGTTTTGCTGCCATGCTCAAAAGCGTGGTATTCGGTACACATCGGGGATGCGTGGATTTTCACAACCACCCAATCCTCTTTTGGTGTCGGATCCGGTGCGTCAACCAAGCCTGCTTGCCGTTCACCTAAAATTGCTGCTACCTTCATAATCGCGCCTCACTATTTGCTAAAGATATAGGGAATTTTGGTTAAATCTCCGCATATTTTAGCATAGGTCGCTCTATAAAGCAAATTGTAGCATAGTATTTTTTTGACTGTTTTCGTCAAATATGTTACCATATTTACAGTTAGTATTGGACGTATTAGCAATCAAGAGAAGATGGCTAATTCTGGCACCCTTATTTCGTCAAAATCCTTTTACTTTTATGCGTTTCGCACTCGTTTGTCTATGAATATTAAATACCCTGCATACACACTGTTAATAACCCTCTTTATAGCGACAGGTCTCATAAGCGGTTGCGAAAGAATTCCGACACAGGTTGTGACTACGGAACCTGTCGAAAAAGTTGCAATAGCCGTTATTTTAGAGAAAGACGGAAGTGGTCTGACAGGCAAAGCCACATTCGTGGAAATGGATGGTTTGGTTCACGTCAAGATTGAGATTCAGAATGCGACCTCCGGTTTACATGCAGCGCATCTTCATATAGGCAGCTGCACTGACGTGGGACCACATTGGCACCCTATGGGAATTCCAGCAGGCACAATCGGTGTACCCGTCGCCGTGGGGACACCCGATATGCCACCCATCGGTGTCGGTGAAATTGGTAACATCTCTGTCGGCGAAGACGGTACAGGGGTTTTGGAATTTATTACACCGCTCTGGTCTCTTAGCGGCGATCCAAGCACCGACATCCTCGGTAAACTGATACTTATCCACGAAACAGGCGATACCTTTCAAACCAACCCACACGCACACCATACTCCGATGGAGACATCAGATATATCTACCACCGACGCAGGCGTGGGCACGCATACCCATAACATAGCGCAGATGCAGATGGAAACGGAGATAGTGGCAGCCACGCATATTTGTACGCAGACAGTGCTCGGTCAGCAGATCGACTTGGAATTGGAACATCACCTTCCGGGTCAAGTAGTGGACCCGCATAGTCACGATCCGTTGGAGCTGCTGCTTAAATGCTTTTTTACCCCTGAACAACTGCTGGATCTTGCGTTTTTGTCTGTGATTCAACTTACAGAATCGCCAGCGTACCAAGCGTTTTTGGAAAGTGAACCCGATAGTTTAGCTGCCTACCACGAATTTTTTCTGTCTAACGGGACACCTATCGATCCTGATTTCTTCACAAACCAATATCGGCTTACCTTCCCTACCGGCGCGCCTGAAGCATTCGAGCAGGAGATGCGGATGCGATTAACGCACCTCTACATCGCATCAGGCATAGATTTTGAAAGCCCTGCTGACTTGATGGGTTACAACCAACTCCTCATCACGTTTTTGGATGCTCGAACGACTGCGTGGATGTTAGGCTATTTCCAAGGGGACGATGTAGCGTTCGGCGAATGGATTGTTGGGGTCCTTAGAGAGGTGCCAGTAAAAGCAGGTGGCGGTGCGCGCATCGGTTGCGGCGTGATTGAATTGATGGAATAAAGACTTTACCCTTCTGTAGAATTCTTGCTGCGAAGCACTCCCACTCGCGGGTCCCCGGTAAATTTATAACGCCCCCAAATTTCTTGAATTAAACGTCGTGTTATGGTATCATGTGGCAAACCTTCAACGGAGTGAGCGCATGAAAATCAAAGACATACAGACAGTCCGAATCAATGTGCCGCCGCGAGACACTAAACGCACAGAACCCCGACGCCAGCCGTGGAACGCCCACGCCGAAGTCGCGAATCCAATGTCGCGCTACCCGCAATACAAACGCCACCGTTCGAGTTGGATGCCGAAATGGGATCAAGTCTACGTCAAAGTCACCGCCGAAGATGGGACTTGGGGGATAGGCGAAACCTCCTTCGGGACGCCAGTTGCAGCAATTATTGATGAACACTTCGCACCGATGCTGATCGGCGAAAACTGCTTCGCCGTTGAGAAGATTTGGGATATGATGTTTCGTATGTCCAAACCCTACGGTTCGCAAGGCTTAACGAGTTGCGCGATGAGCGGGATCGACATCGCCTTATGGGATCTGAACGGCAAAATCAAGAACCAACCCGTCTATGAACTGCTCGGTGGTCCCTTACGTGAAAAAATGTTCGCTTATGCCACGGGCAACGACACTGATTGGCAGTTGGAACTTGGGTTCAAAGCCGTGAAGTTGGCATGCCCATACGGCCCCACAGACGGTGAATGGGGATTAAAAGAGAACGAAAAACTGGTCGCGAAAACCAGAGAGACAGTCGGTGATGATGTTGAAATTATGCTTGACTGTTACATGGCGTTCGATGTCGATTACACCATTCGCTTGGCACACCGGCTCCGTCCGTATCGCCTCAAGTGGATAGAAGAATTTCTCATCCCAGAAGACCTTGACGGCTTGGTGAAGGTCAGGGAGGTTGTCGATTGGATAAGCCTGGCAAGTGGTGAGCATCACTACACCCGCTTCCCGTTTCAGCAAATCATTGAGAAACGGTGTTTAGACATCTTACAACCCGATACGTTCTGGGTCGGTGGTATAACTGAATGCGTCAAGATTTGTCATCTCGCGGATGCCGCAGGGCTTACTGTTATTTTTCATGGCGGCGGTCTCCGTCAATCAGGACTCCATCTCTCCGCGGCGATGCCGAATACACCTTGGGTTGAATACTACCTCGGTGTCCCCCCCGGTGTACCTCTGGAGGAAACGAAATTGTTTGAAGGTGAATCTCTCCCGAAAGATAGTTACATTTCTCCAAACGACGGACCTGGACTCGGTTTACATATTGAAGAGGCATGGCTGACACCGAGAAACCCGAGATAACATGCAACGCTGTATCATCTTTTTCCTCTTACTCTGTATCAGTGGGAACACATCCGCGCAAGTAATTATTGATGCTGTCATCGCAGTTGTCAATACGGATGCTATTACACGCAGTGAACTCGAAAATGAGTTCCGAATCGCTGCGATTATGGGCAAACCTACTACCGAAACACCAACTGCTGCTGAGAAACGCGCGGTTTTAGAGACTATCATTAACCGCAAATTCGTCCTACAGGAATCAGATCAGATTGGCGTTGTAGTTGCAGAACGCGATGCGCAGATTGCAGCGCAGATTGCAGAGATTCGTGCAAGGTATGCTTCCCAGACAGATTTCCAAAACGCTCTGGAGCAGTACCAGTTAGAAACCGAAACCTTGAAAATGTGGGTCTATGAGCAGCTCATTTACGGTGAATTTTTCCGACGTAAATTTTTCAACGCCGTCAATAGTGCGGAGGTCGAAAGATTGACCAAATCGTATTATGAGAAAAATAAAGAAGAATTTGTTGTACCACCCACTGTTACCTTCTATTCACTGCTGATAGTTGTCCCAGATGCTACATCAGAAACCGAAAAGCAAAACACAACGGACCTGACCCAGAAACTCAGTGAGCGTTTACAGAACGGAGAAACATTTGAGACAGCGCGCAAGGCTTATGAGACACAATTGTCACTTCAGTTTAAAGTCCTGACGGTTGAAACACATACACCATTAGGAACCGTTGTAACCGAATTGCAAACTTTTGAGCGAAGTCAGCCACTTGTTGTTGAAGAAGGATATCAAATTGTTGAACGCATTCGGAATAACCCACCTCGCCAAAAGGCGTATTCAGAAGTCAGTGAGGCGATAGCAGAACGGGTTCGACAAGAGCAAGCGGAAAAGCAATTTGAAGCGTGGTTAAATGGGCAAAAAGAAGAGGGGATATGGCATATTTTAGATAATGCCCTCACACGACGGGAAAACGAGGTGAAGTAAACAGATGTCGGACTATCAGAACTTGAATCATCACGGATATCGACGACCACGCGGTCCCGTTCCACGGGTAAGATGGAAGTATTTCATCATTGCGATACTTGTGTTTGCTGCATCGGTCTCAGGAGACACTTTACAGACGGATGTAACTGACGACGCTAAAACGTTTCAGAAACGGTTGAAAGCGGCACAACACGCATTTCAAGCAGAACAATGGGAAGACGCTCTCCGTTTATATCGCGCCCTCGCCAAAGAGGCTCCTGAATTATCCGTTGTTTATATTGGTGAAGGGGATGCCGCCGCAAAACTGAAGGACTATCCTGCGGCTATTACTGCCTTCGAGCATGCCTTGAAACGCCTTTCAACGGAACAGCAGACCGATATTTCGATCGCACGCCTGCAATTCATTGTGCAAGCCAAACTCGCCACCGCATATCACCGCAACAAGCAGCTTGACGCAGCAGATATATGGTTCCAAAAAGCCATCAAAGGTGCAGGTGAAGATGCCCCCGCTGCATGGTACGTCGCTTTAGGACAGATTGAAACCGAGCGCGGGAATTTAGAGCAGGCGCGTAGATACTATATTGTTGCCGTACAACTACATCCAGACACAACTGCTGCCTATAACAATCTTGGACATGTACTTCTCAAGCTCAACCGTGTTGATGAAGCCGATGCCGTTTTTCGGGAAGCACTCGCCCAAGACGAAACGCTCGCCAGTGCGGCGTTCGGGCGCGGTGAGGTAGGCGTAAACCGCGGACAATTTGACGTTGCCCGCCATTTTTATCAACACGCTACCGAACACGCACCACACGAACCTATATTTCACAAATCACTCGCAGATGTCCTCCGCAGTATAGGAAACAATAAAGCAGCCGAAGCAGCCGAAGCGCGTTACCGTCGAACACTTGCCGAACGTTATCTCCGTCAAGCGCATTGGTTTATTGAAAACAAGCAGTTACAGCGTGCATTAGCGCCGCTGCAAAAGGCACTTGAAACGGATGATAGGTTTACACCTGCGCTGAAAGATTACGCATACATTCAGATGCAACTCGGCGAATTAGCAGCCGCCAAGCAGAAGTATCAGCGCGTCCTCACGATAGAACCGAACTCTCGGCAGGCACTTTTACACCTCGGCATGATAGAAGCCAAACTCGGAAACCCGACAAATGCCATAGCAGCCTATCTTGCACTCATCAAACACGAACCGGATTTTATGGATACCTACGTGCAACTTGCGAATCTGCACGAGAGGTTAGAAGACTTAGCAGCTGCCGAACAAGCGCTCACGATGGGAATAGAACACGAACCGACGTGGGCACCCGGGTATCTATGGCGTGGAAAGATTTATCAAAAACAGAAGGCATCTAACAGGGCAGAAGCCGATTTCCGTCAGGCAATCCAACTCGCGCCAAATGTCCCCTTTCCGAAAGAAGCACTGGCATCACTACTCGCAACGGAAAACAGGAAACTTGCCGAAGCACGGACGCTTGCTGAGGCTGTCGTTAAAAGTGATAGCCGCCCGGTACACCGTGCCACGCTTGCCTTCGTCTATTACCGTCTCAATCGTATTTCCGATGCACAACGTGAAATTGAAAACGCTTTTAGGAAGGATCCTAAGCACCCGTATATTCTAAAAATCCGATCAAAAATTCTGAATCCCGATAGGCAATGACGCTTTAATATGATTTTTTCTTGAAAATTTAAACAAACTTTAGTACGCTTTATATCACGTGAGTTTGATAAATAATTGAAAGTTTTTGGATAAAGAGAACCCCTTTAGGATAATGAAATTACCACATTTCTCTAACCAACCCTTTACCCCAAAAGTATTTTCAAGCAAAATTAGCAATTTTACGGATATAATTTGCTTTTTTCCTGAAAGTATCCTATAATTCATAGTTAGGTATAGGGTTTTTTATTTTTTTCTGTAAATAAAAATAAAATTTGACCTATTATAACCTAATAAGTGTGTCAATTGCCTCGCGATGCGTCGCGAGGAGCAGCGCGAAGCCGCTATCAAACATTCGCTCTACAGGTTAACGGTTGACTACAGTTTATTCTCAAACTCACGTTTTATATAACGTTGTGTATACATGAACCTGAAGAGTTAAATTCCGAGATGAATGGGCTTTGTCGCATAAAGTCCACAACTCTTCGTCAATTTTATTCAAATATAGAAAAAGGAGCATTATAATGCTTAAATTTCAGATAGCCTTGGCTATCATTTTAGTCGGTTGTATCGCTTTCTCATCTTGTGATCGGAGACTGGGTGAGTTAGATATGGTTCCCGATGACACGGGCACCGACATGCCCACGGATATGACCCTGGACCTGATAAAAATGGGCGCGTACACGTCATGGATGCATAAGATGTTGCCAGCACCGGTGCCCATGGCCGATGCTATGAGCCCAGCCGAGACTGGCGCAGCACACAATCCGGCCCATGCGACTACGGGTATTACTACCGCCCGGACCTTCTACATCAACGACATTGGTGTCATGGCGAACAAGGAGGGGACGATGTACCCCGCCGGGACCGTGATTGTCAAGGAAATTATGGATGATACCAACATGTTCGTCGATAAAGTCGCCGTGATGATGAAGAGCGACGATCCGATGTATGCTGGTCACAACGGCTGGGTATACAAAAAATATGCCCGTGCCAGTCAAGATGCTGAGTATATGCAGGTCAGGGGCTCTAACCTTGAAGATGCAGGGAACGGCTGCCACGGTTGCCATGCCAAAGCCACTAATGACAGTGTCTTTGTGTCACTCGCTCCGGACGTGACCGGTGATGGAATTGGCAATATACAAGACCTTGTTTCAATCGCGAGCGCAATAGGTCAGCCGGTAACCGCAGATAACATGCATCTTGACGTGAACGGTGATGGCGTTATTGACCAAGCGGATGTAGAGGCTGCGGCAACAGCCCTTGGTGCTGACCCAGCGGATATAGAGGCTTTATTATCAGCAGGCGCTGGTGATGGTGCTACGCCCGAAGGGACTGGTGATGGAGCTGGCAACGGGGACGGAAACGGGAACGATGATGTTCCTCCCCAACCCCAATAGTTCCATCTCTAATACCTATAAGAAGGGGATTGGCAACCGTATTTTTGGGTTGCCAGTCCCTTTCTGCTTTTTTACATGCACTATATCAACGCGCTCTATTATAAAACACACGAACCATTGATCTTGCCCAATTTCACCCTCAAAAAAAAAATTGACTTTTTTTTACAAATGTTTTATTATTTTAAAAATCAGGTTGTAGTAGCAAGTGGAGTAGAGATTTTTTCCGCCTGCTATAATATCATTGTTTAACTAAAACTCTCACGAATAGGTTGATAACACTTTGTCAACTCTATTTCAAATATAGGGGAAGGAAATTAACGATGTTTAAATTTCAGATAGTCTTAATTGCTGTTTTGATCTGTTGTGTTGCCTTTATTACGTCTTGTGACCGAGTATCACCAAGTGGTACCGATGTTATAATGGACGGTGATATGGACGGCGACATGGACGGTGATATGGATGGCGACATGGACGGCGACATGGACGGTGATATGGACGGCGACATGGATGGCGACATGGACGGCGACATGGACGGCGACATGGACGGCGACATGGATGGTGATATGGATGGCGACATGGATGGTGATATGGACGGTGATATGGATGGCGACATGAATGGCGACATGAATGGCGACATGAACGGTGCTAATGGCAATGGTGCTAATGGCAATGGTGCCAATGGCAATGGTGCCAATGGTAATGGTGCCAATGGTAATGGTGCCGGTAACGGTGATGCCCAATAGTTCCATCTCATAGCACATATAAGAAGGGGACCGGTAACAACATGTAGTTGCTGCCGGTCCCTTCTTTTTATTTCTATATCTTAGGCGATAAACGCACCACTCTGTGCTGCAAGCGAAACCCTTACAGAACTCTCTGATACTATCACTCGGTTTCGATTCAACATATCTTCGGTGGAATGCTGAAATGACGGAATCGGAATATTAATTGTTGCAGAACGTCTACCAATATTCAGTGCGATCAAGACGGAATCAGTTTCCAAAGTAAGTAGATACGCATAAGTGCCATTTTGGACATTTAGATGAACGACCTCCCGCCTGCCTGAAGTAATTGCTGGAAACCGCTTCCTTAATGCACCCAAGCGTCGGAAGTAAGCCAATAAATCTTTGTCCTGTTCATCTCCCCATAGCATCGGTAAACGTGCCTCCTCAAAACGTCCAAGCGGGTTGCGTTGCGAAACGCCGACTTCAGTGCCGTTGTAAATTACAGGGGGCACCGAGAGTGTGAATAGTACCAGGGCCGCCAACTTGACTTTCGCCTTATCTTCGCCAGCCAAATAGAGGATACGCGTCATATCGTGGTTGTCCAGAAATGCCGGGAGTGAAAAGTCATTCCGGAAATACGTTTCATGTGCTGCTAAAAACGCTTCAAACGCCAATAACGTTGAAGTTTCGAGGGCAAAGGTTCGTCGGAGTGCGTCCGCGAGTAGAAAATCGAGGCAGCCATCAAAATGCGGGACATACGATGCTATTGTGTCCGAATGGCTGACCACTTCCCCAAAAAGAAAAGCATCAGAATTCACTGCTTTACAGGCTTGGCGAAAATCCGCCCAAAACGTATGCGGTGGTCCTGGCGCATAATCGAGTCGGTAACCGTCAACGCCATTTTCTAACCAATACTGGGCACACTTCAAAAGATAGCCGCTCGCAGGTTTATGCTTTAAGTTGAGTTGTGGCATCCCTTTCACGCCGAAAAAACTGGTGTATTCATCCGGCCATCGTTGCCACGTGTACCACGACCGATACTCGCTGTTTTCGTCATGTTGCGCCGCCTGAAATGTCGGATGCTGATTTGACCAGTGATTCGCGACAAAATCCAAAATAACCCGGATGTCACGCTGATGCGCTTTTTCAATCAGTTCCTTGAGATCCGCGTTCGTGCCGAACCGAGGTTCAACGGTGTAATAGTCTGTTGCATCGTAACCGTGATGCGATGGGCTTGCAAAGAGCGGTGATAGCCAGATCGCGTTGCATCCGAGCGATTGGATATAGCCAAGTTTCTGAATCACACCGCGGAGTGTTCCACCAAAAAACCCTGAAAGATTTGTCGATTTTTTCCATGAGACACCATCACCCGGATAGAAACGATCTAAAAAGATATGATAAATAACAGCATCACGTACCCACGTTGGGACCTCGTAATCGTCAACTGAGATAGCAAATTCAGTTGCTTCCGACAACACGCGTGCTTGATTATCCGCAAAGATCCATTTTGGCGTAGCTGGCAAGCCAAAACTTGCTGTCGAACTACCCGTCCCTATGACGCGTCCGCCAATTTTGTAGCTCACGATTGTTCCACTTGCTTGTGGTGGAATTTGTCCGGACCAGTGGCGAACATACTGCCATTCAAGTGTATTCCATACGGATTCTCCTGGCACCAATTCAAATGTTGTCTCTTCATCATTCACAGTCATCCAACAACGAACCGAATCGTAAGCGATATCACCAGAGGTTGTTACATGGAGTGCAATCGGTTCATTCGGTTGCGGAGCAGACGGTCTTTTCAATCGGTGTAGGTGCTTAATGCCTGTTAAACTGTTGCGATATTCGGTGATACGATCATCAAAATCCCGTTGTGTACCAAACATGATGTTCCTCTACCGTTTCGTAGTGTGCGTTCAGAAAATAAAAAAGCCGTGTCACGAGTACACGGCTTCTTTATTTTTATTGTGAATTTTGGCTACTTATCGCCCCAAGCGGGTCCACGTTTTATCCATAAGAATTGTCCGACGCTCAGTTTCGTCCGGTCAAAGATATAATCATCCTGATTGCCGGCAACTAACCGTTTCCACTTCTCTGGATCATCGTAGATTTCTGGACGTGCAGCGATGCGTTTGAGAGCTGCTTCGCCATTTTCTTCCTGAATGTCCTGTTCCTGTACATGGTATCTGTCAAGTTTCTCAGGACTGGTTACACTGAAACTGAAACTATGCGGACTTGCGAGTGCATTTCCTGCCATATCAGACGCACCCGAAACAGTAACGGTATACATGCGTCCCGCACGCATAGGCATGTCGGATGTAAACGTCACAGAATCACCAGTTCCGCTCACTGTTCCTGACAGCATTCCGTCCATTGGTTCGCTCATCGAATCTTCGGTTTTCGCGACCGCTACACTCACTGAAACGGTGTTACTATCTACCGGTTCACTAAACGAGACAGTCAAACTATTCATCACATTGAGCGAATCTTCGTATTCGGAGATGACAGTGCCGTCCGTTGGTTCGGTCATCGTTACCGTTGGCGGTGTTGCGTCGGTGTAGGTAAATTGCTGTGAGAGCGTGACCGGTACTTCGGGTTTCCCTTTGTTTGTGATGACAACAGAGACGGATTCTCCCGCCATACCGCCCGGTGTCACTGCTGTAATTTGGGTCTCACTCGGAACTGTCACGCTTGTGGCGTTTTTCCCACCAAACGTCACGGTTACTCCGTTTTTCATATCAAATTTTTCGCCGGTAATCTGGACAGTCGTCCCGCCGGTTTCGGGGCCTTGCGTAGGGCTTATCCCGCTCGGCACCGGTTCTGGATTACAGCCACCGCAGCCCACCATCCACGCGCAGACAATCGTGAGGATAGCTAATACGGCTATGTTTCTGGGTTTTTTCATTAATTCGATCTCCTTATCATCGGAACGGGTCTCATTAGATCTCACGGATTTTAGGATTTCATGGATTAGAGGGATACCTCTAAATTACACCTTGAAATTATTATACACACAAACGGGTAAAGTTGTCAACTCTTTTTACGAATTTACAAGCAAATACGCGCTATAAAGCCCTAACCGCGCCAACTTGTCCGTTTTAGCGGATCTTGGACAGCAACGGCGAGTTCTGGACCGAAGCCTTCTATTGCTAATCTCACCGTGTCTCCATCCCCAACTGCGGTAAGGGCTTCATGGTGTGTTCCAGTGGATACAACATCCCCCGGTTCCAGCGTTACAACATTGGTTACTTCCGCCAGCAATTCTGGAATGAAACGTGCCATAGAGTTCGTTGAGAAATCGTGTTGTAAGCGATCATTAATCCAAAGTTTTACGCCGAGTGCGTTTCCATCAGACACTTCATCAGCGGTAACGAGAGTAGGTCCCATCGGTGCAAACGTGTGCCAACTTTTCCCTAAGAAAAACCCACCGGGCAAACCTCGCGCAGATACGTCAATGAATTGCGTGTAACCGAATACGCAGTCAAGCGCATTTTCTTCGGAGAGATGCTTCGCTGTTTTGCCGATAACTATTGCTAATTCAGGTTCAAAGTGGAACACAGTGACATCTGCCTCGGGTAGTTCTACTGTGTCTTTTGTAGCAACGATGCCGGTTGGCGATTTCAGAAAGGCGTTAAATTCGCCGCGAGACGGGCTGTCCGGCTCAATGTAATTGCCGGCAAGACATACCAGTTGACCCGGTCGCGGTAGCGGCGCTTTGAAACTCACACTGTCTAAAGGTGTAGCCGTTCCATTTTCCGCTGCATCCGCTATTGCTGAACGCAGGTTATCAAAGTCTTCAATCACCATTCGTATCTGTTCTTGGGGCGTATGATATGAAATACCACTGAGCGCATCGCTGATGTCAACAACCCCGTCTTCTGTGATTACACCGAGTTGATAGTCATTAAAGAATGTAAGTTTCATTCAGTTTTTTGCTCCTCTGTTAAGGCACTTTTGGCGTAGCTTGCAAGCCAAAACTTGCTATGAAATTGCAAGCGGATGACCCCGCTCCTCCAATGGCAGCTGCACCTTTGTTCCACTAAAATGGGATACATAGGTTGCACTCACACATTCAAGAGATGTAAGTGCATTGCGTCCACCGAGTTCTGGTTGATTTCCGTTAAGAATCGCGTCCCGCATATTTTTCGCGCTCCAGATCGTGTGGCGAGACTGCCACGCTTTTCCAGAGATTAAAAATGCTGACGCGTCAAGTTCTATCTGTTCCCATTTAGGCGTGTGTGCTGCAAACGAGACATCGAACGGACAGTACCACATCTCATCTATACCTGTGTCAGGGTTCGGTTTTACCATCAGTTGCCCTTCTGAGCCGAGCAGATGGGGTCCCATCATCCACCCATGTCTCGATTCGCGGCAATAAAGTTCCATAATGCCGTAGGCACCGTTCGCGCCGCCGATATGCACGAGCATCGTATCTCCCGCGACGATGCCATTATCGCGCCGGTCGGTTTTGCACAACTCACTGCTGTGCATAATATCTGCTTCCGCCACATCATGCCCCTGATAGGTAATATGCGCTTGAATCCAAGAGATGCCATCTAAGAAAAAATCCATCTCGTCAAAGTAGTGAACCCCCATTTCCATCAATTCAAATCCGGCTTCGCGTCCTTTACCAACTTCTCGAATTGAACGGAGTTCACCAATTTTGCCGTCATCAATCAAGGCTTTCGCGTGCCGAAAGAGCGGTGTGAATCGAAATTGATGGCTGACTGCCAGATGCACCCCCGCCTCACGACATGCAGCAAGCATCTGATCCGCTGTTTCTAAATCAACAGATAACGGTTTTTCAGATAAAACGTGGGTGCCCGCTTTCGCTGCGGCGATAGCGATTGGTGCATGTAGCGGGGCATGCGTACATACACTTACGAGATCAAGTGCTTCGCGTGCGAACATCTCCTCGTAATCCGTATATCGGTTTGCAACACTATATTCATCAGCACGGTTGTTGAGGGCATCGCGATTGATGTCGCACATTGCGACGAGGTCAATCCCTTCCAAGTTCGCATGTGCTGCGGCGTGGCTTTTACTAATCCCTCCACAACCGACAATCCCTGTCCGTAAGGTCATTAATTATCCCCCAAATTCGGTTTGTGCTTGTTTAAGGCATCTCCAATAACGCCTGCCACTGTGTCTCGTCCACAAGCACCCCTTTTTCGAGGCTTTCTTGCCGTGTCCGTAACATACCTTCCCCGGGATACCGGACCGTCTCGTTTTCATCCAAAGGTGTAGCAGTATGGAAATCGTTGATGATCGTTGCGACGGTCTCATCCAACACCGCTTGTCCCATCAATCCTGTGGCGTTAATCGCGATGTACACCTGGGAAACCGAGTATTCTGAGTCCTGATTTCCGATTTCGTGTGTGGCTTGTCCACCCGAAATTACGGATGCCATCGTGTCAAGTACCAGTGCCAGTCCTGACCCTTTCCAATAGCCGATCGGAAGCGCCCTTCTGGAATCAAGGATCTCGCCGGGGTCAATCGTTAGCTCCCCATTCGTGTCATATCCACCGGGTAGTGGCAATTCTTTTCCTTGCAGCTTTAGGACTTCTAATTTACCGTTCGAGTACTGACTCATCGCCATGTCAAGTAGGATATGTCCTTCTTCTCTTGGCACAGCAATCGCCATCGGATTATTTCCAATCTTCTTTTCCGCGGAACCCCACGGCGGCATAAGGCGCGTCGTATTCGTCCAACAGATGCCGATATATCCGGCTTCCGCGGCTTGCAGTGCGTAGGCACCACCGCGCATCCAGTGGTTTGTGTTTGAAAGTCCGACGCATCCGATGCCGTGTACTTTGGCAAGTTCCGTTGCACGCTGCATACAGATATGGGCGTTGACGAGACCGACCCCCATCTTACCGTCCCAGCGTTCTAATGCACCGAAACTTTCGGTTTTCTCTGGTTGCACTCGGAAATTGATCTGTTTGCCCGCCAATCCAGCAACGAATCCAGGGAAACGGTTTAATCCGTGCGAATATACGCCATCACGCTGATTTTCGGCGAAAAGTTGGGCACATAACACCGCTCGCTCATCAGCAAAACCGACCGAAGCGAGTACACGATAAAATTCGTCTCGTAAAGTTTCAAAAGGCACACGTATCATTGTTCTACCACTTTTCGAGCCACTGCTCCACAGGTGTCACCGGTTGCGTTTCGCTACGGATAACCCACTTAAAATCGGGGTCCCCCCAATAAATTGTGCCGGGGTGATCACCGTCACGGAGATAGCGGATGTCAATTGCCCAACGGACGATTTCACTTGTGGTGTGCGGTAGTGATCGGTGGAGCGTCAGATTGTGGAACACTAAGGCATCCCCTAATTCCATTGGACATGTTACAATACGAGAATCCTCAATAAGTTCGTCCATCACCTCAAGAAACTTACCTTCCCGTTCTTCTGTCCGATGATCAATCACGCCTAACCGATGTGATCCGGCAACCACTTGTAAGCAACCGTTGGTCTCGTCTACTGGTACAAGCGGTATCCATGCAGTCGGGATGAGCGAAGCTTCACTCACTGTACCGAAATAGCCACTATCCTGATGCCACGGGACGACCGTCAATTGTTGACCCGGAAGTTTCGGACGCGCATTGAAAACGGGGTGTCCGATGACATCCGTACCTGTGAGTTGTCCGATTGCGTCCACAAGTGGCGGCGCGTGATGTATTTCAAAGATTTCAGGTGTCGCAACTTGGTTCCGCCAAGAACGACCAAAACGGCTGGCATGCTCACCAGCGACTTGTGAAAATCGGGTTTCAAAGGGGAGTTCTAAACCCTCATCTTCAATAACACCATCCGCTTTCAACTCGCGAATGATGCCATCTACGACACGGGCAAAACTGTCGCGGACACCATTGATAGCAGACTCGGGAACAACGCCTTTTAACAACAAATATCCATCGTTTTCCCACTGATCCATCTGTTCGGATGATAGTGGACTCATCTGTTTTTGATTAGTTTTCATTTTTTTCGTTCTAAAATTTAGGCAATCTTGAGAATTAAGATGACAAAAGTAAAAAAGATTGTAAAATAATAGCATATCTGGCAAAAAGAGTCAAAGAAAATAGCCCGATCACTTTGATACCTCGTTTAGTAGATACCCCAACACATCAAAGGAGGATACACAATGGCAACTTTAACACAAACAGAAAACCGTATTAGACCACTCTATATTGACGGATATACCAACCAACTCAGCTATGTTCCCGGTGAAGAAATTGCATTCCACATCTCAACAAGCGCAGGCAGCTACTCACTTGAAATTGCACGTATCGGTGCCACGCGCGAGGTCGTCTGGAGCCAAGCAGAACTTCCCGGTGAAGCGCAACCGATCCCGTCAGATGCGTCATCGCAGGGATGCGGATGGTCACCCGTTTTTACACTCGAAGTCCCTGAAACGTGGCAGAGCGGCTATTATGAAGGCACACTCCGCACTGCAGACGGTGGCGGTGACACCATCTATAGGAATCATCGGACTGCCGAAAGCACACTGTTTTTCATTGTCCGTCCTGCGAAGCCGGGAGCAAACACCCCGATGCTGCTCCAACTGTCTACCAATACCTACAACGCCTATAACAACTGGGGAGGCTTCAGCCTCTATGGGTATCACGGTGCAAGCAAAATACAAGGGAACCGCGTCTCGTTTGATCGACCTACCCGTGGTATCTTCAGTAACTGGGAGGCGGCTTTTGTTGCCTGGGCGGAACAGAACGGGTACACGCTTGATTACGCCGCAAACTCCGATTTGGAATTCCACCCTGAAATGCTGGAACATTACAAACTCGTGTTGAGCGTCGGGCACGATGAATACTGGTCTGCCCCAATGCGCGATAACCTTGAAGCGTTTATTGCCAACGGCGGAAACGCCGCCTTCTTTAGCGGAAATTCCGTCTGCTGGCAGGTTCGCTCCGAAGACGATGGCAGGGCACTCGTCTGCTGGAAGCAAACTTACAACCAAGACCCGGTTTATAAAACCGATGACCACAGCACGCTTAGCACCCTCTGGAGCCACTATCTGGTGAACCGTCCTGAAAACCAATTGACCGGTGTCGGTTTCCTGCAAGGCGGCTATCACTTGAGTCACGGGCAATTTATGGATGGTGCGGGCGAATACACAGCCCATCGTCCGGAACATTGGGTTTTTGAAGGAACAGACCTCTCGCGAGATGCGACTTTTGGTGGGGCAAATACCATCGTCGGCTACGAATGCGACGGATGCGAATTCACACTTGAAGACGGTTTACCTGTACCGACCTACCAAGACGGCACGCCTGACAGTTTCACGATCCTCGCGACGGCACCTGTCCGCTGGCATCCTGACGATTGTGAATGGTACGAGCGTTGGGAAAGAGGGAGAACCGGTGCCGCAACGATGGGTATTTACACCCAAGGCGGAACGGTCTTTACTGCTGCGACAACCGACTGGTCACACGGATTAGCAGGCGGCGATGCTGTCGTTGAACGCATCACGCATAACGTCCTGCAACGACTGGCAAAATAGATGGGCGTGTTATTGTTGAGATCATATCTCTTTGCACTGGAATGAGATGTGCGCTGTCGCGAACAGCACAACGAAAAAGAGCAACAACAGTATCACATCCAAGATCGCGCCTTTGAAGGCATCTCCTAAACGTACGCTGTCTTGAAATTTCGGGATACTCTCAAAGGAGACGAGTTTATCGGACATACCTTCCCTAACAAAAGGAACGTGCGGACTGTCGGGGTCAGAGCGGTCAGCAGAGATGAGAAAATCGTTGAATACATCGGCGTAACGCTCGACGTTTTTCAAGAAATCCAGATGTCTTTGGAACCCAGTTCCTGCAAGGGATTCAACGGCGTACTGCACAATCGCTGTCGGTGAGATACGATTGAACTCTCTGGCAATCTGGATCTGGTCTATTTGTGCGTTTAAGTACGCTCTGTGCAATCTCGCGCCTTCTCTCGCCTCCGCGTTTAGAAACTCAGCCCAGAGCAGTGTTGCCGGTGTCGGTGGACGTTCACGGGCTGGGGCTGCGTCTTCCAATCCGCGGGCTATGTAGCGTTCCTTGAGTCCACTACGTCCGAAATATACCGGACTCGGACCCCGGCGGATTGATGGCTGGTTCAGTCCACTCATAACTGTCCCAAGCATTGACGGCACGAGGATCACCCCAATTACCCATATCAGCAGCAGAATTACAAGGCTTGTTGAGGCGTTGTTAACGAGTGTTGATATGAGAAACCCTAAAGCGATAAAGACAGCGATATACATTAAACCCACAACGAAAATACTGCCGATTCTGCTCCATTCTTGGGCATTGAGTTGAAGCGTTCCAGAGAGATAGAGTAACAGGAGATTAACCAGTACACCACTCATAAAAACAGCACCAAGACTCATAAGACTGCTTAAGAATTTACCAGTGAGTACTGTCCGACGCGCAACAGCATTAGATAATGTCAATCGAAGGGTGCCATGTTCCACTTCACCAGAAATCGCGTCAAATGTGAAAACGAGCGCGAGAAAACTAAGGACATTAGAGATAATGAGAATCCAGTCGATTTTTAAGAATACTGGGAACATATCTTTCGCTTTTATGGATGGAAATCCGCTATATTTCAGCCGCCAGATACCGGAGACGTTATAAGTGTTGCCGTCTATTATGTCCGCGTTCCATCCCCATCCCGCGCGTTTCCCTGATGCAAATTCGGGCAGATTATTTTCACTGCCGTGCGCACAGAAAGCGAGTGGTGAAGGTTTCTTATAAAGTTCACCGGGACCATTCAAAACGAGTTTGTAGAGATTATTACTATTCTGTTCAAGTCTCACCAAGTATGCTGAAACCTGCTGTCCATATTCCGCTTGTTGTGTTTTATATTCGTCAATGTGGCCCACAGCGTTGACAAGCATTAAAAAAACAGTGAGCAGCATCGCGAGTGCGAAACGGAGGCTATTGACTTGCTCAAACAATTCTCGTTTCACAATATGCCAAAGCATCTCAGACCTCCTGCCGACTGACAACCGCGAAGGTAATCATAAGTAGCATTGGATTGAAAAGGAAAAGTAGAAATAGGTCGCGGAGTGCGCGGTTACTGGCATCTTCAAACACACTCGGTGACTGATAAAAGAATCGTGGAATATCATCCCATCGGACGGCTCCTTTATCACTCGCGAACCATTGGCGGGAACTGAACGCCTTTTTATCGTAAAAATAGTCCAATATTGTTTCCCTATACTGTCGTCCGGCTTTAAAAAAGTCTTCCACGCTCGCAAGCCCCGTCCCTGCCCACGCTTCTGTTGAGAGATGATATAAGCCTGTGGGTGAAAATCGGAGTGCGTTTCGGGCGATACTGGATTTACGAATATAGGTTTCGGAAAAGGCTTTCTCGCGTATCCGCCAGACTGTGCCAGCGGTCCGAACCCGTCCAGATGTTAGTTCTTGGAAGTAGGCTTTAACCGTTGGGACATGGATCTCCGACGCGTCTGGGATGAACGTAATATTTTTTTGTAGATGCGTGTAACTGGAACTCCCGCTACCTGACTTGCTACCCCTTAGTAATGGTGGGTTCTTAAACGGATCCGCAGGGGCTTCTTCAGCCCAATAGAATTGTTCCAAGATCTGGTCAATTGCTTGATCTGCTTGCTTTACTTTCGTCTCTGTATCAATGAAGCGGTTGACGAGGAACAGGCTCACATTCGGATAGAGCAGTGTCAACGTCACCCAGATAAACATTGACACGATTAATGATGTTGCCGGGCGGTGAATCACACTGGAGATAAACAATCCGATGAGATAGAACGTAGAGGTATAGATGACTGTTGTGAGAAAGATACCGCCAATCCGGAGGAATCCGTCCGCCCCATAATGGATAGCATTAGATTGTAATTGCAGCAGCAAAGTTAACAAGAAACTCATCAGTAATGGGAGGGTAAGGCATAGCATGGCACCCAAATACTTTGACATTACAATCAGACCGCGTCCGACAGGATTGACAAGGATGAGGCGTAACGTACCGTTCTCGCGATCGCCAGCGATTGCATCGTACGCAAAAACCAGAGCGAGAAGGCTGAAAAGGATTTGGAAGACAGATACCAGATCTATATCGGCGAGCAGATAGCGAAAAGGATTACTGAAACCTGTGTTACGGCTAACATTACCCCATAAGAAAGGGACCTCTCCAATTTTGATTTGGAGAGAGTTCTTCGCGCGCTTGTCAAGTCCTTGATTAAAAACACTCAATGGATTCGCCGCTCTGTCGAGACGCGGCATGAAAGATGAATACGTTTTTCCGCTAAAGTTCCCTTCTTGGTGTTTTTGGAAATCCTCATTGTAACTCGCGAGTCTCCGCTCATAATTGTCCGTCAAGACGATGCTCCCTGCCAGCACAAGTGCCATACTCGCGATAACCGCAACAAGGAAGCGGAACGTCATTAAATTCATTAAGAGTTCATGGCGAATCAGCGTCCAAAGCATTGTGAATCAGCATCTCCTTTGATACAACCTTCACTTATATACGTACATGGATGCACTTTCCAAGCGTTTAGCAGAATGATGGTATCTTGGCATAATTTGCCTTAATTAGGGTTATTTATTGTATTGCCAATTCTATGATGACGTGCTATCCTATTTAACATGAAAACGGAAACGCTAATCTCCTCAGCGACGCACACACCCGGTGCAATCCTTTTAATCTCCTGCTACGAGCTTGGACACCGACCCGCAGGACTTACGCGTCCGCTCCGCGCACTCGAGATAGCAGGATTTACACCTGATACAATTGATATTGCTGTTGAGGCGCTGGATGTTGAAAAAGTCAAACGTGCGCGGTTTATTGGGATCTCTGTCCCGATGCATACGGCACTGCGGCTCGGTGTTCATCTTCTACAACGAATTCGAGAGATTAACCCGGATGCCTCTATATGTATGTACGGACTTTACGCTACGCTCAATGCAGATTATCTGCTCTCGCACGGTGTCGATTTCTGCCTTCCGTCTTCAGTAACCCCCCAACCCCCCTTATCAGGGGGGCAGGATAGGGACACATCAATGCAACTTGTCGGGTTGGTGCAATCTTTTGTGGACGGAAAGCAGGTTGAGACGCAGAAGACTGGTTTTCGTACTGCGAAACTGCCGCCGTTAGAGACATACGCCCAGTTTGAAGACAACGGCGAGGTGCGGACTGTCGGTTATACAGAGACGACACACGGATGCAAGCATCTCTGCACACACTGTCCTATTCCGCCTGTTTACAAAGGTAAGTTTTTTGCTGTGAATAGGGAGACAGTGCTGAATGAGATTGAGGAACAAGTGGTTGAAGGTGCGACACACATAACATTCGGTGATCCAGATTTCCTCAACGGACCGATGCACGGACTCCGCATCCTCCGTGCAATGCACGAAGCATATCCGAATCTGACCTTTGACTTTACAACCAAGATTGAACATATTCTTAAACACAGAAAACATTTCCCGGAATTCGCACAGCTCGGATGTCGGTTTATCATCTCTGCTGTGGAATCGCTGAGTGAGACGGTCCTAACGATTTTGGAGAAACACCACACACGGGGCGATGTGGAAATAGCACTTGACATTGTTCACGGTGCCGGGATTGCCCTGCGTCCAACATGGGTGCCATTTACGCCATGGACAACTTTAGACGACTATCTTGAGATTCTGCGGTTTGTTGATACGCATCACCTTATCTATCACGTAGATCCAGTGCAGTATGCTGTTCGATTATTAATTCCACCGGGTTCGTATCTACTTAATCGTCCTGAGACAATAGCACTTTCACTTACACTTGACGAAACCTCTTTCAGTTACACATGGACACACCCGGACGCACGAATGGATGAACTTCACAAAACGGTCAGTGCCCTCGTTGAAAACGACGCTCGAGCCGGTGTAAACACACTGGAGACCTTTTATCGGATATGGACACTTGCTGCGGATATACACGGTAGCAGGCACACGCCGTTGGATTTCCATAGCAAAGACGCACATCAACCCGCACCACGGATTACCGAAGCATGGTTCTGCTGAGCGGAACCCACCGAAGGGCAGTTTGCCCCGATACACGTTTAAAGTGACCTTCATACCGAACGTCATCTAACCGAACCGTAAGGAAAATTAAAAATATGTCAGAACAAATTCAACAATTACTCAATTTAGAAATCGCTCCTGTCGCGCTAACTTTTCATGATGCGAAACCGGAGGGTGTTTCTCGGATAGAAAAAGCTGAAGCCTCGGGTTGCACCTATTGGCGACGTGCAGCAGCAGGCAAAACCTTCTATACCGAAGCCGCTGATCATTACAACTGTCCCATCGGATGTTATACACACAACATTGAATTGCCAGACGCACAGATGGAGGAACTCGAAAACACGCTTGGATTGATGGCGGAACTCGGCTACATCGCTATGGAAGAAGTCCCCGGCATTCCACGACAGGAAAAATCGTTCAAGAATGCTGTCTATTCCCCGTTAGCAGATGCGACTGACACACCTAATGTTGTCATCATTTCTGGCACGCCGAGACAGATGATGCTCTTGATGGAAGCCGCGACCGCTGCCGGCATCGGTAGTGAGAACAGCGTTATGGGGCGACCGACGTGTGCCGTTGTCCCGGCTGTCATACAAGGCGGACGGAGTGTGAGCAGCTTGGGATGTATCGGCAACCGCGTCTATACTGCACTCTCCGACGACGACTTCTACTTCGCCTTCCCCGGTGAACATATTAACGCGCTTGTTGAAAAGTTAGAGACGATTGTGAACGCGAATCAGGCATTAGCGGAATATCATCAGCAACGTCAAACGGAGATTTAAACTTACCTTGCGGAGAAACAACGTGGACTGGGCATTGAATAGTTTCTACCAAAGAGTTGAAGAAACACCCAAGCAATACGCAGAAATACCCAAGCAAAAACACCCTTCCACTTCGTTTCAGGCTTAGGTTTCGTTGCTAATTTAATGCGGAGAACTGAATGTCATGCAAAAGGTTGCTGTTATTACGGGTGCAGCGAGTGGGATCGGACGAGGATTAGCGGAACGGTTCGTCGCAGAGGGTATGAAAATCGTCATCGCTGATGTTGAAGAAAAACCGTTAGCCAGACTTGAGGCAGACTTAAGGGCTAAAGGGGCGACTGTTCTGGTTGTCAAAACAGATGTTTCAAACGCTGACGCGGTCGAAAACCTCGCAGAACAGACCCTCGACACCTTTGGCGCGGTGCATATCCTCTGTAACAATGCCGGTGTTGTCTGTAGCCGTCCTATCTGGGAACATACCCTTGCCGACTGGGAATGGGTGTTGGGTGTTAACCTGTGGGGCGTGATCCACGGTGTCCGATCATTTGTGCCACGTATGCTTGCACAAGGTGACAGGTGTCATATTGTGAATACTGCCTCTATCTTGGGTTTGGTCGGCGGCAGTGGCGAAGGCATCTATAAGGTGAGCAAACACGGGGTCGTCGTGCTTTCGGAGACGCTCGCCGATGAACTCGCACAAAAGGAAGCAAATATTCAGGTGCATGTGCTTTGTCCAGGATGGGTTCGTACAGGGATTTTGGATTCTGCCCGGAACCGTCCAGATGCACTACAAAACCCAAAAGTGGAGGCACCGCCGCGTCAGGAAACCATTGGTGGCTCGCGGAATGTTCGCGCTGAGATGGAGGCGGGAATGCCACCCGCAGAGGTCGCAGAGCATGTCTACAACGCGATCCAGACGGGTACCTTCTATATTCACACACATCCTGAGCACAAGGCGTGGATTCGTGAACGCATGGAGCGGATTCTTGAGTAACCAGTGCAATTGAATATAAAATGTAGTAAACAGTTAGATTAGCAATTTGAGCGGAGTTCTGGCGTACGATCGCAAAATTGCAGAAACAGTATACTATAACGACAGCGAGGTTAATATAACCAAATGAGACGTAAATTGGAAGTGGAATTAGATTTTATCACAGACTTATCACCGCTGGAACTCGCGTCAAAAGTTGCCCCGCTTGTTCGCGAGGCTATTGACGCGGTTAAAGAATCTTTGGGTGTTGAATTAGAGTTCGATATCTTTCTCATGCTTGATGGACAAGAGGTTCGCTTCGTGATGGAGCCAATGTAATCTGCACTGCACACATTAGACTCCGTGCAATTTCGACCTTTGTCAAGTTTCAAAAGTATTGTTAATCCGTTTCAACGGATAAATCAGTGTACTCATATACAGGCGTTTGGATGGTGCGGACAGGCTGGCACTGTTCCCATACTGCTTGATGTAAGCGTTCAACGGTTTCTGGAGAAAAGTGTTGTTCTCCTGTTTCAACATTGACTCGAGCAGGTACGTTTTCAATCAAAAAAAATTGTCCATTCAGTTCAATAGAGTACGTCACGTTTTTCTCAATTAGAGTTTCATTCCAAACTGCTTTGTTAGACATTTTTTCCTCTCAATTTGAAATTGATCCATTGTAACGGATCTGGTTCATACAAAGTTATAATTTTGATTAGAGGTCTTGATGGATAACTACACTGAATGTGTAGAGGGCGTCTCAATCGTGTAAATCCTAAGATTAGACAACTTGGACCATACTTATCGTTCGGGTAATCTTCAATTATTTCACACTCATCAATAGCCTCTCGAATTTCTTGCACTTGGATCTGACGAATTATACTTTGATCCGTAGCATGTCGTGAGAATTCAAATTGCCCATTTTTTATTTTTCTTCGGATTTCATTAAGGATTGTCATAAGGCTGTTAGGCTTGTTGATACCAGTGGAAATTGTGATGAACAAACTTCTATTCCAGTTATGGACGCATGCTAAGTCAAATCCAGCACACTCCGCGCGACTTCGCCGTTTGCCAATGCCTCAAATGCGTCGTTGATTCCCTCCAACGGATAGGTGCGTGTGACGAGTTCGTCAAGTTTGAGTTGCCCAGATTTATAAAGCGAAACCAACCGTGGGAAATCCACATGCGGACGCGCAGTCCCGTACATTGAACCGATAACCATTTTCTCTGGCATCAACATCCTTGCATCAAATTCGACAGGCGTGTTCTCTGGTGCATGTCCGACGAAAACCGTCACACCTCTGCTCCGCGTACAGAGGATCGCTTGCCGAAACGTTTCACCGATCAACCCGATCGCTTCAAATGCATAGTGGACACCGCTTCCGTCGGTAATCTCCTTAATCTGTTCTACTGGATCCCTTTCGGAGGCGTTGACGGTATGTGTAGCACCGAACTGCTTGCCGAGTTCCAATTTATTATCCAGTACATCAACGGCAATAATGGGTTCGCCACCGGAGAGGGCAGCACCTTGAATACAGTTTAGTCCAACGCCACCGCATCCAAATACTGCCACTGAGCTGCCGGGTGAAACTTGTGCCGTATTGATAGCAGCACCAACACCTGTCATCACACCACATCCGATGAGTGCTGCCTGTGCCAACGGCATGTCTTTATCAATGGGAACAACAGCGTCTTGTGGCACAATCGTCTCGGTGCCAAAGGTCCCCAATCCCGCCATCTGGTCAATTTCACGTCCGCTTGTTTTCGTGGTAGGTCTACCTGAACCATCAGCCGGAAGTGCACATAGGTTTGGATACCCCTTTTGGCACATCTCACAAAATCCGCAGTTCCGTTTCCATGAGAGAATAACGTGATCACCGACTTGGATTTGGGTTACATCGCTGCCGATCTCTTCCACAATTCCGGCACCTTCGTGTCCAAGGATGACAGGCAGCCTGACGAAGGGCCAGTCTCCCTTAACGACATGCCAATCGGAGTGGCAGACCCCACTGGCGACCAATCGTACCCGCACGTGGTTCGGACCTGGGCGCGGTAAGTCGAATTCTTCAATTTTTAAGTGCGTTTCAATTTCATACAACACTGCAGCTTTCATGAGATTCCTCCGAAGTTCAATAGGGCGAGATCCAGTCTATTTTCACTTTAGTGAGTCTCGCTGTCTGCCATTATATTAGACGAAATAATAGCAACCCCACCCGTTAGGGTCATGCAACCGAAAACACAGCCCGCAGCAACTGATTTAATTTGATACGATCGCATTTTCGCCTGATAGGCATCGGCGTAAAATTTGACATATTCAGGCGATTTTCCGATCAATCTTTCAGGTGGCGGATTCAGTGGACGCATATAATATGGAATTAGTAAGCTTAATGCCCCCGCAGCACTCATTGAAGCAGTTATGTAAAAAAGATCGTCCTGCTCATATCCAAGCGTCAAGTCGGCAATGAATCCAGTCATCAAACCACACATCCCTGCGGCGAAAATCGCACTCATGCCTGCTCCAAAATAAGCCAACACATCAACATCGCGTTTCGCATCCGATTCAGCATCTGCTTTTGCCTGAAAACGTATAGAGTCGTGTGGCATATTCTTATAATGTTTAGAACCGCAGCCAGCAAACCCAATGCTCCACACGATTGACAAACAACAGAAATATCGCAAGAATTTCACAAGAAATCTCCTTACATACCGCGGAAAGTTATCTGAACCTTGTGCCTTTTCCTATCTTGAGGATCTCCGCGTTGGCTGACGTGTCGGTCTGAACACACATTCCATTGCAAATCTCGTGGCTTGAAAATTACCCGCGATTTGAAAAACTTTGTCGGGCACTCTCAATTTTGACGCTGTTTTCCGAACCGATTAAAACTTTGGTAGGCTTCATAGGTATCATTATAGCACCTTTCAAAAGGGATACAAGACAAGATTTCAGATTGACATTCATCACCGAAAAAAGATATAATAAATTAGACGGACTTCTTGGCATAGAAAGCCGTAAACTACACCTAAAACGGACCAGAGGAGAATCAATGTGTTGCGCTTTAACTTAATCCCCAAACCTATATTAAAAAGCCGACAAGTCTTACTTGTCAGCATCTGCGTACTTGTGATGTTTTCATGTGGAAGCGGGGAGATTCAGAATTTTGAAGGCATCGCAATCCACGCGGATCCGCGTGTTGACAGAATTGACTTGAGGATCTATTTGGTGGACAGAAATGGCACGCCGTTAATCTGGAACCAGAGCATTCTCAGCCCCAGCGTCGGCGTGAGTACCATCTCCGAAGCTGATTTTACCACCAACGCCAAAGTCTACTCCATGCGTAATGGCGAAAAACATAAGAAAGTTTATGAGGGAAGGTTGATTGACCTGCGCTGGTCACAGGAACTTAATAGACTGGATCGACTCATGACTGCGGAGATTCCGCGTGCTTTTATTGAGGAAGACCCAGAACGCGATTCGCCGTTCGGAATCATCATGGTTGAAGTTAAGACTGAAAAGCAGGGACCTTTCTCGGACACTTTAGACAAAGCTGAAATCTATAAATTCTAAACCAATTTACTGAAAACTACTCAAAAATATGCCTATTCACACACAAGACTACCGACATTGGGAAGGCACACTGAAACCACGTAATTACACAAGGTGGTGGATCATTGCCAAGGCTGAACTTAAACTGCTTGCGCAACGCAAGATTGTCCGATTAATCGTTGCGATTCCACCTATCATCTACATCTTCGTTCACGCGATACTCATCTATATCATTAACCAAGTACCAGATGCGACGCTTCCGTTTGAAGTGAACGCTGATTTTTTTCAGAAATTCCTATTCCGACTTGTGCCGCCATCAGCGATGTTAATTGCCTTGATCGCCATTTTTGGGGGTTCCGGGTTAATCGCTACAGACCTGAAGAACAACGCGCTTTCCTTGTACCTATCTAAACCTATTTCATGGATAGATTATCTCATCGGAAAATTTGCGGTCATTGGAATCCTACTTGGCTGCCTCACGGTGGTTCCTGGACTTTTACTATTTCTTGAGCAGGTACTGTTAGCCGATATATCTTTTCTTAAAGAGAACTATTGGCTGCCTTTTTCGATCATCGCCTACTCGGCACTAATTGTCCTCTCTGCCGGTCTATTGATACTACTCTTTTCGTCACTCACCTCAAACCCTCGCTATGCCACAATCGGTTTCTGTGCCGTGTGGTTTGGTTCACCTGTCATCCAACAGCTGCTTAAAACGATTACCCGTACCAGTAAGACAGCTGTTGTCTCGCTTTGGGCAAACTACGATATTATCGGTTCAGCCTTATTTGCCAGTTCATACGACCATGCTGTGCATTGGATCTGGACACTCCTCACCCTACTGGCCCTGATAGCCTTCTGTATCTTCATGCTCCGCCATCGGATTCGGGCAGTTGAAATTGTTAAGTAACCGTTAGCGTAATCTCGCGCCATTCGCATCCCACATTTCACCTTCTGAATAAGCTTGCGGTGGTGTTATTGGGGTCAGTGTTGGCAACCAATTTTCACGGAACTGTTGGACAAGTCGCACCGCATTCTGATAGGCAATCCGTTCTTTTGTTTCATCGTCAAGGCGCGCCGCCTCAATCTGTGCTTGGACTAACCGGAAATCGTAGTAAGGTAGATCGCTACCGAACATAATCCTATCGTTGCCGAGGTGATTGACGAGGTGCACCAAGTCCCAACTTTCGTCCGCCCCTTCTGGCTTCTGTGCTACATCGAACCAGATATTCTCCTGCTTCCCGCACTGCTCAATAGCATCAAGATGTCCGGCTTTGCTCATCGAAACATGTCCAATAATAAACGTTACCGATGGGAATCGCCTCGCATAAGCGGCGATATTTTGCGTGGAGCCTGCCTGATGCAGTAGACACAACCCATTATGCATCGCTACCACCTCAAGGAATGCGTAAAGTTCACCACCGAGCGAATGACCAGACAACCCTGGATGGCACATAAATCCGACTAAACCGTCTGCCTGCATCGCTCTGTCGAGTTCATCTACACCTGCCTGTTCGTGTCGGACTTCCACATTGCCGAGTCCGATGGGAAAACGTTCTGGGTACAGCTTGCAGGCGTTAGCGACTGTCTCGTGTTGGGCACGCGTATCCAATACGCCGTGGGCCTGCGGTCCGCCGCCTGTTGGACACGGAATCGCACCGATAACGTTTGCTGAAGCCATCCGAGCAAGACATCGTCCAACGCTCTGTCCTATCGTTGGGGCGCGCGATACCGTCATACCAATATGGCAATGTACATCAAAATAGGGACGCATAAGTTATCCTTTCCCAAGTTTTAGAAAAATTCGTGCATTTGCTTGCAAAATAGGAAGACTGGAAGGAGTTGGGTTGGAAGGATGGGTACCCACTCTTCCAACCTTCCATTCCTCCATCCTTGGATTCTTCCTGTCCTCAATATTTGTGTTATACGTAAGTCCTGTTAAAATTCTGGAACAGGTGTGTAGGTATTAAAGCCATCTGTTCTATCTTTGCCCTGCAAGAGATAGATGTAGTGTGCGCGTCGCCACTCTGCACCGGGGTACCGGACATCTGCTGGCATGTAGCGCATTGTGTAGCCGCACCGGCGTTTCTCCGAAACGTTCGGACTGGAATTGTGGATTGTCCACGCATCGTGGAAATGGCATTCGCCGACCTCTAATTCCAAGTTGACAACCTTGGAGGTGTCAAGATCATCTTCCACCACTTCGCTCCCGAAAAGCATATTTTTCCGATCAACAGATTCATAGCGACGATCGCGTAACGTGTGGCTGCCAGAGATGACGCGCATACATCCGTTTTCGACCTTCGATTCATCTACTGCCAACCACATCGTGATAACATGCATCGGATCAAGCGACTCACCCCAGTAGACCCCGTCTTGGTGCCAGGGCACCTCCATGCCGTCGTTCTCTCGTTTGCTAATAAAATGGCTCGACCAGAGAACAATATCCGGTCCGATAAACCGCTCTATCACCTTTAACACGCGTGGATGCGTCAGGTATTTGAACAGATAGGGATGCTCAAAATGCGGGACATCCATCTGCTCTGGACGTCTACCTTCCGGTAAATTCTCGATCATATCGTCCACATAATCCCGAAGTTCGTCTAACTCCGGTTTCGTGAAGATGCGTCCATACGTGAGGTACCCGTTTTCTTTGTAAAATTCGACCTGTTCGTCAGAGACAGTCGTTTCCAATTGCCAGTCCATGTGTCACCTATTTTTCAATCTTGATTTATTACCGGGCGGCATTCAAACCCACCGGCAACAATATATGGTTAGTTATGGATTACTATTTTTTTGAAAATCCAGAAGGATCGCCAAAAAGAGATTATTTTCTTTTTATTTTTCCCCAAGCGGTAGCCAGTTTATCATTTGGTGAAACAGCTTCCGCCCCCAATGCACGTGCAAGCCCTTTCTCGGCGATTTCTGTTATCTGATCTTCTGTGAGTACAATGTTGAAGAGTGCGACTTCGTCCATTGCTCCATCCACAAGGGTACGGACTGCGACACCGACTTCACCACCAATCGTGAAAGGTTTATGGTTATCTTCATTCTCTTTTTGGTGCGCGGAAATATCTTTTTCAACTTCCAGTTTCCCGTCCCGGTACAATTTCATCGCGCCTTTTCGGTCAGCAGTTGCAGCGAGATGGTGCCATTTTCCATCATTGATGGGTGATGTACCAAAAAGGTGAACGCCTGCACCCTGCGCCAATCCGAACCAGAACAGCGGTTTCCCTTTGTTGTTCGGGTCAAGGTTTCCGCGAACGCACAAGATATAGCCGTGTCTCGGCATAGCGAGGTCAGCCTTTGAGATGAGGCTTGCATGCCATCCGTCGGGCGTTTTTGAATATTTGAACCATGCGGCCATAGAAAAATTTGATTTGCCGACGTTCAGAAGCGGCGAGATTCCTGCTTCAACCAAACCACCGCTTTTGAATTCCAATCCGCCATCAAATTTACCATCAGTCCATTTCACGGGGGCCAAGAACTTCGCATCAAGTGCGTTTTCCGTCAAGTCTTTGGCGATATCCCCTTTTTCTTCATTAAAGAGCCAAACACCCACTGCGGTTTCAGGATCAACTACGCTGAATCCTTGTGTGACGGACATTAGTATTATCGCACTGATAACAGACCAGAAAACCGTTGATTTGTCACATTTGCGCCTCATTTCCGCTCACCTCCAAGATTGTTCGCTTTGGATTTTGGCACGAATTCGCATCGGATGTCAAGTAATTTTTTCCTTTTCAATAGTATGTTCGGTTTTCCGACAACTAACAACCGATAACTGAGTTCTTCTGAATGCGTCAGACATTGATTGACTTTTTTGTTCGGTATGTTAAAATATCGTTTGTCCATTATACGTAAGATGTGGCGTTTCTACTACCGCGTCCCTATTTTATGCCAGTTTTTTATATCTTATTTTTGGGGGAAACATGAACTTTAGCAAATCGGTTTATGCTTTGGCTTTCTTGATGATGTTGTCTATATCTTTAACGGTTGGTGCCGATGAGGAGACCGAAGAAGTTGTTAGAATGGAAGAAATCGTGGTTACTGCGCGTAAACGTGAGCAAAGTTCTTTTGAAGTACCGCTCTCCGTCTCGACGCTTCGGGGTGAAAGATTCGACGCTATACGCTCGTCGGGTATGGATGTCCGCTTTTTGTCGAACCGCATACCGAGTTTACAGATAGAATCGTCATTTGGACGTATCTTTCCACGCTTTTATATCCGCGGACTCGGCAATACGGATTTCGACCTCAACGCTTCGCAGCCGGTTTCGCTGCTCTACGACGGCGTTGTACTGGAAAACGCCTTGCTAAAAGGATTTCCCGCCTTTGACTTGGATCGGGTTGAAGTATTGCGGGGACCACAAGGCACACTGTTCGGACGCAATACCCCCGCGGGTATTGTGAAGTTTGAATCGGCGCGTCCGACGCAGACCTTGGAAGGATACGGACGGTTGAATTACGGGCGATTCAACAGCAGTAATTTTGAGGGCGCGGTGTCGGGACCGATTGTTCCATCTGTGCTGTCGGCGCGGCTTTCACTGCTCGCGCAGTGGCGGAACGACTGGGTAGATAATGAACATACAGGCGAAGATGATGTCTTAGGTGGACATCAGGACTTGGCGGGGCGCGTCCAATTGTTGTGGACACCTATGCCGGAATTGGAGGCACGATTCAAGTTCCATGCGCGCGATCTTGACGGCACCGCACGCCTGTTCCGCGCCAATATCTTATCAAAGGGCGAAGGCAGTTTGGTGCAGAACTTTGCCCGTGATCGCATTGCACACGACGGACCTAATGAACAAACATTGCGTACGCAAGGGTTGTCTGCTGAAGTCCGCTACGATATTGGCGACTTCCAACTCGTTTCGCTGACGGGGTTTGAACGACTGACGAATTTCTCGCGCGGAGACATTGACGGTGGATACGGGGCTGCGTTTCTTCCTGTGAGTGGTCCCGGCGAGATTCCCTTTCCTTCTGAAACCGCGTCCGGTATTCCGAGCCTACGGCAATTTAGCCAAGAAGTCCGCTTGATGAGTCCAGCAGCGCGCCGTCTTACCTATCAGTTCGGCTTCTACTATTTTTCGGAGTTCGTAGAGATGGAAGATTTCAACTACGATACACTATCTGGCGGTGCATTGGATGGCATCGCACGACAAGAGCAGACATCTACAGCACGCGCGGCGTTCGCAGCGTTAACCTTCCAAATGCTTGAGAACCTCGAACTCGGTGCAGGTCTACGATTGTCCAGTGATGCAAAGAATTATACAGCATGGCGGGATCAAGCACCTGCTGTTACCGGGGCAGGTCCACTCGATCCTATCCACAAGAACCCTGAAGACACGGTGTGGAGCGGAGATATGAGCCTCCGCTATCAAGTGGCACCGAGTGTGCAGACGTATCTGCGCGCATCGCGAGGATTTCGGGCACCGAGCATTCAGGGGCGCTTGTTGTTTGGCGATGCTGTCACAGTCGCGGATACCGAGACGATTCTCTCTTTTGAAGGCGGCACGAAATTACGCTTGTGGGACCAGCGGTTGCACCTGAATATAGCGGGGTTCCAGTACTTTATGCAGGATCAGCAGCTGACTGCCGTGGGCGGCGAAACCAATTTCAACCGGTTAGTGAACGCTGATAGCACGATTGGACGCGGCGTTGAAGCGGAGTTGATTTTTATGCCAATCACTGCACTTGAGGTCTCAGCAGGCCTCAGTTACAACCACACACGGATTAACGATCCGAATTTGGCGATACAGGGGTGTGGTGCGCCGTGTACAATGCTGGATCCGCCTGTTGGTGATGGCATTTATTCCATTGACGGGAACAGTCTACCGCAGGCTCCAGGATGGATTGCAGATGTGGCACTGAGCTACGCGCTCTCGCTTCCCTCGGACATCCGCCTTGTCGTTTCCACGGATTGGGCGTATCGCAGCCGAGTGCGGTTCTTTCTCTACGATTCCGTGGAATTCGCCGACGATTGGCTCTTGGTGGGTGGTGTCCGGCTTGCCTGCCTATTGCCCTATAACGATATAGAAGTGGCACTCATAGGACGGAACATTCTCAACGATACATCTCCGACCGGTGGCATCGATTTCAACAATCTGACGGGTTTCGTCAATGAACCGCGGTTTTGGAGTCTGGAATTAGTGAAGCGTTTTTGAATCCGGGCAGTAAACAAAGATAGCGAGCAAAACTCGCTCCTACAAAAGATAGTATCTTTTTGATCTCGTACGGATGTATTTGTGTGGGACAGCTGAATTTGACAAATCGCGGAGCATGTGATAGATTATCCATTATGAAAATTGTAGTTGCACCTGACTCATTTAAGGGAAGCGTAAGTGCGCTTGAAGCTGCAAATGCGATTGAGCAAGGACTCCGTCGCGTGTTTCCTGATGCTGTTATTGACAAAATCCCGATGGCAGACGGCGGCGAAGGTACGGTGCAGTCGCTCGTTGATGCCACCGGGGGGCACCTCCGAACCCAACGCGTCCTCGCCCCGCTCGAAAACGCTGTTGACGCACAATTCGGTATCCTCGCAGATTCGGAGACCGCTGTCATTGAGATGGCATCCGCCTCCGGTCTCACGCTTGTCGCACCGCATGAACGGAATCCACTTCGCACCACCACCTACGGCACCGGACAATTGATCCACGCCGCTCTGGAAGCAGGGTGCAGACGCTTAATTATCGGTATCGGCGGCAGCGCAACAAACGACGGTGGTGCCGGTATGGCGGAGGCACTCGGTGTTCGGTTGCTGGATGCAAATGGCGAACAGATTCCACGCGGCGGTGGAGGTCTCGGACGATTAGCGTCAATAGATATAACAGGCTTACACCCTGCTATTGCAGAGACCGAAACCGTTGTCGCTTGTGATGTCAACAATCCATTGACAGGGCCAGATGGTGCGTCACACGTCTATGGTCCGCAGAAGGGTGCCACACCTGAAATGATCGAAACGTTAGATGCACATCTGGCACATTTTGACGGCGTTTTGACGCGGACACTTGGCAAATCTTTTAACGATATACCGGGAGCAGGGGCTGCCGGTGGACTCGGTGCCGGATTGATGGCGTTTCTCAACGCTGAATTACGACTCGGGGTTGATATTATGATTGATGCCGTCAACCTTAGAGAACGTGTGAAAGGTGCTGCCATCGTTTTTACGGGTGAGGGACAACTCGATTTTCAGACGGCATTCGGGAAGACCCCCGTCGGTGTTGCGAAGGTCGCAAAGGCGGAAAATATTCCGGTCATTGCGATTGCAGGTGGCATCGCTGAAGGGGCTGAAGCCGTTTACGAAGCGGGTATTGATGCGATGTTGGGTATCGTACAAGAGCCGATGGCATTAGCGGATGCCGTTGCGGACGCGTCGCGGTTAATCGCTGACACGGCGGAGCAGGCTGCGCGATTGATTGCTATCGGTCAGAGTGAATTCCATAGGCGGGTTACGGCTACGGTCAAAGAGAAATAGGAAGGATGGAAGAAGGGAAGGGTAGAAAAGCGAGAATGAGCGGAAGGATGGATACCGCAACCTTCCAGCTTTCCAATATTCCAGTCTTCTCTTCCAACCTTGCAACCTTCCAGCCTTCCAATCAATATTCATCTTACACTGGTAATACCGGCGTGTCTTTCATGAAATCGTCCGTCTCGGTTTGCCACATTTTCATATCTGCAGCAAGTGATCGGATGCGGTCGGCATGTTCAGGTAGATCGGCAAGGTTTGTTGTCTCCCACGGATCTTGCTCTAAGTCGAAGAATTGGATACAATCCGTGCCTTTACCTGTCTCTTCAGAGACATAGTAACGGATGAGTTTCCAACGTCCGTCGCTGATGGTCCGGTGAATATCTTTATACGCAGCGAAGACTGTCTCCCGGACCTGCTCAACACAACCTTCCATCAGTGGGACTAAACTCTTACCTTCAGTCGTATCAGGACAGTCAACATCGGTGAGATCACAAACAGTAGGAAAGACATCGTAGAGATAGGTGAGTGCGTCAACTGTCGTCCCTTCAGGGATCCCGGGTCCGGCGAATATTGATGGTACGCGGATACTATGGTCGTAGAGATTCTGTTTGCCGAGCAGTCCGTGTTGCCCGACAGCAAGTCCGTGGTCAGCGGTATAGATGACGATGGTGTTATCGAGATGTCCATTGGCTTCCAATGTGTTTAGCAAACGTCCCATTTCGGCATCTTGGCTGGTAATCATCCCGTAGTAATCAGCAATATGTTGCTGAACGATTTCAGGTGTTCGTGGGAACGGAGCGAGTACTTCGTCTCGGATACGCATTTCGCCGTTGTCAAACGGGTGTTCCGGGTAGAAGTTCTCTGGAACAGGGACCTCTTCTGGTGAATACATCGTCGCGTATTCTCCGGGTGGCGTTCTCGGATCGTGCGGTGAAGTGAAAGAGAGGTAGAGGAAGAAAGGGTTCGTTTGGTCGTAGTTTTCTATAAATTGCACAGCGGAATCGGTAAACAGTTCTGTAGAAAACTTATCGCCAATATACCTATCATCTTTCGGATAGGCACCGGTCGGATCAAAATCGAAAATTGGCACTTTATATTGATCGCCCATGCCGCCGAAGAAAATGGTCCCACCGGCATCAAAACCATCTACAAACGTTTGTCGGTCGTTGTGCCATTTACCAGAAAAAAATGTGTGGTACCCTGCTTGACGCATTACCTCGGGCCAGATAGCGTAATCTCGGTTAATCTGGTTTGCACCGCTTCGGAATAGACTCGCACTTGTGAGAACAGCGGCGCGACTCGGAACACAAACGGCTCCGGAAAGCGAACCCATGATGTGGGTTTGGCGGAAGGTTGTTCCGCGTGACATGAGCGAATCCATCGTCGGTGTCTTAACGGTTGGGTCGCCCATACCGCCGATGGCATCCCACCGGTGATCGTCGGCGATCATAAAAAGAACATTCGGTTGTGAGGACATATTTTTAAGTTTCCTTGCGGTTCGGTCAGGCAAGTTTAGGGTTTGAAGTGCCATCCCGTATATCCGCTCTCTATTACATCACGAGCTACGGGTTTTGAGGCTACCTTAAGAGAGAGGCAGTCTTTGTTAGACGAAAACCGCTCAACCGCCTGCTGGCTGCTGACGATTTTCGATTGCTATGGTGAAAGAAACACCAAAATTACCAAACAGAGTTGAGACCTAATCAGAAACCACCGCGTAATGAAATGGAGCGGTGACCAGGAGGCCATAGTTAAAAAAATGAAAATTGCGACGATTGAACAATTTTACCCACGCCGTCGGACGCGGCTTGTCAAAATTACGACAGATACCGGTATCGTCGGCTGGGGTGAAACGACACTTGAAGGTAAACCCAGAAGTACGTGTATGGCTGTCACGGAACTTGCCGACTATTTTATTGGCAAAGATCCGTTGCGGATTGAGCACCACTGGCAGCACGTCTATCGTTCCGCCTTCTTCCGAGGCGGCAATATCTTGATGTCCGCTTTGTCCGGCATTGATCAGGCGTTATGGGACATCGCTGGTAAATACTACGACGTGCCTGCCTATCAACTTTTGGGTGGTGCCGTGCGCGATCGTATCCGCGTCTATGCGCATTGGGGCATCGGCAGCCTGACTGACGAGGGTAAAACCGCTGCAAAAGAACGCCTTGAATTTTTACAGCAAAAAGGCGGCTATACGGCGTTTAAAAGCGGTCCCGGTGGCAAGTGGCGCGGACATGAACCTCCCGCGGTGATTGACGAGTTCGTAAAACGTGCGTATCTCATGCGCGAGTGGGTCGGTCCCGATGTTGAACTCGCCTTTGATTTCCACGGTAAGATGACCCCCGCACTCGCCATCGAGATTTGTCATGAACTTAAAGGGATGCGCCCGATGTTCGTTGAGGAACCTGTGCCACAAGAGAATGTAGACGCGCTCAAACTGGTCTCCGACCATGTGCCGTTCCCGATTGCCACAGGTGAACGGCTGCTGACCCGTTGGGGGTTTCGCGAGGTTTTCGAGAAACAGGCGGTCGCTTACCTACAACCCGATACCTCCCATGCCGGTGGCATTACTGAACTGAAGAAGATTGCGAACATGGCGGAGGTTTATTATATGCACATCGCACCGCACTGTGCTATCGGTCCCGTTGCTTTCTCTGCCTCCCTTCACGTGGATGCCGTTGTGCCGAATTTCCTCATCCAAGAACAGATCGACCCTGGGTTAGGAGACGGTCTGTTCATCAAGGATTGGCAGGTTAAAGACGGACATATTGAATTACCGACAAAACCCGGACTCGGCTTTGAGATTGACGCGAAAGAAGCGGAACAGACGCTCGACACCTATCCTGAAGAACTCGGCGGCGAGTACTATTACGATACCGATGGCAGCGTCGCGGATTGGTAGACAGACCGTGAAGTGCTTTGTCAAGTTTTACATCATAAGTGATCCTGTTCGTAGTAGGGCAATTCTGTGGCGTACCCACCTCGGGGAATGCCATAAGGCATTCATACCGTTGATTCATGCGAAGTGCATCATTGTCCGTTGTTCTCTGCCGACGTGCGATGAATCGCACTACTACAAACTTACCCTAAGACTAACGCGCTACACCACTGGTTTGCGGTGTGCGACATAAGGGGGTTCGAGCATTAACTTCTGATCTTCCTCTGACATCAGGTTACGGAGTTCGTCGTCGTATCTGCCTTGTCCCCATGAAGCGTGCCCTGGCGAGTACTTGAACAAGATTGAGCGGCGTTCGTGTGAGGCAGTCCACGGGAGTGTGCCGTGTGTTAACGCCTCCGTAAAGATGACCACGTCGCCTGCTTTTTGATGTACCGGTGCCATGCAGGTTTCGTTTTCTACCACCGGTCGAAATTCCGGCGGACACGGATAGTTACTTTTGTGGCTGCCGGGGATACAACAGAAGCCACCGTGTCCCGGTAGCATATCGGTGAGTGCCCACGAGACGACGGTTAATCCGTTATACATCCGGTCATTTCGGAAGACATAGTATTGTGACGGATCATAAGGCGTGCCGCCACCATGGAGCGTCCCGCCTGGGTTGCCTTCTATCATCAAGATGCCGTAAACGTGATCCAATCGGAATTTTGGACCGACGATCTCCGCCAAAAACGGCATAACATGAGGATGGTTGAGGAGTTTACGGAACGCGTCGTTCTCCCAACTCAAGAATCCGCCGAACCGTTGCGAATGGACATTATCATCTACTGGATCCGGGTAATCTTGTGCATCGATAAGGGCATTCAGTTCCGCGAGTTCTTCAGCCCCTAAAACGCCTTCAATGTTCACGTATCCCCAGAGATCAAACAAATATTTTTCTTTGGGGCCCATTGAGACACCTCCGTTAAAAGTAGTAGGCACACGCCGTGTGCCAGAGTCATGTTTTATTGATGTGCTGAGCGTGAAGTTGGTTCAAGCCGTGTGACAACGATCTGTTCTCTGTCAATGAGTTCACCGACGCGTGGTGAAATTTCGTTTACCCAGCGATCATCTTCGTAAACCGCTGCGTAAAGTTGCTCACGCTGTTTTTCGCTCTCGAACCGTCGGATCCAGACGTAAAGGTCATCTTCTTCTTCACCGATAAAACTGCCAATCACAACCATTCCCTTAGAAATTTGGAAGGGTAGGATTGTTTCTTCCATGTATTTCACCCAGTTTTCGCGTTGACCGGGTTGCGTTCTGTACTGCCTTAATTCAAAAAAAGCCATAAAAATCTCCTTTTTAGCAGTTATGGGTTATCAGTTAGGGCTTACGCATTTTCTCTTAAAGTCCCCCTGATAAGGGGGATTTAGGGGGTTAAATAACTTAAACATCAACTTTTCGGTGAAATATATTGCTTTTGGACACAATTTGCGTAAGTCGTGTCAGTTTTCAGTTGATGGCTTGCTTATAGGACCATAGACATTTAGAAATTTATGTAGTTTCGCTCGTCTCAGATTTCTTGAACAGCATCCCCAGAGTATCCAACAATCCACCCATCAAGAATACAGTAATAATTAGGGTACTAAGCACAACAATTTGTTTGATAAGCGTCCAGTTGTCCAATTGACTTATCAAAAAGAACATAACGAAAAGAAGAAAAAAGTGTGGTTTCGTGAAGTTGTTGCCAAGCGTTCCTAACAACGTGCGTGAAGATGCGAACTTTCCACAATGCTCACACGGTGTGTAGAACAATTTACCTATTTTAGGCCTGTTGCGAGATGCCCACAACAAGAATTCGATTAGTCCACTCAGACAGATGCAGCCACACGCCACGCCAACCGTCTGTAGAGAAGTCCATTCGAACAGATTGGTTAATGCTATATAGGCTGCTAAAATGACTAAAAAATCAAGTTCCTTGAAAGATTTTTGAAGACCTCCTATAAATTTATCCTTCATTTTACTCTCCATTTCACGTCAGTGTGAACTATGCCTGTGATACATTAGAGGCGGTTATAGCCGTAGCCTTTGCCTGTGATTTCAAAGAGTGCTGCGGCTGCTTGGAAATGGATTTCTGCGTCCTGATCTTCGAGGATCACTTCAAGCAGTGAGACGGCGTTTGTATTTTTCGCGTCGCCAAGAGCCTTGATAACATCAAGTCGGAATCCTCTTGTGATTTGGGCTTCATGCAACGCTGTCAGTTTTTCTACCAATGCCGTTACGGCTTTATCGGTTCCGATATCACCCAATGCCCGTGAGGCATCGCGCCGGATCTCGACGTGATTATCGTCGTTATTCATCACTTCGATGAGTGCGTCGGTCGTTGATGGATCCGCCAAGACCCTGAGTCCTTGTGTTGCGGCTCGACGAACGTCCTTGTTGTCTTCATTTTCGCCCTTCATGATCTGAACGAGGTCCGGTATAAACTCCGAAAGACCGGCTTCGCCAACAGCGAGTGCTGTGGCTTTGCGAGTGTCCACATCTGGATCGGTAAGCCGCCGTTTGAGATCAGAGACATCGAGTGCTGCATCTGCTGTTTTGCAACGTCCTAATGCGACCATGGCGGCGTTCCTCACAGCATTATCTTCCCATTCATCTGCGGCGCGTTCTGACATCTTGGATGCAACAAATGCGGGTAGGTCAAGTTTTTTGGCAGCAACGACGAAAATCTCCCAACTCCAATTGCGTTTCAGCTCATCAAGTCCGAGGTTTTTCCTGTTCGCTGCGTCTTCAAGAGCGACGATATATTCCGTATCGTCAATGAGTTGCCTTCCGATAGCTTCAGCGGCACGGGTGCCACCGATTGTGCCGAGAGCGCGTGCGGCTTTTGTACGTGCGGAAGCATTCGCTAAAACTGCCGTCCCCGCATTCAGCGGGACCCGCTTATCCCCAAGAATAGTAATCAGTTTCGGAATAGCCGTTTTACTTTCGAGTTTGCCGAGTGCGATTATGGCATTATTAGCGATGTTTCCGACGCGGATGTCGAGTGCACGAATCAGCACGTCTTCAGCTGTTTTGTCGCCGATATTACCGAGGGCAGCGACTGCAGCAGCACGGACATTGTCCGGCTCCAGCGGATTCTCAACGATTTCGCTGAGTTTGGCAACAGCTTTTGCATTTTTGAGGGTGCCCAAAGCAGCGGCGGCTTGCAATCGGATCTCGGCATTTTCATCAGAGAGTGCTGTTAGCAGCGGTACAGCGGCGCGTTCATCTTTGAGTGCACCGAGTGAAATAATTGCAGATGCCCGGATAGATTTCATCTCATCGCTGTTTTCGAGCACCGTGATGAGCGGATCAACTAACCGCCGTTCTTTAAAACCACCGAGTGAGTTTGCCGCCCGTTTCCGGACAACATAACTCGGATGTTTTAGTTCCTCAAGCATCGCATCGGTAGCGATTTTTTTCGCAGATGCCCCAAGGATATGGACACATGCCCACCGCGTCCATTCATCATCCGCGGACTTAAGGGCATCAAGAACAAATTCTGCTGTTGCATTATTATTATTTAGAATTAGAGCACCGATGACCTGGTTTTGTACGGAGAGGACTTCGTATCCGTCATCAAAGCTTCCCAAGCCTTTTTTCAAAATATCCACAAGTCCTTTATCCGCTGCTTGAATCTCCCGGAGTGCAACTGCTGCTTGAAAGCGCGTTGTCTCATACTTATCATTGCGCAGTACATCTAACAGCGGATCAATAACTCTCTGCCCCTTTATTTTTCCGAGGGCAATAGCAGCTTCTTGTCGAACAACCCCTTGTTTATCTTTCTTCAGCGCGGTAATAAGGGCAGTAGTTGCGACGTCTCCCTTGACTTCGCCGAGTGCCCAGGCTGCGCTTTGGCGCACTGTTGCGCGTCCGTCATCCTCAAGGGCATTCACAAGGGATTCTATCACGGTATCCCCTTTGATAATACCGAGCGCGTGGGCGACTTCACTCCGCACGAGACTCGGTACCGGTTTGAGTTCACCCCATGTCCGATAGTTTGCGCGCGGGTAATCAACTGTCCATTCAATGTTGAAAGATTCGACCTGTGTTCGGAGTGCGTCAAGTGTTTTATACGCCCGCTTCATGTGCCGCTGGAAGTCGGAAATTTCATCGAATTGCGTAGACAACACCCAAAGCAACACAGGTGTAGTTTCAGGTGCCTTGATACGGCTGAGAACCTTGACAGCGTTGGCACGTATGACAGGACTGGTTTCATCGCTGAACATGAGAAGGAGCATCGGTTGTGTGGCTTCTTCAGGCTTGAGTTGCCAGAGTGCCGTAATCGCAGCAATACGTAGGGTTTCGCGCATCTGCTTATCCATCGCCATGATGATCAATTTTTCGACAACGTCCTCTGTCGTTACGCCAATTTTTCCAATTGCATCCGCAGCATTAGTGGCAGTGGTGTCGTCGTAAGAGAGTGCCGCCGTAAGCGCGGGGACTGAGCGACGCGCATGCATATTGCCAAGCCCTATCGCTGCCAACGCTTTTACCTCTTTATGCGGATCGTTATTTAATGCGTCAATAAGCGGTGTTATTGCGCGCCGGTCCCCGATTGTTCCGAGTGCCTCTGCGACTTTTACCCGAATTTCATTGGTGCCGTTTTTGAGTGCGTCAAGCATCAGTGGTACAGCAACACCACGCATCTCAACGAGTGCCGCCAAAGCAGCATTTCGCAATTCCTCGTTCGCGAGCTCTTTTATCAGCGGTCGGACAGCGGCTTCCGCTTTGAGGAGTCCGAGCGTTTGGATTGCAGCGGACTGTGTGCCAATGCGGTATTTTTTCATCCACAGATCGTCAATATAAGCACTCGCGATGTATTGATAGTCGGTGGTAAAGCCGGTGTCCTCGTCGGGAATCAGGTTTCGCGCGCTCGTTTCCAAGACCTCAAGGAGCGCGGGAGTTGCGGAGTTTCCTACACGGTTGAGTGCAGCTATGGCTGTATCCTTGACGTAGTTATTTGGATCCGCAAGCAGTCGGACGAGATCGGGAATAGCAACCTCGGTTTGGATGCTGCCAAGTAATTTTGCGGCGTGCATACGGACCTGTGCACTATTGTTTTTCAAGGCAAGTTGGAGTCCCGGCACAATAACGTCGCTACCAGCGGCACCCGAACTCGCCAATTGTTCAAGCGCAACAATTGCCCTATATGCGACTTCAGAGATGTTTACCGTTCTCGTGAGCACCTCTTCAAAGGTCGGAATTAATTGGGGGTTCTGCATCGCCCCAAGATGACGCACTGCTTCTTTTTGTATGGCGGAATCTTCGTGGTGTGTTGCCTGCTGCATTAATTCGATAACCGCATTCCCGCCTCCGAGTTTTTTCGTGAGTTGTACGACTGCCGCGCGTGGGTCGGGTTGGTAACACTTTTCAGCGGCTAAAAGTGCTTGGACGACAGCAGAATCCGAGTGTGCGACAAGTTCTGTTAGCAATTCTGCCCGCTTTTCGACCGCCTCAGCGAGCGATACAGCAAAAAGCCCAGAGATAGAATTTTGTGCACGAATGAGGCGTTCCTGTTGGTCAAGGTCATCAGAATCAGGATCTTCCAGCAATGTAATAGCCCGGATATCGGCGGAGAGTGTTTCAAGGTAAGCGTTTGATTGCGCAATCGCTTGGTGCCAACTCTCTGTCTCTGTGCGTGTCCGGTTTTGTAGGAAAGCCTTCAGGTGTCGCCCTTCCGCATTCCCGGAATCTGTTTTTTCGACTGCCGTTTGTGCAGCGGTATAGTCTCCGCGAACAATAGCGGCTCGCGCTTCAATAATATCCCTATTTTCTTTCTCACCACATGCAATCAACAGTGCGATAGCCGCAATGAGTGGAAGATGGATACTGATTCTCAATAGATTACAAATACGGTGTCGCTTCATAGTTCTCTCCTGTGGTATCAGCAGGCGCGCTCAGATGTCTCCTATATTTAATTTCCCGCGATCACGAGTTTTGTTAAGTCTGCGATGGCATAAATATTCTGTCCGATTTTATTCAACAACGCCAACCGATTGGTGCGTAGTTCAGGTGCCTCCGCCATAACTAAAACATCGTCAAAGAAACCGTCAATTGCTGGCTGTAAAGCGGCAAGTTGTGTTAAAAGTTTGGCGTACTCACGTTCCTGAATGCTCTGTTTGAAGTCCGGTTCTGCCGCAGTGATATGCTCAAAGAGTTGTTTTTCCGCATCATCTTGCAGCAGTGTCGCATCCACGGTCTCCGGTGCACCCGGCGGCAAAATTCTCAGGACTCGATTGAGGGCATTATACACTTCCTCAAAGTTTGGTGTCAAGCGAAATTCGGCAAGTGTGCTGGCGCGTTTGAGAACATCAATAACGTTAACATCGCCAACTGCCAAGATCGCATCAGCAAGGTCAGGCGCGTATTGCTGATTTTGCAAGATAACACGTAGACGTTCTTTGATGAAACTGAGAACACTCGTTTGTGTATCGTCTGCTAACGGCACTGTGTAGAGCGACAGCGCCTTTTCGATCACAGCATCTAAAGAGAGTGTCAGCTGCCGATCTTCGAGGATACGGATCGTGCCGAGAGCATGCCGTCGTAGGGAGTACGGGTCCTGTGAACCTGTGGGGCGTTCTTCTATCCCAAAATATCCGACGATAGTGTCGAGTTTATCAGCAATAGCGAGAAGGGCACCGACTTCAGTTTCGGGTAGTGGTGTTTCCGCGCCAAGAGGTTGATAATGCTCAGCGATAGCGGTAGCGACGGGTTCAGGTTCTCCTGAGTTTTGTGCGTAATATCTCCCAGTAATGCCCTGCAATGTCGGGAATTCAATGACCATTTGGGTCGTTAAATCTGCCTTACAGAGCCACGCGGCACGTTCGGCATGCACGGCAGTCGTTTCTGTGTAGGAGGGGTTTGTAACCCCGATTTCCTTAGCGATAAACGCAACCAACGCTTTAAGCCGTTCTGCTTTATCCAAGAGCGATCCGAGTTTGGCGTGAAAGACGACCGCCCCCAGACGTTCAACTTTGTCAGCGAGACTGGTTTTCTGGTCTTCCTCGTAGAAGAACTCGGCATCGTTGAGTCTTGCTCGGAGGACGCGTTCGTTTCCGTGCTGGACACCGTCGAAATTTCCATCCGTTCCGTTGGAGATCGTGATGAATTTCGCCGCCAATTCCGATTCGTTTTTCCATATCGGGAAATAGCGTTGATGCTTCTTCATGGCGGTAATCAGCACTTCAGACGGTAGTTCCAGATGCGATTCGCTAAAATTACCGACGATGGGTTGTGGGTTCTCCACGAGGTAGTTCACCGTGTCCAACAATTCGTCGTCAAGTTTCGGGAGATTGCCCTCTGCTTCCAAAATGGACACCACCTGTTTTTTGATTGTCTCGCGTCGTTCATCGGGAGAAACAATCACATCTACAGCACGCAGCGCCTCTATATATGCGTCTAAGTTTGCTGATGTCAAGGTTATCGGATCGGGATGCAGGGAGCGATGTCCGTAGGTTATCCGTTCTGCTTGTGCAGCACCGTAGGCACAGTTAATAACATCATCCCCTAACAGGGCGACAAGCCAACGGATCGGGCGTGCGAAGCGAGCGAATGCACGGGGTTCCTCCGATTTAGTTTCCCAGCGCATGGTTTTTGGAAAACGCAGTGCCTCGATCCATTCAGGGAGAAGTACTTGCAATACCTCCCGCGCTGCGACACCTTCTTCAAGTTTTGAAGCAGCTATGTATTCTCCACGTTCAGTTTCGACGACACGGAGATCGGAGATTTCAACACCTTGCGTCTTTGCAAAACCGATCGCTGCTTTTGTCGGTTCACCGTTTTCATCAAAGGCGATGCGTTTCGGGGGCCCCACAACTTCTGTCTCTTCGCTTTCTTGAAGGGTCTCCAGGTTTTTGATACTAAGCGTAATACGGCGCGGTGTACCGAGTGTTTGGATATCACCAAACGGGATTCTGTGATTTGTGAGGGATTCAGTTGCGATTTCGCGGAGCTGCGCAAGGGCAGGCGGGACGTAACTCGCGGGTATCTCTTCCGTACCAATTTCAAACAGGAGGTCAGCAGTTTCAGTGCGGTTAGAAACTGCTCCCACCGCGGTGGGGGTTGGTTCGGTGCGGTTAGAGACTGCACCTACAGCGGAAGGTGTTGTGCCTGTGTCAAAACGTCCCATGAGCGGATGCTCCATCTCTTCACGCTGTTTGACGTACGCCCGCGCGATCCGTTGCGCAAGCCGCCGCACGCGTTCGATGTAACTTACACGTTCCGTGACGCTAATAACACCGCGGGCATCTAACATATTAAAGGTGTGCGAGCATTTCAAAACATGGTCAGTCGCGGGTAGCACTAACCCCGCATCTAAGCAGGCGTGCGTCTCCTTCTCGTATGTACCGAACAACTCAAAGAGCATTTCTACGTTTGCCTGCTCGAAGTTGTACGTTGAGTATTCCACTTCGCTTTGGCGATGGACATCCCCGTAGTTAACATGCTCATTCCAGCGGATGTCGAAAAAGTCGTCCACGTCCTGTAGGTAGAGCGCGATGCGTTCAAGTCCGTAGGTTATCTCAGCGCAGATCGGGTCGAGATCGATGCTTCCCATCTGCTGGAAGTAGGTGAACTGTGTAACCTCCGCGCCGTTCCACCAGACTTCCCAACCGAGACCGGAGGCACCGAGCGTCGGTGATTCCCAGTCGTCTTCGACAAATCGGATGTCGTTTTTGCGCGGAGAGATACCGAGACTATAGAGGCTCTCAAGGTAGAGTGGTAGTACATTTTCAGGGGCGGGTTTCAATATCACCTGATACTGGTAATAAGCACCAACACGGAACGGGTTTTCTGCATATCTGCCATCGGTTGGACGGCGGACGGGTTCTACGTAAGCCACTTGCCACGGTTCTGGACCGAGGCACCGTAGGAAGGTTGCTGAGTTAAATGTGCCTGCGCCGACTTCTATATCGCACGGTTGTTGGATGACGCAGCCGTGGTCTGCCCAAAATTTCTCTAACGCTAAAATTATTTCTTGAAGGGTCATATCTGTTTTTGTTTAGACGCTCCATTCGGATGGATTGATTCACGTTTATTGTAGCATAATAGATTTCTTTAAGCAAAGGATTTTCAAGACATAAATTTTCATTGCATTTTGAGGAAGAACAGGATATAATGTATCGCGTTGATAGGGCATAGGAAGTGCGGAACATTGAACGCACAAAAACCTATTGGCAAGAATATAAGGAGGCCCATCCATGAGAGAAATGGGAAATTGGCGTGAATACCAAAAGCAGAGGCTTGCTAATGATCCGGAAGCGGCACTTGACTATCTCCAATTAACATTGGAGGAATACCTTGCTGATGGCGATCTACCTTTTCTTTCTGAAGGGACTCCGGACCTTTGTAGAGTCACAGGGTGGGGTTGTTGAAATTTGCAAACGAACTGGTATTGATGCCGAAACACTCTCGGATGCTCTCTCTAACGAGGGTGCCCCGCTATTCGACATGCTCAGAACTATATTGAATTCGCTTGAATGCCGACTATCAATTGAACCTCAAGCACATGCGAATACCAGCCTTGAAACTGCTACTGATTCACCGTAAGTCTGAATACGGAGCAGGAACAATTAAAACGGGAACAATACTTAAGCAGACTACCAATTTTAGAGACGACCTTTTAAAAGACCTCACAGATACAGACAGAGTTCGCGATATATTACTTGGAGGCAGCCTTAGTAGATTATAAGGAAGATGGTAACACAGAGTCGCTCTGGATGGCACTGCGTGATGTTGTAGAAGCACAAGGCGGCAACAGGAAGGTCGTGAATACCCTATCTTTTTAGGAGAGACCAATCGGGTTCATCTTCCGGATCGCCGAGGGGACCGTGGGCGTTACGGACGATGCGACGTTGTCTGTCATACCAGTCGGTGTAACTCGTCGCGGGTTGGAGTTCGTCGTTTCGAGCGTCCATCAGGTTTGTAAGCGTGCGCTCCATTTCGTCTGCCAACGGTTTCGCTTCGGGGGTGTCAATCAGGTTATCCATCTGCAGCGGATCTGCTTCCACATTATATAACATCCGTTTACCGTCGAGCCAGCGGGCGTAACTGTGTGTTTTTGTACGGACACCGCGCCATTCGTTGCCGTCTACGAGATAGTCGTAGGTTGCACCGAAGTTCATCGTTAGGACGGCTGCCTGTTCAAAGGTATCGGTTTCGCCACACCAAGCGTCTGACAGGTCGTAGCCTTCAACGGTTCGCGGCGGTTGGATACCGCATAACCCGCAGAGCGATGGGAACAGGTCAACGGGTGATGTGAGTGTATCACAGGTGCGGCGGTTTCCCTCAAAGACACCGGGAAGCCGCATAATCAACGGCACTTTGATGGACTCCTCATAAGGTTCCCGCTTCGCCCAGAAATTGATGCCTTGTGCGCCGCCTTGCGTTCCGTGATCCGATCCGAAGACAAGCAGCGTGTTTTCGACGCGTCCTGTTCTTTTGAGATACGCCATCAATTCACCAAGCATATCGTCCACAGTTAGGACCATAGCGAGGTAGTGTCGGTAAATATTCAACGACTGTTCTCGAACCGCATCTGGAACGTTTTCGGGGAGTTGGAGTTCAGCAGGCAGCCGGTCATAATATTCTTGTGGTGCGAACGCATAAGGCGTGGAGTGCGCTTGGTGCGGGGAGATAAACAGACAAAACGGCGTATCATCTTGCGCATCATCCATAAACTGAAAGGCGTAGCGGTTTAGTGCGTCGGTTTCGTATCCCTCCCATCTCTCGTTTCGCCAGTCTTCGTCAAGGTTCACAGTCCCATTGAAATAGTCGGTGTGGAAGTTATAGCCGCGCCAATGTTGGAATCCGAGGCGGTCGCGTCCTTCAGGGACGTAATCGCGTCCGCCGATTTCTGGGAACGAACCGGTGTGGAGATGCCATTTGCCAACCCATGCCGTCCGATAACCGTTTCGACTGAAAACGTCGCCGAGGCCGATTTCGTCGTGCCGAGTTCTGACGAAGTTGATGAGATGTCCCGTTGTCTGTGGGTGCCGTCCAGTGAGAAGCATGGATCGATATGGTGTGCAGACGGGGGCAGTAGCGATTGCATTTGAGAAGACGGTACCTTCCTGCGCAAGCCGATCAATGTGCGGCGTTGCAATCTGCGTGTCGCCGTATACCGGTAGTGAGCGTGCACGGATCTGATCTGCCAGGAGATAAACGATGTTCGGTCTATCTGTCATGTTTGTTCCCTTTAAAACTGAAGCCCTAAACTCACCCGGTGTGCTTGTTGTAGGTGTCCGAAATCGGCGTAAGCGTAATCAAGAGCGATCAACCGTTTACCCAGCGTGAGGTGGATACCCAAACCGAGTGTCAGTCCCTCTTCATCGTCTCTCCAATCCTCCCCCAATCGGAATTTGTAGCCACCGCGAATCGCTGCCATCTTTTTGTACCAATACTCCATACCGATGTTCAACCGTTCGCTGTTGTCGTTCGGATGGTTTGCATCGAGTGCAAGCGTGAGGAGGTTATCCCCAGCATCAATGACATCGTAAGCAACACCGAGTCGGAAGTTAGAGGGCAGCGGGAATTCGATCGTCTCTAACGCTGCTTTCCGTGCCGGATTCGTTGTGTCAGGGAACGGGCGATAATCTGCTGTTCTTGGGTCACCGGCTTCTTCGGCTCCGCTTTCGAGATCGGGACCGCTAAAACGCATCTCGGGTCCGAAGTTCGAGAAACACATCCCGATACGCAGACTCCGCCAACCGGTATGGTATAGCGTTCCAACATCAACGGCGACACCTTTCGCACTTTCCCGATGGATCTGCTGGTGGATGTATTTGGCGTTGATCCCAAAAGAGAGTTTAACACCGGATTCCTTTTCGTAGAGTTGTCTGGCATACGCCAACGAGAGAGCAGTGTCCCAGGCAGAGAACCAAAGCCCCGTGCCATCTGGCTTTGTGAGTGTGGTAATCTCCATGTCAGGGACGTTGAGGAAGGTAACGCTTGCACCTATAGTGCCCACGTTTTCTATCGGTGTCGCGAACGCTAAGTAGTTATAACGAATATCGGCAAGCCAGATTGTATGTGTATCTGAAAAACTGGTTTTTTCCAGTTGGCTTATCCCTGCTGGGTTCCAGTAGATACTGGTGACATCATTGGCGAGCGCGCCGAACGCTCCACCAAGACTGTCCACCCGTGCACCGGGACCGATTTTTAGAAACTGGGCACCGGCTGTGCCGACGTTGGTCGTGGCATGACCGGGAACGACCCACAGTGCCAGAAGTGAAAATAAAAGCGTATAAATTATATGTCGCATGGATTTCTCCTGTTATCGAATAATTGCGAATCTACCGATTTTGTTGCCGACGACCGTATCACTTTCATCGCGGGCTTCAACATGATAAATATAAATCCCACTCGCGAGTGCCTGATTATAGCGATTGAGGAGTTCAAACGTTGCTGTCCCCCCTTTGTCACCTTGTAACGAACGGTCATCCGGGGCGACATCACGGTGGTAAGTGGCATCACTCTCGTGTTCAATTGTCCGCACTAATTCGCCTGCTAATGTATAAATCCGAATGGTACACCGCGGGGGTAGATGTGTGAAGAATATCTTGTCCGATCCCTCCGAAAGTACTGCCCTATTTGTAACAAAATAAGGGTTTGGCACAACGCGAATTTTTCCGAGATCAGCTTCAATGTTTTCAGCGTCCAGTGTCTCTTCTTTTGTTGTCAAAAGGAATTCATCGCCGTCTCGTGGCGCGCTGATACCCCCCATCTCGACAGTGAAAACATCACCAGCTGAGATTTCTTGATTCGGGTCCCTGATATAGACATAGCCGCCTCGGATGTAAATTCGGAAGAAATCGGGTGTATCCGCACGGACGTATTCATCACGCCAGCCCGAACCTGTCAGGATCGCATATCCCTCCGCACGTTGGTCACTGAACTGAATTTCTTCACCGGTGTCTTCGTCTACCACCTTGACGTGTGTATCGTCGGTAAACGTGATGGAATATGTATGCGGACGGTAATACGTTGACCACCAGACATTGGGCCATGTGTTCTCACCAAAGCCAGGGGATTGAATGTCCACTGCCCAATCTGTCACTGTGCCTGCGGTCAGTTTAACGTCAAGAATCGGGTTTTCGTCTGGAGTACCGTAAGATACATCGGCACCTGTTATCTTCAAGACAATGCCGTCAAACATCGGCGAAAGGACTTCAACGGCTTCTTGATGCTCAGGGTCATACCAATTGAAGAATTGTTGCTCAACAACCGTTTCGTTTGTCGTTGTGTTGACAATTTCATAAGCCGGTGGTTGATAACCAGGACCGGTGATGTATGCAGTGGGACCTGTCTGTTTCGCGCCCGACCAGACGATTTTATATTGGTGTCCAGTAACTTTATCGGGTGCGAGTACCATCGGTTCAAGGGTAACACTCCCCAGTCCTTGTTGTACTATATCAGTAACCTCAGCGGCTCGATACCCGGCAGGTTGTGCGCGTGGAACGACACGAACCATCGTCTCAATCTGGCTACTTTCCATCGAAACCAAATCTGCTTTTGGGTTACCTGTGTCATAAGAAGTGACGGCGTAAGTGTATTCAAGTCCGTTAGTTAACCCGTCATCGGTGTAGAAGTTCTTGATACCCGCGTCCTCACCGAGTGCTTGTGAAGGTGTTGAAACGATGCGGAAAATATCGCCAGCGACAGGCGGTCCTGAGGGGCCGTCGCTAATCTTCACATAAAGCCCACCGAAGTAGATATTAGCACCAGAACGATATGTCCCGTCGGGATAAGGTTCACCGGTATCGGGATCCTTGATGACAACATAACCGCCGCCATCTGCTGGAAACTCCGCGTTATAAGGCATGACTTCCCAGAGTGTTGTGTTGACGACTTCAAAACTGGTGCTGGAATTGAATTTGATCATGTAGACGGCACTCTTAAAAAAAGCACCAAAAAAGGGTTCATCGCCCTCACTTTCAATCTTAGCGTCCGACTGCTTACCGACGTGCGCGACTGTGAAGAAATTACCGGTCGCGCTCGGCTTATCGAACTCCATCAGCATCGTCCAATCTTCGACGGGATCGCCGGTAGACGCATCATAAGAGACATCACGTCTGTAGACCCTGTACCCTTCAAAAATTTTTTCAGGATCGGTTACATCAACATATTCTTCAATATTCTTGCTAACACCCGCATCAACCCAACGTCCTTCGCTTTCCCAGACGAGGGTCACCTGTTGGTCAGCAGGATAAGCCGTTACCAGCGGGGAGGGCGGTGGTGCGGGTGCGACGTAGGCATCGTCATATAACTTCTGTGCCCAATCGGCAGATGCTTGTAAACCGGTAAGTCCTTCACCGATTGCGACTGCGATAATGATGTTAAACGACTCACCCGGTGCAAACGATTCAACGGGTCCGTAGGATTGAATGAAACGTTGATCATCATAGTTGGCAGGGAGCGGTTCAACACCGGGGACACTGATAAGGGCGTACTTTTCTGCGTCCGTTGTTGGGTCCGTGGAAATCGTAATCCGTTTGTGTGCCGTGAAAGGAATTTTTGCCGTTGGGTCCTCTGAATTATCGCCTCTGTAGGCATCCAGTACCCGTAAACCGATGTAACCGGGCGCGGAGGCGTTGGAGAATCCGTAAGAGAGATAACGGTTCGGATGGTCTTCTGGATTGAGTGCGTCCGGTGTCTGATCCAATGCAACGAAGTCGTCAGCGGAGTAACTTGCGGTGCCGGTTTCGTTACTGGAGATGTCTACATCGTATCGGAACGCCATAAATACATCTTCAAGCGTGTCGTCGCCGACATTTTTGACGTTATACTCAAGAATAAAGAAGTCGTAGAGCGGTGCGTAACTCCATTGGAACCCGTTGACCTCAAGTTCTAATCCGAGAATCGTGCCTTTATTTGCATCAGGGTTCGTATCAGAGCATTTGAAGGAGATGGCTTGACTTGTCGGTGTCCCTTTTGTCGTCATCCCAGGCTTATCTGAAACGACCTCCGGTACATCGCCAGTGGGCCAAAGTTCGCTTTGTCTGCCATCTGCTTCAGAAACGGCGACCTCACCGCCTTTTTTGGCACCGATCCAGATGTCGCCTTCAAAGATGTAAGAATCGTTTGTGCCGGCGGGCCACCATCCTGAAGGGTTCGCGGTTGGATTACTCGGATACCCGACGACTCCTGTGTTAAAGATAGCAGACGATAAATTGCCTACATCCAGTGCTTTCCAATCCACTTGTGCACTTGCTGAGAGTGCGGCAAGCGCAAGAAGCATGGATAGGAATAGTGTATATCGTATTAATTTCATAAATTGCTCCTATGAATATCTATAAATTCTTACTCTTGTGTTTCCGTGATTTCAAAAACCCGATACCGTTTTGTTTTTCCATTTCCGACATCTATCTCACCTTCAAGAAACAGTGGATAATCGTAAACCGTATCCTTGATAGAGAAGAGATACGGAATCGCACCCGCTTCACGTGCTGTTTTGGCTTGGCTCTTAAAATCTCGCGGTGCTTTCATGTGCACATTGTAAATCTGGTATGTTGACCGGTCAGCATAATACATCAGATCAAAGTGGGCACCGACGCGCTCGTCGTCCAGAAAATAGCAGGCGTTTTCTGGCATCTCACGTTGAAGGCGTGGACCACTTCTTTCATATAGCGGAATCTGACTGTTCCGCTCCGTGACTTTGTATGCGGCATCCACATAGCCCCTTGCATAGAACAAGGCAATCGCCAATGCTCCTATCCGCAGTCCAAGCCATAGCCATCTTTGCCAATTATACCGGCGAACCAGCAGATATATGCCAGCGAAAACAGCGAGCAGTACGCCGAATCCAATAAGCTGCTCAACAATCCAGAAATTCGTCTCAATAAAAGGTGCGATTTTTTTGAGTCCATCAAACTGGTCTCGCCCCTTGACCAATGTGCGTCCGCCCGAGATGATTGTAATCGCGAGCATCCCTGCAGTCCAAATAGATGTATAGACCCAATCCCGTCGTTGCCATGCGCGACTAATGACTGCTGCTAAGCAGATCAACAACGGTGGCACAGCGATCATTGTTGCTGATGGCGTTTTTGTCTCTGCGAGCGTGTGCGGGACAATGACCCCGATCCCCCACGCTAACACGAACAGTTCGGCTAAATTCCAGCGTCTGAACATAACGACTAACAGGCACAAAACCACCGCGAAAAGGGCGCCATAGAACACAGGATAGAACAGTGGCATATAGTCAAACAGCGGTCGATCCCAACTCGCGCCCCAACTTTCGACATCCGTGTTAAGATGGTCAAGAACGCGTTTATGTTCCCATAAGAATTCTTTCCGATAGTAGATCAGGCAATAGGTGACCCAAGGTGCAACTGTCGCAATTCCTGTCAAGAGCAGTAATCCTACATCGCTGAGTCGGATCTTTGCGTCTATCGTCTCGGTCTGTGCACTATCATCTGATGCGCGTCTCTTGTAATAAATTTGTTTCCCACGCGCGACACCCCAAACGACGAGTGCGATACCGAAGGTGATGCAGGCGAGGTAACTTTTCGAGAGATACGCGATTCCCATTGCTACGCCTGATAAGATGTAATTCCGTCGTTTGCCTGTCCGAACTGCGCGGAGCAGGAACCAACACGAAACCTGCACCCAGAGGAGCAGCGCAATATCAATGTGATCCGAATAGCGATAGCCGTGAACGGACGCGAACAGAAACGGGTTGAATCCGTGAAGGAACGCAGCAATAAGTCCTGCCCGTTTGTCAAAGAGATCCGCGGCGATCCGATACGTCAACCACGCCGTTACAACAAGACTGATTGCGGACGGCAACCGAAGTGCGAACGTATTGATACCGAAAATCAGGTGCGAGAGCCAGATCGCCCACATTCCCACAGGCGGTTTATGCAGCCAGATGTGGTTCTCACCCCAACCTTTGTAGTCGTAAGGGAGCCACGGTTGATCGTAGAGCGTGAATTTGAGCGGATGTTTCGTCAAATTCCGTGCAACGACCGCGTGAAATCCTTCGTCCCAATAGGTAATCCCGCTGTGTCCGACATTCCGCAACACCAAAGCCCCGGAGGCAATCAGGATGCAAATTAGTATAATTTTTATGATGACAGGTTCGCTTTTCTTGAAGCGGGTTTCCTCAAAAATCATTTGACTCTGTTGTTAAAATGAGCGTGAATTCGTGAATTAATGTATTAGGACTTACGCAGCGGTTTCAAAGTCCCCCTGATAAGGGGGATTTAGGGGGTTAAAAACCTTTTAAAGCTGAACGAAGACAGCGTTTGACAACCCGTATCGAAAACCTTCACCAACCCAATTTCTTTGGCTTCCGCGGAAATTGGTAAATCAATCTGCCGACAAACAGTTACTGCTTCAACAATTTGGTCCTCTGACAAACCGAAAGCGAGTGTGCAGTGCGGAACCCACCTTCCGACGGTATAATATTCCCGTTGTTCCTGTGCGTGTTCTTTGAAGATGTTATGAAATTCCGTGTGTAGGCTAAGCAGTTGTTCAGTAACCGTTACACCTAAGAAAACAACCCCTTCCGATGTAGAGAAGATCCCTATATTGGGAAAGGACAATCGAAACGGTGCCACCTCCGCAGCAAAACTTGAAAGTTCTTTCTCAAACGTGTTAGACGCAAGATGGTTGTAAACCCCAAGCGATACATGCGGCCGGTAACCACCTTTGGGCATAGAATCACTAATCCCTGCTTCATCAATGGCTTTCCATGCACCACGAATGCACGCTTCAGTTGATGGATCAAAGTATAGTTCAACAACAAACGGCATATTACGTTCAGCACTACAGGTTAGATTCGTTAATTTTGTTGTAGATGTCGGTACCCATAGCGACTAATTTCTCTCGGATTTCATCCCAATCGTCTCGATCATTTTTGCCTTTATCAAGGACAGGAAATTGTACCCTTATCTGCTTGGGCGAATCGTTATACTCGTAAGTATAATCCGATTCTGGAAATAACGCCATAATTACGTCTCTGCGTTCCAGTCGATCTTTTCCTTCAAAGTACAGTTGAATATAGCATCGTTGATTGGTAAGAAAAAGACAAACTGAGATGTTACGGATGGTTTTACATATCCAACCTTCATTACTTATAGGTACGGGTTTTCCTGCAAATAGTTCGCCGAATTCACCGTTGCGAATCGGTACCCAGAATTCGCTATATCCACCTTCAACTCTCTTCTCGGTTTGAATATCTATTGCGGGACCAGCGACGTGATGGAACGATAGTTCATTATGTGAATTGGCTTGTGCTTGAATGAGATACCAATCAATCGTGCTGTCCTCGTCGCGCAGTCTACACGTGACGATCATCAGATCCTCAAAGTCCTCCGCCACTAAGACAGCCGCATCCGCTTCTTTCAATAGCGCATAAGCCTCAAGTCTGCCCCAATGGTCCCAATCTGCTTTACCAAACTGGTTTTCAACAACGAGTGTACCATCTTCACCGACAGCGACAATGTCTGCTCTACGCGTGCCGACACTGGATTCTGTCTCAGGATCCTCAAAACTTCCGACTCTGAGGGCATCAAGATTATCAGCAAGATCTGCGGAGAAATCTTCCTCTCGGTCGTAGATAGATGAAAGTGGAATTGTTTTTTGCAGTTGCATTTATATTCCTATAGTTTGGACAATATTTAGAATTATAATGCGAAAAAGCAGAAAAGCAGGTATCCTTTCATAAACACACTACTGTTGTGAAAGGATGCTAAAAAATGAACCTCCTTTTCTGCTTAGGAGATATTCTATCGGATTTTCGA
>JAJEDN010000041.1 GCA_022821495.1 Candidatus Poribacteria bacterium
CGCCTCACTTTTCATCAGATAAAACTCCAACTTTCCGGTGATAGGCAGATGTTGTCTATCATCAGCGCGCATTTTCATCAACTAAATACACAACAACACCTGTAACTATTGACTCAAACAATCTTTTGAGAAATATCAGTACTAATTATTAGCCATAAGCCGAACACGATTCGTTATAGGTATGGAGAAATTTGATGTCTACTGATACTCCGATAGCAGATCGTCATTTTTTAGATCCCATTTTCAAAGAGGTAATGACGTTTAACTTCGCTCAACTCGCCTTACCTGTTGAAACGCAAGTGGAAATCAGTAGACTCCCTCGGACGATGGACGCTCTTGTTATGCTTAAACAGACCGCTGAACGGGAAAAGGTTCATGCGCAAACAGCGTTCAATTATTTTCGAGCCTACAATCAGATTGAATTCAAGGCGAAAAACGATCCACTAACACGGGATGAGTATAACTTCATTCGAGGACGCAGTTACCTTTATCTCGGTGAAAAGCAGATATCTGCGTCTTTAATGACGGTTACGATCATTTCCGCTCGACAACCAAGGAACGTTCTCTATCACTCCTCTCTTGATGTGAAATGGGAATCGGAGGGTCCGGGATATTACAAAAGCACAGATCCCTTTCCAGTTCATCTATTTGTGTGCAACGAACTTGAACTCACTCCAAAAAATTATCCGCTTCTTCTGTTTGCAACATCAAAACAGAAGTTTAGTCAGTTTGTTGAACGAATTGTAGGTGAGGACAATCTAACCTACATTTACTACGCGTCCCGTGTTGAACCGGAGATCACAAAGGAGATTTTAACAATGGCTGGAAAACAGAGTTTATATGAAAAACAACTTCAGCGAATTATTGATAGCATGGGGGCAGATCTGCTAAAAAAAATGACCCCAGAAGAGCGCGTGCGTGGGTTAACAGTTTCTGAACGCGTGCGTGGGTTAACAGTTTCTGAAATGTTAGCAGGACTTGACCCAGAAGATTTACGCGCATTGGATCCGGAAGAAAAAGCAGAACTCCTACGGCTGTTAAATCAGCCAGACAAAACACAGAACTAAACAAGACTTATGTAAGGTAAACGTAAAGGAGCGTTCATGAAACAGATAGATGGCGGGATCACAGCAGTTTCGGGTGTCCGTGCAGCGGGTGTTCATGCGGGTATTAAAGCCGCAGATGCGAAAGATGTCGCTCTCATTGTTACGGATGTCCCCGCAACCGCCGCCGGAGTCTTCACAAAGAATAGCGTCACCGCTGCACCGGTCATAGTATGCCGCGGACATCTCAGCGGTGGACGCGCACAAGCCGTTATCGTCAATAGCGGCAACGCCAATGCCTGTACCGGTGAGGTCGGCAGGGCGAACGCACAGCGGATGGCTGCCCTAACCGCTGAGCAACTCGGTATAGACCCGAACCTCGTTCTCGTCTCCTCTACTGGCGTTATTGGACAGCAGTTGCCGATGGATAAAATCGAAAGCGGGATTCAAGCCGCGGTAAGCGCGCTTAGTGCCAACGGTGGTGCGGATACGGCAGAAGCAATTATGACGACCGATACACATCCAAAATCCGTCGCTGTAGAAGTGGAGATCGGCGGAGCCTCAGTGAGGATCGGCGGCATTGCTAAAGGTTCCGGTATGATCGCCCCGAATATGGCGACAATGCTCTCGTATCTGACAACAGACGCTAAAATTAATCCCGAAATGCTTCAGACGGCTTTAAATCGCGTCGTAGACGACACCTATAACCTTCTAACTGTCGATACCGATCGCAGTACGAATGATACGGTACTGATTTTGGCGACTGGACACGCGGGCAATACCGAGATTATTGCAGCAGATGGCGAAAATTACGAGGCGTTTTGTGATGGACTTCTGTTCGTCTGTACAGAATTGGTGAAGATGCTTGCCCGTGACGGCGAAGGGGCGACGAAACTCGTTGAGGTAGTCGTCAAACACGCGAAGAATCGGGACGATGCTGAGAAAGCAGCACGTGCCGTTGCGGAATCGCCGCTCGTTAAAACCGCTGTTTTCGCTAACGATGCGAATTGGGGACGGATCATGATGGCGATCGGAAAATCAGGGGCAGCATTCGATCCATATCAGGTGAATGTTTGGCTCGCGGATTACCAACTCGTCAAGGACGGAATGGATGCAGGTTACGACGAAGACAAAGCCACCACACTGTTCGCGCAGGATCCCGTGCGGATTACCATCGACCTCTGTGCAGGGGACACAGAGATAACAATGTGGACGTGTGATTATTCTTACGATTATATCCGGATTAACGCCGATTATCGGACGTAGGTTGTGTCAGGCGTATTAAAGATTTTTGGTGAAAATTCAAATTTTTGCTACTTTAATCGAAAATTAACTTGACATTTAAAAGCAAATATATTAAACTATATATGCTCTTGATGTCGCGGAATCTTTTACGCGGATTGCTAAAATTATGCGGGAGTAGCTCAGTGGTAGAGCTCCACCTTGCCAAGGTGGAGGTCGCGAGTTCAAATCTCGTCTCCCGCTCCATCTTTCGGTGGCGTAGCCAAGTGGTAAGGCCAGGGCCTGCAAAGCTCTTACTCGTCGGTTCGATTCCGACCGCCACCTCCTTCATTTTTCCAAAAACGGGCGGTTAGCTCAGGTGGCTAGAGCGTTTGCTTGACATGCAAGAGGTCACAGGTTCAAGTCCTGTACCGCCCATCCTTCCAATATTTTGTCCCAATTTTTCTGAACTCCTAAAACTGAACTGCTTTGTGCATTTTTTGAACCGATTGCCCTTTTTCGTGCAATTCCAACACTGAAATGTCAAACGCATCAATACATTTAGCGGATTTGGTTTTGGCATAAAAATTGCAACATCTTTCACAATTAACAGTCAAGTTCAGAATTTTTGCTACCGTCACTTAGAGGAGGAGAACAGTGCGCACAATTTTTGCTAAATCACCCCTCGCTTTTGTGATAGCAACGCTAACGCTTATTATTTACACAGGTTGCGGCTTGCGTGTTCCTGGGCAAAACCGAGGCACTGTTACACCCGTAAAAACACAAGAGAATGTTTTCATTGTTATAGACACCACGGATGTGAAAAATCCGACAGTTGCGAGTTCTATACCCCTGCCGTTCCGCGTCGGTACGAACAATAATGTCGTCTTTTCAGGGCGGCACGCCTATATTACAACAGCACAGCACTTACACGTCATTGAACTTTCTGACCTTCAGCATCCATCTTATGTAACATCTCTCGCGTTCTCTGATGATATTGGCAAGGCACGTGTATCTGGACATCAAGTTTTTGTTGCGAGTCGTCATAAACTTTATCTCGTTGATATTTCAAATCCGACTGGCCCAACATTTGAATCTACCGTGAGCTTAGACCACGGAAAAAAAGTGAAAGACTTTGATGTCCATGAATCTTACCTATATGTTATGGATACCGATGACCATCTGCACATTTTTGATTTAGCAGGCAAGAACGCTCAATTTGTTGAGGCCATCACAATGCCTAATTTCTGGTTTTTAGGGCTTATACCCAAGGGGCCCACAGTAAAACCGATTAATAGAGCCAAGTCTTGGCAAGTATTACTTGCATATCAAAATGGCAACTTCTTGGAGTTATGTGGTGGTAAATATGAAAAGATCCGGTTTTCAAAGGATTATCTGGTATTTGCTAACTATAAAGACGCAAATCCAGATATTACGATTGTCTGGCCAAGATCACACTACGTGCGCCGTGGCGGTATGCTTGAGCACTACGACGTGACGGGAAACTGTCTCGCGTATCTCTACACGGTCAATCTCGGAAAACGTACAGATGTTTATGCCGCTGACGCAGGAAACGTTCTTTTGGTCGCTCAAGACCAGTGGAGCCATAAGATATCCGCTGAAGATAAAGTCGGTGCTCTTACAGATTTTCAAATTTCAGGGGATCGGCTTTATACCTTAAACGCAAAGGGTTTCTTTTCTATTATCGACCTTGTTGAAAGCCACACGGATCGCTTTTTGTCTGTCACGACACTTGGCACATTTCATCCGATGAGTATAGCCGTTGGTGAAAATTACACCGGTGTGTTATGCGATTTGGGTGATTTGGAATGACAAAGTCCCTTACCGGTAGATTCCCTGCTGAATCTTAATAGCGTGCGTTGACTAACCAGCACCTAACGGATTTAGGGATTTTCTTATTGGGTAATACCTCTGAGCAGAATACCCTAAAAAATGAAGACGTTTTAACTTTATGGGTTTTTAATTGGTATTTCCCACTTGAATCGTGTACAATTATTTCGTAAACAGCTTACGAAAAAAGACGTTAAGTCTATTAAGAACAATTTTGAAACCCATAGGAATGGATATATAGAGAGTAAACCGCAATGCCTGAACCCAATCAACCTGAAGACTATCTACAACGCTTACGCCACTCGACCGCGCATATCATGGCGTATGCCGTTCAACAACTATTTCCAGATGGCGAACATACCGTTAAACTCGCAATCGGACCGCCGATCGAAAACGAGTTCTATTACGATATGGAGGTGCCGCGTCCAATTACACCCGACGATTTCCCTGAAATCGAAAAGCACATGAAGGCGATGATTAAGTCAAATGTGCCTTTTGAACAGGAGACCTGGACCTACGACGCTGCGCGTGAATGGTTCGGTGAACGCGACCAGAAATTTAAACTCGAATTAATCGATGGCATCTCTGATCGCGAAATCAGTGCCAGCAATGAGGGTGTGGCTGACGAAGGCGTTTCCATCTATCACAACGGTGATTTCACAGACCTTTGCAAGGGACCGCACGTTGAAAAAACAAGCGAATGCCGGTATTTCAAACTGCTCCGCGTTTCTGGAGCCTATTGGCGCGGTGATAGCAAGCGCGAGCAGTTACAACGAATTTACGGCACCGCATGGGAGACCAAAGCCGACCTTCAGGCGTACTTAACACAACGCGAAGAAGCCGCCAAACGCGATCATCGGAAACTCGGACGTGAGTTGGAACTCTTTCAGATGCATCCAGAATCGCCCGGCAGTGCATTTTGGCTGCCGAGAGGCGCGTTCATCTATAATCTCCTCTCGGAAAAGGTCCGAAAACTCTATCTTAGCGAAGGATATCAGGAAGTACGCACACCGCTCATATACGATAGCAGTCTCTGGAAAACTTCTGGGCATTGGGAACACTTTAAGGAAGATATGTTCATTGTTGAGAGTGAAGACGAAGGATCCGCGAGCGCGCTTAAACCGATGAACTGTCCCGCACACATGCTTATCTATAAAAGTGCACGCCACAGTTATCGAGATCTGCCGTACCGCCTGCACGACCAAGGCGTATTACATCGGAACGAAGCAACAGGAACGCTGAGCGGCTTGTCGCGCGTCCGACAGATGTGTCAAGATGACGCACACAACTTCGTCACAGCGGACCAAATTGCCGATGAATATGAGCGTATCCTTGGACTCTTTGAACGCATTTATGGCACCTTTGACTTGCCATTCCGATGTAATTTAAGTACACGCAACCCCGAAAAATTTATGGGGGATATAGAGGTTTGGAATCGTGCGGAAGTTATGCTTGAAGATGTCTTGAAAAACAATCAAGTTGAGTACACCCTCAATTCAGGTGAAGCGGCGTTCTACGGTCCTAAACTCGATTTTCAGGTACGGGATTCACTGAACCGAGATGTACAGTGTGCGACTGTGCAACTCGACTTCCAACTCCCTGAACGGTTTGAGCTGATCTATGTCGCTCCAGATGGTTCTGAAAAGCGCCCTGTGGTTATCCATCGCGCGCTTTGTGGGAGTTTTGAACGGTTCATCGCGATGCTCATTGAGCATTATGCGGGTGCCTTCCCGACGTGGCTCTCGCCAGTGCAATGTGTTGTGATGACGATTAGCCAGCGTTTTGTTGACTACGGTAAAGAGGTCGAACAACTTCTGTTGCAAAAAGGGTGTCGAGTTACGCTGGATAATAGCGACGACAAGATCGGCGCGAAGATCCGCCAAGCCCGCTTGCAACGTGTGCCGTATATGTTAATTATTGGTGGACGTGAAGAGGAGAGTCGCACCGTTAGTGTCCGGAGCCGAGATGAAGGTGACATCGGTGCAATGGCACTTGATACTTTCGTTGACAAAATTGTTCAGGAAACCGACTTAGACTTTTAATCATACCTTGCGGAGGAATAATATGAGAACGGCTGATGAAGTGCCATTCTTAAATCTGAAGAAACACCCAAGCAAAAACCCCTCCACTACGTTACGGGCTACGGCTGCGTGGAAAAATTAGAGCAGGATAGTAGCCTGTAACAACAGTACAGACGGATTTAAGCAAGGTGCGTCAAAGCCCACATTTACGTTATTCTTCCGCAAGATAAATCTAAAAACCAAAAAGGAGTATACCGAATGTATAAAATTTTGACGGTCAAGTCTCTAAAATATAGCCTTACAATTTGCACTCTTCTCGTTGGTATCACAATTTTCAGCGGTTGCAGTTCTTCTAAACAGGTTACCCGCGTTGATGCTGACACCACTATTGACTTGTCAGGACGTTGGAACGACACAGATTCGCGTATGGTCGCAGATGAGATTATTGGCGACTGCTTGACACACCCATGGATTAACGATCACGGGATAAGTGCTGGTGGCAAACCTGTCGTGATTGTTGGCGGTATCCGTAATAAGAGTATGGAGCATATCGCTGTCGCTACATTTATATCCGATATTGAGCGCGCTTTCATTAACTCTGGAAAAGTCCGAACTGTCTCCAGTTCGAGTGAACGTAGCGAAATTCGCGAAGAACGTGCTGACCAAGGCGAATTCGCTGCGCTTGAAACTGTTAAACGGATGGGACGCGAACTCGGTGCCGATTATATGATGACCGGTGAAATCAATACCATTGAAGACCGAGAGGGCGGCGACCAGGTCGTCTTTTATCAAACAGACCTCACGTTAACGAACATTGAGACGAACGAGAAAATCTGGATCGGACAGAAAAAAATTAAGAAATTTATCGGACGAAGCAAGTTTAAACCATAATAGGTCTGTTTGGGTGGGGCCCGTGCTCACCCTTAATGACGCTTTTCAAATCTACGGAGACCGATGCTCAAAACACTCCCGTTTCTGCTTATTATCTCCTTGATGATAGGCTGTGCCGGTTATAAGTTTCAAGAAGTCATAGAACCGTTAGAGACAGGTAAGGCAGAAAATGCCTACACCTATCTTCAGAAACATGCCCCGAAAGAACCGGACATCCCGCACCAGTTTGAACTCGGACTGGTTGCACATTATGCGAACCACTTTTCGGAGAGCAGCGCAGCACTTGACATAGCCGGAAATATCGCAGAAGACCGCTACACTAAAAGTGTTTCAAAAGAGTTGGGTTCATTGGTCACCTCTGAAAAATTACGTCCGTATGCCGCTACCCAGTATGAGAGGCTTTTGAGCCACTATTATAGCGCGCTCAACTACATCTATCTAAATCAAGTAGATGGCGCATTGGTAGAGTGTCGCCGCGCGACAGCGCTCATCAACTATTTCAAGGGTGAAGACGAGAAATACGATTTCTTCGGAACAGGGTTTCTCGCACACCTCTCCGGTATGTTCTTTGAAGCCGTAGGTGAGTGGAATGATGCCTTGATTTCTTACAAGCAAGCCGCCGAATACTATAAAAACGCCGCGGAGAAAACAGGTGTGGAAACACCAAAAGACATTGGTAATGCACTTGTTCGATTGACGCGTAGGCTTGGGTTTACTGAGGAGTTTGAACGGTATCGAGAGCAGTACGGAGAACCGCCACCACGTCCCGAAAATACAGGGGAACTGATTCTCTTTTACGAGAGCGGCTATGTTCCACGTAAGAGACAGGAAGCTTTGACCTTTCCGATCCTCAAATCAGACGATGTGGAAGATGAACAGTTTGTACCGACGCTTATTGGACGTGAAGGGATGATCTTTGAGGATGTCAAACTCGAATACCTCCTACGCGTTGCGATACCGGCAATTGACTCGCATCGTCCACGCTTCAGCGGAATTAAAGTTGCGGTAGCAAAGAATCAAAAACGGGGTGTACTTGTGGAGGACGTAGAAACCATCGCGATTGAAACCTTCAAGGCACAACGGCCCGTCATTCTCTTGCGAACCTTAGCACGTGCCTTAGGGAAATACTTGTTGTTCCGACAGGCAAACAAGAAAAATGAAGCTTTAGGTCTTCTCACAAATCTTGCTGGGGTCTTGACAGAGCAGGCGGATACGCGGGCGTGGGAAACACTGCCAAATCAAATCTTTATGGTACGGATGCCGCTCCCCGCAGGCACGCATACACTCAAGCTCTCATTTTTAGACGCGAACGGGCAGGTTCGTGGAAGTCAGTCCGTGCCGGATATTAAGATTAATGCGAATCGGATAACCTTTTTGAACCATCGAACTTATGAATAAACTTCTCCAGATTGAGACATAGACAAAAAACATGGAACGTATCTATTTAGATTACAACGCTACAACACCACTCCGTCCCGAAGTCAGGGACGCGATGATGCCGTATCTTACTGAAGCATTCGGCAACGGTTCGAGCATCCACGCCTACGGACGCGAGGCACGCACTGCCATCGATACCGCACGCGAACAGGTCGCTGAACTCATCAGTGCTAAAAGTCCCAGCGAAATCATCTTTACTGGGAGCGGCACCGAGGCAGATAACCATGCCATCAAGGGACTGACCGAGCTGCAGAAGAGCCGCGGCGCGGGCAATCATATCATTACCTCCTCCGTAGAGCATCACGCCGTTTTACATACTTGCCAGTACCTTGAACAACGCGGTTTCGAGACAACCTATTTGCCTGTAGACAGACATGGACGGATCGAGCTTGAGCAACTTCGCAGGGCAATCCGCGACACCACGGTGCTAATCTCTATCATGCACATCAACAACGAGAACGGCACGATTCAACCGCTTGCGGAGATCTGTGAGATTGCCAACGCACATGAGATCCCCTTCCACACCGATGCTGTACAATCGGTCGGCAAATTAGATATGGACGTTCAGGCACTCGGTGTGAACCTCCTCGCATTTTCTGGACACAAGATTTACGCACCCAAAGGCATTGGTGTCCTCTACATCCGCCGTGGCACCCGGCTGGCGAACCTCGTTCACGGTGGTGCACATGAACGCAACCGCCGCGCCGGATCCGAGAATGTCCCCGCGATTGTCGGACTCGGCGTTGCGTCCGAACTCGCGAAACAGGAACAGGATACCTACGCACAACATCTCACTGCTTTAACGCATCGCTTGCGCGATGGCTTAGATGCACACATCAATCGACTGCACTACAACGGACATCCCGACCACTGCGCGCCCGGTACCCTTAACGTCTCCTTTGAGGATGTGGAGGGTGAAAGCCTCATCCTCCGTCTGGATATGGAGGGTATCTGTGTCTCGACAGGTTCTGCGTGTACTTCTGGTTCTATGGAACCGTCGCATGTCCTCGCAGCACTCGGCTTACCCCCACGTTTAGCACAAGGCACCGTCCGCTTTTCGCTCGGTAGAAACACAACCGAAGCGGAGATAGATACAGTCATCGCCAAATTACCCAAAGTCATCCAACAGATGCGCACCTTATATAGAGGATAGTACGCATTTCCTCTTAAAGTCCCCTGATAAGGGGGATTTAGGGGGTTTAGGGGTTTATAGTAAAACCCATAATTAATTGGACACATTAATCCGCACAACCCCCCTAACCGCCCTTATCAGGGGGGAATCTGGAGATGTGGGGAGGGGCAGCTATCATTGGTAAATGTCAACTTATTTTCGGGCTTTACTATAAAACTAAAAATTTCCCCTCGCGTGCTAAATGTGCATAAGTCCTGTTAAATATTTAAACCTCACCAACAAATCACCCACCCAAATAGCCCATTTTCGTGCAGCTGAAAAAGGCATCTGTCCGTTTTCGTGCAGTTAAATCGCGTATTACCCCCAAATTCAGCGTTTTAACATTGGCACGGAAATTGCGTTTACCTCAGCAACAACTATTTTTGGAGGTAAAAACGAATGCGTACGAAAAGAACCTCAGGCGCCTTGATAACTTCCTTAGGACTTCATCTTGTCTTAGCGTTCCTTGCGGGTATTTATCTAATCACGCAAACGCCACATTTCCAAGAGTTCATAGGTGCCGAAATCCTTGAACCTACGAAACCACCGAAACCTACGGTAAAAGTTCCTATTATTAAACCGCCTATTAAACCGACTGTTCCGACGCAGAATACAGTTGTCGTTGAACCGGTACAAGTGAAACCTCGTGTAACAACCCTGTTTAGTGATAAGCACAGCTACCAACCTCAGACAGTACTTGAGTTTTCAAGTCAGACTGTCAAAGTTAATGCGCCGATTAACCCGAATGTGCCGAAAATAGTTACATCGAATGCGGCAGCACCGTCGCCTGTAATACCGACAAACCTGCCAGTATCAGATACCCCGGATGCTTTGTCATTCTCAGCACCCGTGGCAAACGCGCCCTCCGCTGCACCTGCTAACATCGGGCGTGGCGCAGCGGGTAGTGCGGTGCAGGTAAAAGTGACTTTTGAACGTTCACCCGGTCTTGCTATGGTTCAACATGTGGGTGTCGTAAAAAGTGGCATTGATGCTGTTGATAGAAAAGTCAACCTCGGTTTCAACGAGGTACCACCCGCGCCAAGAGGTGAACCGCACGGACACGTTATCGGTAAAGGGAAAGACATCCGTGGCGTATTCCGCTTCACTCGGATCCGGCACAGTCTCTCTGACTGGTGGGCAGATGCTTCCTCGCTCAACGCATTGACGCAATGGCTCAACGAGCGGACAAAAATCAAGACTGACATGAATGTTGAAGGTGGCGCATTGAAACTCACCGATGCAAACCTCTTCAAATCACCGCTCGTCTTCATGACAGGACACGATCCGTCTCTCGTCCGTTCTCGGAACCTACTCGGACGGCAATATGGTGGCGGTAAGTTAGATGGTCGTCTCAGCGAGGCTGAAGCGGCTGGACTGCGTCGCTATCTCGTCGAAAAAGGCGGATTCCTCGTCTTTGATGACTGCGGCGTGAACGCACCCGCGCAGGCAATGATTCGTCTCTTCCTCGCACAGATGCGTTACGTCATACCCGAATATCATGTCGAACGGATTTCCAACAATCATGAAGTTTACAACAACTTCTATGAAATGGGCGGTCCACCTGTTGGGTTCGACATCTTCTGGTGGGGCACGCGTCCACCGAAACGGAATTACCTTGAGGGGATTTCTGTTGGGGACAAGTTGTCCGTTATCGTTGTCCGTCGTGACTATATGTGTGCCATGGAATCCGTGAGTCTTCCGACGCGGAATGTCCACTATTCACCCGGTGTCTATCGTTTCATGACGAATGTTGTGGTGTATGCGTTGACACACGGTTCAATCTCCGATTACTCCGGTTATGTACCTGAAGCCGTATTAACCAAGAAAGAACTCCCGACAAGCGCACCTCAAGCCGCAAGGGTCGGTAGTTTTGAATAGAACTTTGTGTGTGAGCGCAGTTATAGTAAAGTCGATAAATAAGTTGACATTTACCAATAACTCCACCAGCAGCCAAACCCCCAGATTCCCCCCTGATAAGGGAGTTAGGGGGTTAGGGGGGTTAAATGCTTATAGGGCCAGTCATCTACTGTGGGTAACAGAACAACTTTATTAGGAGTTGCACATTGCCTCTCAAAGTCCCCTGATAAGGGGGATTTAGGGGGTTTATGGATAACAGAACAACTTTATTACAAGCTACGCATTGCCTCTCAAAGTCCCCCTGATAAGGGGGATTTAGGGGGTTTTCGGAGGTGATGACCAGTGCGTGTGAAAAGAACTTCAGGTGCCTTGATCACTTCTGTGGTACTCCATCTCGCCATAGCAATTGTTACGGGTATTTATCTAATCACACAAACGCCACGATTTCAAGAGTTTATCGGTGTCGAGATGCTCCAGCTTAAAGTGCCGCCGGGACCTAAGGTGCGGAAGCCTGTTATCAAATCTGCTATTAAACCGACCGTTCCAACGCAAAATACGATCGTTGTTGAACGAATTCAGGCACAACCGCGTGTAATAGATGTACTTGTTGAAAAACAGATGTTCCAACCGCGAACGGTGTTTGAGGTACCAAAACAGACTGTCAAAGTCAATCCACCGATTGATCCGAACGTCCCGAGAGTCGTTCCGCCTCACACAGCGGTGCCAACAGCCGCAACGCACCCAAATCTGTCAGTATCAGATGCCATGGATGCCTTAGCACTCTCTGCCCCTGTAGCAAGTGTGCCTTCTATTACGTTGGATAACGTTGATCGTGGTATCACAGGCAACGTAGTGCAGGTGAAAGTCGCTTTTCGACACCCACCTGGACTCGCAATGGTTGAAAACGTTGGTGCAGCACGGGAGGCACTCAGCGATGTCGTTGAAAAAATCGTCCTCGGTAATGACGAAGTGCTGCCGTTACCCAAAGGGGACCCTGGTGGACGCGTCATCGGTAGAGGAAAAGACATACGCGGCGTATTCCGTTTCGCACGGATCCGGCACACGCTTTCCGACTGGTGGGCGGATGCTTCTGCGCTCAACGCATTGACGCAATGGCTCAACGAACGGACCAAAATCAGAACTGATATGAACGTTGAAGGGGGAGCGGTAAAACTCAACGATGCCAACCTCTTCAAAACGCCGCTCGTCTTTATGACAGGACATGATCCATCACTCGTCCGCTCTCGGAAACTCTTTGGATGGCGGTACGGTACCGGTAAAATGGATAGCAGTCTCACCGAGACTGAAGCGGCTGGGCTGCGTCGCTATCTCGTCGAAAGAGGCGGATTCCTCGTCTTTGATGACTGCGGCGTGAGTGCACCTGCCCAAACAATGGTGCGCCTCTTTCTCTCACAGATGCGTTACGTTATGCCAGAATATCAGGTTGAACGGATTTCCAACAATCATGAAATTTACAACAACTTCTATGAAATAGGCGGTCCGCCAACCGGTTTTGATATCTTCTGGTGGGGCACACGTCCACCGAAACGCAACTACCTCGAAGGTATTTCTGTCGGAAACAGGTTGTCGGTTATCATTAGCCGCCGTGACTACATGTGTGCGATGGAAACTGTCAGTTATGCGACGCGTAGTGTTCATTATTCGCCCGGTGTCTACCGTTTCATGACCAACGTCGTCGTGTATGCGTTGACACACGGTTCAATTTCTGATTATTCCGATTATATTCCTGAACATCGATTAGCCGAGAAAGAACTGCCGACGCGCCTGCCCCAAGCCGCAAGGGTCGGTGATTTTGAGTAAGACTTGTATCTCTCCGAGCAGCTAAATCGCACACTTTACTGAGGGTTATCCGGTTATCATCAAAGGTAACTGGATAGCCCTATTTTAATTTCCTTTCCTTGAGTCCACCTTAAGAATACGCTTTCGTTAATGCGGTTACCAACGCCACTTACAAGCATATTGACAAACGCTGTTCTTTTTCCTATTGACAAAAAAGGCAGATCAGATAAAATAAGGTGCATATTTTGGGAATATACAACACCACTGATTAGATATGCTGACGAGGTTTCCGAATCGCGTTTACCATTCATATCAGAAATCCAACAGGTCCCTAAACCCGTCGCGAATTGACCAGAAACCTGCCCGTAATGAAATGGAGGGCAGCCCAGGAGGCCATAAATTAAAAAATGGAAAAGACCCATCTACTTCACGCGCCCCATCTCCACGCTATTGCACGAAATATATTTGTCGCCGCAGGCACGACACGGCATATCGCAGAAGATGTCGCCGAAATCCTTGTCAATGCCCACCTCGCTGGGCATGACTCGCACGGACTCCTGCGCGTTCCAGCCTATTTGCGCGGGATTGATGCCGGACATCTGAAACCCGCTGCGGAACCCGAAGTCCTCGCAGAGACACCGAATACCTTACGCATTGACGCACAACACGGCTTTGGACACTACATCTCACGATGGTCAATCCATAGAGCCATCGAGAAAGCGAAATCCGCTGTCTCCTGCAGTGTCAGCATCACTAATATTGGACATATCGGACGGTTAGGTGAATATGCAGAAGCCACAGCGAGAGCCGGATGTATAGGACTTATTAGTGTCGGGGTCGGGGGCAAAGGTGCAGGACCAACGGTGCCTTATGGCGGTTCTCAAGGCACATTCAGCACCAATCCCATCGCATTGGGTGTGCCAACGGGAGACGACAGCCCATTTATCGTTGACTACGCCACGAGTATGATCGCGGAAGGGAAGATACAGGTCGCGCGGAGTAAAGGGATAGATTTGCCGGAGGGTTGCATCCTTGATAAAAACGGGCAACCGAGTGTCAAGCCTGCCGATTTCTATGATGGCGGTGCCCTGCTCGCATTCGGGAAACATAAAGGCTACGCACTCGCGATGTTCACGTGTCTTCTCGGTGGGTTGGCAGGAACTTATGACGTGGGAAGCGGTAGGATGAGCGGCACTTTCATGCAGGTAATCAATGTCAACGCCTTCATACCGGTTGAAGAATACCAGAAAGGCGTACGCGCTTTCTTAGACGGCATCAAATCGACACCACCCGCACAAGGCTTTGATGAAGTGTTAGTCCCCGGAGATTTTGAATCCCGTTCCCGTGAAGCGCGATTAAAAAACGGGATTGAGATACCCGATACGATCTATAATCAACTCCAAGAGTGCGCAGATAAACTCGGCATATCTATCGGTGAAGACACCGTTGAAGACGATGACAGAGCACACTACGGTCCTATTTAGAAATAGTAAGCGGTTAGCGATCAGCAGAGAGAATGGAAGTATGGAAAAAAGGGTACCCAACCTTCCAGCCTTCCGACCTTCCAACCAAACGCCGCAAGGAAAAGTAAAAAAATGAAAAGGCACATATTTGAAGCCGCAGACCTCCAGAAATTCACAAACGACCTCTTTGTCGCGGCAGGTACGCCACAACACATCGCGGATACCGTTGCCGAGATCTTGATAAAAGCCAACCTTGCTGGACACGATTCACACGGTGTACTTCGGATCCCTTCCTACCTTGAAGGGATTGAAAACGGCGGCATCCGTCCCGATGCCGAGCCGAATGTCCTTCGCGAAACGGACAACACGCTGCATATTGACGGCGAGAACGGTTTCGGACACCACACTGCCCGTTATGCAATCCAGCAGGCAATCGAAAAAGCGAAACGCGGACGCACCTGCTTCGCGACGCTCATCCGGACGGGGCATATCGGCAGGCTCGGTGAATACGGTCAGGAAGCTGCTGAAGCCGGATGTATCGGGATTGTTACAGTCGGTGGCGGCGCAAAGGGCGGTGGACGGATTCTTCCGTTCGGCGGCGCGCTCGGTGCCCTTGGGACGAACCCAATCACTATCGGGGTCCCGACAGGTGATGATAGACCGTTTCTCATCGACTTCGCGACGAGTATGATCGCGAACGGTAAAACCTACGTCGCTGCGAGTGAAAATCGCGATCTCCCCGAAGGATGTGTCGTTGATAAACACGGAAACCCGACCATCAAAACCGCTGAATACAACGATGGCGGCAATCTGCTCGCATTTGGCAGACATAAAGGCTACGCGCTCTCCCTGTTCGTGGCACTCGTCGGTGGGTTGGGCGGAACGTTCAATATCAACGCTGGACAGATGAGCGGTCTCTACATGCAAGTGATTGATGTTAACGCGTTCCTACCGCTTGAAGAATATCAGAAAGGCGTGCGCGCATTTTTGGATGTAATCAAGGAGACACCGCCTGCCCAAGGGGTTGATGAGGTCTTGGTGCCCGGTGATTTTGAAGCCAATTCACGCGCACACCGACTCGCAAACGGGATTGATATACCCGATACGATCTATCAGCAACTCCGCGAATGCGCCGAAAAATGGGATGTCCGTATGCCGCAAACCCAATAATTTACCAGAACTCCTTCCTTCGCGAGGTAATTGAAACACTAAATAGCACTCGATCAGACGATGAAAGGTGGCAAGCATGAAAGGAGCGTCCTTTCCTCCGACCTTCTATTCTTCCATTCTTCCATTCCACACCTGATTTAGGAAATCCATCCTATGTCATTCAAATATCTCTTTCTTACAACAACCCTTTTGTTAACACTTCCGTTCACCGCCTTTGCTCAAGAACACACCTTCTTTAGGCATGGCGGTAGCGTTAATTCGGTGGGATATTCCCCTGTAGATTCTTCCCTCGTTGCGAGTGGTGGAAGCAGTCGCTCGGTCAATTTGTGGGACTTACAGAACGACACCGTAACAACGCTCGGACACCATGCGGATGCCGTCAATGCTATCGCTTTTTCCCCGGACGGGCAGCTGCTTGCCAGTGGCGGTGATGACTATGCCATCAAATTGTGGGATGTCCCGCGTAAACGACATATTGCCACCCTGAATCATATTAATGGTAGGACCCACTCACAGGTTAAAGCCGTCACCTTTTCTCCGAATGGACAACTCCTCGCTACCGCGGGCGTGGAGGTAAAGTTATGGGATGTCCATACTCGGAAAGAAATAGGCACACTTGAACACGGCACATGGGTACTGGCGGTCGCTTTCTCACCAGATGGACGAATGCTTGTGACAGGTGATGAGAGCGGACATATCAATATTTGGGATGTGCAAACACAACAGCGTGTTGTCCAGCCCAACGGTGATTTTACCGCTGTGTATACACTTATGTTCTCACCGGATGGTAAAATCCTTGCGAGTGGTGGGTACGAACAGAAAATAGAATTATGGAAGGTAGACGATTGGAAACATCTCGGTACGCTTACCGTTGGAGCCACAACCTCTACAGTCAGTTTTTCACCCGACAGCAGCACGCTTGCCAACACCGGTTACAAATCTGTAGATCTCTGGAAAGTTGACAACGGCGAAAAAATTGCGACGCTCACCGGACATACGGGGTGGGTGAATGCCGTCGCATTTTCACCCGATGGACGGCGCCTCGTTAGCGGGGGTAATGACGAAACACTCCGAATCTGGGATGTCACCCCGTATCGTGCTATACCTGAGGAGGATATGGTGCGACTTATCTACTTTCTCCCACGTAATCGTAGCATGCAACGGGATATGTGGAATAAACTTGATACACTCATAAGAGACGTGCAAAGTTTCTATGCCAACCAGATGGAAATCAACGGGTTCGGTAGAAAAACGTTCACCTTTGAAACCGATGAAAACGGAGAGACGCTTGTTTATCGCGTTGACGGGCAGTTCACGGATTGGCACTACCATACAGAAACACAGAACAAGGTCTATACCGAAATTGCGTCTCAGTTTGACATGGAAAAGCACATCTATCTCATTGTTGTGGATATTAGCAGTGAGGCCATTGAAGAAGCAAATACATGTGGAGTCGGCGGCGGTCATTGGTTTACAGGTGAAAGTAACATAAGAACACGTGGTGGGTATGCAGTCATTCCTGCGTCCGGTCAGTGTTTTGATGGCGTGGTCGGTGCGAGTGTGACGGCACACGAAATTGGTCACGCCTTCGGATTGGAACACGACTTCCGTGATGATTCCTACATTATGTCTTACGGCGCAGCACCTGACCGGTTGTCTAAATGTGCCGCCGGTTGGTTAAACGCGAATCGCTTCTTTAATACCAACCAAACTGCCTTCAATGAACCCACAATGCTACAGATGCTCACACCAGCGTCTTATCCCCAAAACGCCGAGAATCTCACCCTTCGGTTCGAGGTGACCGATGTAGATGGTATCCACCAAGTCCAGTTAATCGTTCCAACCACTACAGAGGACCCTGCACCCGGTGTCAAGTTGCACAGTTGTAGCAAAGGACATGACCAAAGCAGTTCCTTTGAATTTGACGCACCAACATTGACGGCACATCCCGTAAACGCCATAGCACTCCAAGTGATTGATATGCATGGAAACATCACACGGCAGGAATATACACTCAGGGCTGATGATACCCTCACCCACCAAGATCCGATGGATGTTAACAGCGACGGTGTGGTGAATATCCAAGATTTAGTGTTCGTCGCCTCAAATTTCGGACAGACAGGTCAAAATAGTGCGGATGTCAACAGCGATGGTGTCGTCAACATTTCAGACCTCATCTTAGTTGCGGGTGCGTTAGGAGAGGGTGCGGCGGCTGCGCCTCTCTTACATCCATCAGATTTTGATGGACTTACTGCATCAGATGTCCAGCAGATCCTCACACAAGCACGCCAAATCGCACTCACAGATCCGACGTATCTGCGTAGTGTCCAAATACTGGAGCAGCTGCTTGCGCGCTTACTGCCGAAAGAAACGGTGCTCTTGCCCAACTACCCGAACCCGTTTAACCCTGAGACGTGGATTCCGTATCAACTCGCTGCACCAACAGATGTAACGCTGTACATCTATTCCGTGGATGGCACTTTGGTTCGGACGTTGGCGTTGGGGCATCAATCCGCCGGAATGTATCATAGCAAAAATCGTGCAGCGTATTGGGACGGCAGAAACGAACACGGTGAAATTGTTGCCAATGGACTTTATTTTTCTACGTTGTCTGCTGCAGATTTCACAGCAACACGAAAGATGCTAATTCGGAAGTAGAAAAGATTTGCGCATTGTCGGAACAGATAACAAAAATTGCGTTTGACATTATACCGCTATAGTGGTATACTTAACCCTGTAACGTTGATTCTGTTTTTGAAAGGATATAGGGCGTATTATAAGCCCACATTAAAACGTATGAACCTTGGACTCACGGACAAAGTTGCAGTTGTAGGTGCTTCAAGCAAAGGACTTGGACGCGCAATCGCGCTCGGTTTGGCACAAGAAGGCGCGAAAGTTACGATCTGCGCAAGAGATAGTGCCGCACTGACAGCAACGGCCGACGACATTCGTAACCAGACCGGTGCTGAGGTGTTAGCAGTACCAACTGACGTTAGCCAGCCAGAACAGGTTGAGAACCTTATTAACACAGCGATTTCGCACTTCGGCGGTACTGATATTTTAGTCAACAACGCGGGCGGTCCCAGAGCCGGACGATTTGATGATTTAGCGGCACAAGATTACCAAGACGCGGTGCACTTGAATTTGATGAGCACGATTAACCTCTGCCGCGCTGCTGTGCCGTCAATGCGTGAGCGTGGCGGCGGGCGGATTATCAACCTTACCTCGGTTTCCGTTAAGCAACCTGTCGATAATCTTATGTTGTCAAACATGGCGCGGACAGGCGTGATTGGATTCGCAAAAACGCTCGCGACAGAGTTAGCACCAGATCAAATCTTGGTTAACAACGTCTGCCCGGGTATTATCTTCACGGATCGGATCCAGCAGCTCGCGACGGTACGCGCGGAAGAAGCCGGCATCACCTTTGATGAGGCACTCGAAAAGATGACAGCCGATATCCCACTCGGTAGAATCGGGGATCCCGACGAATTTGCGACTTTAGTTGTCTTTCTCGCCTCGGAACGGGCAAGCTACATAACCGGGACAACTATTCAAGTAGATGGCGGCATGGTAAGGTCACTTCTCTAATTGGCTTGCATACGATCAAGGAGATCGCGTAAAAAGTTTCTTGTCGGTTCTGTCCGTGGCGTTGTTTTGTGCTACAATTTTCGGAGAAAAACGTAGCAGGCAACAACGTTGACTGCGGTTATACGGAGAGGTACTTGAAACCTCTACCCTACCTCACCGAACCGCAAGGAAAATTAAAAATTGGTATCTGTGATCATTCCTGCGTTTAACGAAGAGCAAACGATCAGACAGGTTATTGAGGCTGTGCATTCACTGTCGATCGAGAAACAGATTATTGTTGTCAACGACGGCTCCACTGATGGGACCCACAAGGTGCTTGAGGAGCTGCGGGCAATTTATGAATTGACTATCGTGCATTGTGAAGAGAACAGAGGCAAAGGGTTCGCAATTCGGAGCGGGCTTTCACATGTAAAAGGAGAAGCGGTCGTTATTCAGGATGCCGATATGGAATTGTCTCCAGCGGATCTGTCTGAACTTTTGAAACCGCTTGAAAAGGAAGATGTTCAAGTCGTCTACGGGTCAAGGTTTTTGAATGGACGCGGAAATGCGAGTCTTCATAACTTCATAGCAAATCGTCTCCTTGCCACCTACACGAATCTCCTTTACGGATGTCGAATCACCGATGAATCTACGGGGTATAAAGCCTTTTCCACGGATTTGATAACACAACTGAATTTGACATGTGAAGGCTTTGAATTTTGTCCTGAGGTCACAGCCAAAATCTTACGCGCGGGCTATCGTATTCATGAGGTACCAGTTTCCTATTTTCCGCGCACGAAGAAGGAAGGTAAAAAACTTCGGTTTTGGTCGGACGGGTTATTTGCTGCATGGACGCTCTTAAAATACCGATTCATTTCAAAAACAGAACTTTTCAAAAGTACGGCGCAAGATGAATTGCGCTAATAACTAACATTTGGAGGTTGAATTGTTAATCATGGTTAAACAACTCATTTATTCGACGCTCATCCTCGCGCTGGTGGTCGGCATTTCCTTCTCTGCACTTGGGCACGGTGATAATCCGACCCTTTTAGAGGATGTCAACAACGATGGTATCGTGAACGTTCAAGACCTGGTGCTTGTCGCTGGGGCGTTTGGACAACCTGTGGATCGCACTGCCGAGCAGAATCCTGACGTAAACCGCGACGGAATTATCAATGTGCTGGACCTGGTGCGTGTGAGCAACAGTCTCGGGCAAACGGTACCGGATGAAAATTCAGCGTATCACGATATTCAGGAATATATCTTTGATAAGAGCTGTGCAAGCAGTACTTGCCACGCAGCCCCCGCAAACTCTCGCGGTTTGAGTCTGGAGTACGGGCTTTCTTATGATGCTTTAGTTGGTGTTACGCCACAAAACCCCGCGGCTGCAGCAGCGGGTATGAAACTGGTGGATCCAGAGAATCCAGATAACAGTTTCCTTTTAACGAAACTCATAGGTCCGGAATCCCCAGATCTGGGCTCTCGTATGCCGTTCGGGGGTGGGATGATCCACGCTGGCAAAATAGATGCGATTCGGACATGGATTGAAGCAGGCGCGCCTGAGACGGGTAAAGTCGCAGGTATCGGGGACCTCGGTGTCTTACGCGATCCTGACGACCCTTTTGAACCCCCAGCACCACCGCTACCCGGTGAAGGGTATCAACTCTATTTGCCGCCTTTCAAGATTGAACCCGGAACTGAGCGCGAAGTCTACTACGCGACCCGAATCAAAGATGAAAACGGGAATCCGGTAGAAGGCGACATCTTTATTAATAGAGTAGAGATCTTCTATCCAGCAGGCAGTCACCATTTCATTATATACCGTCTAACAGAGGAAGGTTTGGCGAATAATGTCCAAGACCGAGGTATCATACCGGGTATTGGTGCCAACCCGGAAGACGAATTCCGTGTACTTGACCCAGATGACCCGCAGGTGCTCGGCAATTTCGGTGTTGATAGGCTTTTCGTTGTCGGAACGCAAACCGATGAGACCCTATTTCAATTCCCTGAAGGTGTCGGGTTGCGAATGCCGGGTGATACGGTTTACGACCTGAATTCGCATTACATTAATCTGCTTGGAGATGAGACGCTGCTTGGCGAAACCTACGTTAACATCTATACGATTCCAGAGGAAGAGGTCGAATACGAGGCAGTTGAAATCTTCGTTTCTAACAGAGCTATCAACGTGCCACCGGGCGCAACGCGCGTCGCCAAATTGACGTGGTATATTGAAGATGAATTGGAACGCCGAGGGCACGACCCGAATACGGAGATAAATGTCTTCTTACTGACATCTCACATGCACAGACATGGGGAATTGTTTGAGATTTTCCAAAAATCGACAGGCGATTTGCTCCACCAAAGTATCGCTTACGACGATGCACCTATTGATCTTTTTGATCCGGTTCTTCGCTTGGATGCAGATGATGGACTCAGCTTCCAGTGTACCCATCACAACTACGATACAAATGAGCCGCTCGAATTCGGACTCACGTCTGAGGATGAGATGTGTATCATCTTTGGCTATTACTATATCCCGACTGAAAGTGCAGGCTCTATCATAAGATAGCATCAGGAACAGTTTCCAGTTACCAGTTACCAGTTTCCAGAGAAGAGACCTCTTTTCTTAACTGGTGACTGGTTACTGGTTACTGGTTACTGTCTCATATGACTCCTATCTCAAGAAAACAAGACAACTTCATGGAATCCTTAGCACATCGAATCCTGGTGTGCGACGGTGCTATCGGAACCGAACTCCGTAAACGGATACCGGCATATCTCCAGTGCGTTGATGCATGCAATATTTCTACAGTGCATGCCAAGAGGGTCATGGCGGTTCACCGCGCTTATGCCGACGCGGGTGCCGATGTTATCCAGACGAATACCTATCAGGCAAATAGAGAAGCATTGGCTGCCCACGGTTTAACTGAACAGGTCGAAGAAATTAACAAAACTGGTGTGTTACTGGCACGCGAAGCCGTACCAGAGACCTGCTACATCGCTGGATCTGTCGGACAAGTTTCGTTCCAAAGCTTAGACAGCCCGGCTCCATCCACCAAGACAATCCGAAAACTTTTCAAGGAACAAATGGACGCACTTGTTGACGCGGGTGTCGATCTCCTCGTCCTTGAGACGTTTGTTTCCCCGAAACAGGCAGAAATCGCGACGAAACAGGCACTCTCCTACGGTGTCCCTGTCATTGTTGAAATTAGCGGCGTTTCAGGTGGGACTGTCGGTGCGGGGTTAGATGTGCGTGTTTTCGCACAGGAACTTGAGCAACTCGGCGCGCATGCAGTCGGTATCAATTGCAGAGGCCCCCACGATCTGGTTGAAGCGATGGAACTCCTTGCCCCTGTCATCAAAGTCCCGATTGTGGTGCAACCGAATGCTGGCAATCCGAGAGTCGAACAGGGTGAAGTCGCGGTCTCCTATACGGTGGAGGCTGAGGTTTTCAGTGACTATGTGGGAAAATTAGTCGAACTTGGTGCCAACATGATCGGCGGCTGTTGCGGCACGACCCCCGCATATACAGCGAAAATCCGGCAGGCGATCGCGGGACGCGAACCTATAGAACGGGAATCGCGCATCTTCGTCCTTCCGAAAATCAGGTCAGTACGGGGTTCTTCCTTGGGTGTTTCTTCAAGGTCACCTCGCCCGGACGATAACCCTGTGCAGCAAGTATTTGAGACGCGTGAACGCATCGTGAGTGTAGAGATGCGAGCGAATACATTTCCGCAGTTGCGAGCAATGTTGAAGGAAGCAAAAGGCCTCGCTGCGATAGGGGTAGACCTCTTTGATGTAACCGATAATTCCGGTGCAGCGGTGAACATCGGAGCCGTCGGCACGGCATATCGGCTGCAGCAGGCAACCCAGATCCCGACCCTCATCCATTGGACGACCCGATCACGGAACCTTATCAGTATGCAATCGCATCTGCTGGAAGCGGAAGCATTGGGGATTCGCGGTATCGTCGCCTTGTCCGGCGACCATCCGAAAGCCGGTCCCTATGAGGAAGCGAGTCTCGTGCCTGATGTGCGCGGTGCGGTTCAATTGATGAAACTCATTGCTCGGTTAAACCAAGGAGAACTCGCCGATGGCTCGTCTATCGGTGAACCGTGCGGGTTCTACTACGGCGGCGGATTCACGATTGCCGAGAATCTCCAACCGCATGTCAAACATCTCGCAAATAAGGTGGCGCAAGGGGCCAATTTTGCTTATACACAACCGGTCTGGACTTACGAGGACATTGTGCACGCTCAGCAGGCAACCGAACATCTCGGTATAAAGATGCTTTACGGTATATTACCGCTCACAAGTTTCCGCAGTGCTTCCTACCTCCGTGACAATTTGGGGCTTTACATTCCGCAGTTCATCGTTGACAAATTCCGGGACCTCGGAGATACCGCTGGACAGGAACTCGGTATGCGGTTATGCTTGGAATTAGCGCGAGACATTCGCAATCAAGACGAATGTGAGATTGATGGCATCTACCTCATCCCGCCCGCGCGTATGAATTGGAAAAACAGAGCCAGTGTCATCTCGGAGATTGTTAAAACCTACCGTGTAACAGTCACCAGTCACCAGTCACCAGTCACCAGTTAAGAGGGTAACGGATGCATTAAGTCTTTCTCTTACTGGAAACTATAAACTGTTAACTGGAAACTTGAAAAACTGACAACTATTAACAATGCATGGACACAGAACTTTGATCTCATCGGCACGCGTTACTGGACGTTCGCTTCTTTTAGGCGTTTTATTTATCCCGATTAATGTCTATTGGATGACGATTGTTGAGGTGAAGTACTACTCGCTTGATGGTTCGTGCCTACCCCTTTTTATCCAACCTGTTTTTATCATGTTTGTCTGTGTCGTCGTTAACTGCGTGCTGAAACGCCTTTCGCCGCGACGGATGCTACAGCAAGGCGAGTTGCTCACAATCTACATTATGGTAGCAATCTCCTGTACGTTTGCCGGACACGACACGATGCAGAATATGTTCGGTAGTATCGCACACCCGTTCCGGTTTGCGACGGAGGAGAATGAATGGCAGGCTCTCTTTTTTCGGTATCTACCCGCATGGCTCACCGTCTCCGATGCCCAAAGTTTGCAAGGCTTCTACGAAGGTGAAGCGACCTTCTATACGCGGCATAACTTTTCGGTCTGGCTAAAACCGCTGATGTTCTGGGGGCTCTTTTTCCTCATCATGATGTTCATGATGCTCTGCATCAATACACTCGTCCGAAGACGATGGGCAGAGCAAGAAAAACTCGCATATCCGATCATCCAACTCCCCCTCGGATTATCAGAAGATGGCGGGATACCGCTTCTGAAAAATCGGATGATGTGGGTCGGGTTCAGTATCGCCGTAGCGATTGGCGTGATTAACGGCATTCACTACCTTTTTCCACAGTTTCCTGAGATTCCTTATATCAAACGCACCTCTGTATTCCAGAATATCTTCACGGATCGTCCGTGGAGTGCCATCCGTGGGACCCGTATCTCTGTCTACCCGTTTGCTGTCGGGTTAGCCTTTTTCTTGCCGTTAGACCTCTCCTTTTCGTGTTGGTTCTTCTTTGTCGTACGTTTAGCGGAATTCGTCATCGCTGCGGCACTCGGTACCCGTTATTTCCCGGCACTGAACGAGCAGGCGTACGGTGCATGGATCGCGCTTTTCCTGCTGGCTGTCTGGGTCACACGGCGGCACCTGAGTGAAGTGTTCAAAAAGGTGTTCGGGTTCAAATCCAGTATTGACGATTCAAATGAACCGATGCCGTATCGTGCCGCCTTCTTAGGCATTCTCGGATCGCTCGTCGCGCTCGGCATCTTCTCCTCTATTGCCGGGATGACGTTATGGGTCGCTGGTATCTTCTTTGGGGTCTATTTCCTACTCTCTTTCGCTATCACCCGTGTCAGAGCGGAACTCGGCACGCCGCACGAAATTTACTACGTCAATCCGCACGACATGCTCGCAACAGTCGGTGGCACCCGACGGTTCGACACAAGCAGCCTTACGATTATGTCGCTGTTCTACTGGTTCAATCGCGGTTACCGGAATCACCCGATGCCGAATCAGATTGAGGCGTTTAAGCTCGCAGAATCAACTGGGATGGGTAACCGGCGTTTATGGGTCGCGATGCTCATCGCGATTGTCATCGGGATTCTGGCGACCTTTTGGGCGAACCTTGACATCACCTTCCGAAACGGGGCGGTGGCGAAAGCAGGTGGTTTCAAAGGATGGGTCGGCAGAGAATCGTTCGGGCGATTGCAGCGGTGGCTCCATAACCCGGCGGAGCCAAACGTAATCGGTATGGGTTTCATGGGGATCGGTGCGCTCCTGACGTTTGTGATGATGTATATGCGGATGCATTTCCTGTGGTGGCCCTTCCACCCGGCAGGTTACGCACTCGCAATCAGTTTCGCGATGGACTATTTCTGGTTCGCCTTCTTCGTGGCATGGTTCCTGAAGCTAATGATTCTAAGGCACGGCGGTTTGCGGCTGCATCGCAAAGTCGCACCCCTATTTTTAGGACTCATCTTAGGCGATTACGTCATCGGCAGCATCTGGGCAATCATCGGACCGGTATCTGGCTTACGGACCTACAAGATTTTTATATAAGAACTCCTGTAGGAAGACTTTATAAGCCCAATTTTGGATGCAAAGTCAAATATCTCTACCACACGAACGAAAAATATGAACCTACCTGTAGGGAAACTGAAACACGATTTCTTAAAAGAACTTTTGCCCACGTCCAATAGCAGCGCAAGCGTGGTTGTCGGCCCACAGCTTGGCGAAGACGCAGCGGTTATCGAGCTAGGAAACAACTACCTCGTCGCAACCAGCGATCCAATTACCTTCGCGACTGAAGATATTGGATGGTATGTGGTATGCGTCAACAGTAACGACATCGCAGCGATGGGGGCTGTACCGAAATGGCTGCTGGTAACCCTGTTATTACCCGAAGATGCAACAACACCTGCGATGGTTCGCGACATCATGGAACAAATCACGCAGGCATGTGCAGCGTTTGACATCGCGCTCTGTGGTGGACATACCGAAGTCACAGCCGCCGTAACGCAACCCGTTGTCATCGGTCAAATGATGGGAGTTACCCATAAAGATGCCTTGTTCACGTCAGCGGACGCCCGCGTTGGGGATGCCTTGATTCTCACGAAAGGACTCGGTATCGAAGCAACCGCGATCATCGCCCGTGAATGTGAAGCGCAGGTGCGTGAAAAGTACGATATCCGATTCTTAGAACAGGCGAAAAACTATCTCATGGATCCAGGGATTTCCGTGCTAAAGGATGCACAGATTGCAATCGCTACCGGCGGCGTACACGCTATGCACGATGGCACAGAGGGCGGTGTCGCAACGACTGCATTCGAGTTGGCAACCGCAGCCGAGTTAGGCGTAGTCGTCTATTCGGATAAACTTCTGGGTTCACCAATTTTGTATAGCGATATAACACGGACACTGTGCGATATGTTCGGGCTTAATCCGCTCGGTGTTATCTCATCTGGTGCCATGTTAATCGCAGCAGCACCTGAAAAAGGCGAAACAATTTGCCAAACCCTCGGTGAAGCCGGTATCAACGCGGGCATCATCGGAAAGTTTTTGCCACCCAAACACGGTCTATGGTTGGAAGATGCCACCGGTACACAACAACCGCTACCTGTTTTTGAGACGGATGAAATCGCTAAACTTTTGTAGGGGTTGGGGGATTTAGTCTGGGAATAGACTAAATCCATTCCTTGTATTACATTCCCAACCCCTACCCTACATCCGATAGCGCACCTTGCCTTACAACCGCTTTGCAGTCGCATAAAGGAAATGAAAACCGAATTGCGAGACTATCCGCTAACGAGTACCATCATCAAATTGAAAACAGGTCGGGTTCAACTCACGATTGTAAAAGAACCAGACTGGTTCCTCGATCAACTCAGCCGTGAGGACAGCGAAGGCAGGCTCTATCTCCCGTACTGGACCTACCTCTGGGAAGCCTCTATCGGTCTCGCGCATCACGTAGAGCGCATCGGAACAGACCTAAAGGATGCACACATCTTAGAAATTGGATGCGGGTTTGGGCTAACCGGTATTGTCGCATGTCGGATGGGAGCAAAAGTGGTTTTCACGGACGTAGAACCAGATGCCCTCCGTTTCGCGTACCACAACGCAGAGCAGAACGATGTGAAAACGAAAGCCGATTTCATCCAGATGGATTGGAACACGCCTTGCTTCAACAACAAATTTCGCTATATTCTTGCCGCCGATGTTATCTATGAAGAACACCATTGGGAACCGATCGTGAGGCTACTTCAGGAGTATCTCGCCCCCAATGGTATCGCCCTCTTTTCCGAACCGAATCGAAAGAACGCCACCGGGTTTTTCAAACTGCTTAACGACACTGGATTTACCTATCAGAAATCTACGTACCCTGTTAAGTTAGAGGGACGGATGAACCGAGTTTCTATCTATACCATACGACGCGTGAACGCGTGAAAGAAGTGGGAATATCGCTTCCGACCTTCCCTCCTTCCAATCTTCCAATCTTCCAATCTTCTTTTCTATATTGCCTAAAAAACAGGAAAAGAGGTGTGCATTTTGCTAAAAAAATAGGCAAAAATTTACACCCCGCGCACATTTCGCGGGGTTCTCGTTTTGCAGAAGCCTTACGCGCCCTACGGAAATCAGTATTTCATATTTTTGGCAAGGTTTTTGCTTATGTTGTTGTGTTAGGTTAACATGCCTCGTTATTTTCAGCACATTTACGGGGCATTAACTTCGGAAGGGTCGGAGATGGGAGCAGGCACCTCAACACCGAGCGTTTTAATCATTGATAACAACCCAGAGCGGGCAACTTCGTTAGTCCAAATCTTGGAAGCGAGTCGGTACAATGTTGCCGTGCCGCTACGTTTACAAGAAGGCTTAGCGGATCAAGTCTCACGTATAAAGCCGGACATCATACTGATTGGTGTCGATTTTCCGGGACACGCGATACTTGATTGGGTCGCAGCACTTCACGAGGACTATCCGTGTCCGACGGTCATGTTTTCGCGTGATGAACGGTCAGAGACGATTCAGGCAGCGACGCGTGCCGGCGTATCGGCGTATGCTGTCGGGAAGCTCACCGGTGCCAGAGTGAAAACAATCATTGAAGCAGCTGTCGCCCGATTTTATGAACTCCGGGCATTGCAACAGGAACTTGAAAAGACAAAGACAAACCTCGCTGAACGCAAAATCATTGAACGCGCAAAGGAACTTGTTGCACAACAGCGCGGCTGTAACGAAGCACAGGCATATCAAATTTTACGAAAAATGGCGATGAATCGCAGAAAAAGGCTCGCAGAGATTTCACAAGACGTGCTGTCAGCAGCAGAGGTGTTGACAAATAAATTATAGACAGATATATCCGTTTTTCACTTTGGAGATGCGTGCGTTCAACGGTGAACGAAACACGCACTAAAAGTGCTTATTCTGCCTAAAACAAACCGATATATTTCACCAATAGGCAGGCAAAATAAATAATAACAACAATCCCAACCAAAGGTGGTCTGGGATGGGACATAGGTGTCCATTAGGTTGAGCTTTCGGCTCTATGTGTAGGTGCCGAAACTTGCTACACAATTGTAGGCTCGCCAATGGACACCTTTTTTATTTCCACCTACTGGGCACTGCGCCCGTTGCTGAAGGAGGGATAAAGATGAACGAATCAAAAAAGAGAGTTGTTCCCACAAACCGAAAGGTGCGTTCGGCACCAACGGCGGCTGCGCGAAAAGGAAAACCGAAGATAAACGCTGCGGAAGTCCTCAAGCAAGAAAAAAACGGGCTTAAGGTAATCAACGACATTCCGAATTACATTCGGGATGGTTGGGAATCGATTCCACCGAACGAACGCGATCGACTTAAGTGGGTAGGGGTCTTTTATCGGAAACAGACACCCGGAGCGTTTATGATGCGTCTCCGTATGTCCAGCGGTTTTAGCAACGCTGAACAGTTTCGAGCGATTGCTGAAATTAGCGAGGCACACGGTCTCGGGTTTGTGGATCTCACGACACGTCAGCAGATCCAGCTCCGCGGTTTCGCAATTGAGAACGTCCAGCACATCTGGAATCGGCTTGAAGAAGTCGGTTTAGGTTCGCTTCAAACAGGTTTCGATAATATTCGCGGTGTGATTGGGTGTCCCGTTGCTGGGTTGACCCCCAACGAACTCTTTGATGCTTCACCCGTCTGCAGAGAATTCACGAACCTCATTGTTGGGAATAAAGAATTCACCGATATTCCACGCAAGTTTAATGTCGGTATCACTGGGTGTCTGGATAATTGTACCCATTCTGCCTCGCAGGATATCGCGCTGACCCCAGCTGTAAAGGAAATTGAGGGTCAAGTGGCAAACGGCTTTAACGTCGCCGTTGGTGGGAAGATGGGGTCTGGGGGTTATACCCCCGCGCAACCGCTTGATGTGTTTGTCGTCCCTGAAGAAGCCGCGGTCTTGTGTGGCGATATTACACTAATTTTCCGGGATCACGGACCTCGGACAGCGCGGAATAAATCACGCCTCGCTTTTCTGATGGCAGATTGGGGCGTAGAAAAATTCCGAGAGGAATTAGAGAAACGTCGGCACAAAAAACAACCCCTTCTGACGGCTGGCAAAGATATGCGTGGGAAAAATAAGACCGACCACACCGGTATTTTCTCACAAAAAGATTCACACCTTAATTACGTCGGACTTGTTGTACCTGTCGGACGTATCACGACGACACAACTCTTCGAGGTCGCTCGACTCGCCGATACGTACGGTAACGGCGATATACGTCTCACCCAAGGGCAAAATCTGATTATCACAAATGTACCGGACGCAAAGATCGGTGACTTAACCGCAGAACCGCTCCTACAGGAACTTCGCTATGATCCCTCGGAAGTCATGCGCGGTATGGTGAGTTGCACAGGGATCGACTACTGCCATTTCTCGCTTATCGAAACGAAAGAACGCGCCATGGAAGCGATACGGCATCTGGAAGCGAAACTTGGCAATACCAAACCGCTCACGATACATTGGTCCGGCTGTCCAAATGGATGTGGCAACCACGCTGCAGCAGATATTGGGCTGCTCGGTAAGAAGATTAAGATCGATGGTGTCGTCACGGATGCTGTGGATGTATTCCTCAAAGGCAATGCTGGTGCTAACCCTAAAGTCGCGCCCAAATTACTGGAGAATGTCCCTTGCGATAATTTGCCGCAAGTGCTTGAAGGACTCATCCCTTACCTCTCACGGAGATAGGGTGGAAGCATGGAAGCACTTGGCTGGAAAAGTGGAAGGGCGGAAGGATGGATACCCAGTTTCCAGTCTTCCTTCCCCTCAAAATTTAATCATCTAAAAAATGTGGAGACATTCATGGAGATAAAAAATAAAGCGACACAGATAAAACTCTTTAGCCTAAAAACGGTCCAGATGCGTACTTTCCATACCACATGGTTCGCGTTCTTCCTCGCATTTTTCGGTTGGTTTGGAATTGCTCCACTGATGGCAATCGTACGTGAAGACCTGATGTTAACAAAAACACAAATCGGTAATACGATTATCGCTTCCGTCGCGATTACGGTGCTGGTACGTGTCCTAATCGGACCGCTCTGCGACAAGATCGGTTCCCGAAAAGCGTATACATGGTTATTGATCCTCGGATCACTGCCCGTCATGGGTATTGGACTCTCCCAGAACTACGAAACGTTTCTCCTGTTTCGATTGGCAATCGGTGGCATCGGTGCAGCGTTCGTTATCACGCAGTATCACACATCCGTGATGTTCGCACCGAACTGTGTCGGCACAGCGAACGCAACAACAGCGGGCTGGGGGAACCTCGGCGGCGGTGTCACACAGATAGTGATGCCCCTTGTCTTTACCGCCATTCTCAGCCTCGGTGTAAACGAATTCCTCGGATGGCGGCTCGCAATGGTCGTTCCGGGTGTTGCCCTGTTTATTGCCGGATTTGCTTACTACTTTTTGACCCAAGACGCACCGGACGGAAACTATAAAGCGCTGCGTGAACGCGGTGAACTTGAACCTTCCGAAGGCAAAGGTATGGAATCTTTGATGCTGGCGATTAAAGACTACCGCGTCTGGGCACTTTTCGTCATCTATGCCGCCTGTTTCGGGGTGGAATTAACCATCAACAACGTCGCTGCGCTCTACTATCACGACCAATTCCAGTTGGATGTCAGGACAGCAGGCCTCATCGCTGGCTTGTTCGGTTTAATGAACATCTTTGCCCGAAGCGTCGGTGGTTTTTTTTCAGATTTCTTTGCGAAGCGGATGGGGCTCCGCGGGCGTGTTATGTTCCTTTTCGTTGTACTGTTAGGCGAAGGTGTCATGTTGATACTGTTCTCACAAATGGCAGTGCTTATCTTTGCTGTCGGAGCAATGATTATTTTCAGTCTTTTCGTGCAGATGTCCGAAGGTGCGACTTTTGGAATTGTACCCTTTATCAATAGGAAAGCGTTAGGCGCTGTTGCCGGCATTGTCGGTGCAGGTGGAAATGCCGGTGCCGTCGCGGCGGGGTTCCTGTTCCGTTCCGAGAGTATCACGATACAGCAAGGCTTATTGTATCTCGGTGTAACGGTTGCCGTCGCTTCAGTTGTCACAGTGTTGGTGAGATTCTCGCCTGCAGTTCAAGCCGCAGAGAAAAAAGCGTTCGATGCAGCACTCGCAGAGAGACAACGCCTAAAAGCAGATGTCATACAAAGCGTATAGTCCGTAACCAAGTGGAGGTGTTTTTGCTTGGGGTGTTTTTGATAGGGTATTTCTGCGTATTGCTTGGGGTATTTGCTTGGGTGTTTCTGCGGATTTCTGCGGATTTCTTCAGTTCTACGGACAAGCACGCTAAATACCCAACCCACCTCACCGAACCGCAAGGAAAAATAAAAAAATGTACAACTCACCTGACCGAACCGCAAGGAAAGTTAAAAAGACAGGAAAAGCGGTATGTCCTTATTGTGGGGTCGGTTGCGTCATTCGCGCAACCGTCGAAGATAATAAAGTCACGAGAATCTCAGCGGACGACGATGTCGCCCCTAATTACGGAATGCTCTGTCCGAAAGGGGCACTTCTGAAACAGGTCTTTCAAAATCATGACGGTAGACTCGCGTATCCTATGATCCGGGATCGGCGCGGTGAACCCCCGCGTAAAGTCTCGTGGGACGAGGCGATCGCTTTCACAGCAAATCGGCTTCGCGAAATCCAGCTGGCGCACGGCAAGGATTCCATTGCACTCTATGGGTCTGGACAATTGGATACAGAGACTTCCTATGTTTTCAATAAATTGTTCAAAGGGTTCCTCCGCACAAATAACGTAGACACGAATAGTCGGCTCTGTATGTCGTCTGCGGTGGTCGGTTATATGCAGGCGTTCGGCTCAGATGGTCCCCCTACCTGCTATGACGATATTCAGCATGCAGATGTCTTTCTGATTATAGGCGCGAATATGGCAGTGAACCACCCTGTGCTTTTTCAGATGATTCGGAAACGGCGGGCATTAGATCCCGGTGTCCGGATTATCGCTGTGGACCCGCGCCGCACGAAAACAGCCGACTTCTCGGATATCCATGTACCGCTCGCACCCGGGAGCGACGTTGCTTTCCTTCAACTCATCGCGAAACGTCTCCTCGCCGTAGGGCGGATCAACAGACGCTTCGTCCGAAGAAGTACTGAAAACTTCAGTGCTTACGAAGAACATTTGAAAGGCTTAGATGAGGATACACTCCTTACTACCTGCGATATCCATCCAGCACGTATTGACGAGATCGTTGAATACCTGTGTAAACCGAGTCGGTTGCTCAGTTTTTATTGCCAAGGCACCAATCAGAGCACAAGCGGCGTTGACAAAAATGTCGCACTCATCAATCTACATTTACAATTAGGCGAAGTCGGCAAAAGAGGTGCGGGTCCGTTTTCGTTGACAGGACAACCGAATGCGATGGGTGGTAGAGAGGTCGGTTATCTATCTCACCAACTTCCCGGCTATCGTGTTGTCACCAACGATATGCACCGCGCCTATCTGGAAGGCGCGTGGCGCGTGCCACCGGGTAGTATCGATCCGAAACCCGGATTGACAGCAGTACCGATGTTTGAGGCAGCGGCTAAAGGAGATGTTCGGGCACTCTGGATCGCTTGCACAAATCCCGCCGTCAGTATGCCCGATACAAAGGTATCACAAGAAGGGCTGCGGCGTGCGGACTTGGTCATCGTGCAGGATTGTTATTATCCAACAGAAACTGCGGAGTATGCGGACGTGCTGCTCCCCGCGGCGCAGTGGGGTGAAAAACAAGGCACAATGACCAACAGTGAACGGCTCGTCGTCCGAAGCGATCAGTTCCTGACCCCTCCGGGTGAAGCGAAACCGGATTGGTGGATATTCACGCAAGTTGCGAAAGCAATGGGATTCAAGCGGAATTTCGATTTCTATACCGCTGAAGAGATCTGGGACGAATATCGGATGTTAACAGCAGGTACACCGTGCGATCAGATGGGGATGACAAACGCACGGCTCGCGAAAACGTCATTACGCTGGCCCTGTCCACATCCACGGCATCCCGGCACGGAGCGCCGATACGTCCGAACGAAGTTTTTCACTGAATCCGGGAAAGCGCAGTTCAAAACGCCGGTCTATCAGCCACCCGATGAGGATGTAAATGAGGAGTTCCCACTCGGTTTGACGACGGGACGGATCGAGAGTCAGTGGCACACCCGTACTCGGACAGGCAAGGTGCCGCAGTTGGTACGTAAGGAACCGGAACCGTTTGTGGAAATCCATCCGGACGATGCCGTGGAGAATGGTGTTGAAGACGGTGAGTGGGTTTATCTGGTCGGGCGACGTGGAAGGTGTTATGCGAAGGCACGCGTCACCGAAGCAATTCGCCGTGGGCTGCTCTTTACGCCGTTCCATTGGGGCGATCTCTTCCACGCTGAGACGAATGCGAACTATGTAACGAATCCTGCGTTTGATCCAGTTTCCAAGCAACCGGAGTTAAAATTTTGCGCCGTGCGGATTGAATCGAGTGAATCATAGGTTGGGTGCAAAAGACTCAATAGGCATTCATACCGTGATTGCTTTGCGGATACATGCCTGGACCCTTTGCCAATCTGCAGACGATAAGGACCCAATGACTGCTAAAACTTTGCTCTGTGGAAGTGTTACAAGGAAACTCCTAAATGCACTTGGTCTACGTAGCCCTGCTTCTGTCCAATCAGCAATCAAGTGATCTGTGGGCGTGGTTGCAATAGTTAGATTCGTTGTTACTGCCCCAAGAATCACATCTCCAACAGTGGTATGGTAATCCGCAGTTGAGATAACCACTGCCGGCCGCCTTTTAATACCTGTAACTCCTGGAAAATCAGCAATAATCACATCTGCGGATTTTAGGGTATCCATGCATCCCATTCCTTATCGCCTTCACTATCCCACCAATCTGTTGATTCTATGCTCGGTGCAATAGCTGCCAACTTCTCTGTTTCAGTCAAAGGACCATTGGCAGGAGACCAATATGCACGCAACACACTGACAAGGACGTTTTCTAATTTGACCCCTTGCCTTTTTGCAATTCGGCGAGCCTGTCGGTACACGGCATCGGGAATATTGAGTGTGACTTGATGTTCCATTATTTTTCCTTTCTGTTTACGATAAAAGCATCGGGTTTCCAGACTAAGAGCATTATACCACTTTCTGTAAAAACATGCGAATTATTTCCGTATCAGTTGTTTTGATGATTCAACCTCCAAATATAAAACCTGGTTATCTTTATGCTCCTACTGAGGGACGTTCTTGCACCACAGGAATAACGTAACTCCGAATCGTCAAGCCGTCTATCGTCTCTGTCTCTGTGCGCGGTTCCGGTGCATCGCGGTGATCGAATATCACATAATACCCCTCCATTACATCTTCTGTCACCAAATATGCAGCGAGTTGCTGCTTCCCTTGGGCATAGGAATGCTCACTTCTCCATATCTTTGTCTCAACGACATATTTTTTCTGATTGTGAAGAATGATCAGATCCATCCTGCCGCGCCCGGTTGGGACTTCCATATACATTGCCCCATTTACACTGGTAACAAACTGATCAAGATACGCAAACAGCAGGTGCTGCCCGATAAATTCTTGAGGGGTTTCGGGGACTTGTAGGATCCTGAACCCTGCGCGGGCAATGAAGTCTCGGAAGTTATCAAGGAGCCGTTCCATCTGAAGCTGTCCAGTGTCGGTGAGGTACTGAAACGCATCGATGTCTTCGGGAAAGTAGTCGCGTTCCAATCCGTTAACTAACGGCTTGAATGCTTGGATAATCCGGTACAGGTAAATAGGGTTGATAATTTCACACTTTCTGTCAGTCCCTTTCGTGATGATACCATACGTGGCGAGTTCATTGATAATGTCATTATCAGGGTTAAATGGCACGCTGTTCTCATAAGAGACGATTCGCATAAGTATGGTTTGAAAACGCGGGTCTTTGCGGATATTGGTCAGGAGATGTTCGATGTTAGTGTTCCGTTCGTCCAAAAATGATTCGTATGCCTCTGAAAAGTGGGTCATTGTCAGTGCTTCAGTTTTCGGAATGTTCATCTCCTCTGTGAGTATCTGTGCGAATCGGTTGACGAGGAAGGGTTGTCCGCCGGTCTGTTTGTGAATGGCTTCAATGACTTCTGGAGCGAAAACCTGACCGACCTCGTCGGTATACTGCTCAAACAGTTCTTGGACCTGAGCAAGCGTAAAATTGGGCAACGCAAAATCGTCCTGGATATTGAACGGGGAGACGGAGCGATCATAGTCAAGTTGTGTGATATTTCTGACCCCTACAATACCAAGGCTGTGCGGGCATTGAAGCGTGGTGTCAGTGACGTAAGTATGTCGGAACGCGTGCAGAAAACCTTTCAGAGCAGACGTAGGGATGCCGTCAAACTCGTCTATAATAAGGACAATTTTCTGCCAATTTTCCCCGTATTTCAGGAAACGCTGAAGCTGCTCAAAGAATTCCATCATTGACAAATGGTTGGTTATCTCGGCATTGTCGAGAAAATGCTTGAGTGCTGCGTCAAGTGTCTCTCCGCGTCTTTGGAAAACGCGTTCAATTTCCTTGCAAATCTGTTTAGCGAGAGACTCGTAAAATTCGGAACGGTCACAATCTACATATATTTCAAAATTCAGTTGAATAGGAAAATAGGTGTGGTCTTCAGCGGTAAGTACTGCAACGGCGCGTTGAAAGAAAGTCGTCTTTCCCGTCTGCCGTGGCGCGAAGATGACGATATAACGTCCCTCTTTAACACGTTTGATGAACTCGGCAAGTTCTTCCGTGCGAGCGACAATATAGTGCTGCTCAGGGTTCACGGGACCCTGCGTACCAAACCTTCTCATTAGAATTTTCCGCCTCGGTTAATGTTGTAACCGTTGAGAATGAAACAAACAGGCGTTTTTTTGCAGATACTCGTGTTAGTCTACCGAAACAGCCTTCTCCAAGACCTCTTGAAGGTAAACATCTATTTCCAATTGGTGACGTGCCGCATTCAAGGCAATACGGCCGTACAACTCAGGACTTGTTCGGATTGTCAGCGTTTCTGGAAAAGGTTTATCTGGGACTTTTCCTTGTTCTTCGCAAACTTCAAAGTAGACCTCAAGTGATTTCTGCATCTCCTCGCGCAGTTCAGTTACAGAGGCACCATAGAACGTAATCACGTCTTGTGTATTAATTACTGTTCCATGAAAGAGGTCTATTTCTGAATCAAACTCAACTACTCCGATATACCCTTTGTATTCAATCATGGGAAAAACCAGTGCCTCGACTGTGAGACCGAGGCTATTGGAAAAAGATATTTATACTAAAAACCGAGTTGCTTATTCACAATGTTCTTCAACGCTTCACCCTTCAGATACCGTTCCAAGTTATCCAAGAAGAATGAGGTGATACGGCGCATGCGGTGCTGGGAACCCCCCGCAGAATGCGGCGAAATGATAACGTTGTGAAAATCCCACAACGGACTGTCTTCCTGGAGCGGCTCAGTTTCAGTAACATCCAAGCCTGCGGCAGCGATTGTACCGGCTTGTAAAATCTCAATCAGATCGGGTTCGTTGACGATCGGACCGCGGGCGACGTTAATAAAGAACGCTGTCGGCTGCATCACGGATAAGTTATCCTTATTGATAAGTCCTCGCGTCTCCTCAGTCAACGGACACGCAATCATCACGACATCCACTTGGCTCATCATATTTGAAAGCTGATCCATCCCCATCAGTTCATCAACAGTATCCGGCTTATCGGTACGGTAGGCATCAACAGCCATAACGTACATATCAAACCCTTTTGCGCGTTTCGCCATCTCCATCCCGATACCGCCCATCCCAACGATACCGATCTTGAACCCGTCAATCTCGATCATCGGCATGCTACGGCTGCCGCCCCATTGGTGTTTGTCTTGATTCCGAACGGATTCGTGGATACCACGTGCCAAGCCGAGCAGAAGCGCGAACGCTTGGTCGGCGACGTGCGTTGCGTACAAGCCTGCAGCGTTCGTCAGGAGCACATCGCTCTGGCGGAGCGCGGGATACATGTGCCGATCCATACCCGCACTGGAAGATTGAATCCATTTGATGTCGGGCAAATGCGGAAAAATATCTTCACTGCAGTAGCCAAAGAAGACTTCAGCGTCTTTGCCTTGCTCAATAAGTTCCTCGCGTGAACTCGGCGCAATGTATGTGTGTTCATCACCGATGATGCTTTCCAATCTCTGGAGGAGTTCGCCTTCAACACGTCCTTGTAATAGTATCTTCATATTTTAATTTTTCCTTGCGGTTCGATCAAGTAAGTTGGAGGATTCACGTCCTTTTCCGTAGATCCGCCCTCCACTTCGTTACGGGCTACGGGGTGTGTCCTATACCGAGAACCTACGCGCGATAGAATAGATCACAATCCAAGTGTTAATTATCCCTTGCGGGTAAGTAACGTGGATCAGAGTTTTGATGGTTTTCGTGACGATCACTTACAACAAAGGGGCAAGCAGTATATGCGAACATCAACACATCCATCACCCTATTTAAGCCCTGCGAATAATTAAGAGACCTTCACTGCCACGGCGGGGTTTCCGGCAACAATTCTTGAAACTCGTCAATCAACGCGTCCTCATAAGCACCGGCGTATTGTCCGTTGAAAAACTTTTCCATCGCTTTATCAAGGAAGAGCTGCCACGATGCGTCCTCGGCACCGGGGTTGACAGGGAAGAACAATGCACCTACATCCTGTGCCGCTTTCAGATCGCCGGGTGAATCACCGAGCATCAAGACGTGGTTTTCGGGATACCTGTCTTTCGTCGTTATCGTGAGATGCTCCGTTTTCGTACCCATCTCCTGTCCAGCGATCAGCGCGACGTAGGTATCAATTTCGTGTTCATCCCATTCGCGTTGGAGTGCTTCGTCCGGCGTAGCGGAGACGACGATGACATCCGCTTTGCCTTGCAGCCGTTGCAACGTTTCACGCACACCGGGAAACGGGGGGAGGTTATAGACAATCTCAGCGACACTTTCGTTCACGCCGAGACTCCATGTCATCACTTGGCTGAGTTCGTCGAGTCTTTCGCCTGTTGCGTTGTCAATGGCGGTTTGGAGTGCAGGATTACCGAGTTTCGTCTCTGTTTCCGACCATTCGCGGAGATAAGGCAGTTCCGGCACTGCGACCCCCATCTTCTGCACGAGCGACATCTCGCGTAAGAAATCGCACACCAGCAGGATCGCCTTGAACCGGTTCGTTCCACGTGTCTTTGAGTAAAGATTCACAAAATCCCATGCCTGATGCACCTGTCGTGAGATAGATGCCAATCCGAAATGCTTGACGAGGTTCACGCTGAAGCAGTCGTTGTGTTTGACCTCCATGCTGTTGAAAACGCAACCGTCTGAGTCGATACCGACGAAAAACTCGTGTTGCGGTTTGAAATCGTAGAGTGCTTGTTGGGGTCCTTGCGTCATTTTTTAATTTTACCTTGCGGAAGAACAACGTGCGTCGAAACTTCGACGCGCCGTTCTCAAATCCGCCCTCCATTTTATTACGGGCTACGGGTCCGATTGTAGGACGGAGCTCCGATTCCCTATAGAATAACTTCAATCAACAATGATTTCCGGGCGACCGTCCAGCATCCATTCGGTATGGAACACCGTCGGCTCGCCATCTTTTCCGAGAATCGTGTTCCCGTCTGCATCGAGTTTATGATAGGTATGCGCGCCGAAGTAGTCGCGCATCGCTTGGATGAGATTCGCGGAGAGTCTGCCGCTGCGGTAACTATCAAAATAGGCTAAAGCCGAACTGAATGCCGGGATCGGGACACCGAGTTGCGTGGCGGTGCCGATAACGTTCCGCCAGTTCGGTTGTGCCGCTTCAATCACGCCTCGGAAATAGGAATCGAGCAATAGGTTTGGCAATTCGGGGTTGCGCTCAAATGCCTCTGCGATCCGATGCAGGAATTTTGCGCGGATGATACACCCACCCCGCCAACCGAGACTGATTTGACCCAGGTCTAAATTCCACCCAAATTCTTCGCTGGCTTCCCGCATTAAAGCGAAACCTTGGGCATAAGAACAAATTTTCGCGGCGTAAAGGGCATCGTGAATCGCCTTGAGTGCTTCATCACGGTCGCCTTGGAATGCGCCAATGGGACCTTGGATAACCTGTTCTGCCGCAACACGTTCGCTTTTGACGGCAGAGATACACCGCGCAAAAACCGCCTCAGCGATCGTCGGGGCGGAGATGCCGAGATCCAACGCGGAGATGCTCGTCCATTTGCCTGTGCCTTTTTGCCCCGCTTGATCCAACACGACATCAACGAAAGGCGTGCCGCTGCTATCAAGTTGTGTGAAGATGTCAGCCGTGATTTCGATGAGATACGAATTCAGTTCGCCACTGTTCCATTCGCTGAAGACCGCGTGCATCTCGTCCGAGTTCATACCCAAGACGCTTTTCATCAGCGAGTAGGCTTCGCAGATCAGCTGCATGTCGCCGTATTCGATGCCGTTATGCACCATCTTGACGTAATGCCCCGCGCCATCAGGTCCGATATAGGAGCAGCACGGCGTTCCGTCCACCTGCGCCGCAATCTTCGTGAAAATGGGTTCCACGAGTGCGTAAGCCTCAGCTGAACCTCCCGGCATCATCGCCGGTCCTTTGAGCGCGCCCTCTTCGCCGCCAGAGATGCCTGTGCCGATAAACAGGATACCCTGTTCGGCTAACGCCGCGTGTCGGCGAACCGTATCGTTGAAGTTGGAGTTCCCACCGTCGATAATCAAATCGCCTTTTGAGAGGTGTGGAACGAGTAACTCAATAAACGCATCAACGGGTTCCCCTGCTTTCACCATTAAGATAATTTTGCGAGGGGTATCAAGTTTTTCAATTAACGCTGGTATAGAATGTGCCCCAGTGATATTTTTGTCCTTCGCAGCCCGTTCCATGAAAGCGTCTACCCGTGAGACGGTACGGTTAAAGACCGCCACCTCAAAGCCTTTGCTTTCCATGTTGAGTGCGAGGTTTTCGCCCATCACTGCTAATCCGATGAGTCCAATATCTGCCGCCAAATCTATTTTCCTCCTATGACAGTGTGTATTTTGCATATCATACACTGCAGGCGGTAATAGTGTCAAACATATTTTTTCGGAAAGGCTGTCAGTAGTCGACTATCCGCAAACTTGATTAAACACATATCTGTAATTTACGTCAAAATAAACAATAACAACGCGCGGTTCACCTACCGGAAAGGAGTCCCACCATTCGTAGTCTACTCGGTCTCAAGAAGTATGTCATTCGGTATCGGTATGCTATCATATTCAGTTTCTGCCTCGTTCTTGTGACAAACGTGCTCCTGCTGATTAGCCCAAAGATCATGGAGATGGTTGTCGATGAGTTAGCACTCGCGTGGAGAAGCCAGTATGACCCAACTTATGTGGGAGAAACCTTTACGATATCTTCGGGACGGATTCTCTTTTTCGCGATGCTGATTTTTGGGGTAGCACTCGTTGGCGGTACCCTGCGTTTCATCCAACGCTACACCATCCAAGGGGTCGCACGGCAGATGGAGTTCCACCTCCGGGCCGACTTCTTTCTTCATCTCCAGAAACTTTCCGCTGCCTATTACGATAACGTCCGCACCGGTGACCTGATGACGCGCGCGACAAGTGATCTAAATGCTATCAGAATGGTGCTGAGCAGTGCTGTAATGTATACAGCAGACGCAATCGTATTTTTTGGTCTTGCACTCACCATTATGCTGCGTATTGATGTAACCTTGACGCTCGTCGTCCTACTCCCTTATCCAGCACTCGCCATCTTGATTCGATTTCTTGGAAAACGGTTGCATACCCATTATGAGCGTATCCAAGAGGCGTTCTCAACACTGAACACTAAAGTCCAAGAGAATTTGTCCGGTGTCCGTGTTGTCAAGGCGTACACACTTGAGGCAAGCGAAATTGAACACTTCCAAGAACTGAATCGAGAGTTTGTTGACCGTAACCAGCAGCAGATCCGATTGATGACCTTCTTTTTTCCGCTTTTTCGCTTTTTGCCGGGCATCGGCATTGCCGTCCTTCTTGGGATGGGTGGACTTCGCGTTGTTAATGGCGAAATGTCGCTCGGTACTTTCGTAGCGTTCAACGCCTATCTCATGATGCTCATCCGTCCAATGATCACGCTCGGTTTTATCGTCAACACCTTTGAACGCGGTGCAGCGTCTATGGGACGCATCCACGCGATCCTCAATGAAAAGCCGGAAATTTTTGATGGTGAGCAGGTGAAATGGGGGATCAAAGATATTGAGGGTGAGATCGAATTTAGAAATCTCAATTTTGCTTATCCTGACGGAACGCCTGTGCTTAAGGGCATCAGCCTCAAAATTGAACGCGGCAAGACACTCGCAATTGTCGGCGGGACGGGGTCTGGGAAATCTACACTGGTCAACTTGATTCCACGCATTCGCCAAGCAAAACGTGGTACCGTTTTTGTTGATGGCGTAGATATTCAGGATATACCGTTAAATGTTCTCCGCTCCAGCATCGGGGTCGTCGAGCAGGAGCCGTTTCTTTTCTCTGACTATTTGCAAAACAATATCGCCTATGGTCTTGAAACACCAGAGGCGGCACAGATAAGAGACGCAGCACACACCGCAGACCTCCTTGAACAGATTGAGGAGTTCCCAGACGGGTTAGAAACGCTCCTCGGTGAACGCGGATTGACAATTTCGGGAGGACAACGCCAACGGACCGCACTTGCGCGCGCGATTATCATTAAACCGAAAATCCTGATTCTTGACGACGCATTCGCAAATGTGGATACCCAAACAGAAGACACGATTCTCAGTCGGCTCACCGAAATTATGAAGGATCGTACGACAATCCTCATTTCACACCGTATCTCTACCGTCAAGGATGCCGATCACATCGTCGTCCTTGATGAAGGCAGCATCGTTGAGACAGGCACGCACGAACAACTTCTCGAACAAAACGGGATTTACGCTGGTATTTATGAAACACAACTCCTACAAGCGGAACTTGAGGAACTGTAACCGGCACAACTATAGGCGCGCTTTGTAAGCACGTCAAACGATAACGTATTATCAAAGGAGGTATCCACCTGTGTTTGGCATGGGAGGCGACCTATACGAATATAGCGATGAGGAGCAAGACCTCGGAAAAGTCTATGACCGGGTGTTGATGAAACGCCTTCTGGCGTACCTCAATCCGTATAAATTCCAGCTGCTCATCATCGGATTTCTCATGGTGGGGAATACGCTCTCGCAATTGGCGGGCCCGTTTCTGATGCAGCTCGCTATTGACGACTACATTACCCGCGGCGTATCAGAAGGGTTAAGCCCTGCTATATTAGAGGGATTAATTACAATCGTTATTTTTTTTGTGTTCGCATTGATCAGCGAGTTCGTGTTTAGTTACTTTGAAGAGTATCGCACACAGATGATCGGACAACATGTAATGCACGATCTCCGCCAGACGCTCTTTTCACATTTACAACGCTTGGACGTGCAGTTTTTTGATAAAAATCCGGTCGGTAGACTGATGACCCGCGTGATGGGAGATGTTCAAGTCCTCAATGAACTCTTTTCCTCCGGTGTGATTACGGTTTTTGCGAACCTGCTCCGCATCTTGGGGATTGTCGTTGTGATGATCCTCTATAATTGGAAGCTCGCACTCGTGACGTTCGCCGTGATCCCTATTATCTTCGGTGCGACGCTCGTTTATCAGATCTATTCGCGTCGTGCGTTCCGAGAACAACGTAAGCAGCTTGCGCGCATCAACGCCTTTTTACAAGAAAACATCGTCGGGATGACAACGATGAAACTGTTCGCGCAAGAACGACGGAGCCATCTGCGGTTTAATGAGCGTAACCGACGATACCTCGCTGCGAACCTGAAGAGTATTTTCTATTTTTCCATCTTCCATCCGTTGATTGAAATAGCCGCCTCGCTCGCAACGGCTGTGATTATCTGGTACGGCGGTGGACAAATCGTGCAAAACGCGCTGACCTTCGGGGGGCTGGTGATGTTTATCCGCTACGCCGAACGCTTCTTCTGGCCCATCCGGGAACTGAGTGAGAAATATACCATCTTCCAAAACGCGATGGCATCCTCGGAACGGATTTTCCAACTCCTTGATACGCAACCGTCTATCATTTCTGCCGTTCCTAAGAACAGTACCGATAGTCTGAAAGGTGAAATTGAATTCAAAAACGTCTGGTTCGCCTATAACGATGATGATTACGTCTTGCGGGACGTCTCATTCAAGGTGAAACCGGGGGAGAAGGTTGCACTCGTAGGGCATACCGGGGCAGGGAAAACTTCTATCATTAACCTGCTCTGCCGATTCTATGAGATCAACAAGGGGCAAATCCTGATTGACGGGGTAGACATCCGAGAGATGAACCTGGAGGATTTACGTGGCGCGATTAGTATCGTGCAACAGAATATCTTTCTTTTTTCTGACTCCATTGAGCGGAATATCACTTTAGGAGACCCATCGATCTCGGCAGAACAGGTGAAACGTGCATCCGAAGATGTGCATTTAGACCGATTCGTGCAGAAGATGCCTGAGGTTTATGGCACAGAGATCAAGGAAGACGGTGCCGGGTTATCCGTCGGACAGAAGCAGTTAGTTGCCTTTGCACGTGCGTTAGCCTCCGATCCGAGTATCCTCATCCTCGACGAAGCGACCTCAAGTGTAGACACCGAAACTGAACTCCTGATTGAAGATGCAGTGAGCCGTCTGATGCAAAATCGCACCTCCCTCGTGATTGCGCATCGGCTTTCGACGATCCAGAATGCGGATAAGATTATCGTCATGCATCGCGGCGAAATCCGGGAGCTCGGCACACATAAGGAGTTATTACAACAAGGCGGTATCTATTATCGGTTGTATCAGTTGCAATATAAAGGACAAGAAGGAGAAAAGAAACTGTAAGTGTTCACATACTTCTCAATTTACTTTAAACAATTCTCTCATCTTTTTCTTTTTATCTTTATCAAAGTATTTTATTGCATTTTCATGACTTTCACGTGAAAAATACGGACGATTTTCTGCAATAAACTCCACCACTATCTGTTTATTTACCTTTGACAATTCCCGCAGTATCCATCCCACCGCGGTTTTGGCAAAACGTTCTTCCCTCTTAATAAGTTTCGCATTTGATTTCAATAATAGTGATGTGTACTTATTTTCCTTTGCTAATGTGGTAAAAGCGACAACAGAGCATCTGGCTTGCCATACGTTATTTGCGGTATGCCATTTAGATATTGCCTCGGCACACTTTCTACCATTTGCCTTTATCATCTGCCGCAGCACTCTGGCACAAAACCAATCACACACACTCCAATCGTAAATATATCCATTCTCAAAAATTGGCGCAAACCTTGACAACAACTTTTCGTAATCAAATTTGTCATAAAGATAAAGTTGTAAGAATAGAATGCCAGCAAGTTTATCTTCAGAATACTCCTCCTCAAAAAACGAAAGTGCTAAGTTTAACTGTTCATCAAGTGGGAGCTTGTCAATGTTTTCGCGCTTATACCAATCTTTTAATTCAGTTCTAATTGTAGGAATTTCTACGCCACGAAATTTGGTATCGTGCTTAATGTAATTTTCAAACCATAATCTTCTTTTTTCGTCCGCAAATTTGGCTACCCGAGATTTTAGTTTTTCTTTTAATTTATTCTATAGTTTGGACAATATTTAGAATTATAATGCGAAAAAGCAGAAAAGCAGGTATCCTTTCATAAACACACTACTGTTGTGAAAGGATGCTAAAAAATGAACCTCCTTTTCTGCTTAGGAGATATTCTATCGGATTTTCGA
>JAJEDN010000103.1 GCA_022821495.1 Candidatus Poribacteria bacterium
AAAATCCGATAGAATATCTCCTAAGCAGAAAAGGAGGTTCATTTTTTAGCATCCTTTCACAACAGTAGTGTGTTTATGAAAGGATACCTGCTTTTCTGCTTTTTCGCATTATAATTCTAAATATTGTCCAAACTATAGTTAGGTTAGTATATATAAATATATAGGATTTACGCAATTTGCTGATGATGACCTACGGTCCGTACGCCACTGTCGAGGTTTAAAACCTCGCCCAGCAAAGGGTGCTGCGTAAGTCCTGAAGATATAATTAACTTGATAATGATCGAACGTGATTGAATGCGTTGTGTTACCTTAGGTAACTACTTAGAGTTACAGGTTAAAATAAAAGGATTCATACCATGCAAAACGGATGCCATTCATTGAGTGCTGAAGAGCGGGAGCAGTTTTGGAGACACGGTTATCTCGGTCCTTACACACTCTGTAGCCCCGAAGATATGCTCAATATGCAACCGGAAATCGAAAAAGTCCTTGAAACCGATGCCCCGGATCACAAAAATAGGGAGCATAACCGCCACCTTGATTCTTCCCTAATTCACGACCTTGCCACCCATCCGACTATCGTCAAACGGATGGCATCTCTTTACGGACCAGATCTCCTACTCTGGCGGACAAACTTCTTCGTCAAAGAACCCGGAGCCAAGGAGATTCCGTGGCACCAAGATTTCAACTATTGGCCCCTTGAACCCCCCATTATTATTTCTGCATGGATCGCTGTAGATTCGGCAACTTTGGAAAATAGCTGCCTCCAGATCGTTCCCGGTTCTCACCGCAAAGTGATACCGCATGTGAAAGCGACATCCGATATGGCGTTCAATCAAATGGGGGACCTCGGATTCGTTGATACAAGCAATTTTGTTAACTTGGAGATGCAACCCGGGGAATTCGTCCTCTTTAATGAGCGCACCTTACATCACTCGGAGGCAAATCGATCTGATAAACGACGTATCGGATTGGCTGTCCGTGTTATCCTGCCTATTGTTAAAGTTTTCGATTGGGATGCACCTGAACACGAACTCATTGTCATTCATGGTGAAGATTCTGTCCAATTCAATCAGAGAGGTTAATTTAGTCATAAGGAGAAGTCTTAATGAATCGTCAAATTACCCTCGCCTCTCGGCCCGTAGGGTATCCAAAAGAGTCAGATTTCAATTTGATTGAGGTCCCAATTCCGAAACCAGAAGACGGTCAAGTATTGGTAAAAACTATCTACCTCTCCGTTGACCCCTACATGCGGGGACGGATTAATGCCTCGAAGTCTTACGCCGCTAACGTTGAAATTGATGAAGTGATGGTGGGCGGTGTTATCGCACAGGTTATTGAATCGAAGCATCCGGATTTTAGGGTCGGTGATATCGTCAACGCGAATATCGGGTGGCAGGAATATGGTGTTACCCCTGTCGATGGACTACGGAAAATTGATCCAACCCTCGCGCCTATTTCAACGGGCGCAGGGATTCTCGGTATGCCGGGGTTGACTGCCTATTTCGGTTTGCTCGAAGTGGGTCAACTTCAAGAATTGGAAACCGTATTTGTCTCTGGTGCCGCTGGTGCCGTTGGTTCCGTCGTCGGGCAGATTGCGAAAATTAAAGGGTGCCGGGTTGTCGGATCCGCCGGAACCGATGAAAAAGTTGACTATATCGTTGATGAACTCGGCTTTGATGCCGCTTTTAATTATAAGAGTGTTACCGATTATCATACCGAACTTCAGAAACTTCTCCCTGATGGTATTGATGTCTATTTTGACAATGTCGGTGGTGAGATTACGGATGCCGTTTTCCCGAATCTCAGAATCAAGGGGCGGGTCGTTATCTGTGGGCAGATTTCTCAGTATAATCTGGAGAAACCCGAGATGGGACCCCGTTTCCTCTGGCACATGATTACCAAACGCGCAAGAATCGAAGGGTTCCTCGTCTTTGAATTCGCTGATCAGCACGCAAACGCACTCGTTGAGATGGCAGAATGGTTACAGCAAGGCAAGCTAAAATATCACGAAACGATTGAAGAAGGTGGAATTCAGAGCGCACCCGCAGCATTCATTAGTATGCTAAAAGGCGGCAACATCGGCAAGCAACTCGTTAAAATCGCTGACAGGGATTAAGGTTGAAGCGAGGGTTTCTAATGCACACGCGGCACTTGACTTTTCTGTTTACGCTTATCATTCTATCGAATTTTTGTACAGGACTGTTCTGTTGGGCAGAAGGTGTGATTGTCTTCTCCTATCGCGGGACTACCTACATGATGCATCCGAATAGTACTATACCTACCCGCATTACGGAAGAAAGTATTTCTACCCCTTCACCGGATGGCCGCTTTTTGGCAGCGGTAGATAGCGACCCTGACCGCCGTAATGTACTCCATATCCGAGACCTGCGCACTGGTAAGAAAATTCGTTCCTTCATGTTGGAAGTCCATTCTTACGTGGATATTTCTTGGTCGCCAGATGGACGTTGGATTGTCTATGCTGGCAACGCTGAAAGAATAAGAGCCGGACGCGGATTAGAAACAGAAATCTTTCTAATTTCACCCGATGGACAACGGAAGCGAAAGTTGCCCCATCCAATCGGCGAAAGACCCATAGGGTTTGTCTGGGCACCGGATGCGCAATCTGTGTTCTACAATCTCGCTGCAACAGACCGGCGTCAGGAAATCTGGGAGTCGAAAATCAATGGCCAGGAAAACCCGAAAAAACATTTACTATTCCATGAACGTGCGAGTTTCTTAAACCGTTACCCGTTCTATAGTTTCTCACCAAACGGTAAAGAGATAGCCTACACACCCGTTCATGAAGGTGTATTTGTTGCCGATGTTGAGGGGAAGAACCACCGAAAAGTAACCGACCTCGTTCATGAAAACGTATTTGCGGATGGTGTCGGGATAAATCTCGAAGTATTAGTCAAGCAAGGCTTGCGGCAGTTCTTTCAGGTGGATTGGGCACCCAATGGCAAACATCTTGTGTTTTCTGCTGAGACGTTTACCGATGATTACGGTCTCTACATTTATTCGTTTGCGTCCGAGGAAGCGCGGCGTTTAGTCCTTTTGCGGGATAGCCTCCCTATTTTGCCGCGCTGGGTCGGCAATTCTTTACCAGTGCAACCGTCAAATAAGATCGCTGTGACGTGGGGTAACATCAAACATGCAGAGAAATAACCTGAACCCCTTACGCCCACGCACACAGCCCAAATTCACACCTAATATCCCTTCTCTTTATCGATGATGCTGAGAAGCCGTTTACCAACGAGAAGCCGTTCTAAGTTATCACAGAAAAGCCTAACTGACCGATCCAAACGAATGGGTGAACCGCCAGCAACGTGCGGCGTAATAATTACATTCGGCAGATCCCATAATGGGCTGTCAGCAGGCAACGGCTCTTCAGGCGTAACATCCAATCCTGCACCGCCGATGCTGCCTGAAGTAAGGGCGCGGAGCAGTGCCGGTCCGTCTACAATCTTACCACGTGTGACGTTGATGAGCAACGCATGCGATTGCATCTGTTCAAATGCTGCATCATCGAACATTCCGTGCGTCTCTGGGGTCAGCGGCGCGCAGATGGCAACAATATCCGACGCTGCAAGAAGTTCGTGGAACCGATCCATTTGCCAGACTTCATCTACAAATGATGGCGCTTCAACCGCTTCAGGATCAACAGCGATGGTCCGCATATCGAACCCTTGCGCCCGACGCGCAACATCAATTCCTGTGCCACCAAGTCCCACAATCCCCAGCGTGCGTTCGCTCAATTCCCATGTCGCGTGACGGATCGACATCCGGTTATCCCACGTTCGCTCACGTACCGAACGCCCAATACCTCGCAGGAGTCCGAGCAGTAAAGCCCATGTCTGGTCTGCCAGATGCGGTCCAACGAAACCTTTCGCACTCGTTAGGATAACATCGCTCTTGACAAATTCGGGGAACAGTAATCCGTCAACGCCGGCTGAAAGCACTTGCACCCACTTCAGCTGCTTCGCATTTTCAAAAAGCGAACGGTTGAACCCACCGAACACAATATCAGTGTCCACAATTTCACGCAATGCCTCTTCTGAATTTTGCGGTCTCACAAGCGAAAGCGCGTCAGAAACCGATTCGATCTGCTGTTGCTGCTCCGACGTAATATCGGTGTTAATCAAAATTTTCATGTTGACTTCTCCCGTATCTCGTGGTATTCTATATACAAAATAAGCGAAATTTCTGCTAAAAAACACATTTCTCGGAAAAGGAGAACCCTATTGTGATTGATTCATTTTCTGTACGTATACGTAACCGACGCATATTTACTATCCCTGTTTTTGCGATGAGTATCTTTCTCGCTGCAATTTTCATCGCCAGCTGCGGCGACGAGGGCGACATCACTGAAGATACCACCGGTATGACAGATGTCCTACAACCGACAACAACACCTCCTGAGACACCGCCGCCCCCCGCAGAAGAACCTGTTGTTGAAGAACCAGTTGTGGAGGGGGTCTCTTTTAAAGACGATATTCAGCCTATCCTCGCCGAACGATGCGCGATTCCAGGGTGTCACGCCGCACCCGGTGTCGCAGGACTTGACCTCAGCAAATATGATACCTTCAAAAAGGGCGGAAACACTGGACCCGCGTTCGCCGCTGGTGATGGCGAAGGCAGCCTTGTCGTCAAGCGAATTGATGGCGGCGGTATGCCCCCGGGTGGACCACCGTTAGACGGGGATCAGATCCAACTTTTTATCGATTGGATTGATGAAGGTGCCGACAATAACTAAAGTTTAGCATAGCCTATCATACCTATATCCTTATGTCAAGGCGAAAACATCGTCACAAATCTCTCTTATAGGCGGGATTTCTAACCCCAATTTTGCCATACACTCTCTTTACTAAAAGGCGCATCTGCTATGCGCCTTTTACTTTTATCCGATTGGAAGAAAACGAACATTACAAGTCCCTCTGATAAGGCACGGAAAATTCCATAAGGAGAACCTTCATACCGTTGATTTTTCAGCGGTTTCTTCCACTCAAAGTCCCCCTGATAAGAGGGATTTAGGGGGTTTCTTCCACTCTCTCAAAGTCTCCCTGATAATGGGATTTAGGGGGTTTCTTGGTCAGCAAGTCCGCCTGATAAGGGGGATGTAGGGGGTTTCTTCCATATTACAAGTCCCCTTGATAAGGGGGATTTAGGGGGTTTCTTCCACTCTCTCAAAGTCTCCCTGATAAGGGGATTTAGGGGGTTTCTTGGTCAGCAAGTCCGCCTGATAAGGGGGATTTAGGGGGTTTCTTCCATTGGAATCCTTATCCAACATTGCGCTTAAACTATTTATTGGACGCGCTGGCGTACATTTCCCAAAAATGCTAATGTCCAATAGCACAATTTTTGCAGGATACATCCAATTTTTGCGATTTATGCACCAATTTTTGCGACTTGGTAGTAGGAAACGAATTAAAAATTAATCCTCGCGCCTTTAATGCGGCAATTTTCAAAAAAAATCGAGTTTCCAAGATATTTTTCTAAACTCAGTGTGTGCCTACGTTTTAAGCCGTTGATAATTCAAAATATGATTGATAATTCGGAGTTTTGGTCGGATATTGCACTTTTTTCCGGGGATTGGCACGAAATTTGCCACAATATGATGTATATCAAGCATTTTTTTCACATTTTATGCAACCTTTTTACCACATACACGCGTTTTTAATAAATAGAAGTGCTATTTTGTCCGGAGGAGATGCAACATGGAAGCCAGTGATTTTGCATTGGTTCAACGCACCTTAAATGGTGACCAAAGCGCGTTTACGATGCTCGTGAATAAATACCAGAAATGGGTACACGCCCTTGTTTGGCGCAAGGTCGGCGATTTTCACGTCGCTGAAGAGATTACGCAAGATGTTTTCCTGAAGGTTTACAAAAAGTTATCGACGCTGAAGCCTTCGGATCATTTTCCGGGATGGCTCTATGTAATCGCTGCGCGGCACTGCATCGCATGGTTCCGAAAGAAGAAACTCTCCACGACATCATTGGACGCGATGCCAATATCGGAATTAGAGGAGCTCTGCTACGCACAATATGAGACAGAACGCGATCAAAAAACCGCTCTCGAACACCAGCGCGCAGTTATTAAACGGCTTCTCCAAAAGCTGCCAGAGAGTGAGCGTACCGTCATAACCCTCTATTATCTCGCGGAAATGTCTTGTGAAAAAATTAGTGAATACTTAGGGGTATCGCCGAACACCATTAAAAGTCGACTTCACCGCGCTCGGAAGCGGTTGGAGAACCAAGAGCATCTGCTTCAGGATGCCTCCAGTATTTTCCAAGTGTCTCCAACACTCACAGAGAATATCATGCGCGAAATCGCAGAGATTAAACCTGCCTCCCCTTCCGTGAACAAACCTTGGATGCCGTGGGGATTCTCCCTCGCAGCGACCCTTTTGATTATGCTGATGATAGGACACGGCACGCGTATGTTATCCCGCTTTCAGCAGCCCTACAACTTGGAAGCTACATCAGAGATGACTGTGGAATTGATTGACACGACTATTGTCCAAGAGTTAAATCGAAAATCTGACCTGTTGACCCGATTTGGGAGAACCAATACCGTCGGTAAGGACAGTAGATTGGGATTCCAAACGGAATCACCTCTCATCACAACCCCACAAACAGATGGAAAAGACATCTCAACTGCGAAACCGCAATGGGTTCAGACGCAGGGGCCCGGAAGCGTTTCTGAGCCAGGGCTCTTTCTCACATCTGACAAATCTCTCTATGCTATTGCGAAAACAGGACTTTATCGGCTCACAGAAGAGGCGGACGCATGGACATTTGTTACTTCCAGCGGCCCGAATCGAGAGTTTGACCCAGTGATGGCAGAACGTGGTGATACCCTCTACTTCCTCACAGCCGATGAACTCTTGGTTTCAGCCGATGGCGGTCAGACATTAAATGCGCTCAGTGCGCGACCTGAAGGACGGGCGGTTGCTTTGGTTATGACAGATATGGCGATGTACCTCGTCCTTAGAACAGGGGTATTTCGTTCCGACGATTTCGGAAATCAATGGGAATCCATAGGGGAATTCCTGCAATCCGATAACGCACCAGATGTCGGCAGTCCCAATTTCCGTATATGGGACGCAATCGCTATTGATAACATGCTGTTTGTCGGCACAAGTCGAGGACTTTTCCGGTTTACGGATGATTGGCAAAGGCTATCAGTGCCAACTTCACAAGGTATCGGCTCGTTGGCAGTCGCCGAGAACAGACTCTATGTTGGAACGAACACTGTTCATCAGGAAATATCGGATCAAAATTTCACACCAGCTATTTTTTATTCGGTTGACTATGGCAATTCATGGATGGACGTTACGCCCAATATCCATAAATTTCTAACTAAGGTAATGACTACAATCCAAGTCGTTCCAGTTGAAAAAATGCTTATGGTAGTAGGACCAGGCGGGATATTACTCTCTGATGACGGGGGCGACACATGGACAGACCCTGGAGATGACTCACATGCGCTTGGAATTAGTGTCTTTCCTGTTGTCGCGTTAGACAGGAGTAATCTATACAAATCTGATGTCACGGGAGTTGCTCGCTCAACGGATGGTGGTACTACATGGCATCCCTTTATGACCGGATTGGTGAACTTCTATGTTCCAAGTTTGTTTGCGATCAAAAATGTTCTCTACGCACTAACACCTGCAGAAATGCTCAAATCTACAGATAGGGGCGAGTCGTGGGAGTCCATTGGTTTGGGTGCTAACAGGAATGCTCCGCTGGAAGGGGCAAAATCGAAAGTTGCAGCAGCCAATAGTGTTCTCTATGCCAGCAACACTGGACGTAATAATGTGACACTCTTTCGACTCTCTGATGCTGGTAACGTGTTCCTACCGGTTGAAGGTGTCCCTGATTTTGAAGAAGATACTTTGCACATGGGGTGGGATAACAGTGGTAATATCGTTATAGCACAGGAGCAGTTGAGTGCTGACCAATACAACCTCTTTGGAGAGTGGAGAACGAATGGAACATTTGCAATCGCTGGCGATACCGTCTTCATGGAATACAAACATAAACTTTACAGGTGGCGGCGCGGCGAAACAAAATGGCACTACACAGGTTTAAAAGATTCTGGTTACTTTTCCTTCGCGAATACCCACGCGAAAGGGTTGATGCTTGCTGTTTCTGGGAACACCGTCTATGCTGGTAAACGCGATGGCGACCTCTTCCAGTCTCTTGACAATGGAGACACTTGGAGCAACATCACCACAAACCTCGCCTTTCCGTTTGGATACTTCAAGGATGTCCTATTCGGAGGCGGAACCGTCTACGTCTCGACGGACATGGGGGTCATGTGTTCGCGCGGTGGCGATACATGGCGTGTACTCACCGATGTTGACGGGAATAGACCCGTCATGGACCGAATTACGGTCGATGGCATAACCGTTTACGGTGTGTGTGATAGTGGTGTCTATCGGGTGGATAACCAGACAAACACATGGGAACAGATCGCGCCAGAACTGCCGCACACAGCCACTTCCTTTGCTGTTAATAGCAATACATTTTACATTGGCACGCAACGGAACGGTGTACTCCGCTTTCAACGTGGTGATTGATAATCATCCTATTTCGTTAGCGTGTTACTATACAACTTCTTATCTCGTACTATTCTGGTAATCTGATTTGCCTACGGTGTCCAAATAATTTACCTTTTACGATAATCTTCGTATAGTTTAATCTCTTGCGCAAAATCTCTCCTTGTAGGATTCTCGCTGCGAAACACTCCCCGTCGCGATCCTCCTCTAATGGACACAAGAAACCTGAAACTAACCGTTCTTGTGTTCTCCTTTTCCAATATCGCGTATTGCTCTTTATACCTTATAGATAGAATTATGCAGGATTTACACATTTAGGTAAGCATAATTTGCCGAATGCTCAGAATTTGCATAGTTATGTTTTGTTGAAATTCGCTAATAGCATGGATTTTACCCATTGGCACGATAATTGCTAAATTATCGTGAGTGTGCTGAGTTACTAAAAAGGCAAGTGTGGATGTATATCCGGACGTTGTTCGCTATGGAAACCTAAAACTCCGAATGCCGGGTGTATGATAATGTGTTGGGTTTTTGGACAAGCATGGATTTAGTTGCCGATGTGAGCAGCTAACAACATGAAACCATAATTTATTTTTTCCAGAAAAGGTGAAAAAGTGTACGAATACTCAGCGTACGTGACATCCGTAATTGATGGCGACACCTTTAAGACCTCCAACCGAACAATCCGATTAGCGAATATAAACGCACCCGAAAGAGACACTTTGGAGGGACAGAGATCTGCTGCATATTTAAAGTGCCTTATAGAGGGAAAACAGGTCAGAATCAAGTCAGTAGCAACTGATATTTACCGTCGCGTAATCGCTCATGTCTGGCGTGGGTCGGATGATTTGTATATCAACAAAGAGATGTTTAATCGGGGGCATGCGAATCCAATATAGTTCCTAATGCCTACGTTGGGTTGTTGTTGAGGTGTTTGGGATGTCGTATGCTAAATCTATGTGTTTTGAAGTTAGGCAGAAAATGCAGGGGTATATGTGCAGAATTTACCGTGTTATGCAAGGTTTACACAATCGTCTGTTATGAGTACGCTAAAGATGTAGATTCTTCTAATTGCACGATAATTGCCGCTATATATACGCATGCTGAACATGCCAGACTATATTCAGAGATGCCTCGTAGCCGCACTGTGAGGGAATGACTTAGGACGATCAAAGTGGATTTGTCTATAACCCGGTTATCAGAAAAACATCAAACCTAAACCTTGTCCGCACTTAGGTGATGTCGGTAAAGCTCCGATATTACCAAGTCGGACAGAACAAAAAGGAATAGAGCAACCGATGAAAAAATTTTGGATCAACAGCCTGCCACTTCTGGCAGTACTCTTTGTGCTAACTACTGGTTTCACAATGTTCAACGACTTGAATGCCTCTCCATCTGACACCAACGATCCCTGCCCAGATTTGCTGGAAATCTGTTTTCAAGAAGCGAATTATGCTACGGTCACATGCAGAAAGTATGGAAATGGTTCCAATTGGTGTAAAGATGCCAGAAAAGATGCAACAAAGACATGTAATGCCGCTATGGAGAACTGTTAGTCTTTTTCTATTTTAATTTAAGTCCAGTGTTGCTCTTGGCCGGAGCAACACTGGACTTATAGGAGTTTGGAATAATGAAGATAAGACCCTTCTATAGTATTAGCATTCTCGCCATCGTTCTCGGACTCTGTGCAATCGGATGGATCGTGTTCCAACCGAAACAGATCGAACCTGTCGTCACCTACAGAGCCACCACACCTGAGCCACGTCCTACGGAAGCATCGAAATCTGCTGAGGAGAGATATGAAGAAACCCTCAAAGAACGGGCATCGCGTGATATAGAATACATGCTTGAAACTGGATCTGATGATGCCGATATGCAGGCACTGAAGAAAGCCATGCAATCCCAAGCATATCTGGAATACAAGCGAAAACAGGACGCTATTTTTCCGGGATTTAATCTTGTGCTGTGGTGGGATTTTCTTGAATCGCAAGGCATCAAGTCTTCTGCGAGAGAGCTACAAGAAAAAAACTTTCGTGAAAGTTTTCCCACCGGCGACTATCCTGATTATGAACCGATGATGCGAAAAGAACTCGCCGAACTTTTCCTTGAGTTGGATTTCCGTCCGGATGTGACGGATGAACAAACGACACGCGAATATACGCTTGCTGTCCTAAACCGATTTAGAAGCGATTGGGGCAATAAGGTGTGGATGCGTGGCTATTTCAACGGATACGACGGTGATGTTGCTTGGGCTGACGATATCCGACAGAACGCCGAAAACATCGTTAATGAATTAGCACCAGCGGATACCGACGCATCGCCACTACCGACTGAATCAACCTTCACCTCAAACACAACGGAGGTCGTGGAGGAGATCGGCGAGACCGTAGCATTGCCTAACACAAACACTGAAGCGTTATCGGCACCCAAGCACTTAACACAAGTGCCACAAACTCTTCAGGAAAAGGAGGCAGAACTTGTGAAACAACATACCGCGGATATACCTCAATTCCCAACTGAGGCACAGGTTCGGAACACACTGCATCAACACTTTTCACCCAAACGCTTAAACCGTGCTATTGAGGCATTGAACCGATACGGTCCCAAAGAAGGACTCCACCGGCTTAAGAAATCTGATCCTGAGGTCGCTACACGCCTTGAACGCTTCATTCAACCCGACAAGGAGAATGACTAAGATGAAAGATACCCACATCTTCTATGGCGTCTGCATCATCGCTGCCCTCGCAATTACCGCAGTCGGTATCGGATACGCTACCGATATACTTCCACTACACAAGCAACCGGTCAACACAACAACAATGTCTGCCACGACGAACGCTGCACAGTCGGATTCAGAGACCACGCAGGCATCCGAAAGTATCAAGACACTGAAACAAAAAAATTGCGGGTGCTGTGCAGAACGCAGGGCAAAGTACGAAGCAATGATTAAAAAACGTCGTGAACGTCAAAAGGCTGCCGCTACGGCACAGCAAATGACATCAAAGTGAAGCGGGAGGGACCTTATGATGAAAACTATAGTAGCTCTCTATTTTTTCCTCTCATTTACCAGCGGTTTATTTTCTTTCCTCAGCGCATCACCAGAATACAGACACGAGGATCGAGAACTCACAGGACTTGAGGGACAGACAGTCAGTTTGTTGGAAAGGAAATTCTCTCATCAGTTGTTAGACCGAGAACTAAAGACGCTCCGAGAACTTTCCGATAGCGATGAATATGTCAACTTCCTCTCAAAAAAGTACCCCGAACAGGCACCCTTTACGACATTTCAGGATTGCTTTTACAGAGTTCCACCGCCCAAAGAACTTTACTTTAACGCTTTCTTCAAGAAACAACTGGATGTTCAAAGAATAGAAGATGTTGGAGATGACGAGTTTTTTATCGCTTATGCCTACATGGCGGCTTATTGGACGATGGGTGCCTATGAACGTGGTGGAGATCAGTCGCCTGTTCAGCGTCTCAATAACTATTACCGCATCGGTCAATACATCCTCGCGAAAACCCCAAAAGGCAGACAATTCCTCTATCATCGACTTGGCATCGACCCAACCACTAAGCATGTACCGTGGTTGCTCATATTGGATACCTTTGAACCGCTTCTCTGGTTAGCAACGCCGATCCGAGAGGAAGATGGACGCTGGATTAAAAGCCTGTTTGACAAGTATGGACAAGATGACGGGATGCTACGCCTTGCTGTTCAAGATCCGATGCTACTGGACCGAATCCTCTACACCTTTTCAACCGACACAACATTTCTCAAATGGCTCTATGATCCGATTGATGTAGACGGTACATTGCGTAAACGATAATTTGATGGAAATACGAACGCTCGGCACGATTGCCCTCCTTATCGTAGTTCTGTTTGGCTCTTTTTTAATCCGTATTCAAGGTTCGGCTAAAATTCCAGCAGGGCAGCTAACCGACCCTGACGGTTATTTTTACTATTGGCAGGCGCAGCTTATTTCCGAGAACGGACAACTCCCTGACCGAGATATGCGCCGCTGGGTACCCGTCGGTAGAGATTTAGGGCAAACCCTAAATCTCTATCCCTATGTCCTCGCATACACACACAAAGCACTCTCGCTATGCTTTCCAAACATTTCACTTTATCACGTTATTTTTTTTATGCCTGTCATCTGTTTTTGTATCGCACTCGGTGCGCTCTGCCTCTTTCTTGCCTACACTTTCGACCTACGGGTTGCTGGTATTGTCGGGGTATTTTTAGCAACCCTCCCTGCCAGTATTGAACGCAGCAGTACCGGACTCGGTGATAGAGATAGCTGGTGCCTCATGCTCGGTATACTTGCCATCATAACCTATCTTGCATCTTTGAGTGTACATGACCTAACTTCCCGTATGAAGTGGACAGTCACAAGTGGTTTTATTGTATTTCTGGGCGGTATCAGTTGGGAAGGCTTCGGCATTTTTTTAAGCATTATTCTTTGTGTTGAGATATGGCGGTTTATCACATCAGAAACAGAAACCGATCTAAAGTATTACCTAATATGGGTCTGTATTTTCGTTCCCACACTTTACATCGCGTCGTCCGCTTATCGAGATGGATACGGTTTCGCGAAACACCTCTTTGCATTTGTGCTAATGCCGCCTGTCGTGTTTTTAGGAATCCGTACACTCCGATATGCTCTGATAACAAAGATGCCTTGGGCAGAGAAATTTAAACCGCACGCTCGGACCCTCGCACTTGGCTTGACACTTGCCTGTATCGCGCTCACAATCGGGTATGTGTTGATACAACGTGCCTCCTTTGCCAGTACCACTGTTCCATTGAGTCAAAATGAATTGATGAAAACTGTAGCAGAACTTAAAAATCCTTTTCTTGAATACTGGATGTTTCGATATGGCAGCGTTTTTGTTTTAGGATACTTCGGTATCGTTATGGCGGCTATCCGCTTTTGGAAAATGCGGGGTGTGCTGTTTGCTGCACCACTCACTCTGTTTGCAATCACCACCTTTTATCGCAGTCGGCTTGATAGTTTATGGGGCGCAGCGACGGGCAACCTCCTCTTTAGTGCTGCCATTGTTGCCTGTGCAGTTGGCGTTATTGTGCTTGCTTGGTACAGACAAAGTACACCTAAAAATGAACCGATCTATATCGCTTTCGCTCTGTGGTTCCTTTTCTGGTGCGCACTCGCACGCGACGCTAAACGTTATGACTTCTTTATTGGAATATCTCTTGCTTTTTTTACCGCAGATCTTATCTGTTTCCTTGCCGATTTTTATGGGAATCAAATCAAAAAACATGTTCCACAACGCCTGCTAAAAACCGCTATTATCACGTTCATGCTTGGGATCATACTTTTCTGGACACCCACCGGTGGACACGCAACCCGCACCCTGCTTGCCGCCACCCATTTTCGACGCGCGATACCCGGAAATAGCGCAGAAGCACACGCCTTTGATTGGATGAAAAATAATCTGCCGGATACCGCTATCGTCGCCGCAAACTGGAGTTTCGGAAGTCTACTCAACGTCTTGTCCAATGTCAAAACCGTTGTTGATCAGGATCATTTCATACAACACTGGATATACCTCTATGACCAGCATGTCTACTTTGCTAAATCGGAACGCGAAGTTTTAGAGTTCCTGAAGACACATGATGCCACCCATATCATGCTAACAACAGAGAGAGAGCCCTCGGATACCTTTCTGCACGGGCAATTAAGCAATGCATTTGTTCCCATCTATCCCACAGACAACTTTTCAGAGGCAGCGGTTAAGGTGTGGAAGATTCACTACCCTCCCGACATCCAGTCAAATCCTAAATATCTCGCAACAACCCCAGAAAAGTAAGCAGACAGATTTAGAACTTACGCACTCTTTCTCAAAGTCCCCCTGATAAGGGGGATTTAGGGGGTTAAGTCTCCCACTCAAAGTCCCCCTGATAAGTGGGATTTAGGGGATGAGATCATTTTCTCTCAAAGTCCCCCTGATAAGGGGGATTTAGGGGGTTAAAACATGCCACTAAAAATAAAATATTTTACACCGAACCCATATTTTTCTATTTTTATGCAACCTTTCGGACGGATATACGCGTTATAGTAATATGAAGCCTCTCTTTTAATTTTAGGAGGCATTTTAAGAATAAGGTCTATCGGTGGTTAAATAGCGTTAGTTTTCGTGGCGATTTCGAATCGACCAACATGTTCTGCCACAAAAACTGCGACAAAATAATGGCGGATCCCCTAACGACTGAAGGAAAAGGTGAGATTAATGATTCACAAAACGAGAAATGGTAAGCCTTATAATAAAGCGAATGTTTTTATTTTCGGTAATGTGTCTAATGATACATTGAGAAATTTGGAAAACCTTCTCGAAAAAGACGGTTATGATGCCGCTATCGTAGCAAAAGATAGGGAGGCACAACTCGCGAATGTTGATTCTAAGGTAATTTTACCCGTTTCTGAGAACGGAAACGGACACCTAATGCCACAGCCGATGGAAGAAGCACGCCAAACTAAAGAAGCAGGAGCCTTGAAACTTACAAATTCTCGTCCGATGTCAAGAAGCGAATTACACGGCAATTACGCCGGTATTATTGGAAGCAGCCCTCAGATTATTGAGATTCTTCGACAAATTGATAGGATCGCCAATACCACGGCGAAGGTGTTAATTTGTGGTGAAACAGGAACCGGAAAAGAGTTGATCGCACAAGCTTTACATCAAAACAGTGACCGTTCAAAGAACGAAATGGTTTCTGTTAATTGTGCTGCCATTCCGGGACCATTACTCGAAAGCGAACTGTTTGGACATGAAAAAGGTTCCTTTACCGGCGCGAGGACACAACACATCGGCAAATTTGAAAGAGCACACAACAATACGTTGTTCCTTGATGAAATAGGCGATATGCCTCTGTCTCTACAGGTGAAGTTGTTACGCGCTGTTGAAACAGGCAAAATTGAACGGGTCGGCGGTACAAAGCTAATCCCTGTGGACATCCGGATTATAGCTGCTACACACGCTAACCTCACGCGTGCTGTCGAGAATGGCACTTTTCGCAAGGATCTCTATTATCGATTAAATGCTGTCTCTATCTTTCTACCACCATTACGGGAGCGGCAGGAAGACATCCGTGTGTTGGCAAAACATTTTGTAGAGAAACATTGCGATACCTACGCCCAAACGGTCCGTAAAATACTACCGAAAACCTTTACGTGTCTCCAAAACTATCCGTGGCCCGGCAATGTGCGAGAACTGGAAAATGTCCTGATCCACGCCATCCTTTTTGCTGACGGCAACAGCATCCTACCCACGGACCTACCCGAAGAAATTCTGGCGTTTCAGAAGCCGCGTGTCAGCCAGGCTGAAGAAATGGGTGTACCTGAAAACCGAAGTATGGTGACTGTCCCGCTCGGCGCGAGCCTTAAAGCCGTCGAAGAAACCCTTATTCGCGATACTTTAGCGTGGCAGGGCGGTAACCGAACGAAAACAGCCGAAATATTAGGAATAAGTATCCGGACCTTACAAAATAGATTGAAAGAGTATGAAATATTAGACAGTGTTTCTCCTACCTCGTAGGGCAATTTTCCTTTTCTACCTTTTCCGTTCTTCGCGCCTTCACTACTTAGGCTTTGGCTGCTTTATTACGCTATCAAACTAAATCTTCCCGAAATTGCATTTTATGCAACATTTCAGGTCTTATCTGCGTCACTATATTACGAAATTCCTATTTTTCAGAGGAGACGTAATAATGAAGGCTAACGATGTTAATCTCATTCGGCGGACTTTAGATGGCGATCAGGGGGCATTTACCACGCTCGTCAACAAATATCAGAAATCGGTACACGCCCTCGTTTGGCGGAAGATTGGCGATTTTCATATCGCCGAAGAAATCACGCAGGATATCTTTCTGAAGGTTTACGAAAGGCTATCGACGCTAAAGCACCCAGAGCATTTTCCGGGATGGCTCTACGTGATTGCCACGCGGCACTGTAACACGTGGCATCGAAAAAAGCAGGTGCCGACGAAATCTTTGGATACCATGCCTACAGCCGAACTCGAAGAAATCTGTTACACGCAACATGAGATCGCGCATTGTGAGGAAACAGCAATTGAACATCGGCGCGAACTCGTTAAACGTCTTCTACAAAGGCTTCCAGAGAGTGAACGCACGGTTGTAACACTGTATTATCTCGCAGAAATGACGGGTGAGGAGATTAGCCTGTTTTTAGGTGTATCGCATAACACCGTTAGGAGTCGCCTCTACCGCGCCCGTGAGCGATTAGAAAAGGAAGAATCCATAATTCAAGAGGTTTTGAGCAATTTCCAAATTTCTGTAAATCTAACTGAGAATATCATGCAAGAAATTGCCCGTCTCAAACCGGCATCTCCATCTGTAAGCAAACCTTGGATGCCGTGGGGATTCTCTTTAGCATCGACTTTCTTAGTTATCCTGATGTTCGGGTTCGGCACACGCGCCTTGTCGCGTTTTCAGCAACCCTACAGTTTGGACGCTACTTCGGAGATGACAATAGAACTGATTGAAGCACCTGTTGTTCGAGCGTTAGAACGCAAATCTGACTCGCTAACCCGATTCGGGAATGCCGATACACCCGGAAAAAACAGCGGGACTGGATTTCGAGCGGAACCCCTCCTCATCGCAGCTGCACAAACAGACGCGACCGATCTTCCAGCAGCAAAACCTGAATGGATTCAGACGAAGGGGCCAGGTGGTGTTTCAAGTGCCGGACTCTTTCTCGCATCTGACCGAACCCTCTACGCGATTACTGAAACGGGACTCTACCGATTCTCAAAAGCAGAAGATGCGTGGACGTTTGTCAGTGCCATCGGTCCGAATCGGGAGTTCAGTTTCAGTTCGCTCATGGCAGAACGCGATGGCACCCTCTACCTCCTTACACACAATGAACTCTTAGTCTCAATTGATGATGGTAAAACATGGAATAGTCTTGGCAAACGACCTGAAGGACGTGCGGTTGCGCTGGTTATCACGGATACGGCGATGTACCTCGTTCTTCAAACGGAGGTCTTTCGTTCTGAAGATGTCGGAAACCAGTGGGAACCCATAGGAAAAGATTTGCAAGTCGATAACGCGCCGGGGGCAGGCGATCTTAATTTCCGAATTTGGGACGCGCTCGCTATTGATAACACTTTATTTTTCGGCACAAGTCAAGGGCTCTTCCGATTTACTGACAAGTGGAAAAAACTGTCGGTGCCAACTTCACAGGGTATCAAATCGTTGGCAGTTACTGGAGATAGACTCTATGTCGGAACAACTAATGTCGGTCCACAACCTGAGATAGGCCGGAGCCTGTATGCCGCTGTTTTCTATTCGACGGATCTTGGCGATTCCTGGACAGATATTACACCCGATACTCGCGAGCATCTGCATAAGATAGTAGCCGCTGTTGAGGTTGTTCCAGTTGGAGGGACCCTGATGTTGGTTGGTGTTGGGGGCGTACTCAGCTCTTATGACCGTGGTGAGACATGGATAAATCCTAAACGCGACCGCAGAGTATTAGGAGCGTCTCCGGTTGTTGCAGTGGACGAAAGCAATTTTTACGTAACCAATCCATCTGGAATAATCCGCTCAACGAATGGTGGTGTCACGTGGCACCCTTTTATGACCGGACTGGTGAATTTCCGAGTTTCAGAGTTGGTCACAGTCAAAAATGTTCTCTACGCGCTAACACGCTCGGAAATGCACAAATCTGCAGATGGTGGTGAGACGTGGGAATCCATCAGCTTGTCTATTGACAAAAATGATTCATTGGACGAAGTAGGTGTGAATGCGAAGGTTACAACATCTAATGGGGTTCTGTATACAAGCAATAGTAAATTTAATGGTGTTGCGCTCTTTCGCCTGTCTGATGCTGGCGATATGTTCCTACTTGTTGAAGGTGTACCAGCTTTTGAAGAAGAAACTTTATACATGGAACGGTGGCAAAAAATCATCAAGGCGAGTAAGAATAATATTGATGCTGATACAGTCCAAGAACTATGGAAAACTAACCAGCTTGATAAAATACAGGCACTGTTGAAAACCAATCAACCTCGCATGCTTGAGGAGTATGGAGCGTTTGCGTTCAATGCGTTTGAAGAGCTTAGGATCAATGTGCTTGAAGAGCTTAGGGCGAATGGGGCGTTTACGGTTGCTAATGATTCCGTCTTTATGGAATACAAGCATAAACTTTTCAGATGGCGGCGCGGCGAAACGGCATGGCACTATACAGGTTTGGGAGACAATGAATGGATCTCACCTATTGACCGAAAGGGATTCACGCTTGCTGCTTCAGGGAACACCGTCTATGCCGGTAAACGAGAGGGCGAGCTTTTCCTGTCCTTAGATGATGGCGACACTTGGCGCGATGTCACCGAGAAACTCGCCTTTCAGTATGGATACTTCAAGGAGATTCTGTTTGCAGGATCAACCGTCTATGTCTCAACCGACATGGGAGTCACAAGTTCACGCGACAGCGAAACATGGCACGCACTCACCGATGTTGACGGGAGCAGACTTATCATGGACCGGATTGCAGTCGATGGCACAACGGCTTACGGCGTATGTGATAGTGGGGTCTATCAGGTAGATAGCCAGACAAACGCATGGAAACAGATTATTCCAGAACTACCACATACAGCAATCTCCTTTGCCGTTGATGGCAACACCTTTTACATCGGCACAGAGCAAAACGGCGTACTCCGCTTCCAACGTGGCGGTCAATAAATATTCTCTCCGCTTTTCCATTCGTATGTCCTTGATTTTCCTTTTGCTGGCGAGGTTTATAACCTCGCCTTTGCATCATTAAACCCTAAATCTTCCGAAAATCGCATTTTATGCACCATTTTGATTCTTATATGCGTCACTATATCATGAACCCCCTATTCTTTCTGAGGAGTTATCATGCAAAAAAATGACGTTGACCTCATTCGACAGGTTTTAGATGGTGATCAAGGTGCATTTACCGCGCTCGTCAACAAATACCAAAAATCGGTCCACGCCCTCGTCTGGCGAAAGATAGGCGATTTCCATATCGCCGAAGAAATCACACAGGATGTCTTCCTGAAAGTCTACAAAAGGCTATCCACGCTGAAACGTCCTGAACTCTTTCCGGGGTGGCTCTACGTGATTGCCACGCGGGACTGTGTTTCATGGCTACGGAAAAAAGAACTACCGACGAAATCTTTGGATGCCATGTCCACAGTCGAGCTCGAAGAAATCTGCTACGCGCACCATGAGATAGCGCATTATGAGGAAACCGCAATTGAACATCGGCGCGAACTCGTTAAACGTCTTCTCCAAAAACTCCCAGAGAGCGAACGTACTGTTGTAACGCTGTATTATCTCGCAGAAATGAAGAGCGAAGAGATTAGCGCATTTTTGGGCGTATCGCCGAACACGGTGAGAAGTCGGATCCGCCGCGCCCGCGAACGGTTAGAAAAGGAAGAACGCATGATTCAAGAGGTGCTCGGTAACTTCCAAGCCCCTGCGAATCTAACCGAGAACATCATGCGTGAAATCGTACGCATCAAACCTGCATCTCCTTCCGTAAGCAAGCCTTGGCTACCGTGGGGTCTCTCATTCGCGTCAACTTTTTTGGTTATCCTGATGGTCGGGATGGGACCTCAGGCGTTATCGCGTTTCCAGCAACCCTACAACTTGGACGCGACATCGGAGATGACAATAGAACTCGTTGACACACCTGTTGTCCTTGAATCGGAACGTAAATCCGACGCACTCACCCAATTCGGGAATGCCAATACGCCGGGTAAAAACGGCAGATCTGGATTCCAAGCGGAATCATTGCTTATCGCAGCTGCACATGCCGAAGAGACTGACCTTTCAGCAGCAAAACCGCAGTGGATTCAAACAAAAGGACCCGGAGGCGTTTCCAGTGCCGGACTTTTCTTGGCATCCGACCGAACCCTCTACGCCATCGCGGAAACAGGACTCTATCGACTCACAGAAGAAGCGGACGCGTGGTCGTTTGTCAGTGCCAGCGGTCCAAATCGGGAGTTCAATCGCGTCATGGCAGAACACGATGACACCCTCTACCTCCTTACTTCCAATGAACTTTTGGTCTCAAGCGATGCAGGTAAAACATGGAACAGCCTCGGCGCGCGTCCCGAAGGACGCGTAAGGGCGTTAATTATCACAGATATGGCGATGTACCTTGTCCTCCAAACAGAGGTCTTTCGTTCTGAGGATGTCGGGAACCAGTGGGAACCCATAGGAGAGGCTCTGCAAGCCGATAACGGACTGGAGGGCGTTAACCCTGTTTTCCGTATATGGGACGCGATTGCTGTTGATAACACCCTATTTGTCGGAACCAGTCAAGGGCTTTTCCGATTTACCGATGATTGGGAAAAATTGTCGATTCCGGTACCACATGGCATCTTTTCGTTAGCGAACACCGAAGATAGGCTCTACGTCGGCACAATCGCAAATCCGCCTCATGGTCCGCATGCCGCCGTTTTCTACTCGACCGACCTCGGTGATTTCTGGATAGATATTACGCCGAATACCCGCGAACATCCAGTAAAAATAATAACCACTGTTAAGGTTGTGCCAGTCGGTAATAGGATCATATTGAAAGGTTCCAGTGGTGTGTTAATCTCTGATGACGGCGGCGAAACATGGACGGATCCTAACCCCGGACCGCATACGTCTGGCGCGTTTCCAGTTGTCGCGTTGGACGAAAACAATTTTTACGGCACCTATAGCGAGGGAATAAGACGTTCAACAGATGGCGGCGCAACCTGGGCCCCCTTCATGACAGGAATGGTGAATTCACATGTGCCAAGTCTGGTTACAGTCGAGAATGCGCTCTACGCAGTCACCGCTGGAGAGATTGTCACATCAAAGAACAGCGGTGAATCTTGGGAGGTTGTCAACGTGAGTGGCGGGGATAAACTGCTGATTCCGAGAATCGAAACAACCGGCACTACCGTCTATGTAAGCAGTGTTGCGGATAATCGGACCCAACTTCTTCATCTCTCTGTTGGAAACGAAACACTCATACCTGTTCAAGGTCTGCCAGATTTTGAGGAAGACAACTTATACGTTGAATGGAAGAAAAGACTTCAAAAAGCGAGAGACACAAATACTAACGTTCGTGAAACAGTACGGCTATGGCAAGAGAGTTTACACAATATTGCTAAAGAAGATATAACGAACGGAGGGTTTACCGAGACTGGAGAAACTATCTTTATGGAACACCGACGGAAACTCTTCAAATGGCGACCCGGCGAAACGAAATGGCACTACACCGGCTTAGAAGACCAAGGAGAACTCTCGCCTATTGATGGAAAAGGTTTTACCCTCGCTGCTTCTGGGAGCACCGTCTATGCCGGTAAACGAGAAGGCGATCTTTTCCTGTCCGAAGATGGTGGTGACACGTGGCGCGACATCACCGCAAACCTCGCTTTCCCGTTTGGATATTTCAAAGAGATGTTTTTCGCAGCGTCAACTGTCTATGTCTCGACAGACATGGGCGTCATGCATTCAAGCGACGGCGAAACATGGCACGTCCTCACCGATACTGATGACAAAAGGCTTATCATGGATCGGATCGCAGTTGATGGCGCGACAGCTTACGGCGTGGCTGATAGCGGGGTCTATCAGGTAGATACCCGAACAAACGCATGGAAACAGGTTGTCTCAGAATTGCCACACACGGCAACCTCATTTGCCATTGATGGGAATACATTTTACATCGGCACAAAGCAAAGCGGTGTGTTCCGTTTCCAGCGAAATAATCAGTAAGCGTTCCTTTTTCTCTTCTTAATCGCATTTCACACCAAGTCCGGTAGGTGCGGTTTTGCGGTGTACTCACCCCGGTGAATGCCACACGGAGAACCTTCATACCGTTGATTCATGCGATCTGCATTCCCAACCGCACCGGAGGTGAAACACTCACCACCGGAAGCACGGACAGCACGATTCTCCTATGGCATCGGGCGAGCATCGTTGGAAAGAAAAAAATAATTTTCGTAGGACCTACCCATTTCTTCTCAAAGTCCCCCTGATAAGGGGCGGTGAATGCCCATACGGGGAATGCCCATAAGGCATTCATACCGTTGATTTGCATTCATACCCGGTGAATGCCCATAAGGCATTCATACCCGGGGAAGCCCATACGGGCTTCATACCGTTGATTCTGATTCTTTAGGGGGTTAAAATGCTGAAAATTGCTGCTTTTGCGTAAGTCCTATTTCAATCAGAAACCCTTTAAATTTCCCGCTTTGCTCACGGGATTTCCAACTTCGCCGCCACGATCCAATATCAGTTAGACCCCGTTCCTCCTTTCCAGCTTCCGTAATAATATTCCACTGACGGCTGACCGCTAATACACTGACAACTTTTTATTTCTTGACAAAAATTTACGTTTTTGTTATGCTTTTCAGTAACGGTTTCATTAGAAACCAACCCATCTGTAAAAGTCTGCCCTTCGCAAGCCATCGCGACTTGGCATAGGTCACTTAAGTTCCTGCTATAAAATCGGTTTAACGTGCCATGTATAAGTAACTAACGTCAGTTCGATTGAAACATTTCGGATGGGCTAACGGTTCCGTTTTAGCGTCCCGAAGCCGTAAAGTGTAACCTTTTCTCGAGCTCACGTTATTAAGTACATACATATGTAAGAAAGGCTTCGACTTTACATTTTTGTGCAGAATCAACCAATTAGGACTTACGCCTCCCCCTTGCTGGCGGGGTTTCAAACCCCGCCAGCAGTGCGGAATACATAGGTTATCAAAGAAAAATGCGTGAGTCCTGTCAATAAAGGAGTAGAAAATGAAAAGAACCCACCTTCTGACGCTCATCGCGCTTTTTTCAGTCATGCTGATTGGGCACGCGAGTGCGCAGGTAATTTTCTTCGCTGATTTTGAAACCAATTCCTCTGAAGCGGTGCCAGATGCAAGCGTCAACGACCCAGCAAATTGGGTATCCGAAAACGAAGGAACCGTTTGGGCAGAAGCGACAGAATTCCCCGGCGGCGAAGGCGCATTGCATCAAACCCAAGAAGGGTGCGGCATCTCCGGTAATACACCACTTCCCGGTGTTGATAACTTCTCCGACGGCATCATCCAAGCAGTCTTCTCTTGGCAAGACGATGACGGTGTCGGTTTCCAATTCCGTCGCGTCGGTGAGGATAGAGGATACCTCGTCGCGTTCGGCTACATCGAAACACCACAGATCATCATCGGAAGCCTCGCAGACGGATGCTGTCCGTCCGGTCAATGTCTCGACCAATGTTCATGCGAAAACGGCGGTAATGAACTCGTCGGTGTCGATCACGGCTTAGGGGACGGGCTCACCCAGGACAACACTGTCGCCTATTTCGGACGCGTTCAAGTCACCGGAAGCCTCATTGAAGTTTGGTATATGCCTTACGCTGATGTCCCCGATCTCTTTGCAGATTCCGCAGAACTCGGTGACCCCGTTGCTACTTATGACGGCGCAGATGACCTTGGACCCGGCACCGTCGGGATCTGGCACGAAAGCTGGGGCAACGGAAGAGTCGGTAGCGTCCTCGTTACCGGTCCAGGTGGCACCGTAGCTGTTGACCCACAGGCGAAACTCTCTACCACGTGGGGCGAGCTTAAAAGCAATTATTAGTCGCTATCCTATATAGACTAATAGTATCAAACCAATTCACAGTGCCGAGTGAGGTGCCTAAACCTCAGCCTCTCGGCACTGCACAATCTGTCTTTATAGGGTGAGGCATTTGCCTCACCCCATCCCGCTTTAGTTTTAGGCGAGGCCCTTTTCGGGGATTAATCACCCTTTAAAACCTTGCTACGCTGTTGTTTACCAATACACAGCAACACAATTCCTTTCAATACACAGGAGACATCTCATGAAAACACGTCTTGTTTTTCCTATTTTGATTTTGAGTTTACTTTTTTCCTTCCACGCCGCCGCGAACATTGTGTTTTACGCCGACTTTGAGCCGGGTTCTAAGGACGCAAAACCCAACGCTGACGTGAACAACGTCAAAAACTACAAACCCGAGAACGCCGGAACTATTTGGGCTGACGGTGATTTCAACGGCGGTAAAATCGGTGGTAAAGGCGCAATGGCGCAAACCGCTGAAGGATGCGGCATCTCCGGCAACACACCGCTCCCAGGCGTAGACGATTTCACCGACGGTATTATCCAGGTCGTCTTTTCCTTCGGTGATGATGACAGCTTCGGGGTCCAGTTCCGCAGAAAAGGCGACGATAAAGGCTATCTCGTTGTTTTCGGCTATAACGAAACATCGAAAGTCATCCTCGGCGATCTTGCAGATGGATGCTGCCCCTCCGGACAGTGCCTCGACCAATGCGGTTGTGAAAACGGTGGCAAAGAGATACTCGGTGTCGACCACGGCTTAGGGGGAGGGCTCACCCAGGACAACTCCGTTCCCTATTTTGGACGCGTTGAAGTCAAAGGCAATAACGTCAAGGTCTGGTACATGGAACTCGCGGAAGTCAAAGATTTGTTCGCAGATTCCAGTACCCTCGGTAATCCTGTCCTTGAATCCGACGAAGCCGCGTACAAAAGTGCTGGTGCCGTCGGGGTCTGGCACGAAAGTTGGGGTAATGGCAGAATCGACAGTATCCTCGTCACAAGTGCGGCTGGATTTGATGTTGATGTCAAAAACAAACTCACAACTATGTGGGGCGAGATTAAGACCACTTACTAATAATCCAAGTTGCCACTTTGTAGCATAGGCTGTTAGCCTGTGCGTGCGTGTATAAAGCGCAACCTAACAGGATACGCTACAAAAGAGGAACTAAATAGCCCTGATTAAAATAGAGGATTCTATAGTACAAAAAGGACTCCTTGTGGTATAATGAGGTAGACGAAACCTTTCTCAACCCTTATCACTGTAATACGAGGTCCGCGTGCCTCACAGCCCTCATTATCACGCAAGGAGTTTATCTATGAAAGTCACGAATGTTGAGCGTGTGCTTGTAGATGTCCCTTTCACCCCGCGTCAACAACAGATTACCACCCAAAGCGTATCGACCGTTTACAACTGGTCGCTCCTTGAATTGTGCAAGGTCACAACCGATACCGGACACGTCGGTTGGGGCGAGACCGTCGTCCACTATACCTATTCCCGTGTCAGTGATGCAAGCGTCGAGCGTGTCATCGGGCAAAGCCCCGCTGAACACATGAACGACGATTCACTCGGTGCGGGTTTACAGATGGCACTCTTTGATGTCGTCGGCAAGATTTTGGAGGTGCCAGTCTACCGACTCCTCAGCAACCAATGTCGAGACGCTGTCCCTATTTCGTGGTGGTCTATTGATTCCGCTCCAGAAAATTGGGCAGCGGAAGCCGCGGATGCTGTAGCAAATGGCTATACCAGTTTCAAGAACAAGCCGCGTCCGTGGTGGGATATCCGCGCCCAAGTAGATGCCGTCGCAAAAGTCGTACCCCCCGATTTCAAACTCGACCTTGATCCAAACGGCTCTTGGCGCGATGCGGAAACCGCAATCCCTATCCTGAAAAAACTCGCTACACACCCAAACGTCGCAATGTTCGAGACCCCCATTCCGCAAGGTGATGTTGAGGGTAACAAGCAGATTCGCCAAGATGTTGGTTGTCAGATTGCTATGCACTTTGGATCACCGCCTTATACGACCTGTGTATCTGAGGACGTATGCAATGGGTTTGTCATCGGTGGCGGTAAGACGCAGGTAATGCGTGAAGGGCAGCTCAGTGCAGCAGCCGATATGCCGTTTTGGCTCCAAATCGTGGGCAACGGGTTGACCACGACGTGGGCAGGACATCTCGGAAGCGTGCTAACGCATGCGACATGGCCCGCAATCACTTGTCTTAATCTCTACAGCGATCATCTGCTCACACAACCGATACAGGTCTCAGACGGATGCCACAAGATCCCTGATGCCCCCGGATTAGGCGTTGAAGTCAATGAGGACGCAATCGAACGGTTCCGCGTGCCTGCTGATAAATTAGACGCTGATGGCTACACGATCCACCCTGTGCCGCGTATCATCAAGACCGCTGTCTATCCCGATGGGAGTTGCATCCACATGTCCGGTGACGGCTTGAGCTATTTCAATGCCGGCAACGGCGAGGCACAAGTGGAAGGCGCGCGCTTAGAGTTAACCTTCGACGACGGTTCTGACGAATGGGCAGACCTCTTCGAGAAAGCTCGTGAAACCCCTGTGCATGGGCAATGGTAAAAGTTCTGCTGCACCAAGAAACAGTGGACATGGTTTCTTTCATTCTCTGTTGGCGGGGTGTATTGCTTGGGTATTTCTGCTGATTTCCTCTAACAACCCCGCCTACTGACAACCCATAACTGAATGGCTCTGTGGAGTTTCATACTTCGCTTGAAACAGAGTTGAAAAATGTGGTATACTTCCTAATGAGGTTTGGTGGATGAATCATGATTTGCATGATGGTATGAGGGAGCAAGCCGGTGCGAGTCGCCAACGCTTGGAAGACGCAAGAGTCCTTTTAGGGCTTCTCGGTGGCGCGGTTCAATGTACATTGCTGGTTACGCTGTGGAATGTCTCTTGAAAACAAAATTGATGCAAATCTACGATTGTAAAAATTTGCGCGATTTAGAGTGGGAACTTCAACGACGTTTAATACTTTCTACACACCGGACAGTCTTTACACACCAATTGGCGGATTTGCTAAAACTTGCACCTGGCTCTGATCGGTTGAAGCGAAATCGTGAACTGTGGCCCTTATTTAACAATGTTAACAGATGGACTCCAAATTGGCGTTACACTCCGAAACCAGCAGACCGTACCGAGGCAACTGAATTCATAACGTCTGTTGAACAGATTATACACTGGATAAATAATAATCTGTAATGGAGGATTTATAAATGGCGTGTGAAGTGTTAAAGCATAAAATCCACAATATGCTCAACAATACCTTCGCCAAAAAGATTGACGAAATAGGGTAAATATCCTAAAGTTATAGGTGAACAAACCAAACTTAAAAGGATGTTTACCCATGTTAGAGATTGTATCATTATTTACTGTTTTCAGTCCACATTTATCAGCAG
>JAJEDN010000107.1 GCA_022821495.1 Candidatus Poribacteria bacterium
AAAATCCGATAGAATATCTCCTAAGCAGAAAAGGAGGTTCATTTTTTAGCATCCTTTCACAACAGTAGTGTGTTTATGAAAGGATACCTGCTTTTCTGCTTTTTCGCATTATAATTCTAAATATTGTCCAAACTATAGTTAAGTATAACACACAGGAGAAAAAAAGTCAAATGTTTTTATTCGGTTTACGCGCTAAAACCGCTACTTCGGTGGGAGTTGAACAACGTTAACAAACATGTTAATTGCGTTAAAGAAAGTAATACTTCGCCCGTTCGACTTCTGGCGTGCGATCTGGACGGGTTCGATACCAGCGGAAGTGTTCATAATGGGCAGTGTAATGTTCACCATCTCGGCTGTCGTTGTAGCTGAGGAACAGCATGCGCCGAGGGCTGTTTGATTTGTTGGATGCCGCGGCATGTGGTGTAAAACAGGTGAAGATCGCTATGTCTCCGGGTGCTAAATCCACGTAGACGTGTTCCTCGTTCGCGAGGCGTTCTGGATCTATCGAGCCTTTATCAAGCGAACCGGATTCATGCAGAAATCCTTGGTGATGACCCGTCCACAGTTCTGTACATCCGTTTTCTTTCGTGCTGGCATCAAGGGCGACTGAAACCGTAAGGAGACTCTGCGGGAAGCCTTGCCACCAATTGTAATCCTGATGCAGTCCGTTACCGTGGCTGTCCGGTGGTTTGAAGATGAGTTTATCTTTGAACAGCACGGCTTCATAGCCATCATACAGCGATGCTAACCGATCCATAATCCGTCTGTCACGAGCGTGTGCAGAAAATAGGGGCGAGATGCTCACAAATGGATCAATTTTCCATGGCTGCCCGTCTGCTAACATCTCGAAGCGGAGATTGTATTTCGGTTCGAGTTGAAATTCACGACTCAACGCAAGCGCACGCGCAACAACCTGTTCTGCTTCTTGGCGGTAGGTCTCAATCTCTGCAGGTTGGAACACATCGCGGAGAATGAGGAATCCTTTCTCGCGATACGCCTCAACTTCAGCGGTATCAAGCGCGAAACAGAGGTGTCGTTGCTGTGGACCGTTCCATTGCGGTGTACCTATTTCAGAGGGGCGTTCAACACTTACCATCATTGTCTCCTGTTCTTTACTGAATTTGAACGTCTGCTTTCAAGTGTCCCCAAAGAGTTGTAAGTTTGCCATTCGGTTCAACGGCAAAGGAAGGGATGTCTGCGCCGTCAATGACCAGATTATCGTAATGGACGTTTGCCGTATGTGTAATAAATCCGATACGTCCACTGTCCCGGAATTTCGCATCATCGTCTCCCTCGAACAGGAGTTCATCATCGACGAAACACTGATAATTTTGACCCTCTGCGACAACCTTAAGGCGATAGGTTTCGCCGACTTCTGGGTCAACAGGTAAAGGCGTTACGATGTGCTCAAATTGATTCTCTCGCCATCGGGAGAATTGGCATTTATGCTGGTCGGTGCGAATCCAGAATCGCATGCCGTTGTCCCCGTCCGTATCGGCACGGATTAACACCCCCGCTGCATTCACGTTCACATTTTTCACCAAGGTTACATCCACTTCAAGGGTGTAATCCGTCCAATCTTCATCGCCAAACATTGTCTTGGCGTACTCTGCACCCGAGGTTTCGGCATAGGCATCTTTTACGATTTTCCATTCGCCTTTGACTTCGTTCCATCCGTCAGGAAGCCCTTTGTCAAAATTTTCTTGCCATATCCCTGCCGAGGCGATGGAAGTTAATATGGCGACCATGAATATAATGGATACTGTCTTTAAATAACGCACGGATTCCTCCTGTCTATCGCTTTAGCGTTAGCAGTTAAAAGCGTGTTTGAAAAGTGTTCGTTGGAAGAACAAATATCCTGTATGAACGTAAGTTTGATAAAAGCGCATTGTGGCGCGATGCACGTTGTATCTGGGCGGGTACGCCGCAAAATTTTGTAGTTTGCGCCCATAGCACACAAACTGGAAAGTTTGTGCTACAGCGGTTGTTATCTTACCAAAAGTGAGGGAAAAGTTCAAGTGAATTGTAATGGGAAGGTTGAGAAGGATTGCAGGGGGGGGATTTGAACCCCCGTCCTCCGGGTTATGAGCCCGACGAGCTACCTGGCTGCTCTACCCTGCGGCAAGAATTGTGATCCTAAATCATGGTCGAGGAGGGACTTGAACCCTCACACCTTTTTACGGGCGACGGATTTTAAGTCCGTTGTGTCTACCGATTCCACCACTCGACCGCAAAGAGTATTAATAGTATACACTATCCATAGGTGTTTGTCAACTTTTTTTGATTTTATGTTCCAAAAGGTGCTGATTCCACTGTGTTCTTGTGGAATTGTATGCTGTTTTCTGGCAATATCAAGGTGTAATCAGGTACCTTACGGGTTTTTCTTAGCACTTGACTTTTTTGGCAGAATCTCGTATCATAGGGGTATTATGAAAAACGTTAAACTTTTATCAGGACACGAAATACCGATTCTGGGTCTGGGAACTTGGCAGCTGAAAGGCAGACAGTGCGAACGCATTATCAAGGAAGCTATCGGTTTGGGCTATACTCACATTGATACAGCGTGGATGTACCAGAACCAGCGTGAGATTGGGAAAGCACTTCGCGAGATTCACATGGATCGTGAAGATATTTTTCTTACCACTAAAATTTGGCATAGCCATCTCAAGTATGATGAAGTTCTCTCCCAGTTTGAAGAGTGCCTCAGCGATTTGCAAATGGATTATGTTGATCTGCTGTTGATTCACCATCCGAGCGACGCTGTTCCGGTTGCTGAAACTTTTGAGGCTTTTCAGAAACTTTACGACGCGGGTCAGGTGAAAAGCATCGGCATCAGTAATTTTAGCATCGCTCAGGTTGAAGAGGCGTGTGAAGCCTCGGAACTTCCGATTTGCACAAATCAGGTGGAATATCATGTCCGCAGAAACCGATCGGAGTTACGAGACTATTGCCATGCCCGCGATATTGTGATGACTGCGCATCGTCCTTTGGCTGTTGGTAACCTCGCCAGTGACACGGTATTGCGTGAGATTGGTGAGAATCACGGAAAAACCGCTGCGCAGGTGGCACTCCGATGGCTAATACAGCAGGACATCATCACGATTCCGAAGTCAGGGTCAGTGCCACATTTACAAGAGAATCTGGATGTCTTTGAATGGGAGTTAACCGACGAAGAGATGCGAACACTTGATACTGTAACGTAGGGCAGATAGAGTGATTTCAGGCACTTGTAGCATAACTTGTTAGGTTGTGCGTTTGCATGGATTTTCTTTGAGATCATAGCTCGTAATGTAATGGAGAGCGGATTCGAGAAAGAGACGTTAAACTTCAAATCCGCGTTATTTATAGTAAAGTTTAGAATTAATTAGACACATCACATCAAAGCGATTCCGATCTTATTCCCGCCTGATAAGGGGGGTTAGGGGGGTTGTCTTCTTAAAAAGTGTTCATTTATTTTCGGATTTTACTATAACCGCAAGGTATAATTAAAAGATGAAATTTGGACTATTTTATGAACATCAGATTCCGCGTCCGTGGCGTGAGGGAGCGGAACATAAACTTTTTCAAGACGCGTTAACACAGGTGGAGCTTGCTGACAGACTTGGATTTGACTATATTTGGGAGGTTGAACACCATTTCCTTGAGGAGTATTCGCACTCTTCTGCCCCGGAAGTATTCCTCGCGGCTTGTAGCCAGCGGACAACACAGATTCGGTTGGGACACGGGATTGTGCTGATGCCACCAGCGTATAACCATCCGGCACGCGTCGCTGAACGGATTGCAACACTCGACCTTGTATCAAACGGACGAGTAGAGTGGGGGACGGGAGAGTCAGCATCGCATATAGAGCTCGGTGGGTTCAACGTTGACCCGAAACATAAGCGCGAGATGTGGGCGGAGTGCACACGTGAGACAGCGAAAATGATGACGCAGTCGCCTTATGCTGGGTATGAGGGACAGTATTTCTCGATGCCGACGCGCAATGTTGTTCCAAAACCGTTGCAGACCCCGCATCCGCCAGCGTGGATGGCTTGTTCCAGCCGCGATAGTCTTCGTTACGCTGCCAGATATGGGCTCGGCGCGTTGACCTTTGCTTTTGTTGATGCAAGCGAAGCCAAATTTTGGGTGGAAGAGTATTACGAGACTTTTGAGAAGGAATGCGAGCCACTAACGCAGCGGGTGAACCCGAATATCGCCATGGTTTCGGGTTTTTCGTGCCACAATAACGAAGAGACTGCTGTCGCTCGCGGGTTGGATGGGCTACGGTTCTTCCGATTCGCGCTTGCGCACTACTACTACGGCGGTTCACAAATACCGGGCCAGACGGATATTTGGCAGTTATATAGGGAGTCAACACAGGATCCTGCTGAGGGTAGAGCAGGTATCGGCACACCGGATCAGGTACGCGAACACCTTGAGGTGATGGAGGATGCTGGGGTAGATCAGGTTGTTTTCATTCAGCAGGCTGGTGCGAACCTACATGAGGACATAGTTGAATCGTTGGAACTCTTTGCAGAACGGGTACTTCCAGACTTCAAGGCGCGGGATGTAGAGCAGGTTAAAAGAAAGAATGAACGCTTCGCTGAGGCGATTGAGAGTGCAGAAGCGCGAAAACCGGATTTAACGCCTCTCAGTGAGATTCCAATTGTGGATGCCTATCCGGTACTCAAGCGGAAATTGGAAGAGCAGGCAGAAGAAGCGGGTGCTGCTGAGATGAGCGAAGATGGTGAAAAGTTTCTGCTGTCAATAGAGGGTGGAAAGCGGACTGAAAAAGACACGTAGACACTGACACGCTTACAAGGCGTGCTTATACGGGGCTCGAAATGAAGAACGTATTGGTGGTTGATGACGACGAAAAAATCTGTTGGGCATTTGAGCAGTTCTTAGAAAGCGAAGGTTACACGCCGAGTATCGCGAACAGTGCTGAGGAGGGCTTACGCCGCATCGCAGCTGACAAGCCAGATGTCGTTTTGCTTGACGTGAATCTGCCCGGAATGAGTGGTTTAGAGGCGTTAGGTGAGATAAAAGCGAGTCACCCGTGGGTAATTGTGATTATTATCACGGCTTATGACGATGTAGAGACAACAATAGAAGCGATGCGCTTACAGGCGTTCGATTTTGTCCCGAAACCGATTGATCTGGATATCGTCAACGGTGTACTGGAGCGCGCCTTCCGAACACAATCCGTTCGCAGCACCTTGCCTGTGGAGGCAGCGGACGAGTCGCCGGTGGCACAGATTGATGGGCACCGTCTGGTCGGGAAAAGCAGTCAGATGCGTGAGATTTACAAACTCATAGGCGTTATGGCGAGCAATACCGTCACAGTTTTGATTGAGGGTGAGACGGGCACCGGAAAGGACCTTGTCGCCCGCGCAATCCATGCCGGGAGTGAACGCAAGGAGAAGCCATTCATTCCAGTTGATTGTGGGGCACTTCCTGATGAACTTTTAGAGAGTGAACTCTTCGGTTATGAAGCGGGGGCATTCACGGGGGCAAAAGCGGAGGGGAAACCCGGACGGTTTGAACTTGCAGATGGTGGCACCCTTTTTCTTGATGAAGTCGGCAACATGACACCAGCATTACAAGTGAAACTGCTCCGTGCTTTGCAAACACAAGAGATTGAACGATTAGGCGGGACGCGTACGCTTAAAGTGGATGTCCGCGTTATCGCTGCCACGAACCAAGAACTTAGCGAAATGGTAAAACAGGGGCAATTCCGTGAGGATCTCTACTACCGTTTCAGACGTATCGCACTTCATCTCCCACCGTTGCGAGAACGTCAAGAGGATATTCCGTTGCTCGTCACACATTTCCTGCAGCTTATCCAAGAGGAACTTGGCAAACCGATCCGTGGTATTTCTACAGAAGGGATGCAGCTGCTACAAGACTATGCCTGGCCCGGCAATGTTCGGGAGTTAGAGAACTGTCTCAGAAGCGCAGCAGCACTCTCCCGCGCGGATGTGATTCTTCCGGACGACCTGCCATCTGAAATCCGGATGGGCAATAAGGTGAGTTCTACTGATGCCTCGCAATTGGAAACTACTCTCAAAGCCGTTTTGCAAGAGGCTACAAAAACGGCTATTGCCGAAGGCAAGCAGGGGCTTTATGAAGAGATTGTCGCTATGTTGGATAAAGCACTGATTGAACTGATATTGGATGAATTTTCGGGCAATCATAGCAAAACGGCTGAATTGCTCGGTATGAGTCGGACGACACTTTTAAAGAAGATTAAACAGAATAGTAATGCTGATGTGGAATAAGCACAACGGGAGACGAGACATCATGGGGTCGTGGGTTCGGATTGCACACCGTGGGGCATCGGGAAACGCTCCAGAAAATACGCTCGCGGCGTTCAAAAAGGCACTTGAAATCGGTGTGGATGCCGTTGAACTTGATCTGCACGGCACGGCTGATGGTGAGATTGTCGTGATACACGATGCTACCTTGGATCGGACGACGGATCTCCAAGGGCGTATCAATGAAACTCCTTTAGAAACAATTCGAGGTGCCGATGCAGGCGGATGGTTTAATCCCGCATTTGCGGGTGAACCCGTACCGACACTTACAGAAGCATTAGCATGCATCGGAAAAGAGACGATTGCTGTTCTGGAGATTAAAGATCCGCTGATAGCTGAGGCGGTTGTCGCGAAAATTCATGAGACAGAGACGTTAGGTGCTACTGTTGTTATTTCCTTTCATACCACAGTCTTACAGACCGTCCGTGCGTTAGAACCTCGTATTGCGACAGGCTGGCTCATTGGTGGGCACAACAAGCGCGTATCTCCTATTGCGTTGTGTCAGCAATTAGGGGAACTTGGTAGCAGTTTGCTGAATGTCAACCACGAGTTAATCACGGCGGAATTCGCATACCAAATTCGCAGGCGTGGTGTCGCATTGTGGTGTTGGACCGTCGATGATCTCGTTCGCATGCGAGAAGTGACGGCGTTTGGTGTGCAAGGCATCACATCAAATTATCCAGAACGTTTCGCTATGGTTTAGTTTGCCTGTTCCTTTGACCCGACCAAAATGTGATCGCTATGTACGCGAGAATCGGATAAGACAATAACGCTGTTGACCAAGCGATCCCCTCCAATCCCCAATACCGCATGAATAGATAGTTGAGAAATGGATTTAGGACAAGCCTGATGAGGGTGGCTGTGACGACGGTTCTGTGTGCTTGACGCGCCAGATGCGCTCGAATTAGTAACCGACTCATTAAACGCGGAAGCATCCCTAATAGATAGATGCCAAGCAATGAAGCAATATGGGATTGTCCTGCCTCCGATAATTCGCCATGTCCAAACAAAATTGAGACGATGTTCTCGCGAAAAAGATAAAAGCCTGCCAAGAATGGCACCATCAGCACTAAAAGGGCAACAACCCCTCGCCAGACACTTCGCTGTAATTCTGCTCCGTTAGCAGTTGAACCGTTTTTTGATTGCAGTTCAGATGAAGATATCTTTGCCCAATGCGAAAGGAGAACAGGAAGTGTTACACCTGTGAGTGTTTCGGGAATTGCGCACAAGCGGAGTGCGTAATCGAGTTTCGAGACGGAACTCGCGCCTAATGTACTCCCCATCCCTCTGTCAACGACTGGGTTTATTCCATCGGCGATCGCAGCGCCCATCATTAATAGACATTGGGGCAGGAACTGCTGGGTGTACGGTGTTTCTTGTAAAGTGAGTTTCAGGTGCCGTACTTGCAGATTCAGGACAGTGCAGCATCTCGGAAACAGCGCAATCACTTGGAAAAGTTCACCGAGGATCAGTGCCAGTGGTATACTGAACCACGTTAACGATGGCTTGCCGAGGTAGATAACCGCGATGACGATGGCAGCGCGGAGTGCTTGTATAATGACCGGGAGTTGAAATGCTTGATAAGTGTCTAATATCGCCTTGAGCATCCAACGCACTGATGCGATAATCGTAAAACAGAGGAACCCACACACGATACTGATTGTGGCAACAGAAGAGAGTTCAGCATCTGGTAAGAAGCGTTGTGAGATTGTCCACGAAATAGCGACGAGCAGACAGCAGAGCCACGGCATTACGGTAATATAGCGGGAAAAAATGGATGTTACACAGCGTCGCGCCTCAGTTTCACCTTTCGCACGGGCTTCAGCTAGCAACGGGACGAGAACAGAATAGGCAGAGGCAGCACTGAGCAGCTCGATCAAGAATATGGCGATCCCCCAATAGTAGTAAATAAAGTCCATCTCGACTGGATCGCCGAACCAATTGGCAAGGGCAACGTAGATAAGAAATGTGCCTGCCCGTCCGATCAGGCTGATCGGTGTAATAACAAGGACATTTTTGAGGAGAGAGGGATCTGTTTGGGACGCATTATTCGGCATGAAGCGGTTGAAGGGCGTGTTTGAAGTAGACAGAGTTGTAGATATCTCGTGTCAAGGTATCCCAACTCTGTCGGTTTGTCAATTTTCTAAAAGCGATGCTTAATAGCACCCCATGTAGTTGCGAGTTTACCCGCTGGTGCGACGGATAGACCTTCTTTGGCTTTTTCGTAATCTTCGTCTGTCGGTTTGAACGATTCACTTGAGATCATAATAGGGACATAACCTCCATATAGCAGCTCTAATCAGGAAATGTGACACGTTCGTAAATTTCTTGCAAGGGCAGTTCGCATTTGATGGAGATGAGTGGCAAGATGTCCTCAAGTGCTTGGAAAGCGGTGAAAATCCAGTCGTTCGCAGTAACGGGTGCGGTCTCATGTTTTTGGGGGCGGCGGTAACGTTCGACAAGTACCTTGTCTTGGGAAACGAGGACGTATTCTTGCAACGACGTGAGGTGTCGGTAATGACTGAATTTCTCGCCGCGATCATAAGCCTCAGTCGAAGGTGAGAGAACTTCTACGATGATAATGGGGTTGAGGAGTATATCAAAAACATCATCTTCAAAGCGGGGTTCTTCACAAACAACGACATCTGGGTAGAAGTAGGACGAAGTGACGGGAGCACTCACCCGCATTGCGTTCGCGTAAGTTTCACATCTGCTGCCTTTTAATAGGTTGTGGAGCTTACCGCAGATATTACCTGTAATCAGATTATGTGCACGGCTCGCTCCAGACATCGCTATCAGCTCACCGTTTAAGTACTCATACTTGTTTATCTCTGAGTCTGGAGGTGCTTTGCGTTCAAAAGCAATGTATTCCTCCGGTGTGAGATGGGTTTGTGCTGCGCGGGCTGCCATGATTTTCCTCCGGTAATGGACTGTGTTAGGCGCGCGGGGCGCACGCCTATTCACGCACTTGGCCGTTTCCGTAGACGATGTATTTATAAGTTGTTAACCCCTCAAGTCCCATGGGACCGCGGGAGTGGAGTTTCTGTGTGCTGATGCCGACTTCGGCACCTAAGCCGAATTCGTAGCCGTCGGTGAAGACAGTGCTGGCATTAACATAGACCGCTGCGGAATCTACCTCTTTGAGGAAACGTTGGGCTGTGCTGTAACTTTCGGTGATAATTGCGTCCGAATGGTGTGAACCGTAGGTTTCTATATGGTCAATGGCTGTCTCAAGGTCGTCTACAACGCGGATAGATAGAATATAATCGAGGTATTCTGTGCGCCAGTCTTCTTCAGTCACCGGTTTGGCAGCGGTGTAGAGTTGCTGTGTCCGTTCACACCCACGGATTTCGACATCCGAGTCCTGTAAAGTTTCACAGAAAGTGGGAAGGAATTTCTCGGCGGTATCGGCATGAACAAGCAGCGTTTCCAATGCGTTGCAGACGGCGACTTTGTACCCAACCTTGGCATTCAAGCAGATATTATTTGCCATTTCGAGATCGGCGGCTTCGTCAACGTAGATATGGCAGATACCGTCAGCATGTCCGAGTACGGGGACATCGGATTTCTTCATCAAGAATTGTACGAATTCGTTGCTGCCGCGGGGAATCACGAGGTCGATATAGTCTGGCAGCTGGATGAGTTCGTAAACTGCCTGTCGGTCGGTGGTGTCAACGAATTGGATAGCGTCTGGGACCCCTTCTGCAGCGGCGGTATCGCTGAGAATACGCGCAAGCGTTGTGTTGGAATGTATTGCCTCAGAACCGCCTCGAAGGATAACCCCGTTCCCAGATTTGATACAGAGTGCCGAGACTTCAACGGTTACATCGGGACGGGATTCATATACGACAGCGACGACACCGATAGGCACGCGGACTGTGCCAATCTTAAGACCGTTCGGACGTTCTCCCATACTAATGACGGCACCGATTGGATCAGGAAGTGCAGCGACTTGGCGGAGGTTGTCTACCATCCTTTCGATTTTTTTGTCGTCCAGTAAGAGGCGTTCCATGAGCGGTGCCTCGAGTTGGGTTTTTTCACCATTTTCAAGGTCGATACGATTTGCTGCTTGAATTTTATCTTTGGAATTTAGCAGACTCTCTGCCATTGCTAAAAGGGCGTGATTTCGCACATCAGCGGAGCTTCGTGATAAGACACGCATCGCTGATTTTGCCTTTTTCGCTTGTGATTGGATCATTTCTTGGATGTTTTCGTTCATAGTGTTCCTTTTGAAGCTTGTAATAAGTCGATTATAGATGAAAATAAGCATAGGTATTATAGCATGTCGTTTAGGAATTTTCAAGGTGAATATTTTGACATTTTTAGGTCAAGTGTGATAGAATGCAAGATAATACGATTGGCCAATGCCGCGGAGGTACGGATGATAGACATCAAAACACTAACGAGCATCGAACAGATGATTCTTGATGAACTGAGAGATATTAAAAAAACTTTGGACGGAAAAATAGAAGATTCAAACCCAACGCTTGATGAAATAAACGCAAGGCTTGCTAACATAGAATCGCTTCTCACCGATAAAGTCCAGCAAACGACTGATTCCAGATGAGTCTTAGAGACAGCGCGTGAGCAATCACAGAGGCTGGAAAAACACAACCGAATACCATTGTTTAGGCGATACCCACCAGTTTTAAATGCTTAACAGCTGAAGTTTATCAGTCAAGTAATACCAGATTATCCCGGTGTATGATTTCATCGTAATCGCGGTAGCCGAGGATGTTTTCAATGTCTTTGGTGTGTTTGCCAGCGAGTTTGGCAGTATCTACGGCGTTGTAGTTCACCAAACCCCGTGCGAATTCTGCGCCGTTTTCGGTGAGGCATGAAACAGTATCGCTGTAATCGAAGTTCCCTTCAACGCGTCGGATACCGGCAGGGAGTAGGCTTTTCCCGCCTCGCACGAGTGCATCGCGTGCGCCGTTATCCACAATGAGTTTGCCTTTCGGTGGACGGGAATATGCGATCCACCGCTTTCGTCCAGAGATACGAGATTGCGGAAGGAAGAGAGTGCCAAGCAATTCACCCTTCAAAAGTCTTGTGACGACGAGTGGTTCTCGTCCGTGCGCCATTACCATCATCTCTCCAGAACTGGTGACGATTTCTGCAGCTCGCAACTTTGTTACCATCCCACCAGTCCCGCCGGTTGTGCCGGCTGCACCCGCGGCTTGCCAGATTTCATCTGAAATCGTGGTAACGGTGTGAATCAGTTCTGAGTCAGGATTGTGCCTTGGGTCTGCAGTGTAGAATCCTGCCTGATCAGAGAGGATGATGAGGAGTTGTGCTTGAGCGAGGTTTGTCACGTAGGCAGAGAGGGTATCATTATCGCCGACCTTGATTTCGTCAACGGCGACGGTGTCGTTTTCGTTGATGATAGGGATTGCCCCGAAATGGAGGAGGGCGCGCATGGTGTCGTTCATGCGGGTGTAGCGTTCCCGATTGGAGAAGTCGTCGCGTGTGAGGAGCATGCTCGCAGCCCGTTGCCCATAGTTTGAAAACCGGTCCTTGTAAGCTGCCATCAATTGTATCTGCCCGACGGCAGCAGCGGCTTGTAGATGTGGTAACGTATTCGGGCGCTGTTTCAGACCGAGTTGGGGCCACCCGGCAGCGATTGCCCCGGATGTGACAAGGATGACTTCCACGCCTTCTTGTTTGACAAGTGCTAAATCGTGGACTAAGCCATCAAGGGCAGCTTCGTTGAGGTGTGCACCTTCTGAAATGGTACTACTGCCAACCTTCACAACGATACGTTGGATGTCCGATAAACAGGTACGCTGTTCAGTTGGATTGCATCGCTTTTGGGCTATAGTTGAACGCGAATTCATCAATCTGGACTGTGTCTCCTTCCACCGCACCTGCGCGGGCGAGTGCATTCATCACGCCCATGTTTTTTAGTTTCCGATACAACAGAATCAATGCCTGTTCGTTTTCCATATCGGTCATGAGAACGGCACGCCGCGGTTCCGCACCGGTGACAACGAACCCTTCCTCGGTTTCGATGAGTTCAAATCGTGCTGAGGGTTCGGGTGGTAGTTCTTGTTCTAAGGTAATGGTCGTCTCTGCTTCCTTTCGTGCGCGTGCTTCCAAGTATTGCAAAGAGCGGTAGGCTTGCTGCATAAGTTGGTTTACACCGGCACCGGTAATTGCAGAAATAGAGAAAACTTTCCGTTTACCGAAATATGCCTGCACACGCTCCAAATTCGCCTCGGCTTCAGGCATGTCGATCTTGTTGAGTGCGATAATTTGTGGGAGTTTCGTTAGCAGTTCGTTATAATGCCCCAGTTCGAGGTTGAGTTGTTCGTAGTCTTTAATCGGGTCCCGTCCATCCGTGGCACTGAGATCAATGACATGAATGAGCATTTTGGTACGCTCGATATGCCGCAAGAATTGGTGTCCTAAGCCTGCTCCCTTGTGCGCGCCTTCTATGAGCCCGGGGATGTCTGCGAGGACGAAATTCTGTTCTCGATTGATACGGACAACGCCGAGATTCGGACGGAGTGTTGTGAACGGATACGCAGCAATTTTCGGTGTCGCAGCAGAGGTCCGCGCCAACAGTGTTGATTTACCGGCGTTGGGATAACCGACCAACCCGATATCAGCGATGAGTTTGATTTCGAGGCTGATCTCGCGTGCTTCACCGGGTTCGCCTTTCTCGGCGACGCGTGGTGCTTGGAAGGTACTACTTTTAAAGCGTGCATTCCCCTTACCGCCGATACCACCGCGGGCGACGACGACGCTTTCGTCAGGTGCCGTCAGATCCGCGAGCAGCTCCGCTGTATCTAAATCTCTGACGAGGGTGCCAGCAGGGACCTTAACAACGCAATCCGTGCCGTCAGCACCGTCGCGCTGCTTACCGGTGCCGTGTCCGCCGTTTTCTGCAACTTGGCGTGGGTTATGATGCAGATCGATTAACGTGCTCATTCCCAAAGTAGCGATGAGAATAACATTCCCACCATTACCGCCGTCTCCACCATCGGGACCGCCACGAGGGACAAATTTCTCTCGTCGGAAACTGATACATCCGTTCCCACCGTTGCCTGCTTTGACCTGAATTTTTGCTGTGTCCATAGGCACCACATTTCAGAAAGTATAACTCCGAATTTTCTTCTCGGTTTTACACTGGATACTAATTATCTTTTTGAGCGGTATGATCGAAGGTGTCTCCTGCGATATTAACGGCTGCGTTGAGTGTGTACGTTCTTGTGAGATGAGAATACGGCGGTTTCCAATTCACAGTGAATGATAGTATCGTCCCCATCGTTTTAATGTAGATCTGGACACTATAAGTTGATGGATTGCTTGGCTCAATAACCGTGTTGCAGGGTTTATCGTAGCTTCCGTCGTTGTCGTAGTCAGGGCAGCCTCCGGCGGTTTGTGCAAATTGTGTTATCTCTGCCGCAGGACCTAAGCTGACTGTGAACCCGTACCCTCTGGGATCTTCTTCTAACCCCCGCGGGCCTGTGTAGCTTTCTGGGTAGTATATATTCACTAACCATCCGTCCCCTGTTATGGGTTGCTTAGTATCGTAGTAGTAGTGTGATGTTATATCGGTATTGCCGCCTCCACCGTCACGATTTTGGTTTCCATCGCTACCGTTTCCACCATTCCCATTTCCGTCGCCATTCTGTTCACCATTTTGGTTTCCGTTTTGGTCGGTGCCACCGTTCTGTTCACCATTCTGGTCGCCGTTTTGTCCGCCATTTCCGTTTCCGCCATTCCCATTTCCGTCGCCATTCTGTTCACCATTTTGGTTGCCGTTTTGATTTCCGCCATTTGAAGGTGGTGGTGGCAGAGGTGGCGGCTGCTGGGTGCCGCCGTTTCCACCATCGGAGCGTGGCGTGCTGCCATCCCCTGGTTGTTGCGTACCACCATCGGGTTTCTGGGTGCCGCCACTATCGCCATCGGATCGCGGCGTGTCGCCATCCCCTGGTTGCTGTGTATCGCCGCTGTCTCCACCCTTGGTATCCTCACCAACAAATATGCCGTCATCATCATCGGGCTGTTGCGTACCACCGTCGTCATCTGGTGGTTGGTCATCTTCTCCGGGGCCTCTCACTTGTTCCATAATCTCGGTGGTATCCATCACCATTTCTGCTCGTATAATTTGCACCCCTTCATAATAGAACACATAAATGAGTTTGTTTGGATGGATGTGGATGATGGGTCTACTCTCGTCTTTTGTTTCCGGTATAAGTGTTATGCAAACCGACTCGTGTCCACTCAGGAGACAGGCAGAATCTTCACCTATCGTAATATAGCGATCAACATCTTCAGCTGTCAGCATTGAACCTATATAAGGCATATCCGAACAACCGGTTATGCTGAGAAATGTAATTAGGATGCCGCCTATTAATCTTAACGATAAAGGTTTGATTTTCGTTACCGCTTCAAAACCTATTGCTGTTATTGCCTCCACGAGATTGGCATCGGTAATATAGGATGCGTCATAGCGAACAATCGCTTCACCTTTACGTAGATTCACCTTTACGCGCTGCACCCCTTCAAGTGCTATCAACGCATCTGTCACAGTTTTGACGCAGTGTTGACAAGACATACCGTTTATTCCTAATCTTGCTTTTGCCATGACGTTACTCCTTCGTAACGACTATTGTAGCGATTGCAGTTGGAGGGAACTGGTGCCTTCATTCGATGCTACACTGTCTGCGTTAATATAGAATGTTGCGGTATGATTAGTGATTAATCCACCCACTTGAATCGTTATCTCCTGTGCTTCCGTTTCAATGGAGAATTGAGCGATACGACTGCTGTCAAGTCCGTTGATTTGCGTAAAGTCATTTATCTGAAGGTCACTTTGTTTCTTGGAACTTAGTTTCGCTCCCTCGCCAACCCTGATGTCGAGTCCGCTGGTTTCCGGCGTTGTCCCTCGGTCAGTTTCTGGCAACGAATCTGGGTAATATATCTGGATAGTCCAGTCTTTAAAGACAGTGGTATCAATACTTTGGGCGTTGTCGTTTGTTATGGGTTCGCCGGTCAATTCCTGCACAATTTGGGTGGTGTCCATTACCCTTTCGGCACGCAAAATGGGTGTGTTCTCATAATAGAACATATAAATGAGACTTGTTGGGTGAACGTGGACGATAGGGATGTAGGCTGCCCCATCTCTTTTTTCCGGCACGACTTTTATACAAATCACATCGAATCCGTCATATAAACAGATTGTATCTTCGCCAAGCGATTCGTGATACCGGTCTACGTGGTCAACGCTCAGCATCGGACCGGTATAAGGGACATCGGTGCAGCCGATTAGACTGAAGATCACGATTAGGGTTGTGCTGATTGATTTTAGCAACACAGGTTTGGTTTTCGTTACCGCTTCAAAACCGGCTTCAGTTATTGCTTCTGTAAGATTGGTGGTGGTAATGTGCGATGCATCGAAATGTACGATCGCCTCACCTTTGCGCAGATTGACTTTCGCACGCTGAACGCCTTCGAGTTTTGTCAACACATCAGTAACTGTTTTGACGCAGTGTTGACAGGACATACCCTTTATTTTTAATTTTGTTTTTGCCATAATGTTGTTCCTTTGGTAGGGAACTGCGTCCGTATAACAGGTTCATTTATAGGGTGCCATTCTAAACCGCAGCTGGGGCAAATCGGGCTTCCTGTATAGCCACTGATTAGACGGTGTGTATTTATCGCAATTTATATTTCTTGCTCGTTGTTAGAAATTGTGTTTACACGATGGGCAAGTCGATGTATGTGTATGAATTGCCAATCCACATTCTGGGCAAATGCGTTTCATGCGAAAACGCTCAATGAGACGGCTTAATATAATAATTGCAAAAAAAAGAATGATGACAAATATAACTTCCCAAAAACCTATAGACACACTTTCATCTCCGCCGGTTTCTGTATCCTTAATAGGGTAAAGTCTACAACTACGCCTTCAATTCGCGTAGGGTAGAGAGGTTTACCGCGTGCATGGTTTTCATTTGCGGTGTTTCAATGATGAATGGCGTTTCAGTGAAGCGAGAATCGTTGAGGATATACGCGAAGGCGGTTGCGCCGATATTGCCCTCGCCGATGTGTTCATGCCTGTCAACGCGACTCTGGTATTCTGATTTCGCGTCATTGAGATGGAAGGCTTTTAATCGCTCAAGCCCGATGATGTTATCAAACTGATTGAAAGTCGCTTCGCAGTCTGATTCAGTTCGCATGTCGTAGCCGGCAGCAAAAACGTGGCACGTATCTAAGCAGACCCCAAACCGCTCTGGATATTTTGACATGCTGATTATATCTCGGAGGTGCTCAAAACAGTAGCCGAGATTTGTCCCTTGCCCGGCAGTCGTTTCGAGCAAGGGCATGACATCGGGTGCCTCAGTATTTTCAAACAGGAAATCGAAACTGTTGCTTAGCTGTTTTAATCCGAATATCTCTCCTTCGCCGAGGTGCGCGCCGAGGTGCGTAACGAGGTAGCGGATACCGAGCAATTGTGCAAGTTCCATCTGTTCGCGGAACGCTTGACGTGATTTTTCCAGCACCTCCGGTTTCGGCGAAGCGAGGTTGCTCAAGTGGATGTCGTGAACGATGACCTCACCCAGATCGGCTTCTGACCATGCTGTGATGAATTTTTCGACTATCTCTGAGGTAGGAGGTTTTCCTTGCCACTGGTTGGGGTTTCGCAAGAAAATTTGTATCGTGTCGCATTGGAGATCGGTGCCATTTTTGATGGCGTTGTGTAGGCCGCCTGCGGTAGATACGTGTGCACCAAGAACCATATTTTTTCGCAAGTTTCGGTGTTGGAGTTACGCCGAAATTGGTCTCTCCTTGTGTTGTAGTTATTCGGGCTGCACGGCGGTTTTGATACCGCGCTGCGCAGCGGCGTTATCAAACGCTGCTAAACCTTGTGTAATCGGAAACCTATCAGTTAGCAAGGGTTTGAAATTGAGTGCTTTTTCTATTAAGAGCTGCTTAGATGCTTCAAGGCTGGCGCGAGAAAATGCCCATGAAGCCATCAGTTTGTGGCCCGCGTAGTGAAATTCTTCAAGATTGATACGAAGTTCTTCGCCTTCCGGGGCGAGTCCAAAGAAGTTGAGGCATCCACCTCTACGGACAATCTCAAAAGCGAGTCCGATTGCTGAAGCGTTGTTTGTCGTCGCGGAGATGACGGTGTCAACACCGCCGTTGGTGATGTCTCGGAGGTGCGCTACTGATTCAGATGAGATGTCAAATGTGAGATCGGCACCGAGCGTTTCTGCGATGGTTCTTCGGTGTGGTTGTGGTTCAACAACATAGGTGGTTAAGCCTGCCCGTTTCACCAATTGGGTGAGCAGTAAACCGATGGGACCGGCACCGAGAATCGCGACGGAATCCTTAAAAAGCGTTTCTTGCATTGCATTCAAGCAGCAGCCCAAGGGTTCGAGAAATAGCAATTCTTCGTGTGGGACACTATCCGGTACCCGGATGAGTTTGCCGGTATTGACACCGTGCTTTGGCATCCGCATATATTCGGCGTAGCCGCCATCAATATCGTGCCCGATACCTTCAATGGTGCTGCAGTATTTATCGAGATCGTTCTTGCATTCGGTACATGCACCGCAAGAGAGCATGGGGTTAACGGTTACCCGTTCACCGACTTTAACATCTGGGTGTCGGCTGTCCACAATCACGCCTGCGAGTTCGTGTCCCATCACCACAGGTGGTGCGTAATCTGAGACATCTCCGCGTAATGCGGCGAGGTCAGAAGCACAAATCCCACAGAGTGCCATCTCGATGAGTACGTCTCCGTCAGTGAGCGAGGGGATAGGCTTTTCTTGGACGCTTAATTGCTGAATTTTCTCGAAAACAATAGCTTTCATGTTTTTATGAGTCGTTAGTTATGAGTTATAAGTTATAAGTCTGGATTGTGATTGTTGAACATCTTTTGTTAATCTTCCAGCCGCAATTGGCTCGTGACGGTTACCAAGGCGTGTTAAACCCTCGGTCCCCTCTTAACTAAAAACTTATAACTTATAACCACTCCCTCTAAAGTTATTCAAACTCGTAAGGCACCGTTTCTGATTGATGTGTTTTAGCGGATTTTTCCGCTAAATCCATGACGGCAATCACACGGCGCGCAGATTCTGGTGTAACGAGTAGTGGCGTGCCGTCGTTTAAATGGGCGACGATGTTCTGGTAGTAACTGGGGCCAGGTCTACCGTGGTGTCCGACTTCTTGCTCTTTGGGTTGCCCTTCGACTTCGGATAACACTTTAAATCCTCCGCCTTCGGACGTAATCGCCCCATGTGAACCGAGCAATTTCCACCGCTCTCCACCGATTTTGGCGATATTAGACATCTGAATGTTTGCCGATGCGCCGTCGGCGACGAACTCTCCACCTGCGAAGCGAATAATTGCTTGGACGTGATCCTCGTTGGTAATGTCATCCCAGACGAGGTTCGGTTGGTAGAAGCCAGTGATGTTAATCATAGGTGCTTCAAGGACATTGAGTAACCAATCGAGGTAGTGTGCGCCCCAATCATAGAATTGCCCACCGGAGATCGCTTTGACACTGCGCCACCAATCCGGGTTGGGTCTCCCATAACCGCCACCCCACATTTCGACGCTAAAAACTTTGCCGATGATACCAGACTGAACAAGTTCACGAAGCGTCCAGAAATCAGCATCCCACCGCCGGTTGTGATGAACGGACAACATAACATCGTTCTCTTTGGCAGCGGTAATCATCTCTGTGGCTTCTGCGATTGTAACGCACATCGGTTTTTCAACAATAACATGCTTACCGGCTTCGAGGCTCGCCACTGATGGTCCGCAGTGTAGACTATGGGGTAAAACGTTCGCAACAAGATCAACACCGTCGTCGGCGTTGAGTTCTTCAACTGAATTATAGGTGCGGATGCCGGGGAAATCCTCTTTCGCGGCATCTGTTCGTTCGGGGTCTATGTCACAGATAGCGACGCATTCAATACCGTCGGTGTTCTGCATCATATTTGCGTGAGCTCTGCCCATATTAAATGCTGCGCCATATCCGAGGACGGCACCTTTGATGGTATCTGCCATTTATGCTGGCTCCTTCTTTTTCGTGTATGAATGCGTTATTATAGCATAAAAGCGAAAAAATTGTGTGAAAATTCTGTGTGCAGAAAATAGATTGACGTTTCTCGGAATTCGTGGTAAACTCTACCGATTTCTATTAGCGTACAGGACTTACGCATTTTTTTATGATAATCTATTGCAGGCGGGGTTTTAAACACCGCCTGCAGTGCGGGCTGCGTAATTCCTAAGTGTAGTTTGTTTCTCTGGACATTTGAAAAGGGCAGTGTGAGCCTTAGGCGCGCCCGTACAAGCGCAGTGGGCATCAAATTTTAGGTGATATTCTTTGAGGTAATTTATGGCAAAAGTTGGACTGATTGGGGTTGGTAATATGGGGACAGGTATGTCAAGAAATATCTTGAAAGCCGGGCATGAATTGACGGTGTATGATGTTCGCCCTGAACCAGTGGTCCCATTGGTAAAAGAAGGTGCCCGCGCTGCAGCATCGCCGAAAGAAGTCGGGGCTGCGGCAGATACAGTCTTTATCATGGTGTTGAATGTTGAACAGGTTAAGGCAGCGCTCTTAGGTGAAGAGGGTCTATTGGCAGGACTTCAACCTGGCGCTACAGTTATCTGTACGGCGACTATCGGGCGTTCACAGGTGATGGAGGTCGCTGGGTTGGTGACAGCAAAAGGAGTGAACATTGTTGATGCCCCAGTGAGTGGCGGTGCTCCGGGTGCGGCTGCTGGGACGCTCACGATGATGGTAGCCGCAGAACGTAAAACCTTTGATGCAGCGAAACCGGTGCTTGAAGCGGTGGGTAAGGATATCTATCATGTCGGAGCAGAGATCGGTATGGGGCAAACTGTCAAATCTGCCCTTGCGGTATTGATAGGTACCACTTATGCGGGTATTTTTGAGGCGTTGACACTTGCAGTGAAGGCGGGTGTGGCACCAGAAACGCTTCGTGATGTTGTTAGCACCAGCGTCGTCGGGAATTTCCTTTTCAGAGATACGACGGAAAATATCTTAGCACGGAATTTCAAGGGACAGAGTAATATCGGAACAATGTATAAAGACCTGAGTTTAGCGAAAAGTATGGCAAGTGATTGTGGTGTGCCGCTCTTTGCAGCGAGTGCTGCCTTTGAATTGTTTCAAGCAGGAAAAGCGGTGAATCCCGAAGAAGATAATTGGACAATTATCAAAATCTTGGAGAATATTGCTGGCGTTGAAGTTAAGAAAACGAAATAATAGAACTTACGCAAAAAGCAGTGATTTCAGTATTTTAACCCCCTAAATTCCCCTTATCAGGGGGACTTTAAGAGGAAAAACGTAAGTCCTAAATAATTAATTGAGGATAGGGTTGTATCGGTGCGTTGTTTGGCACTTTAGAAGTCCGATGAAAGTGAAAAATTGAGAGGGTGTTGAATGTTCAAACTGGGAATTATCACAGATGGGATCAGCCGGGATTTTGAATATGCGTTGGATACTATGGTAGAGACTGGCTTGGCATACGTTGAGCTACAGTATCTTTGGGAGAAACAGGTGGGAGACTTGACGGATGCAGATGTTGAACGGGTTAAAGGATTGATTGACGCTCGAAATTTAAAGGTGTCGTGTATCTCGCATCACAATTTGTCGGCGCTCCCTGTCGATACAGCTGTGGTCATGCCTGCCTATCGTGAGCATATCACGACGTTAGCGCGGTGTATTGATGTTGCACAGGCACTTGGGACAAATCTCGTTCGGATTTTCAGTTTCCGGAAAGAGATGGTCCTTTTCGGCGCGGAACCGGTTATCTCTGAAGGCGCGTGGGCGACGCTGCTCAATCGATTAGAAGAGCCGTTGCAAATCGCTGACGATGCGGGTATCACGCTGGTGATGGAGACAGCGATTTCCGGGAACGTGACATCGGCGTTCCTTGCGAGAAAGTTAATCGATGAGATAGGTGCGCCACATCTGAAAGTCCTCTGGGATCCGTGCAGTTCGCTCTATTGTACGGAGGTCCCGTATCCGGATGGCTATGAAGCGATTCGTGAGCATATTGTACATGTTCATCTCAAGGATGGCGTTGTAAATCTGCCAGCGGCGACATTTGATTTCTGTGCGATGCGCCAAGGACAGATGGATCCGTACTACAACGACATTGTGGACGCTTTGAAACGGGATGGATACGAAGGAACAATCTCTTTAGAGAGTGTCTATACGCCGGTAGGCGGGACGCGCGAGGACGGATTTAGGGAATCTCTGCCAGTCTTTATGGAACTTATGGGACGGTAGATGATGGATAGTTTAGGACTTACGCATTTTCTCTTAGTTTAGGACTTACGCATTTTCTCTTAAAGTCCCCCTGATAAGGGGGATTTAGGGGGTTAAAAATACGAAAAAGAAAGGACGCAGCCGATATATTTTAGCTGCGTCCTTTTCTTTTCGAGGTACAAATCCTCGTGTAGAATTTAGACTTTACTTGGTTTTCAAGCTTCCCCAAGTTGTGAAGAGTTTACCGGTGGGTTCGACGGAAGTGTAGACAGCCTGTTGGATTTCCCACGTGCCGCCGACACCGGCGAACATGCTCCAACCGCCACCACGTTCACTGACCTTCACCAACAGGACATTGGGCCCTGCGACGAGGTTAACTTTGAAGTCATCTTGGAAGTCGCCAGCCCCACGGTTGACAGGGTTGTTATGGACAACTTCACCGTTGAGCCAGACTTTGATGGCATCGTCACTACCGACTTTCGCCGGAACGCCCATTTGATCTTCGGGAGCCTCAAGGATAATCAGCGCATAAGACGAATGGTCGTTGACATCGCCTTCACCCAAGCCAATCTCATTGACGAGATCGTTGACGTTGTTCCCGCCGGTATCAGCGATCTCACCGACTGTCCATTCCAGATCACCGACTTTGTCGCCTGCATTGGCGCCGTGTATTGAGACCATCTCTTCGGTAACATCACCGCCACTGGCTTCAGCGAGTGAATCCACATCGGTAGAATTCGCGCCACCTTGACCGGTTTCGGTAGGTGCGATCATCCAGAGCCATGGACCGGTAATTTTTCCGGCTACAGGGGGTGCAAAGGGCTTATAGACAGCATTGACATCGGCATCGACACCGACGAACATGCTCCAGCCACCGCCACGTTCACTGACTTTGACGAGTAGGACGTTGTCCCCTGTTTTGATGTCAACCTGGAATGTGTCCTGAAAATCACCGGCACCGCGGTTGACAGGGTTGTTATGGACTTCAGCGCCATTGAGCCAAACTTTGATAGAATCATCGCTACCGACTCTCATATCTACGCCGCTCTGGTCGGAATCGGATTCAAGTGTGATGAGTGCATAAGACGAATGGTCGTTGACATCGCCTTCACCCAAGCCAATCTCGTTGATGAGATCGTTGACGTTGTTCCCGCCGGTGTCAGCGATTTCGCCGAGTGTCCACACCAAATCGCCGACAGCATCACCTTCGTTGGCACCGTTTGCTGCGACACCCGCTTCGGTAACATCACCACCGCTGGCTTCAGAGAGTGAATCTATATCGGTAGAATTTGCGCCACCTTCGTTAGCTGCAGTAGGTGCGATCATCCAGAGCCATGGACCGGTAATTTTGTCTTGGGCATTCGCTGTCATTGTCATGGCAAAAAGTGCTATGAGACATGCTAACCCTATTGTAAATAGTTTCCTATACATGGAAATCCTCCAAATTAATTTTCATTTTTCAACGTAAACGAGTGTTGTCCATCCTTGTGCATCGGGTTGTCCCTTGATCAAACGGTCTTGGTTTGAATATGACACCGATGCTTACAAGGATATGACAACTGCTTCGGTGTAGTATAACAAATATACCACAATTTAAATCAAGCACAAAAAGTTTGTGCGCCTCAAGTTTCGGATTGAGATCTTACAAAAGGCGAGCTTAGTAAGCGCGTTTGACTTCCGCCCACTGGGTCGCCAGTTTTCCGGCGGGTTCAACGGGGAGCCCTTTGAACTTCAGGTTGTAGTCCAAATCGGCGTCGATACCGACAAACATGCTCCAACCACCGCCGCGCTCACATACTTTAACCATTAGCACGTTATCGCCTTTCTTCAAGTCTACTTCAAAAGTATCCTGAAAGTCGCCGGCACCGCGGTTGACAGGGTTTTTGTGAACCTCTTTGCCGCCGAACCACACCTTAATGGAATCATCGCTGCCGGCGCGAGCTGTAACACCTTTCTTGGTCGTCTTTGAGACAGCGTTAATCACGGCGTAGGAGCAGTGGTCGTTGATATCACCGCCGGGGCCCAACTTAATCTTTAAGAGCGTGTCGTTGATGTTGTTTCCACCAACTGCGGCGATTTCTCCTTCGGTCCATTCGTAATTTTCGGCAAATTTGACCTTCAGAATTTTATCGGTAATCCCCTGTTCGGCAACATCTTCCTCGGTTAACTTCCCTTTTGTTGCGTCCTTGATACCGTCAACATCTGTTACAGCGGCACCACCTCCGCCAACGGGGCTTTCGGTGATCATCCACATCCAAGGACCTTCAATTTTATCTACGGCAGTAGCAAATTGTACTGTGAGCAAAAATGCGATAGCACACACTGCCAAAATCGTGAATCTACTTTTCATTTTTTAATTTTCCCTCCTAAGCTTTAACTGTAAAAAGTCAGTTTAGAAATAAACGAGATCTGTTATTTCCATGAAATTATAACCCATCTAAATTGCTATCTAAATAAGTCGTTTTGCGTGTTGCAAGCAATTTATCAGAACTTACGCAAATAGGGTAAATATCGAAAATTTTAAAGAACCAGCAACTATTTTTGAACTTTTTTTGAATAAATTTGTCTAAATGAGCGAAAGCAAAACAGGATGCCTCCTAACGGAGTTTACATGTTACAAATTCCAACAACCTGATTTGCCACCTAAATAGGTGCAAGCACTCGGTGGTTTTGCTTACAATTCAATTCCGTGGGTGTTCCTTCACGGTGTTGTCGCTCTACTACAAACTAAAACACTGAGAGGGAATCTCCCTTGGAATTGATAGTTGCAAATCTATACAAGTTTCTATAGTGTTTTATATCACTAACGAGATAGGATAGCACAAGTTACCAAAAAAAGTCAAGCTTAATTTTTCTTTAAATTCTGAAATATCCATTAATTATAGGGTTTGTCGCTGAATTTGAACGCTGATAACCTTATCATCCACATATTTTCCCTTAACTATCCCGTAATTGCTTTAGGACTGCAGCCGGCAAAGGTGTTGCCCCTGAAGTCGCTACGCCATCGTCAACTTGTGCCGGTGTCATCATCCCAGGAACCACACTGGAGACAGCCGGATGTGCCAAGATAAATTTGAGGGCGGCTTGCGGGAGGCTCCGCGCTTTATCTCCGACGATAGACTTCACCTGCGCTACACGTTCCAGATCAGCGAGGAATTTCTCGCGGGACCAGGTTTTCCGATAATCGTTTTCCGCAAACTCAGTATCCGGTCCGAGCTGCCCGGAGAGCAGTCCTGACGATAGGGGCTGCCGAACGACAACAGCGATCCCTTTTTCCGCGGCGGTCTCCATCACAGGTGTTGCCATCCCCTGCGTGAGAATATTGTAGGTCAGCATCAGTGAGGAGATACCGGTTTCTTCTATGGCTTTCAGTGCGTCTGCCTCGCTACCGAGGCCCATCCCGTAAAATCGGATTTTCCCCTCAGTTTTAAGGTCTTCCATTGCGCCGAATGCGTCATCCCATTCGGACGCGGGCGGTGGCGAGTGGAATTGGTAGATGTCTATGACATCCCGCTTCAATCGCGTGAGGCTCCCTTCAACCGCTGATCGGATATATTCGGGTGAAACATTAAACGATGGATGCTCCCATCCGTGGCTAATCCAGCCATCGGAATCCAGTTCATAACCGAGTTTTGTGGCGATAACGACTCGATTACCAAGTGCTGAGAATGCCTCGCCAAGCAGCCGTTCTGCGCGTCCGCCGCCGTACTGATCTGCTGTATCGTAGTAGGTGACACCGCTTTCAAAGGCGTACCGGAGGAGATCTACAGCGTCTATTTCACTGATGTCTCCCCATTCACGTCCACCGAGTTCCCATGTTCCCATGCCGATTTCAGAGACGGTTAGTCCTGTGTTTCCTAATTGACGTTGGCGCATTGCTTTTCCTTCACAAAATCGCGGTGTCCGGGTCCCTATCTTGTTAAAAAAGTCCTACAATTTTTGAATATAGTTGTTATCTTACAATATTTACAATTATTTGTCAAGACTCTTTTTGGCAGCCTTAATCTACCCATCCGAGAACGAATTTAGATTGACAGGCTGCCTCTATTTTTGATAAGATATAGTTGTTTATTTGGCAGGTCGCCATCCTACAGAAGGATAGGCGTCCTTTGAGATGATACGACTGTATAAGGAAAAACGTATTCATTTAAGCTCGCAAAAAGGATTCTTAATTAATGAAATTACTGGTCACAGGGGGTGCTGGGTTTATCGGCACTAACTTCATCCGTTACTGGCTGCAACATTATTCGGACGATGCCATTGTTAACCTTGATCGCCTGACGTATGCTGGAAATCTCTCGAATCTGACGGCAGTCGCGTTGCATTACCCGAAACGCTACACGTTTGCCCACGGTAGCATTCTGGATTCGGTGTTTGTGGAAGAGATTTTAAAGACGGAAAAGCCGGATGTGATCGTTAATTTCGCTGCGGAGTCGCACAATAGTCGCGCGATTCTGCATCCACGGCGTTTCTTTGAGACGAACGTAATGGGGACACAGGTTTTATTGGATGCAGCTCGAAAGTATGAGGTACAACGGTTTCATCATATCTCTACATGTGAGGTTTACGGCGAGCTCCCGTTGGACTCGCCTGATGCATTTAGCGAGGATACCCCGTATCGTCCACAGACGCCGTATAACGCTTCTAAAGCAGCGGCAGATCATCTCGTGAACGCCTATTTTCATAGTTTTAACATGCCGATAACAATTTCCAATTGTGCGAATAACTACGGTCCCTACCAGCATCCAGAGAAGCTGATTCCACTTTTCACAACGAATGCGATCCAGAATTTACGCTTAACGCTCTACCGAAGCAGCCATAACCGCCGGGAATGGCTGCACGTTGAAGACCACTGTCAAGCAGTCGCAGCAGTGATAAAGCGCGGTAAGATCGGCGAGACTTATAATGTCGGGAGCGGTGTAGAGAAGAGTATTGAGGAGATTAGCGATTTTATCTTAGATGTTCTTGACAAGCCGCAGGCGTTGAAAACTTATGTTCCAGACCGCCCCGGGCACGATTGTCGGTATCTGTTAGATTCAAGGAAGATTGCACGTGATATCGGATGGGAACCGGTTATTGAATTTGAAGATGGCATGCGCGAGACGATTCAGTGGTACGTTGAGAATCAGGAATGGTGGCAGACGATTCAGCAGAACGCAGATAGTGAGATAGTCCAAGAGGATAAATGGGAAACGTTCACACGGAGGTAGACCTGATGCAACTGACAGCGGAACAACTAACAACATGGGAACGGGATGGCATCATTGTGGTGCCAAATGTGTTTTCACCCGAAGAGATTGTGCCCGCGTTGGAAGAGATTGAGCGGAATGCCTACGATGGATTGACTTATGCCGAATATCACGCGAAATGGGGACCGCAACCCGAAGCGTTAAAAAGTGCCTATGAGAAACACAACGATATGCAACGACTTGCGGGTCCCTTTGGAAAGGCTGTGCATTTTCCGACAGGGTTGGAAGCCGTGGATAAACTGATCGAAAATGAAGCATATTTGGCGATTGCAAAGCAGTTGTTAGGCGCGGAAGAAATTCGGCTCGGTTATGGGCAGATCTTCTTTCGCGAAGGTCTCACCGATAGTCGCCATAGTGAGCATCCGTGGCAAGGGTACCATATTGACAATGCAACGAACTCACCTTTACCACCGCACCCGGATTGGCAAAGGTACGGCTATATTCTGACCGCTATTTTTCCGCATGACATCGAATTGGATGGTGCGCCGATGCTTGTCTGTCCAGGTTCACAGAAGCAGTTGGATAAAATATGGGCGAAGTATCCGGGTCGAGCGGGCGGGATGGGTATTCCTGATCTGCGTGAGTTTAAAGGAGAACTTGCGGATCCGGTTCCGCTTACAGCGAAAGCGGGGAGTGTGTCGTTCCGTTCCAGTTACTTGGTTCACGCGGCACAACCGTTTGAGAACAAAAGCAGACAGCGTGGGTGGATGGGGTATCATTTCCATCGTGCGGACAATGACGATTGGTGTAAAACGACGCGTCCGGTACCCGGTTGGAGTAGTCCGCACTATGTGGAATTTGTCGCACGGACGACGCCTGCTGTCCGTCGTGTTTTAGGATGGCCTGCCCCTGGAGATGCTTACTATACGCCGGAGGCGCTTGAACGGCTTGAAGTGGCATATCCGGGAATTGATCTGGAGCCTTATAGAAAAATATCAAAAACTTAGCCAAAGATGGCAGCCATGCAACAACGGCAGCATGGCGGATTTTACCATGGAGGAGGCCCTGCTGAAACTTACCTGACAGCTCCCGTTAGGGCCAAGTTAAAAAATGAGCAAAATGAGAAAAGTTGTAATGATGAATGAAGCCGGACGTATCTGGACGGAGGCGCAGGAAACACCTTCGCTGAAACCGGGGCAGTTGCTGGTTGAAGTCCATGCCTCGATGGTGAGTCCCGGTACGGAACTTGGGGGTGTCAAGTGGCGACGCGAGAACCCAGGTTCCGAAGCGCGGCAGCGTTCGTTTGGATATACCAATGCGGGTGTTGTTATCGGTACAGAAGGGGATTGCGACGAATTTGAGATTGGCGATCGGGTGGCGGGTATGGGCGGTGGCTATGCACTCCATGCCACGCATGCTTGTGTGCCGCATAACCTGTGCGCGAAAGTGCCGGATGATGTTACCAGCGAAGAAGCCGCATCTATTCATCTTGCAGCAACAGCGCTGCACGCCGTGCAACGCGGGCGCATCCGTATTGGCGAAAATGTTGTTGTCGCTGGGTTGGGCATCGTTGGGCAATTCGCGTGTCAGATCGCTAAAACGGCGGGTGCCTATGTTATCGGTTTAGACCAACTACCCTTGCGGATAAGCATTGCTGAGAACGCCGGGGTACATCAAGCGATAAACGTCTCGGAAACCGACCCGGTTCCTATTGCGCAGGAATTCACCAACGGTTACGGTATGGATTGCGGGATTATCGCCTTCGGCGGCGATGCAACGGGTGCGTTTCAGCAGATTCGAGCGATGCTCAAAACTGCTCCTGATACGCACAAGATGGGACGGATTGTTATTGTCGGGGGTGCAAGCATTACACACGGTTTCGCAGCCGGACTCGGTAATGTCGATGTTATCAGTGCGGCGCGTACGGGGCCTGGCTATCACGACGAGGACTATGAACACGGTGCGGATTATCCGCCAGTCTTTGTACCGTGGCCGACACAACGCAACTTAGAATTATCACTACGACTCATGTCCGAAGGCAAAATTCAGGTGAACCCTTTGATTACAGATGTTATCTCGATTGATAACGCAACTGACGGTTGTGAAAAGTTGATTCAGACCCCGAACGAGGCGTTGGGCGTGATCTTCTCAATGCAGTAAGTTATTATTTTTGCTGGTGAGATTTGGAATTATAGCTTGCGAGGCATGTAGTCATAACCGATATCGTTGAAGTTTGTAGGAAACCCGATTTTTTGACCAACAACTCGACTCCGAACATAATAGAAAAGGCACGAGTTGTTGATTAAAAGGGAAAAAATCGGAGCGGAGGCTCAATATTTAAAAAATATGGAAATTAGAGCAGCTCGAGAATCAGAATTAGAACAGACCGTTGAACTTAGCTGCGTAGCGTTTAATCCAGAGGGTCATGAACGTTACTGGCAGTATATAAAAGGTGATAGCAGTTATCGTCCGTCACAAACCCGTGTTGTTGTTGTGAACGATAGGGTCGTCTCGACCTTGCGGGTCTGGGAACGACGGATGCAAGTCGGGGAATCTCTTGTGACTATGGGTGGCATCGGTGGTGTTTGTACGCATCCGAATTACCGTGGGGTCGGATATGCGTCTGCCCTCATGCGAGATACTATTGATTATCTACGGCTGATCGGATGTGATCTTGGTGTGTTGTTTACAATTATTCCAGAAGCGTTTTATCGGCAACTCGGATGGACGTCTTTACCACTACACGGTTTCAGTGTGGCGTACAACTCAGCAGCACAGGCAGCAGCCGCGTCGGAGTGGCAGGTAACCGATTTCAACCCAGAAACGGATTTGGACGCTGTGGCAGCAGTTTATGACCTCGCCAATACTCAACAGAGCGGAACTATTGCTCGGACCCGCGCTTATTGGGATATGGCACCCTCACGCATCCGCGGTGTCTTACCAACCGTCGTCGCGCGTCAAAACGGACATATCGGTGGGTATCTCAACTATGAAATAGAGGGTGAGCATGTAGAGGTGCGTGAAGTGGGGTATGTTCCTAATGACCCGTCGGTTTTGGACCCGCTTGTATCCCATTTTTTGCAGGTGTGTGAGGCACAAGGCGCAGAAGAAATAGGGGGCAGATTCCCATCTCAACATCCGTTTGCGGAACGCCTGATAGCGACTTGCGACAATCCGGTGACCCAAACAGCATACACCGGAATGATGTGCTATGCTGTAGATTTGCCAGTGCTGTTGCGTCGCCTTGTGGTTGGGTGGGAATCACAAATTGTGGATGCCGATGAAACTTTTCCGCCGCTTGCTGTCAAGTTACCTACTCCTAACAACCAGCAGATAGTCCTACGACACAATGCCGATGGCACGCTACAAATCGTTCCTGAAGATGCCGATGCAGTTGATTTCGGTATAGACTTGTCTGAAGCAGATTTCTGGCAGCTGCTATTCGGTGAAATAGGGTGGGAACAGATAAATTCAGATGCCTCAGTATCCCCAGAAATTTCGGCGTTGTTGGCAACACTATTCCCGAAACGTGAGGTCATTTTTTGGTCTCCAGATCAGTATTGAGAATGTGCAGGCACGGGTAAAAGGCGTATGGAACATAATCTTAAAAACGTTTCCGAATCTCGAAAGCGTGGAACTCAGACCAGCGCGTTTGGGACACCGGGAAGAATCAATCACGATGCGAGTGAATTTTATGGGAGCAAACTCTACGCCGATCAGGAACTTCCTGAACCTGACAACTGGATAGAAAACCCGATCCCCGCTGAAAACCTCAACCGATTCTATTGTGCGTCCAGCACAGATATGTCCGCGATTCCGGATGGTAGCGTTCATTTGATGGTCACGTCCCCGCCTTACAATGCGAAAAAGGAATACGACGAGGATCTGTCGCTCGCGGAATACAGGGAGCTCCTCCATGCGGTCTTTGCCGAGACCTATAAAAAATTGGTCACCGGTGGCAGGGCATGCATTAATATCGCCAACTTAGGTCGGAAACCCTATATCCCATTGCATAGTTACATCATAGAGGACATGCTGGCGATCGGCTATCACATGCGGGGTGAAATCATCTGGGATAAAGCCTCCAGTGCGGGGAGTTCAACGGCGTGGGGCAGTTGGAAATCCGCTGCGAATCCGGTCCTGAGAGACGTTCATGAGTATATTCTCGTTTTTTCCAAAGGCTCTTTTTCTCGGAAACGCAACGGAAAAGAGAATTCTATTCGTAAAGAGGATTTCTTGCAATGGACAAAAAGTGTCTGGACATTTCCGTCTGTCTCAGCGAAACGCATCGGACATCCGGCACCTTTTCCCGAAGAACTGCCCCATCGACTCATTCAACTTTATACCTTCGTCGGTGATGTCGTCTTGGATCCGTTCTGTGGCAGTGGCACGACATGCTTGAGTGCTTTGAAATCAGAGAGGCATTATATCGGTTACGATATTGAGGAGACGTATATTGCGTTGGCAAACGAACGGATTAGAGCGTATAGCGATCAACCGCGTTTATCAATATAAATGGGCTTACGCCAAAATATACGTATTCTCTGCTTTTGTTCCAAACGTTATAACTGAATCCGATTGCGCTGTGTCAACCGATTGTCCCTCACATGTTACTGCGACGGCTGCCGTTGTTCGGACGGTACAGTCATTCCCCAATGTAGAATGAAGCCTTGCCTCGGTAAGCTGCCCATTTTCCCATGCCATATCTACCTCAAATCCACCGCGAGCGCGCAAGCCTTTGACGTGCCCAGTGTTCCACACTTCTGGGAGTGCAGGTAACAGATGAATCTCACCTGCATGGCTCTGTAGTAACATCTCCGCGATGCCGGAAACTCCCCCGAAATTACCGTCGATTTGGAAGGGCGGATGTGTATCAAACAGGTTCGTCAATGTACATTTCGCCAGAAGTGCCTGGAGATGGGTATATGCCTCTTCGGCATCTTCGAGTCGTGCCCAGAAGTTGACGAGCCATGCGCGGCTCCACCCCGTATGTCCACCGCCGTGTGCCAACCGATATTCTAACGATTTCTTTGCTGCTGCTGCCAACTCCGGTGTGCCGCGAAGTGTAATCTGAGAACTGGGGTGGAGTCCATACATGTGAGACATGTGTCGATGCCCAGGTTCCGGTTCGTCGTAGTCGAACACCCATTCCTGCAGCCGTCCTGTTTTCTCGCTAATCTGGAGCGGCGCGAGTCGTTCTAAAGCAGAGACCAACTCGGCGCGGAATTCTGCATCTTCTCCGAGTACATCAATGCAAGCGATGCAGTTGCTAAAGAGTTCATGTATAATTTCCAGATCGATTGTTGCGGCGTATGTGAAGAGGGAGCGTGTGCCGTCTGGTTTTAGGAAACTATTTTCGGGTGAGTGTGAGGGGTTTGTGACGAGTTTACCCGCAAAGGGTGTACCTTCTGGTGCTTCAATAAGGAAATCGAGCATGAAACGGGCTGCGCCTTTCATAAGTGGGTAGCCTTGTTCAATAAGGAAATCTTTATCACCCCCGAACAGGTAGTGCTCCCAGACGTGTTCACATAACCATGCGGCACCGACAGGCGAGATACCCCAAATACCGTCGGCAGGCGTTGTGAACCCCCAAACGTCGGAGAGATGGTGAACGACCCAACCGTCAGCACCGTAATGGATTTTCGCTGTCCGATTTCCGGGTTCAACGAGCGTATCCATGTAATCAAATAGTGGTGTATGGCATTCCGGCAGGTTACAAATTTCGGGGATCCAATAGTTCATCTGGAGGTTGATATTGGTGTGGAAATCGCTGTTCCAAGGTGCGTTCATGTGCTCGTTCCAGATGCCTTGCAAATTTGCGGGTAGGCATCCCGGCCGTGAGCTTCCGATCAGGAGATAGCGTCCATATTGAAAATAGAGTGCGACGAGTCCGGGGTCTGATGCCCCTGCTTTCACCGCCTCTAAGCGTTCATTGGTCGGAAGATTTTCGGCATCCGTAGCACCGAGGTTTAAGTCAACCCGTTGAAAGAAATATTGATGCTCAGCAATATGATCCGCCCGAATTGCTGCGTAAGATTTTGTATCGATACCTGTTAGATAATCTTCGCAAAGTGCGTGCGGATTTCCACTCATATCCGTCTGATTTACGTAGCTCGTTGCCGCGGAGAGAAAGAGTGTGACGGCATCCGCGCCGCTGACAGACAAACTTTCTCCTGTTGACTTGACGTTTCCACCCTCAACATTCACCTGTAGATAGGCTGAAAACCGTACACCCGCATCGCCGCACTGCCCATCAAGCCGGAGGATGTTGGCTGCGATCGCTTCAACGGCGGCATCTTGTTCACGGGTCATCGTCATATCAAAAGCGATTTGTCCGAGCGCATCAGCCTCAATTCTGATAACGATAAGGTCGTCCACCGCTGTCACAAAGACTTCTCTTGTAAAGTTGACATCACCGCAGCGATAGATCGTTTTTGCGATACCGGTATTTAGATCAAGTTCCCGACGGTATTGTGTCGCCTCCTTATGTGTGAACTCCAGAAACAGATCGCCTAAGGACTGATAGGATTTGATCCGTTCTGGCACGCCGAGCATCGTTTCGCCCGCGAGTTGAGTGGCTTCTTCGTTTTTGTCATCAAAGAGGAGTTGTTGCACCTTCGGAAGTGCTTCCAACGCCTTTGGATTGTTGGTGTCGCGGGGCCCTCCGTCCCAAAGGGTTTCTTCGTTGAGTTGGATACGTTCCCGTTCTACTGCACCGAACACCATCGCACCAAGTCTTCCGTTTCCGACGGGTAGCGCATCTGTCCATGCTTCGGCGGGTTTCTGATACCATAGCGTAAGATTATCTGTGTTTGTCATTATAAATGATACCCTTTAATAGTCTTGATATTCTGGTTGAGACCTTTATTCAGAATGTTAGTCTTCTCACATCATTTCTCAAAATGATACGTATTAGATATTATATTCCTAACTATTCTATCAGATATACTATAGTTTGGACAATTTTAACTTTTTTACAGACAAATAGCAGAAAAGAGGGTATCCTTTCATAATAAACCTGACATTTATTGAAAGGACATATCTAATGACCCCTCTTTCCCGCTTAGAAGACATGTTATCAGAA
>JAJEDN010000038.1 GCA_022821495.1 Candidatus Poribacteria bacterium
AAAAGCAGGCGTTTCTAACACAATAGAGACCCAAAAACAGGTTTAGAAGGCAATCCTAACATCTGTTCGGGAGCTCTAACGGGAGAACACTGCCAACTTTTCATAACTTGTAATTTGATCAAACTGTCCAAACTATAGTATGCTATAAAATTCGCCGTTGTATTCGTCGAAACACCATTCCCATGCATTTCCTGCTATGTCGTATAAGTTATACCCGTTAGGTCGGAAACTGCCGACGGGTGCTGTCCACTTCCATTGATCGGTTTCACCGGTCCCGCCGAAATTCGCGTCTGTATGTGTAATTATATCACCATTCGGGTATAATTTTCCAGTCAGATTTCCGCGTGCGGCGTATTCCCATTCTGCTTCAGTGGGTAACCGCTTATTTGCCCATGCGGCATAGGCAGCAGCATCGCGCCAGTTCACGCGGACGACAGGTGCGTCCGGGGCATTGAATCGCGGGTTATGCGATAGTGGCGGCTGCGGGTAACCTGTACTTTCGACAAATTTTTGGTAGCGCGCGTTCGTTACTTCATACTTATCCATGTAAAATGCGTTGAGGGTAACGGCATGCACGGGTTGTTCGTCGCTATCCCCAGTCGTGGAACCCATCTGAAACGTGCCTGCTGGGATCAGAACCATTGTGGCACCATCAATCTCAGAAATGATTTCACTGTCGTGTTCGGTGGCGGGTGAATCTTCATCGCTCGGCACACAAGCGGATAGACTAACACAGACAAGACAAATGAGAATTTTTAAAATTACCTTGCGGAGAAGCGACGCGGTCTGGGCATTGAGCCGTTTCTGCCTAAACAATCGTGTTCTTCGTGAAATTCGCGTAATCCTTGATCCCATTTCGTGTCTTATAAATCTTTTACGATTTGTGTAGCGGCTTCGACGATCCACGTCTGTTCTCTTTCATAGACTGTGCGGAGGTCCAACCAGAGCTGTTGATCCTTGATTCTGCCAATGATAGGAATTGGGGTCTTTCGGAACAGTGCGGCGAGCGTTTCAGCGGAGAGCTCGGAAGGTTCAAGCACAAGTGCGACGCTCGGTAACGTCTCAACCGGCAGCGCGCCACTCCCGATTTGCCCGTAGGTTTCCGAAATCTGAATGCTAACATTTTCGCCGAAGAGGTCTTCTAATTGTGCTTTGAGTTTTTCGGCGACGGTTTGGAGTGTCTCTATTGAGCGGGTGTAACGATTGAGCATCGGAAGTTGTTCAGCGATTGTGGTGCTTTCAATGAGATAGCGTTGCAGTGTTGCTGACAGACCGGCAATGATGAGTTTATCGACTCGAAGTGCGCGCATCATCGGATTTTTACGCATCTTTTCGATCCATGCCGCTTTACCGACGATGATCCCTGCCTGCGGTCCGCCGAGCAGTTTATCGCCACTGAAGGTGACAATATCGACACCGCTGGCGATGCGTTCTCCGACAAGCGGTTCGTGTGGCAGCCCATATTGTGTCATATCAATGAGTGCGCCGCTGCCGAGGTCTTCCATTGTCGGGATACCGCGCTGTGCACCGAGTTCCGTCAATTCTTCCATCGTTGGTGTTGAAGTGAATCCAAGGATTTTGTAGTTGCTCGGATGCACCTTGAGGAGTAATCCTGTATTTTCATTAATAGCCTCGGCATAATCTCGGAGATGCGTGCGATTGGTGGTGCCCACCTCACGGAGTATTGCACCACTTGCTGTCATTACGTCGGGGATACGGAATGCGCCACCGATTTCGATGAGTTCGCCGCGTGAGACGATGACCTCTTTGCCGCGTGCCATCGTCTGCAGTGCGAGTAGGACAGCGGCGGCGTTGTTATTGACGACCGTGGATGCCTCGCAGCCTGTTAGTTGTTGCAGGAGCGGTTCGGTGATCCTATCGCGATGCCCTCGTTTACCTGTTTCGATGTCGTATTCGAGGTTGACGTAGTTTTGCGCGGCTTGCTGGATGGCTTCACAAGCAGCATCGCTGAGCAGAGATCTACCTAAGTTGGTATGTGTAACTGTGCCTGTCGCGTTGACGACGGGACGCATACGTGGTGCTGTTTTGGCTGCAATTTTTTGGCGTGTCCATTCTGCGTATTCTGCGTGTTTTGGCAGTTGTGTATAGTTTCCGCTGAGGATCTCGTTTCGGATGTCAGCAACGACGGTGCGCAGTGCTTCTGTAATGATCGGGCGTGCGTAGGTGGCTTGCAAGTCGAGCATCTCCTGTGTGTTCAGAAGTTTCTCAATGGCCGGTAATTGCTGGAGGAGTGTTTTATCTATATTTGCGCTCAACCTTTGTCTCCATAAAGCGTCGGTGAATTCAAAGTTTGCCTTCTTTTTTCAATTCGGCTTGAATCTCACGGTAGTCTCGAAAGTGGGTCTTACCTTTCGCTGCGGTGTCCATGTCTAAAATATCCTCTAAATCTTCAAGGTGCTGCATGAGAAGGCGATATTCCTGCATTGACAGGACGGCAGCAGTTTTTTTACCTTTATGGTTGACAAGATATTGCGGGTTGATATTAAGCATAAATGTCCTCCACTCCAAGTTTTTTAGGCTTTTGAATTTCGGAGATTAGTATAGCATATTGTAGGCGCGTTGTCAAACGGATTTGGAGAGAAGGTGTTTTCAAATGGCAACAAGGAAAAATAAATTTGACCTCCATTGTTTTTTGTGGTATCATTAAATTGGTGAAGTAAAATCTAACCTCGTCGCTTACGATGCATTCTGCATCTCTTCCGGTCTTGGTGGTCTTTCATCAGGGATCCTAAGGGTTAGTAATCTGAGTTTATCGGATTTTCATAGGATATAGTTTTGTCCTCCTTGAAAGAGAAAGGAGCATGTCATGAGCAAAACCGAAAAAGGACTCGTTTTTCGATTAGATGATTCTTCTTTGCAATTCAAGAGCTAAACACGGGTGTGTAAATATTTTGTCAATTGTTGTCTGAATACCCTTCTTATTTGGGTAATTACGCAGCAAATCACGAATTTTCGCGGATTACGCGGATGCGGAATACTTTGCATAGGCTAACAGTTTTCTATGCTACAGGGCCGCCCTTTTAATAATCGCTCGTCAAAACTTTACACACAGGATAAACACTTGTTAGATGTTATCTTCAGAATACATGCTTTTCCAAAACAGATATAGAAAGGAGCATATCATGTACAATGCTGAGAATGGACCTGCTTGTCCATCAGACGATTTTTCTTCTGAAGTGGTAGTTATTATTAAACGGCACCTTGAGAACGCAGGTTTTTCCGAGACAGATATAGAGTGGCTTATTGACCTCCTTAAACGGCGGGATTGCTTTGGGGATGATAGTGAAACCTCATTTAATTCGACGCTCTCCGATTATTTTTCTTACAGGGATCTTCAGTGGATCGTAGAAGAATTAGGGGAACCTATTCAAACCGAGGAAGACCGGCAGACACGCTTAGCACTCCTTTTCGGTTTCTTGATTGATTTATCTGTTTACAAGGAGGGCAGCTTCCTACTCACCGAGTTCTATGACCGGCTACCATCTTCAGATTGTCTCGGATGGATTGGCGAATTTCGGAAGCATGCTGGTTTTTCTGCCGAACATCTGGATTTTTACAAATTAGACCGGGTCCGGAATCGACCACACCTCATGTTGGGACTGTTGATTCCGTTTCTTTTTCCAGAAGGCGTGCCTTTAAACCAGGTAGTGGATTTGGATCTGCTAAGCCCGATTCCATCGCTATTGAGGTCTAATAGGAATTATGATAATCCAAAACACCTTGAATTTTGGTTAACTTGGCGTTTAAGTGGAAGGGGAGTCCCACCTAACGCGTCACCACGTCCCCGGATAGCAAGGTTAGACACGTTACTGTCAACTTTCTCCGATTTTTCAGACGATATACTCGGTGATAAAATAATTGGTCTTCTGTATGCGATCACTGAGGGAATGTTTTATGACTCTTATTTATTGCGGGAGCAGGGTTTAGATCCGTTGGATACCGCTTGGCAACTTGTCGCACATGAGTTGATTCCTTTCTTCAAACTTCTCGATGAGAAGGCACCTGAGAAAAGTCACGAACGTTCATATCTCCTCAAAGCATGGTGGCATCTCTCCAGGGTAATCTATGATTCGAGGATGGATAGTCTGAAAGACGAACTCTCTCAAGAACTCCGAGATCGGCTCGTTGACAGTGCGACTCGGCATATCGGCATCTTGCGTTCCGTATTAAGGGACAGTCCCGAAGATTTTGATCAAGAAGACTCACGTGGGATTCCAGTTTCTGATTTTTATTTCGAGGCTTTTGAGGTTTTGTTAGCCTTTGCCAAGCCTTGGAAACGGCTGAAATCGTTGTTACTTGTATTTAGTGCGATGAAGTGCCCCGCTGCCACCTCTGATCTCCGCGCTTGGCCGGAATTTGAAAAAGAACCACCACCTGACCCCTATGCTTACGTAGCCAGGTGGATTGCTATTGGAATGTATCCGGAGCATCTTCAGGAGGAACTCGAGCACGACCCGCACCTGCAAGGTTTACGTGAAGAATTTGCCAAGTTTTGTCTCGGACGACTCAGGACAAAAGAAAAGAACAAAAGCGCAGCATATACTGACGAAGATTTTGTGGAACCGCGTCCTACGTGGCGGTGGTGTTATGTGCAAGCGTTGGCTGCGTTGCGGGTGAATCCCGGTGGACGCGGGCACCGAACACTCTTTTGGCTCTTAAACAACGATCCCGATGAGACTGTCCGGGAACTTGCTAAGAAGGCACATAAACGGGTTCGGCATCTGGATCGAGATAAACCCAATTTAGACGAAGGCGCGTCGCCGCGTCGTCCATTGTTTGAAGCGTTTTGGTGGCTGCGACAGGCACATCTCATAACACTCGGCGTAGAAATTGATCAAGCGGGAGCAATGCGAACGCGCCGAAGAGAGTTACACCGGACGCGGGAGAAAGATGATCGTTACAAGTAAAAAAGATAGTTTATTTCTGAAAAAATGTTAAAAAATGGCAATCACGTGAAATTTTTTACTATCCTTTTTATCTGAGCAGACTCTATATATGCAGGAATGGGTAGCGACATACAAAAGGAGGTAAAAAAAGATGGTGAAATCAAGTGGCAATCGCTCAGGCGGCAACCGTGGTGGTAAAGGCGGTAACCGAGCAGGCGGTAAGGACAAGGTACCTGGAGGCTGGCCAAGTAAAAACCCCGGAAAACCTTCTGGTGGTGGCAGAAATAATGCTCCGTCCAAAGGGAAGGGTAAATAATGGCTGATAGTGGTTGATTCGTAATATTTGTTTATAATATAAACTTCATCATTGACTTTTACGTTTTATGCATTGGAAATCACACTTTTTGGCTTAATAGTCATGTTTTTATTTTTTTAATTGTTATTTGGTAGAGATTGATTGGGATGTTATGCTCTGTCAATTCTACCCAACATTTTTTGCTATAGTATAGAATGCGAGCACTTTGCAGGCTTAGTGCCTCACTTGGATTCCATTTGGAATCGTGCATTAACGCGTCCGACACGGCATATCATTTTACTAATGTCAGCGAGGATTAAAAAATGTATTCAAAATTGCATGTTTTTGGTGACGCTGAGGAAATTTCTTCAGCGAATCATTATGATTTATTGTTTATTTCTTTGGATTGGTCCCGTCCGAAAGACCTGAGAACGCCACTTTCTACCGCTTCCATAGAAGCTTACTTTAGCAAAAATCAAGCAGGAAATGTAAATGCAGAATTCAAAAGTTTCAATTTGAATTCTCCAGATTTTGATGTTTGTGATGTCCGGCAATCCATAAAGGAACGCCGGCCGAATTTTCTTGCACTTGGAGCCTACATCTGGAATGAACAATACGTACCAGATGTAGTGCGGTGGACGAAGGAACACTACCCAAACACAGTAATTATTTTCGGAGGTCCCCAAGTCACTTACGGGAATCATCATCTGGCGGCAGAGTATCCTGGCGTAGATTATTTTATTAGAGGAGAGGGAGAGGTTCCTTTCACCAAATTGATGAACGTTCTTTCAAGTGATAATGTTCCTAGTCAAGAATTGTTAAACCGTTACGCGATTTTTACACCAGAAACTCTCAAACCTGGAGAATGTAACGGAATTTTCACTGGTGAGCTAGACAAATTACCTTCACCTTACTTGAGTCAAATTTTACCTGTTCAGCAAAATCAGCCATTTGTTCGTTGGGAGACATTGCGTAGGTGTCCATATAAATGTTCGTTCTGCCAGTTCCGTTTGGAAGGACACAAGGTAAGTGAAATCAATCATGAAAGGCTCTGGCAAGAACTTGAATATTTCAAAGAAGCGGAAGTTCAAGAGATTAACGTCCTTGATCCGATATTCAATCTCAACCCTAAGCATTACTTAGAGGTTTGTAAGAAAATAGAAGCATTAGGGATGCAAAGTCGATTTTATTTTCAGTGCCGCTTGGAACTACTTTGCCGCCCGGCTGGAGAAGAATTTCTGAAATTTTGTCAGGATCACGATGTGTGGCTTGAGTTTGGGGTACAAACTTTCCGAGAAGAAGAGTCTGATGCCGTTGAACGGAGAAATAAATACCCCAAAATCTATAAGGCGATCGAAACCCTCCATAGATTCAACGTCCCTTTCGATCTCCATCTTATTTTCGGATTACCATTTCAGTCGTTGGGAGATTTTTTCTGGAGTTATGATAAAGCTAAAGAAGCATGCCCAAGTGGTCTTTATATCTTCCCTCTCAATATTCTCAAAGGTACCAACCTTTACCAGAAAAGTATGGAATGGGAGTATGAATATAACACTGAGAATAATAACGTTTTCCTCAGAAGTAAATGGATGTTGAAACATGAAGTTGAATGTCTAAAAAAAGCTGCTGAGGATATAAATTCTCATTCAAAACAGGTTCGAGATAGTGATGGTTTGCTTCAACTTCCCGATTTGCGTGAAAAGTTAGATTATCTGATGCGGGACTGATGGTTTGCTCTATCTACGTCAGCCTGTTTAATTATGGCAACCTAACAAGTGCCCCGCCAAAACTGTCGGGGCATTTTGTTTCAGACATAGCACTCCGCTGGCGTGCTGTATTTTCCCAGAATTCCATATCCCGATTGCTATTTACCATAAGATCGGTTTTCTAACCCTCTGCTTTCATCTTAGACAACCTCTAAGGGTCAATTTTTGATGTTCCACATTAATTTGAAACATTTAAAATTTCTTGACTTCGTATGCAAAATAGGATATACTATACTTTCCGTGTATGCTTTATCAACACTTGGGGCAGTTTTAACGTTGTAGAGGTGAGGATTCTATGAAAAATCTTGTGATAACCGAAGAAATTTGGAAAGAGGGCACTATGTACACCGCTTACTGTCCAGAATTAGATGTTGTGAGTTGCGGAAAAAGTGTTGAAGAAGCACGAAAAAATCTCCTTGAGGTTATCGAAATTCAATTAGAGGAAACTGCGCGGCTCGGAACGCTTAAGACGTTTTTAGAAGATGCAGGTTACGATTTAAATACTTCACAATCGGTCCTGCAGCCTAATAAACAGGTTGTTGCTTTTAACCAACGTACCGTCCCGCTTCGAATCCCTTAGTGCCAAAACTTTTACCAACAGACTGGCGAACCCAAGTTAAGATATTTGAAAAATTCGGGCGTCGTTATATTCGACAAAAGGGGTCGCATCTCATCTATCACCATCCTAATGCCATCCGTGCTGTGGTTATTCCTCGCTATGATGAAGTTCCAGTTACCATCATCACCAATAACATGCGGACCGTCAACATGAATAGAGAAGAATACTTTCGACTACTCTCAGACATTTAACCTCCCGATACAATACTCCGTTTTCCAAGTCTATGGATTTACACCTATCTCAAAGAAACCGTGTATTGGATTTACGAATTTCCCTTCAACCTACGCGCTGGTTCTCACGGGTTGGATGGCGGTTCATAGCTATTGGTGTGTTCATGAATCGGTTGGCGTTCGCGGTTGACGTTTGGGTCGGCGCGTCGGGGGATGCCTGTGATTGCATCGACGGATTCGTCTGCTTTAAAGCGTAGGTAGAGTTTCTGCGATTTCGCGGCGAGCGATGGGTTTTTAAGGGCGCGGTAACACCGCATCATGTTGTAGTGTGCGTCTAAATCCTCTGGATCGACGGTGAGCGTTTTCTTGAATTCGGTGAGCGCTGTTTCGTATTCACGTTTTAGGAAGTGCATACGTCCGAGCCGGTTTCGGACACGCGTATCGCGCGGAAACTGCGCAGCGGCGCGCTGGAGATGCTCAATCGCTGTGTCGTAGTTACCGTGTGCTTCTTGAACAACGGCGTAAAAGTAGTGGACTTTCGCGCGGTGTGGATTATCAGATGACAACGTTTTCTGGATTTCAAATGCTTTCTCAAGCATCGCTTCGGCACCCTGCATATCGCCTTCTTCAATTTTGACTCTCGCTACATTCACCCACCCGTCGAGGTATCCGGGTTCGAGTTCGGTTACCTTCAGGAACGCAGTCTCAGCGGCTTTCAGATCGCCTTGTAGGAGAAGCCCGATACCATAGTCGTTCCAGCGTTCGCGTGCGTTCTCTATGGCTTTAGTGGACGGAAACCCAGGGTCTGTGTCTACTACTTTTAAGGTTGCTGTAGCAGCTGCCATCTCTGTAATCGGTAGGTTTGGAATTGCCTTGATCTTTCCTGCGACGTCTGAAGTATCACCCGTCCAGACCCACTTGCCGTCATCGTAGCCTTTGTCTACTTGGAAGTCGGTGTCTTCTGGGTCACGCACACCGGCATAAGCCCACTGTGTGTGCCACCAATTGAACTTACGATAGTTAAGCTTCGCCTCGACTGTGAGGGTATTCCCACAATCGGATGGGATTTCGAGTCGGTAGCGGACGGTATCAGCGGCACCCGGTGGGATTGTGTTTGAATAGAGGACTGTTCGCAGTGCCCAAGCGTTCCGTTTGTTAATGAGGTTTCCGTGTGCGTCGAGCATGTAGGCGCGGTAAAAATGCGCGCCCGGATCAACGGGGCCGTTTCCGTCGGGTGCAGCGATCCTGCCGTTCCAGAAAACAGTTTTGCCGGTTTCATCGGTGGCTTTCACCTCCACCCAGATGTCGAATGCGTCAATCGTACCTGTCGGAAACCGGTGTCCGACACCCCGCGTGCGGACCACCACATCGATCCGTGTGTTGTCATTTCGTGTGACTTCAACGCCGTCGCTTGGGATCGGTGTGCCGTCTGCGAATAGGTCCAACGTTACGACTTCATCCTGCAAGAAATCTGTTACGGCTTTGAGTTGGTCTGGATGTTGGTTGACGAAGGGGAGTGCCGTATTCGCAGCGGGGAAACGGTGATCGTGAACCTTGCCGTTGATATTAGCAGCATCTGTGGAATCGACGAGTGGCATGTGACAATCGACACATTTCTTCGCCGTTTCCGGATAGTAGAAAGACAGCGCACCTTGATGCGAGACTCCACTTTTCTGCCACTGGTCATAGTCGTTGAAGCCGCGTACCCAACGGAAGTTGTTGACGGGTTCATCGAGGTGCACTTTATGACAGGTTGAACAGAATTCGGCGGTGTTTTGGCGATGAAACGGTTTGAGGAAACTCTTTTTGTGCGGTTCCGGATCGAGTCGGATGAGATAGTTGTGCAGATTCCGAATAAGCGGATTATCGCTGGCAGCGATGTCGTGGAGCGGTGGGTATTTAATCACGTATCCGCTATTGCCCATGGTATCTTTGACGCGTTCAATAGAGTGGCACGCCGTGCAGGCGAGTCCGGCTTGTGCAGCAGGCGTATGGAGGTTCTCCCGAATAGGTTTGTCCATCACGCCGTTGAGGAGGACTGCTGGGTCGTGGCAGCCGCCGCACCATTTGGAGGGTTGGATGCCGTTGACTTCCTGCATGTAGATGATTGACTTGCGATACCACTGGTTATTGAAAGATGAGAAGTGATGCGCGGATTCGTTCCACTGTCGATAGATGTCTGGGTGACACCCTTTTGCAGCACAGGTTTCTGATGTAAGAAAGAAATCGGTTGGAATGAGCGCGCCTGTCTCTGTTTCAACGGATGCGGGGAAAAAGTGGCCGGTGGTCCCGCCGCCTTCCTCATACATGCTCGTAGGCGGCAGTGCGGGATTTTTGACGAGATAGGTTTCATTCGGAAGATAGTGTTGCGCGAGTTTCGCACCAATGGGGAAAATAACGACAATAGCCAATACGCCTATTGTTATTTTTCGCAACAGTGGCGTAAGAAGTTCAGCACTTCTCAGTAGGTAAATGCAGAAAAGGAGGCACCCCGCGCTTACACTGACGATGTGTGTGATGAGAAGCCACCGATAGGGGGTTGTCGCACCGACGATCATCAGATAGATACCGCTGATGATACCAACAACTATTCCGATACCCCCCAATTGTCCGAGCGTTGAAGTGCTTTGCTTTTGAGTATGGGTTTGCAAGCGATACCCTAAATGTTTATAGACATAGACGCAGAAGGGGAATATTAGGACAATGCCGAGTCCAACGTGGAGCAGGACGTTGAAGATATAAAAGAGCGTCGGTTCGCCGAAGCTGAACAGGTACGCGCTATTGAGCAGTAGAATGAGAAAGAAAATTAAAGAAAGTTTCCGCATTTTTTAACTATTGATAGATTTTGAATTTTTCATTTTCAATTTTCGTTGTTATTAGGTGTTTGCTTCGCGATGATTTTATCCCAATCCCAAAGCAGTACCGTGCCATCCTCACTACCACTGGCAAGGATTTTTCCGTCGTGTGAAAACACTAAAGTTTCTATCGGTTCTGTGTGCCCGGTAAGCGTTGATAATCGCTTGCCAGTGTCTACATCCCATAACTTGATGTGACATCGACTGGAACTAAGAACTGTGTTCCCATCGGGCGAGAATGTTAATATATCCCTAAATGCCCGGCGATTATCTGGAATTACGCTGTGCTTCTGCATACCCATTGTCGTTACATCCCATAAAGTAATGCTATCCCGGTGTCCAAGTGCAATGGAAACACTATCGGGTGAGAATGCTAAACTCCATGCGCTTTCGTCGGTGAATGTAGGGAATTCGCGTCGCGCGTCCACATCCCATACCTCTGGGATGCCATGAATGCCGTACACGCAAAGTAGGGTCCCATCGGGCGAAAATGTCAACTTCCTTGGAAACGAATTCCGTGTGTTAAGATGGAACAGTTCAGTGCTGGTTTTCATATCCCACGCCTGAATATTTTTGGGACCGCGATTTGCGAGTATGTTATTGTCCGGTGAGAATGTGAGTGATATCGTGGTATCTGCAACGTTCTGCCAGGGACCAAGAAGTTGCTCATTAGTAGTGATTTTCCATAACTGCATGCTGCCGCGCCTTTTGGGACTGGAACGGGCACCCCACCCATACGGTTTGAACGCAATTGCAATTGGACCGTTGTACCCTCGAGTCACGAAGAATTTACCATCAGGGGACAATACGGCTAACTCGGCTAAATCGCTTTGTCCAGCAGTAAATGTGATAAGTTCCCGCTTGGTCATTAAACTCCATATTTCAACAGTGCTGTTGAACGCAGCACTCGCAAGTGTTGTTCCATCTACAAAAAACGCGACGGCTTTCACCCATTCTGTATGTCCCACAGTAAAAGTAATCAGTTCCTGTCCGGTCTCTGAATCCCAGAATCGGATTGTGCCATCTGCGCTGCCACTGGCAAGGCACTTGCTATAAAGGGGTGTTCCTTCGGGAGCGAAGGTTAGCGCATTGATCGTGTTTTTATGTCCTCTAAGCGTTGCGCGTTCACGTCCAGTGTCCACATCCCATACCTTGATTATTTTATTTGAATCGCCACTGGCAACGATTTTACCATCAGAGGAGAAAGCAACGGTGGTAATCCAACCTTGATGCCCTCTGAGCGTTGCGCGTTTAGCACCATTCGTCTTCCATAGCTGCACTGTCTTGTCTTCGCTTCCACTAACGAGAGTTTTTCCGTCTGGTGTAAATGCCATTGCCTGAATGTCTGCTTCCTTTTCGTCTTCATCCGGTCCCTCTTTGAAAAAATTTGTATGTCCATTAAGGGTTACCCGTCGTTTTCCGGTTGTTGTGTTCCATAAATGGATTTGTGTACCGTTCTTGTCTCCGATGGCGGCCATGCTACCGTTTTGGGAGAGTGCTGCTACTTCATAGGTGTCTACGTTCCTTGGGTCCAGCAATTTGCTGCCGGTTTCTACATCCCAATAGATAATATCACCAAATTTGTCCAGACTGATCAATATTGTGTTATCTTCGGAGAACGCCAATGCTGTTATTGAATCATGTCTTTCGGCTAATTTAAGGGTTGTGAGTTTGCTATCAGTAGTCAGATCCCATAATTGGATGACAGGGTTTGCAAATCCACCGCTGGCGAGGATTTTTCCGTCTGTTGAGAAAGCGAGCGCGTTCACCTGCCCGGTATGTTCTGTGAACAGCGCGGTCTCTTTCCCATCAGGCACGTCGTATACCCACACGCCGACATCTGTTCCCACAGCGAGACGCGTGCCGTCCGGCGAAAACCGCATGAGGTTAATGCCGCCTTTTCCGAGACGTGCGATTGCGCCTTCGGGTAATCCGGCTTTCGTGTTGTCTTGCGCGAAACTGCTTGATAGAATTACAGCAACTGATAGAAAAGTGATGAAAAATAGGTGCTTCGTTTTGATGATGTTTGTTCCTTGTTATTGTCCATCCAACACATCAGCTTTTTCAAGGATCGCCATCGCTGTCATCCGCAAAAGTATACTTTTAGGACTAACCGCATACCATTTCCCGTCTGTGAAGGTCGTGACAGCGTAATCTCTTTCACCAGCATCAGAGGATTCAGAAAAGAAATCATCGGGTAACCAGTTTTCGTAAGTGACGGGTTCGCCGTTATCCCACTGCCATTGTCCCTCTTTTTGAGTATCACTAAGTCCTATCCAATAGAATTCATGTCCAAAAACAGCGGTTAACCACGCTTGTTCTGCTGCGTCGTTAATCGTAACGAGATGCGCTTTTTCTGCTGTCGCCTGGGCAACGGCATCGTCGCGAGATTCACACGGAATCCTTTTATAGGCGTGTCCGTTTGTTGGGTTGACTATCCAAACCGCGTCAAATGCTGGGATTGATATCGGTTTGGGTGCCGGTCGCGTGGTGAACGGATCGAATGGCATTTTATCAGGCGGTGGTTCAGGAACAATCGGTTCGCTATCGAAAGTGAAAGTGAGTCCATCCAGTCGGTCTCCCGGTTCAAGAAGCACAGGTTCAGCGGTTGCCTCAAGTGTTTGGTACGCCACCGAGAATGTGTAATTTGCCGTGTCATCTTTCTCGTCCAAACAAAATAGAAAGTAGCCATCAGCATCTGTTCGCGGGCTTCCACCTGAACTCCCGTGTCCATTTTCATGCGTGTAGCTGAAACCGAGGCGGAGCCGCGCATTTCGGAGCGGTGTCCCGTCTTTAAAGAGGACGCGTCCCCGAATCCGCATCCGAGGTTGCACGGTGACTTGCACGTTTTTGATATGCGACCCGGGTTCAACACTAAACCCGATCTGACTAAAATCATTACGCGGATAGAAGGTTATACCCCGGATGTCAATAGATAAAACTTCAAAATCGGGTTCAAAGTCTTCGGTTTCCATCTCCGTAACGCCACTTGCGTGAATCGTAGCGAAATCTTTTTCTGCTGCAGCCTTCACAATTTTTGCCTCAAGATCACTCGGAAAAAGCGCATCTACATTTTGAGGGAGTGCGCTAAAATACGACATCCGTGGCGTAATGTCTGTGATAGTAAACCGCCCGTCTGCATCTGTGCGTGCGCGTCGCGTATTCGGATAATTCATTGGAGCGAGAGCAGAGTGAAACCCGGGCCCGATAGCCATCGTGGGCCCAATCATAACGGGTAACTCGGCGACTGGATTGCCTTCTATATCAACAACGCGTCCGGAGAGAGTTCCTGTTTCCGCTTCCTGAGCGATACTGCGAGCAACGAAACCGATGAAAAGTGAAATAACCGTTATTAACAAGAATAACCCATTTGGGTAAAATGAATGTTTCACTATTTTTTTCCTTTCGGGTAGGACATAAGATTTACTTCTTCACTGGCAAACTTTCTTTTTCAATCAGTGCTGTCCGAATTAGGGATATACCTCCATGTCCGGGTCCAAAGTCTTCCCATTTTCCTGAAGGACCTATAATGACATAATCCTCTTCTCCACTACTGGTATCACTGGGTTGCTGAAGCCCCCAGTTTGTATAGGTGAGAGGTTCACCGTTATCCCATGTCCATTGCCCTTCCTGCGCAATGTCGTTGAGTCCAATCCAACTTCGGTTGACCGCCAAAGACGGCTTGCAACCACTTCTGCTCCATTTCGTCGTTAATGGTAACGAGATGCCCACCTTCGGCAGTGGCTTGGGTTTGAGCGTCTTCCCAATCCTCGCACTGAATCCTTTTGTAAGCGTGCCCATTTTCTGGACGGATGACCCATACACCCTTTATGCTCGGACTTGCTATCGGGCGTGAATCTCTTGTTGAGGCTGACGCGCCCGCGAAACCCCCGCGTTGCCGACGCAAAGGCGATGCTGACGTGTCGTTAAACGTGAAAACAACATCGTGCGTTTGATCTCCGGGTTTGAGAAGAATCGGTTTAGCACTCACGGTCTGTCCCAGATACACAAGCGACAGCATGTAGAATGTTGGACCTCCTAAATTCATATCCATATAGTGTGTAAAATATCCCTCAGCGTCTGTTTGAATACCACCATCTGAACTGGAAGAATTTCCGTTTAAACTTTCTGTTCGCAGACGACGTCTGATACTCGTGTTAACGATCGGTGTTCCGTCTGCGTGCTGCACCTTTCCTCGGATGTGGGGCTGCTGCACTGTAACTTCAATGTTTTCAATACGCCTGCCCAGACTCGTAGCAAACACAACACCGCGTTCCGGCATTCCGGTTGGGTAGAGGGATAGTCCTTCAATTTGGACTTTTAAAATACGGATATCTGATTTACGATACGGAAACAGTGATAATAACACGGGACCGTCAATAGCAGTGGTAATATTAAAGCGTCCCGCTGCATCGCTTTCAGCATGAAATGGTGGGCCATCTCCTATTGGGTTACGTTCTGGTATTGGGAACCAAGCACCATTGCCATCCACAACAGGTGTCAGGGCTATTTTGAGCTCAGAAACCGGTTTCCCTGTTTCATCAAGAATACGACCAGAGGCAGATGGAAATAACGTTACATCAGATTTGCGATGGGTATTCTCGTTCCTACCCGTTGCATCGTTCCTACCCAATTGGTTCTGCACATCCGGTTTTGACGCAAGATTCAGTATAACAGGTGCCTCAATCAACTCAACTGTCATTTCCGACGCTGCATCGAAACTGTAAGGTTTCTGGAAACGCGATAGGTATTGATTATTAGCACCTAACATTATAAATACTAAGGCTATCGTAGAAGCGGCGATCGCCCACGGCACGAATGGTTTAGCGATAGGAGAGCCCGCAGGTTTTAAACGTGAAATCTCTCGCATGATGTTCTCTGTGAACCCAGGGGTGATTTGAAAATTGTCTAAAGCCTCTCGAATCATCGGTTCCTCCTTCTTTAAACGCTGTTGCGCACGGCGGAGGCGACTCCTAATCGTATTTTCCGACACACCTAAAAACGCGCTAATTTCTACACTGGACATCTCACCGAAGTAATACAGTGTGATGACAGTCCGTTCACTCTCTTGGAGTTTCGCAAGCAATTTTTTGACAGTTTCGCGTCGGGTTTCTACTGCTGTCCGTTCGTTCTCTTCAATGACATATCCTGAATACGTTGCCTTTTCTAACTGCGCTGTGCTCGTTTCTTCAAGTGACTGTGTCCGTAGACGCTTTTTACGGAGCCACGTGCTGCAATGATTCGCGGCAATCACATAAAGCCAGCTCGCAAAACGCTGTGGTTTTTTCAGCGTTGCCAATCTCTGATACGCCTTTAGGAATGTATCCTGTGTAATCTCCTCGGCGATGTGGAAATCTCCAACCTTACGCCACACAAGCGCGTGAACAGGCTTTTGGTATTTGTTCACAAGTTCAGTGAAGGCAGTATTATCACCATCAAGAACACGGTGGATAAGCGCAACATCGATATTTTTCATAAATCACCTCCGATTACCCTATAGTGACGCTTGTTAAGGGTAAAATCGGTGCATAATCATAGAAAAAATAAAAGCATGTTATATATGAAATGAAATTCCGTTTTATTGATAACTGAAATTTTACCATATTTTTTCATGAATGGCTACATATAAATGGCGAGGTTAGGGAACCTCGCCAGCGAAAGCGTTTATGGTGGATTTTAGAATTACTTGGACATTCTTAATGCTAAAGTCAACCCCCTAAATCCCCCTTATCAGGGGGACTTTGAAGGCTTCGAGAGGGTCAGGGTTATTGATAAATGTCAACTTATTTCTATAATTCACCATGGATAAGTCTTGTTGGATCGATTATCGGTTTTTGATGAGTTTTATGCCTTCCAAGTGTATTTCGTCGTACCACTGGCGGAATTCTTCTTTGGATAATTTTTTATCTAACGCTTCTATCTGAATCATTGCGTCCTCAGGCATATCAACGGTGAATATTTCACGAGGTATCTCGCGATTTACAATGAAGTTTTGTGTCTCTATGATAGCTCGGCTGACGAGATGTTCTGTGCCCTCCGAATCAATCCAGAGTGTTTCTGCGATCCCGTTTTTAACAAGCCAGGCATCCTCACCGTGGCGTTCATAGGAGATCCGAATACGTCTGATAGATGGAGTCCCTTTTTTGATGTGTCCATCTGAGGAATCTGTTTCGCGAAGAAATCGGCTCTCATACTTCAGGAGACGCATTCCGAGTTCAGGTGATATCCAAATTCTTTCAAAGTTATCGTCCTGTTGGTGATCCGGCAGATGTTCGGCATCCATTTTGGCTTCGAGGACATAACACGGGAAACCGTTGAAAGATTCGGATTTTAGGATACGGAAGTTCTGTTCTTTCAGATAGGTCGGTAGATTCTTTCCATCAACGATGTGGAGCCACCGCCTCGGATCCACCCAACTTCTTGAACCGTCTAAACCGGTATCTGTTTGGTTGTTGCGTTGCGAGAAATGGTAGTCCGGTTTTCCTGTTTCAGGGTATGTTATCTCTAAGGTTCCGCTTGGTGTAGAGATGATCGTTGCTTTTGGCGTTTGTGTGTTGTTGGCAATGCTGTCTTTAAATTCTATGCGGGTGTGCCTCGGATCAAATGTGAGACGCGCCTTCCACGTGCTATAGGTCTCAGGTATTCCGGGTTGTCTGAAGACGTACAGGCATTCGCCTTCACCGGATTGAACGGCGAAGTCATAGTTCCGCATACCGAGCAGGATCATATTGAAATCGCTTTCTGCTTCTACGGCGTTCTTTGGTAAAACGGGTAATTCTTCTTGCGCGAAAGCCGTGGTCAGGCACGCGAAGAAAACGAAACTGAAAATCACAAAGCGAATTGGGACCGTATGTAAAAGAAACATTGTTTTTCTCCTAAGTTCCATTAAATCAATTTAGGGAGATGATTCACCGGGTGTAACCCCCATCGGCAGCGGTTCCATGAGTTCATGGATCCATCCACCTGGGAGTATTGGATCTTCCGCGACACCTGTTACCCTTAAAAACGATCTATATCTCAGAATCTTACCGGTATAAGCGACATCTTGGAAGAGTCGTTTCACCTCTTGCCACGTTTCGTCGCGCCAAGCGGCGATTTCAGATGATTTCCGTCCCATTCCATCTGTGCTTCGGAGTTCGGTATAGAGTTCCACAGCCTTCGTGAGGTTGGTTCGGATTTCTTCTTCAAGTACCGGAATTTTCTCTTCAATTTCAGCGAGCGTTAACCCGTAGAAACGTTCTTCTTTAGGTTCGGTAGTGCTTTCGGCTTCAGTATCAGCGGATGGCGTGCTTTCCTCGGGTGGCATTTCAGCATCAGTAAATTGTGTATCTTCTGAGGAGAACTCTGCGGCATCTATCGATGCATCGGAGTCCACAAGTGTAGAAACGATTTCGGTTTCATCGCCGTTGTCGCTGGTTTGAGCCATCGGTTTATTTGAAGACTGAGGCTTAACGCTCTGTTCTGGTGTGACAGTTTTATAGATCGTTATTGTTTCTTGCGGCTGGTTTGCATTGTGGATTAGGATGCCGAGGAGTATCACTACGCCGCAGAGCAATATACTGCCCCAAAATAGTTTCGATTTAAACATGATAAAATGTTCCTTTGTCGTTATTTTACGAAACAACTTCAGCAAAGTCAAGTGGTTTTCAGTTATCGGTTATCAGTCTGTTGTTCGTAGCGTTTGAGGAACTCAGTCTTGGACAACTTCTTATTTTCTCGATTCACTGTAATCATGGCATCATCGGGAATATCAACGGTGAATGTGTCTGGTGGTAGGTTGTGATTGATTTTGAAGTTCTTTATCTCCAGCCTCTGTCCGAAAATTATAGGATCCTCTGGCTTAAAGTCGACCCAAGCGTATTCATGAAAAACTGCTTTAGGGAACCATACCTCTCCGTGTTGCTGATAAGAGATTGTCGTGCGAGAGACGGTGGGTGCCTCCATCGGAATATCGCTGTCCAGAGCGTCTACTGGGGTCAGGTGTCGGCTTTCATGTTTTAGGTATTGGAACCCTCGATCGGGTGCGATCCAAATTTTTGCAGGTCTATCCACGTCTTTTTCTTCCAAAACATAACAGAGAGTATCGTTGAAAACCTCGCGTCCTATGATCTGGAAGTTCTTTATTCTCAGATAGGTCGCTAAATCTTTGCTTCTCAAGGTGAGCCATCGTCTCGGGTCCACATCGTGAAAAGGATTGATGAGTCGAGGTTGTTCTTCTGTGTTAAAGGAGTAGTCAGATTTTCTATTTTTGTCAGGAATAATTTCCCATCTTCCGCTCGGCGTAAGGATCGTCGTTTTTGCCTGTGAGTGGAAAGGTGTGTCCTCCGAGTCGAAACGTGTTTTCTTCTTATTAAAGGCGATGGTGCCGATAATAATATCGGTGTCAGTATCGACGAACGGGGGGACCCCAAGCGTATAAACGACTTCGCCTTCACCGGATTTGAGCAGGACGTGATGATGTTTGATGGCTGCTAAGAGTTCTTTGAAATCGAGTGCGTCTTCTGCTGTGTCTTGTGCCGGTGTTTCCTGTGTGAGTGCTAACGCAAGGAACTGTGCTTCGGGTTTATGGGTGTCTGGAATTTCAGTGTCAATGGAAGTATTTGTGCTATTGTCCTTGCGAGGGATAATAGACCGTTGAATCGGATTTCGCAGTGCCGGTTTTGCATCAATATCAAGGACAATACGTGCATCAACGATTTCAATCGTGGGTTCAGCCTGTGCCTCGAAACTATAGGGTTTCTGAAAATGGTCGAGGTATCGATTGCCCGTCCCAAATGCCAACACAGCCAAAACAGCAGCCGTGCCGATAGCTGCCCACGGGGCCAACGGTTTTCCAACTGGAGGTGGTGTCGGATTCATGTTGGTAACTTGCCGTCCGATGTGCTCCATCAGGTTAGCAGGTAATTGGACGCTACCGAGAACCTCTTGAATCAAGAGTTCTTCTCTTTCCTGTAGACGCTTTCGCGCTCGGCGCAGGCGACTGTTAATAGTGTTCGCTGACACACCTAAAAATCTGCCAATCTCTTTGATGGGCATTTCGCCGAGATAGTGGAGGGTTACGACTGTGCGTTCGCTCTCCGGCAGTCGTGCCAGTAGTTTTTTAACAGTTTCATGACGTTGCTCGGTAGCTTCTGTCTCGCGTTTTTCCGATACATAATGTTTGTAAGAAGAGTTCTCTATCTCTACGACGGATGCGTTCTCCAGCGATTGCATCGAAAGTCTCTTCTTTTGGTGCCACCGCTTGCAGAGATTGTTCGCGATGACATAAAGCCATCCTGCAAACTGATTCGGATTCCGCAGCGTTGAAAGTTTTTTGTATGCCTGAAGGAAGGTGTCTTGGGTAATTTCTTCAGCGATGTGGAAGTCCCCGATTTTTCGCCACGCAAGCGCGTGAACACCTTTTTGATGCTTTTCGACCAAAAGGGTGAATGCCCCTTGGTCACCTGACAAGATTTGTTGAATCAGTTGAACATCATTTTTTTCCATCAGGATTCTCCATTGTTATACCGTTTTTAAATAATGATGTGTCATTAGCGGTTTTCATGGAATATGTGGTGACGCGGAACAAACTAACAGTTTATTCTACATAAAGAGAGATTTATCAACAGAGATGGTATTACATCTCTTTTTACACTTATTTGCGTTTCTTTTTAGGTTCAATTATTAAAGATACAATTTTGGGGCAGAAATTGTGCATAATTTTTAGAAAAAGCGAAAAAAATCTGAATTTTTGTCTAAAAACTGGCAAATCCTCTGACAATTAGAAGGTAAAAGTGAAAAATTCAGCAGAGATAGGTGGATTTGTTATCCTGCGGTGTAACCGCCATCAATCGGTAAGGCGATGCCTGTGACGAAGGCGGATTCGTCGGAGGCGAGGTATAATGCGCCGTATGCGATCTCTTCAGGCTGCGCGAGTCGGCGCATCGGATGCTTGTCCGCAAGTACCTGATATTCCTCTGGTGTTTTGATGACACCGGCAACTAAGGGTGTCTCAACGAAACCGGGACAGATACAGTTGACTCGGATTTTGTCTTCAGCATAATCGAGTGCCATGCCGCGGGTGAGGTTCGTTACACCGCCTTTGGAGGCGACGTACGCCGCCCGAACGTCTGCACCGACGAGACCATAGATAGAGGACAGGTTGATGATAGAACCGCCACCGTTTTTTTGCATGGCAGGGATCGCTGCCTTAGCGCAGAGATAGACGCCGGTGAGGTTAACGTCTAAACAGCGGTGCCAATCTGCTTCCGGCAAGTCACCGACGGGTAGTCGCATTGCGATGCCGGCACTGCTCAACAGAATATCCAATTTACCGTATCTGCTGACGGTTTCGTGTACCATCCGCTCGGTGTTATCCGAGAGTGTCACATCGGTTTGGACGTAGGTTGCTTCGTTGCCCGCGTCGCGGATTTCGGAGACGGTTTGGTTCGCACCACTTTCATCGATGTCCGCGACGACGACCTTCGCGCCGTGTTCAGCGAACAGGAGTGCTGTGGCTTTTCCGATGCCGGAGGCGGCACCTGTTGTAATGGCTACTTTATTTTTCAGTCGCATTTTTTATTTTTCGTTTTTTTACCCCCTAAATCCCCCTTATCAGGGGGGCTTTAAGAGGTGTTTTTAACCCCTGAATCCCCTTATCAGGGGGGCTTTAAGAGGTGTTTTTAACCCCCTAAAGAATCAGAATCAGAATCAACAACGATATGAATGTCGTACGGCATCCCCCGTATGGGCATTCCCTGCCCCTTATCAGGGGTCTTTAAGGGGCACCGCGTAAGTCCTATGATTGTATCTAAAGTCCCTTTTCTGTCCATTCGGCGGGGTTTACTTCTGGTTCGCCGATTTGGTTTCTTAGCACACCGATATTCTCGATTTCGAGTTCAACGACATCACCGGGTTGAATCCAGCGATCGAGTTCCCAGCCACACCCATTTCCGACGGTACCCGAACCCAGGAATTCACCAGGGTGGAGCGTCTCTGATTGCGAAACAAACGAGATCATCTCAGCGAAGGAGTAATACATATCCGATGTGTTTCCGTCTGCCCAGATTTCACCGTTGATTCTGGCAATCATTCGGAGGTTGTAGGGATCACTGATTTCGTCTGGCGTAACGAGACAGGGTCCCATGATGTTGCTGTTATCAAAGTCTTTACCTTTAGCGGGACCGAGCGACAATGTCATGTGCCGGAACTGGATGTCGCGTGCGCTGATGTCGTTGTAAATGGTGTAACCCGCGATGTACTCGGGTGCTTCTTCTATGGAGATGTTTTTGCCGGTTTTGCCGATGTAGATGCCCCACTCCAGTTCAAAGTCGAGTTTCTCTGTGTAGTTGGGCCACGTAACAACGGCTTCGTGTCCGGCGATAGAGGAAGGACTCGTGCTGCCGCGGTAATAGTTAGGCAGTTTGAACCACTCCGCGGAGATTTCTTTACCCGTGATACGTGAAGCGGCATCCATGTGGGTCTTAAATACGCCGAAATCCCGGAGGCTTGCCGGACGTGGAAACGGTGCAAGCAGCTGCACATCAGCGATTGGGAAGATGCTATCAGCGGCCTGGTCGATATGTTTTTGTGCGTCAGCGAGACGGTTCTGCTCAAAGAATTCGTACATGTCCGAGGCGACTGCCGTAAGGTCAACGATTTGGTCGCCAGTGATCCATGCGCCGAGTCTTGGTGTCGTGTCTGTCGATTGGGTTTGAAAGGTAACGAGTTTCATAATTATTCTTTTTTAGGTGATTGTGCCTCTCCGTTGAAATAGGTCTGTAGCAGAGATTATACGATAGATGCATTTAGAAATCAATATTTTTCGAGAAGGGATTTCCTTGCGTATGCGATGGAGATGTGGCATAATTAGTCCTATACGTTTACCTGTAGGTGTGGTAGGTTCCTGTTGTAGATAGACCTAACAGAAGAGGGGATGAACAAGGAAGAACACGCGATGAATCCATTGACAGCGGAATGGGTGCAGAAAGCTGAAGGCAATTATACTGTTGCGCAGCAAGTGCTTCAGGGACAGCATCCAGTAAATGATGCGATCTGTTTGCAGGCTCAGCAGTGTGTTGAAAAGTATCTCAAGGCGTGGCTCCAAGAGGCGAACATCCCGTTTCCGAGGACGCACGATTTGAAAGAGTTGTTGAGCCTGATTATCCCGGTTCTTCCTGCTTGGGATGCTTGGCGGGAAGATTTTTCAAAGTTGTCGGAACACGCCGTTGATCCTCGTTACCCTGGCAAATTCGCGACCGCAGATGAAGCAGCGCACGCGATGCGTATCTGTGATGAGGTTCGGCGAGCCATTCGCGAACAACTAAAGTTGCCCCTTGAACCCTCGTAATCCTGTTAGTTATGATGGCATCAGAGCGGGTACGGAAAGTGTACACTATGCCGTTAAAGACAGGAACAGCTCCTCCAAAGACCTTTCAGTCGTGTGCATTTCAAGCAATTGCCATCTCCTTCCGACGATGGTTTCTGCTACCGCTGCCCGGATATCAATTGTAGCGGTGTAGTAGAGATAGAACGTTGCGGTGCCATCTGTACCGGTGTTGGTCTGCTCGACTTGGATTACGTCGGGGATGTCCGTAAGTGCATTCAATATCTCATCGGCTGCAGCACCTGCTACCTCAAGCGAAAGGGTTGATGGTGTCACTTGCTTACCATTCGTATCGTTTTGTCCTAATACGGCGCGCCCCTCTTTTAGTTGAACATCTCCCGTAATTTGACCCTTACTGATGATAATCAAGCGTTCACACGTCATGCTCGCTTCAGGCAAGATATGCGTGCTGAACAGAATCGTCCGCTCTTTGCCGAGCGTCTTGATTAATTCTCGGATTTCGACGATTTGCCGTGGATCTAACCCAGAAGTGGGTTCGTCGAGGATAAGAACGTCGGGTTCGTGGATCAATGCTTGTGCCAGACCGACGCGCTGCCGGAAACCCCGGGAGAGTTGTCCAATAATCTGGTGCCTGCGCTCGGTGAGTCCGCACGCCTCAATCGCGTTATCCAACTGCCCTTTGATACTGCCGCGCGGTACACTGCGGATCTTTGCCATATACTTCAGGTATTTCGTTACCGTCATTTCCGGATAGAGTGGCACGTTTTCGGGTAGGTATCCGATGCGTTTACGGACTTCCCTCGATTCTTTGAAAACGTCGTATCCAGCGACAGTAACGCGTCCGCTACTCGCGGGCATGAAGCACGTGATGATTCGCATCGTTGTCGTTTTTCCTGCCCCGTTGGGACCGAGGAAACCGACGATTTGTCCTTTATCCACCTGAAAGGAGATGTCTTTGAGGGCTTGGAAGGGACCGTAGTTTTTTGTGATATTTTGGACTTCAATCATTCTTTTATCCTGCCCTGACGGGGGTTGTTAGGTGAAACTTGGCATTTAGAGTTCTTTCAAGGATCCGCATCGCGCCGCTGTTGCGATGCTGCCTCCAATGGCTAAGGTCCAGAAGCTATCAGTTATCGGTTATCAGTTAAAGCGCTATCTGATAACGACCAGATCTTCTGATAATCTCCCAACTGATTGCCTCCTTTTCAAGATTGCGTTGTTGTTACTAACAAGATTAGAGGGTCCGTGGGATACTGAAATTTAAATCTCGGTCTCGCCCCAAAAGATAAGGTGTATTGTCGGGTTGGGCTGCTTCTGATTCGGCAACGACATGCGGCAGATCGACGGTCACGGAATTCACCTCAACTCTATCCGAATAGACAAGGACTTGTCGCCACATCATCGGGTAACAAATAATCCCAGAAGAGACAACGCACAGCATCCCTTGTTCCCTGAAGACGCGGTTGAGGTGCAGATGTCCACAAAAGAATGCTAAAATCTGTTTTTCAAAGGGGGCGGTGACTTCGAGAAATTCCGCAGAGTTCGCGACTCTTGAACCGATGCCCTGAAATTCCACACTGGGAAAAGGGAGTTGGTGCGAGAAGATGAAAACCTCTTCGTCGTAATCTCGTGCCCTTTTCAATTCACGTTCTGCCCATGCCAACTGGTTGGTACTGATATATCCGTGTGTTAAATCTTTCGGTACCTCTTGTGAATCGAGGAGGATAAATCGGATGTTTTCATGAACAAAACAGACCGACCCCATGCCGTTGATACCGAAGCGTGCTAAGTAGGAATCTTTGGCACCGGTCTCTGGATGTAGATCGTGGTTTCCGGGTATATAATAGCAAGGGGCGTTTATACGCTTTCCGAGTTGATCTGCGCTATCAAGTGCAGCTTCGTATTCTTCCGCGGACATCTCAAAACTATTGCCACCGCACACGATATCGCCGCCGTGAATTACGAATGCAGGTTCAAACGCGTTCAGTTGTTCAACTAACTTTTCATAGAGCGCGAGACTGTTTTTTTGCTGTTGTAACCCACCCGCGAAATTCTGCGGTGGGTTCAGGTAGAGATGTGTATCCGTGATGAAGGCAAATTTAAAAAGGATCATGGCGTATCTCGTTTTTGAGCAAGGTTAGAAAGCTTGCCAGCAGAATCTCAGTGATGCACACGTTTGGTTAAGATTGCGATATAAGTTGGTGCGTCGGTTGAATCGATATAGGATTCGACCTTCCACGGTGTGCTGTCAAGGATGTCTACCATTTCCTCTTTTGAAACAAACAGGTAGTCAAACCAGGGTGTCGCGTATTGTTTGTAGCGCACCCGCAGTTTTAGCTGGCCGCTCATCCTCCCTCTATCTCGGTTGAATTGATGATAGGCTAAGTGTTCGGGTTCTGTTGTTTGATAAGGATCCATTGTTTCAGCGATAATTTTTGCGGTATCTGTTGTCATGGCGATGTCCGTACGTGTCTTGCGTATCAGTTAGCACTTTACTTTTCCTTAGTATAACCCGTAGTTCCGTTCGGATTCACCCATTTAGTTTCCCAGTGTGTTTCGATGCCTTCGCGCCATGTTTGGGCTGCGTTTGTCAGTTCAGCAGTCAATTCAGGATGCGCGTCTTTCAGATTCTCTGTTTCACCCATATCGGTTTCGAGATCCGCGAGATGTACATCATCTTCCGGCGGTGCACCTTCTACAAGTTGACCGTTGAGTACGAGTTTCCAATTGCCGCGACGCACAGCCGTCTGCTTACCCATCTCCCAGTAGACCTCGCGATGCGGTGTGAGTTCGCCGTTTGTCACTGTGGGTAGGATGTCGAGTCCATCAAGTTCATACTCGGCAGGATCTCCGCCTGCTGCAGCGAGGAAGGTCGGAAAGACATCCATTGCTGCGCCAACTTCATTGATTACCTGTCCTGCGGGGATTTGCTGGGGCCAGTTCATGATGCCGGGTGAACGGATACCGCCTTCGTAGAGGCTGAATTTGTGTCCTTTTAGTTTACCTGCGGTGCCGCCATAATACGGATCCTGCGTGCCGTCCAACCAGTTTCGGGTTTCACGCGAGGGACCGTTGTCGCTCTGGAAATAGGAGAACGTGTTGTCTGCGAGTCCAAGCCGTTCTAATTCCGCGAAAATTTCGCCCACGCTATCGTCAACGGCACTGAGCATCGCTGCCATAATCTGCCGATCCCACGGCAAGTTCGGGAACCGATCCACATATTTTTGCGGTGCGTGCATCGGATAATGTGGTGCGTTGTAAGGGACGTAGAGGAAAAAAGGTTTGCCGAGTTCAACAGATTTACGGATATATCTAACAGCGTATTCGGTAATGAGTTCGGTGAAGTATTCGCCGTTTCGATAAATCTCTTCGCCGTTTTCCCAGAGGTCGTGGGTCTGGTCGATACCGCGTTGCCCTAAGCCCCAGTAAAAGATATGCGAAAAGAAGTCGATACATCCTGCCATGAATCCGAACCAATCGTCGAAGCCGTGATGTTCTGGACGTGAACCTTCGGCGAGTCCTAAATGCCATTTTCCGGACATCGCGGTGTAATAGCCGCGTTCTTTCAGTGCTGTCGCGAGTGTCGGCACTGAAGGCGGCAGTCCAGTAGCGGTGCGATGCCCTGCTAAAATGGAGCGGACACCGGCATGGCACGGGTATCGCCCTGTCAGTAATGCTGCGCGTGAAGGCGAGCAGACAGGTGAATTTGAATACCAATCCGTGAACCGGGCACCTTCGGTTGCCATTCTGTCAAGGTGTGGCGTTTGGAAATCGGTCGCGCCCATACAAGACAGATCGCCGTATCCTTGGTCGTCTGTTAGGAAGATAATAAAATTCGGTTGCATGCTTTTACTTCTCCATCGTGTTACTTTTTCCAGAAGCTCCGGTCTAAGCTTCGGTATTGTATGGCTTCAGAAACATGGACAGCCTCTATATTGGGGTTTCGGTCCAAGTCGGCGATGGTACGTGCGACCTTCAGGATCCGATCATAGGCACGTGCACTTAATCCGAGTTGGTTAATAGCGACCCGTAGCAGGTCTTGTGCCTGGTCGTCGATTTTGCAATACTCCCGTATCTGTTTCGATTCCATGGTTGCGTTGGCGTGTATTGTTGTGTTTGCGAAGCGTTGTTGTTGGATCTGACGTGCCGCCTCAACCCGTTCTTGGACGTGTGCCGACGGTTCTCCGGTTATTTCAGCAGAGAGTTCGGCATATTTTACTGCTGGGACTTCGACTTGAATGTCGATTCTATCTAACAGGGGACCGGAGATACGGGAGACATAGTTCTGAATTTGGTTCGGCGTGCACTTACAATCCCGGTTTGGATCACTGAAAAATCCACAAGGGCAAGGGTTCATCGCTGCGACGAGCATAAAATTTGCGGGATAAGTCAGCGATGCTGCTGCGCGAGAGATGGTCACCTGTCGGTCTTCAAGGGGTTGCCGCATCACTTCAAGGACGTTCCGTCGGAATTCGGGGAGTTCGTCTAAAAAAAGCACGCCGTTGTGTGCGAGACTAACTTCGCCTGGGCGCGGCACGTTGCCACCGCCGATTAGGCCTGCGTCAGAAATGGTGTGATGTGGTGAACGATAGGGGCGCGTTACGACAAGCGGTGTATCGCTCGGTAGGGTACCCATGATACTTTGGATCTTTGTCGTTTCTAAGGATTCATCCATTGAGAGTCTCGGAAGGATTGACGGGATCCGCTTCGCGATCATCGTCTTTCCAGAACCGGGCGGTCCAATCATAATCAGATTATGTCCACCTGCAGCGGCGACTTCAATGGCGCGTTTGACATGTTCTTGCCCTTTGACATCGAGTAGATCGAGATGTTTTTCGGCATGATCCTTGTGTCCGTTGATGTTGAGTGTGTGGTGTTCTGGTGCTATCTCTTTCTCTGAGTTCAGGAACGCGATAGCCTCTGATAGGCTCACGACCGGATAGACGTTCACACCGTCCACGATTGCGGCTTCTTTAGCGTTTTCAGCGGGCAAGATGAGATGCTGTATGCCGTTCTCTTTCGCGGCGATTGCGATCGGGAGCCCCCCTTGTATGCCCCGGATGTTTCCGTCAAGTGCGAGTTCACCCAAAATCATAGCATTTTCGAGCTTTGCCGGATTTACTTGATTGGTGGCAGCCATAACGCCGATAGCGATCGGAAGGTCAAACGCTGAGCCTGCTTTTCGGATGTCTGCAGGTGCGAGGTTCGCCGTGATTCGAGTCTGAGGGAAGTAGAACCCAGAGTTTTTAATGGCTGCGGTAACCCGATCTCTGCTTTCTTTGATCGCACTATCGGGTAACCCGACGGTACTGAAAGAGGGGAGTCCGCCAGCGACATCTACTTCAACTTTTACGATATAGGCATCAATTCCAAGCAAGGCGCTGCTTAAAACGGTTGCGAGCATACGCGTGGTTCCTTCCAATTTGTGGTAAGAGGCACTCAGTCTTCAGTAGGGTGCTGACTAACTGGAATCTCCTGTAAGCTTGTGTAATATTTGTAGCTGTCTCTGATTTGATATTACTAATAAGGCATCACCGGCTTGAATTTTCTTATCTCCTGGCGGATTATAGAGGAATGTCCCGTCATTATCCCGGATGGCGACGACGACCAATCCGGTATGTTCTTGGATATTAGCGGTTTTGAGAGAAATCCCGTCTAATGTGGAATTCCCTTGGATAATGGATTCAGCGAAATGGGTTTCTTTCTGATTTTGCGTGATATTTTCCAGAAATTCTACGAGGTGTGGGTAGAGTATACTTGACGCGAGACGAAGACCCCCAATATGATCCGGCAGGACGACTTCATCTGCGCCCGCAGTAACGAGTTTTCCGGGTGAATTATCTTCAACGGCTTTCGAGGCTATTTGTAAGTGCGGATTTAATTTTCTCGCCGAGATTACGACGAATAGGTTATCTTGATCGCGGCTGAGGCATGTGACGAGTCCGCGTGCGCGAGAGATACCTGCACGTATGAGCAGCTCGTCATCAGTTGCGTCGCCGTGGAGATATGAAAAATTTCGTGTGTCGGTGAGGTGGATTAATCGTTCTTCCTCGAATTCAATACCGACAAAATCGACATCTGCCTTCAGCATTTCATCGAGTACATGTACACCGGTATCGCCGAGTCCACAAATAATATAATGATTTGATAATTTATCGACAGTTCGGATCATTTTTTGTTGTCTAAAAAAACTTTGGAGTTGTCCTTCGATTAGAAATGCAGTAGCGACAGTGACGCTATAGGTGAACACCCCGAACCCACCGATGAGAAGGAGTATCGTGAAAATACGGCCATTGTCGCTCATTCCGAGATCTTCGTGTCCTGCGGTTGTGAGCGTAATGACAGTCATATAGACTGCGTCCAGAAGATGCCACCCGCCATCTCTTTCAAGCACTAAGTAACCGGCTGTTCCGGTCACGAGCAAGCCTATGAGCATCGCTAAAGCGATTATAATCTTGCGTTGATAATTCATTCTCCTCTTTCATGGTGCTGCGCTTAAGTAGACCATAGCGCGTTTACAAGGGAATTATTGTGATTTTTCCAGTTTAATGCCGTTTCTTAGCAAAGTGTTTAACGGCTGGGTTTGGGTCATGTCGGGCAATGTCAAAAAGATCTTGATGTTCGATTCTATCAAGCGTGGGTAAAAGTTTTGCGACTTCCATACGTACGCACGCCGCGGGGTCTTTAAGCCCGCGCTCAAACCAACGTTCGCTATCATCTACAGCGTGTTTTGCGAGTGCTGCGAGTGCCCCCGCGCGGATCCGTCTGTTTTCGGATTCGGCGTGCGGTAGAATCGGAGCAGGATAACCGTCATCACAACGGCATATAATTCGCAAAGCGTTGCAGACGACATCCACCGATTCATCTTCAAGCTGCAGTACGCACCAATCAAATAATTCTTCCGCTCCGACTTTTTCAAGGAATTGAAGGCCTCGTATCCGGCGTTTCGGATTTTCCGCCGACATATCTGCTATCGCCTTCGCGAATTGTGTATTGACTTCCGAGAACTGGCGTGGTGCTTCTTGTGTGTCGGTGTAAAGCACACGGACTGCAATCGCATCATTCTGAAGATGTTGAATGGGGAGTCCTTCAGGGTTGAACGGAATTTTGTCAAAGAATGCGGGTAGCCATTGCCTACCTTTTTCAAAAAATTCTTGCAGGCTGATACGATTTCCTGTGCCAGATTTCATCCGGTTATTCATCCAGTGCGCTAACCTTACGATGCCCCAGTGGTTTTGGCTCACGCCGTTGTGAGGGTAGCGTCCAAGTTGATGGTTAACCCATTGAGAGAGTGCGACTGGACACGCTAACAACTCAAAAACGTTGGACTGTAGGAGTTCAACAGATAACCGTTCGCGAATCGCTACAATACCGCCCCGTCCGTGAATCTTGCCGTTACCGAGAGATCTGCGAAGTATTTCGATCTCTAATTCAGTTTTCAGTACGACAGCCTTACCATGTTTTCGGCGTGCCTTTTGCTCCGCTCGATTTTTAGCGTAGTTCCAATTTGTTGTGAACCAGACGGCACCGCCGCGTGGACGAAACCCGTTTTCAATAATGCCTCTTGCACTGCTAAGTGTTGTGCCGTGATAGAATTCCATAAATGGTGCTCCTTGAAAGTTTAACGGAGTTAACCCCATTTTTGGTAGAGAATTCACGAAAATCAGCGGTTTTCAGATTTGTGATGTGCGGTTGCCGTGTTTCGGTCCTTACTGCGCCTCCGGTTCGGAAACATTTTCGGTTTCGTTAGGGGGTGCTTCTATTTCAGTTTCTTCAGCTGGTATTTTATCTTCAGCTGCCGCCTGTTGTGCCGCTGCTTCTTGGCTACTGGCGACACGGATATAGCCCATTCTGAGTTCATAGAGTGTGTTTGTCAGGAAGTTGGCTTCCGGGGCAGTGAGGTTACCTTTCGTCTTTTCTTCGAGCATCTCAATAGTATCAATAATATGTTTCACAATTGGGAGGTTTATAACGACCTCCTCTGTTTCAGGGTTAGGGACCCCTTGTAAATAGAGCTGCCCGGTTTCTACGAGGTTCGTAAGATAGCTAATAAAATCAACCGGTGGAAGTTGTTGTGTTTCTTCCTGAGCAGTGGCTTCTTCCATATAACTTGCTCCTGATTCGGATGTGTCCAATATGTATAAAGTGTGTTGTAGGAAGGTTGCTATTCGTCATCAAAAATGATGATTTGTGCGAGTAGACTTCCTGCTTGGTTATTGTTTTGTGGATTTTCGTTCATAGCGAGAAAGATAACACCCTCGGCGGGGGCTGGGTTGTCGTAGCGTGAACCGACAGCGAAAACGACGTTCCCGATCTTCGCGATAAGTGCACCGATATTAACACCGGGGAGCAGATAATCGTTGGAGCCTGGGGTTTTCGGAACGCCATCAGCACCGCACCAGCCTGTCCGGTTTTGTAAATCTGGTGACCAAGCCCCTTCTCCGTCAATAACGAGTCGTTGTCCTTTTTTCACACGCACGTAACTTTCTTGCCAAACAGGACTTGGGCGCGCCGTACGAATAACAGTTAATGCCATATATCCCTCCATTTTAGTAGTTATAAGTTGTTGGTTATAAGTTATAAGTCTGGCTTGTGCTTTATCAACGGTTTCTTGTGGATACCGTGACCGCAATTTAGTAATGGCAGTTACAAGGATGCGTTGATAACATCCGAAGGTAACTTATAACTTATAACTTATAGTTATTCCTTGCTTCGGATGGTGATGTTTGTAATTACGTCGTCTTGCTCGATGCTATCAACGACATCCATCCCGCTGATGACGTTTCCAAAGATGGCGTATTCACTATCAAGGACAGTGCTATCTCGGCAGATAAAGAATTCGGATGCGTAAGAGACGCTGGTGCCTTCTTCTTTTGCCATAGCGACAACGCCGCGCGACATCTCTTTCGCGCCGTTTTCAATAGGGAGCGTATCTCCAGCGGCGAGTTTTGAACCTGCTTGGATGAGAAGTTCTTCCGCTCGATTAAACTTTTCACCTTTGTAATACATCACCTGCGCGTTTTTGATGAAATTCTTAGAGGTTTCAGGTGCTTCGGTTGCGAGAAATTCAAATTCAATGGTGCCTTTTGCCGTTTCAATAACGGCTACGGCAGTTGCGGGATCAATCTGTGGTTTAGCTGCGGTTATCGTTGAACCTGTACCTGTGCGGCGTGCGCGCGGGGCAGGTGCTTGTTTTTCCTCTTGTGCGCAACTCAGCACGAAAGTCGCAAATAGCGTCATCAAGACTAAGAGTGCTGCAGATGCGAACTGCTGGTGCTGCTTATTCTGGTGTTGCCTTAACATATTTTGACTTCGCCTCCAATCGGATTTTTGTCATGACATCGCCTATCTGTAAGCGATCGACGACATCCATGCCTTGAACTACACTACCGAAGGTGGTGTAATTGCCGTCAAGAAAGGGTTGGGGTTTGAAGCAAATGTAGAATTGGCTCCCGGATGAATTTGGCGCTTGGGTTCGCGCCATCGCCACTGTACCTCTGAGATGTGGACGCTGGTTCGGATTCGTGTACTCGTCGGCAATCGTCCAGCCGGGACCGCCTGTTCCATCGCCGTTCGGACACCCGCCTTGAACGACGAATTCGTCAACTCTGCGATGAAATGTTAAGCCGTCGTAAAACTTCTGGTTAATCAATTTGGTGAAATTCTCTACTGCTATGGGCGCAGCATCAGGATAAAGCTCGATTACGACTATACCTTTGTCGGTTGTGACAACTGCGACTTGCGCTTCAGGTGTTGAGGTGCTACTGAAGGGCAGCGCGCAGCCGACGATTAGGGTTAACAATAAGAAAAGAATAAACGTTGGACGCATGTATAGCAAGTTTCGGGAACCTGCGAGTTGTAGAAAAAGATAACGAGTTGTTCTCATCAACTTTCCTTTGCTGTACGGATTAGTCGGTTTTGAGGCGTGCCCAGACGGTTGCTAACTTGTCCTGTGCATCAACGTGCAGTGTGACAGGTGCTTCCATATCCACGAGCAGTTCCTCTTTGGTTAGGGCATAGTTATACACTTTGATTTCATCAAGGGCACCGGTGAGGAATCGCTGGCTGCCGCCGCGGGCACCGATGTAGAGCGACTCGTCGTTGGGTTTCAGTTTACCTTTACACGGCATTTCTGCTTCCAATTCGCCGTCGATGTAGAGTAGGATGTCCTCACCGTCCCACGTTCCGGCGAGAAAATGCCACTCACCGTCCTGAATACTGGGACCGATGTTGTCGTCGTTACACGGCTCTGGTAGGTCGAAAAATTGAAGGATCGTCCCACCGTTGTACAGTGCTGCGAGGTTATACAGACCAGACACCCAAGCCGATCCTTTCTCAACTCCGCTCTGGATCGCCTCTCCACCTTTGACGAGTGCCCAGAACTCAATGGTAATGCCATCAATAATATCGAGGCTCGCGCTGTCGTCAATTTCGGCAGCAGTTTTTCCGTCGAACTCCATCGCCTGTCCGAAGACACCATCAATCAGTTTTGGGTTCCCTTTATTAAAGGTTGCGTCGTTACCGAATTCGGTCATGTCCTTTACAACTTTTCCATTTAATTCGTCAAAGGAAAGGTGTAATACAAGGTCCCGGGCCTGACAAACCGTTGTAAAACTTATCAAAGCGAGGAAGAGTACCCCAAAAATAATCTTCTGTTTCAAAATCTTACTCCCTAAAATAGATATTTGTGCAATCTCTAAGCAATTGTATTTGTGAGGTTCTTATAGGATTAAATCCGGACGCTTTAACGGAAAAGAACAAGAACCCGCTACAAGTTATAAATAATATAGCAGAAGTGGTGAAAAAAGTCAAAAGAAATGTTTTTGAGGGGCAGGGTTATTCAATTTTAAGAAATTATTGGATTTCACATCTTTTTTCAAGGATCCGGTTCAGTGTTTTTGCTGCGGTGTTTCCCCTAAGAATGTAGATCGCATGAATCAACGGTATGAAGGTTTCCGTGTGGCATTCCCCAGGGCGTGTACGCCGCAAAAAACCGCACCTACCGGCCTGCGGTGAAAATTCGATGAAAATGGACAATTGAACGGCTCTGCCTTGTAGCGTCATTAAACTTGACGTGGACCGTGCTAACTGATACACTAAGATAAAAATGGAATAAATTTAGGAGACTGCTTGGAAATAAAAGGGAAGGAAACTATGCAGAAGTTGGTATTTGAAGGGGAACCGACGCATACGAATTCGCTCGGTATGCAGTTTGTTAGAATTGAACCCGGCACTTTTATGATGGGTTCGGAGAACGCATCGCTATCAGATGAATTGACGGCGGGCAAGGCGTATCTCCGCGATGGCGATCCAGATGAGAAGCCGGTGCATCAGGTGACGCTCACGACGCCGTTTTACATCGGCGTTTTTCAGGTTACGAATACGCAGTATGAGGCGTTTGAACCGACACACATTGCACTCCGCGGGAAACTGGGTTTTTCAGAAAACGATGATGAAGCGGTGGTGTTTGTCGATTGGCACGATGCGACGCGCTTTTGCGAATGGCTTTCCGAAAAAGAGGGGCTTCCGTATAGGTTACCGACGGAGGCAGAATGGGAATACGTCTGCCGCGCAGGGACGACAACGCATTTTCATACCGGTGATACGCTGCCCGCTGAATTTCATAAGAATGTTAGTGAGAGTTGGTACCCGGATGCTGGACGCGGTCGGGGTGAAGAAGATATTGTGCCGCTGCATGTCGGGCAAACGGCACCGAACGCGTGGGGTGTCCACGATATGCACGGGAACGTGGAGGAGTGGTGTCAAGATTGGTATGGACCCTACGAACCACATTCACAAGCGGATCCGGTCGGTAGGGAAGATGGGCTGTATCGGGTTACGCGGGGCGGTAGTCATTCGACGTTGCTCTGTTACCTCCGTTCGGCGAATCGGATGGGCGCGGTGCCCGAAGATAAACACTGGTACATCGGGTTTCGGGTCGTTTGTGGTGAAATGCCACAGACATTGCCTACACCGGCACCGAAGGTCGCGTTGTGGGGACGAGATGTCAAACAGGAGCTTATAGTAGAAAGCAAACCCCCCAGCCCCCCTTATCAAGGGGGTGAACGGAACGCACCTTATTTTGCGGAGCCGTTGACATTCGTTAAAATTCCGGAGGGTTCAAACGGACCGCTCTTTTCTGCACATAACCACGTGCCAGCGATCGTAGAATGCCCGAACGGCGATATGCTCGCAGCGTGGTATTCCTGTGTGACAGAACGCGGACGTGAATTGACGGTTGTCGCAAGTCGCTTACGTTTTGGCGAGACTGCGTGGGAGCCTGCGGAACTCTTCTGGGGGCCGCCGGATCGGAACAATCACGCAACGTCTCTCTGGCGGAATGAGAACGGACGGATTTATCATTTCAATGGGCTTTCGGCTGCCGCAACGTGGGGTCCCTTGGCGTTGGTGTTGCGTTATTCCGATGATAACGGCGCGACGTGGTCGAAACCGCGCTTTATTTCGCCTGAACATCGACTCCGACACATGCCGATCGCTTCCGTTTTTCGGAGGCAGGACGGTTCTATACTCCTTGCCTGTGATGCGGTGAGTGGTGGCAATGGTGGTACCGCGATATGGCTCAGCGATGATGATGGCGAGACGTGGTACGATCCGGGTGCTGGGCAACCTATCCCCGAATTTGCCGACGGCAAACAGGGCGGTTGGATTGCTGGTATCCACGCTGCTGTCGTTGAACTCACAGATGGCAGGTTGATGGCATACGGACGCGGCGATACGATTAATGAACGGATGCCGAAGAGTGTCTCAGCAGATAGCGGTAAGACGTGGCACTATAGTGCTACGCAATTTCCGCCTGTTGCGGGTGGGCAGCGGTGCGTCCTGCTACGGCTCCAAGAGGGACCGCTTTTCCTTGCGTCTTTCACAGGTGATCGGAGGGAACCGACCTCGATGCCGATTGTTGATGCGTCTGGAGATGAACGCCTTGTTACCGGTCTCTTTGGCGCGCTGTCTTATGACGACGGTGAAACGTGGGAATCTACCCGTCTGATTACAGATGACGGCGAAGACCGAGACATTGATACGATGGATGGGCGACCCTTTACGATGGGATTGAACAGTGCTGAACCGGGTGGCTATCTCGCTGTTTGCCAAGGGCAGAATGGGATGATCCATCTGATTAGCAGCCGTCAGCATTACCGATTTAATCTTGCTTGGTTGAAAGAATTACCTCCCTCAAAAGTTGTAAAAAAATCGTAAGCAATATTAAGAAACAAACCCCTAAATCCCCCTTATCAGGGGGACTTTGAGAGGAGCTGCGTAAGTTATAAGAAATAAAACCCCCTAAATCCCCCTTATCAGGGGACTTTAAGAGATACTATAGTTTGGACAATATTTAGAATTATAATGCGAAAAAGCAGAAAAGCAGGTATCCTTTCATAAACACACTACTGTTGTGAAAGGATGCTAAAAAATGAACCTCCTTTTCTGCTTAGGAGATATTCTATCGGATTTT
>JAJEDN010000067.1 GCA_022821495.1 Candidatus Poribacteria bacterium
ACAAACAGTCTTGTTGAACAACTCTTACCGAAGTCTATCCACTCGGTGACGGCTGCGGGTTTTGAGTTGAAACTCTTTTTATTTCTCATCGCTACAAATATAAAAATGCGATTTGAAGATTAGTGGCAACTTGGGTTATAATAGGATTACAGATACACGTAAAATACACGAGGAGGAACAGAAATTTGCGTTATCAGAAACCGATTCTTTTGGCGAAACTTGTGAGCCAAAACTTGCTATTCAAAAGTGCGAAACTTGTGAGCCAAAACTTGCTATTCAAAAGTCGGTTATTCATCTGCTTTGTTTTTCTTGCCGTTTCCATGTCCGCTATGGCTAACGATTGGCCAACGTGGCGCGGACCAAATCAGGATGGTACCTCTGCTGAAACCGGGTTAATATCAACTTGGTCGGTCGAAGGTGAAAACCTGCTCTGGGCAGCGGAATTTATCGGGCGTTCCACACCGATCGTCCTTAATGGCAGAGTCTATGTCATCGGACGCGTCGGCGAAGACATCACCGAACAGGAACGCGTCGCCTGTTTCAATGCTGAAACCGGCGAACTGATCTGGAATTATCAATTTAACGTCTTCCACACCACGATTTCTTTCAACCGGGTCGGTTGGACAAGCCTCGCTGGCGATCCTGAAACAGGGAATATCTACGCACACGGTGTCCAAGGACTTTTCTTCTGTTTTGACAAAGACGGAAACATCGTCTGGTCCCGTTCACTCACAGAGGAGTATGGACGGATATCCGGTTACGGCGGACGCGTTCACACCCCTATTATCGCAGGCGACCTTGTGGTTGTCAGTTATCTTAACTCAGGATGGGGCGCGCAAGCCGCGACACGCCACCGCTACTTCGCGTTCAACAAACACAGCGGTGAATTGGTCTGGGTTTCGACCCCGGGTGGTAGACCTTTAGACACGACTTATTCTACACCGGTCGTTACTAATATCAACGGACAACAACTCATCATCGGTGGTAATGCGGATGGCGGTATCTACGCCATGAAACAGAATACCGGCGAGATGGTTTGGGGCTTTAAACTCAGTCAGCGCGGTATCAATACATCTGTCATCGTTTCAGGCACGAAAGTCTATGCCTCGCACAGTGAAGAGAATATAGATAATACCGAGATGGGACGCGTCGTCTGTATTGACGCAACCGGTGCTGGTGATGTTACCAAAACGCATGAACTCTGGCGATATGATGCCGTTAATGTCGGATACGCATCGCCTACAATTCATGGCGGACACGTCTATCTCGTGGATAACTCCGCGAATCTCCATGCTGTTAATGCCGATACAGGTGAATTAGGCTGGATGCACAATATCGGTAAAGTCGGCAAAGGTTCGCCGGTCTGGGCAGATGGGAAACTCTATGTCACAGAGGTCAACGGTGGATTTATCATCCTTCAACCGGACGAGAACGGCTGTAAAACGCTAAGTGCCCAAGAGATAAGTCGTGCTGAAGAAGAGCATTACGTCGAGATCTACGGTTCACCTGCCATCGCTAATGGACGCATCTATTTCACGACAGAAGAACGCCTTTACTGTATTGGGGGAAGCAAATAATGATTGTTTATTTCTTAGGTTTTCGCTCCTTTTTTTCCGTTGTCAAAAAAAGGTTTATGGTTAAGTCGGAAACACTGTTGGGCTTATTGGGGTTTTTTGTTGTGTGTCTCCTTATTGCGGGTTGTGCCAGTAAAGAGATGGCACCAGAACCAGTAAAGATGTCAACTGCCCCTGCTGTCTCCCTTCTGATTACGCCTGCTGAAAAACTCACATCCGGTGATCCGATTGAATTCAGTGTCATCGGATTCGATGCAAACGGAAAACAGACGAGCGCAGTCGGTGCTATAGAATGGATGAAAACTGGATTAATCGGGACACTTCAAGACAGCGCGTTCACACCCGATAAAAGTGCAGGCGCGCATGCCGGCATTGTCACTGCACAATCCGGCGATATGACAGCGACGGCTCGCGTCCGTGTTGTTCCATCACTTCCGTGGACAGAGGATTTTGAAACGATTGAACTCGAAAAAATACCGACGCATTGGATTGGCGCGACCGGCAAATTCTTTGTGCGTGAGAAAGATGGTGGTAAAGTTTTAGTCAAAACGCCTGTCCAACGCGGTTTAAATCGCTCCAATGTCTATCTCGGTCCCTCGACGATGAAGGACTATCAGATTCAAATTGATCTGATGGGCACAAAAAATAAACGTAGACTGCCAGATATGGGCTTAATTGCGAATCGTTACACATTGGATATGCAGGGCAGGCACCAACGCCTGCAAATCCGCTCATGGGCATCAGACTTGCGCATGGCGAAGACGATTGACTTTTCCTGGGAGACGGATGTCTGGTACACGATGAAGATGATGGTGGAAGTGCTTGATGATAAAGCCGTGATTCGAGGCAAAGTATGGCGGCGAGGTGAACCCGAACCCGCAGAATGGACAATCACTGCCGAAGATCCGCTGCCAAATCGTGAGGGAAGCCCAGGTATCTACGGCTACTCCGCAACTGAACTTTACTACGATAATCTAAAGGTATGGTAAACGCACCACGAATAATATCAAATCATAAGGAGTCGTTCAATTGAAACCGCTTTGGAAATTACGATTTACCTACATTATAAAACTTACAGTTTTTCTTGCTTTTGCGGTGTCTATCGCTTCAGCTAAAAAAGAGATCGCCTTATGGGGTGGAACGTTAAGCCGGAACATGGTCTCCGACGAAACAAATATAGTCGCAAGTTGGGATCTCGAAACCGGCGAAAATATCAAATGGACCGCAGAACTCGGTTCGCAGAGTTACGCAGGTCCTCTCATCATCGGTGGCAAGGTTTTCGTCGGAACGAATAACAAAGCACTCTACAATCCAAAACTTACCGGTGATCGTGGGAATCTCATGGCGTTTCGCGAATCCGATGGCAAATTCCTCTGGCAATCAACCCATACCAAACTTCCTTCGGGACGTGTCAACGACTGGCCCCTACAGGGCATCTGTTCCACGCCGTATATTGAAGGCGATCGGCTCTACTATATCTCTAACCGCTGTGAAGTCGTCTGTGTTGACACTGAAGGCTTCCTTGATGGTGAAAATGACGGTCCCTTTACGGAAGAAACCGAAACAAGCGAGATTGATGGCGATATCATCTGGAGTTATGATATGATGGATGAGTTGGATGTCTTTCCACATAACCTCGCCACCTGCTCACCACTCGTAGTAGGTGATCTGCTCTTCTTGGAAACGAGTAACGGGGTTGATGAAGGACACATCCACATCCCTTCCCCCGATGCACCGTCCTTCATTGCGTTGAATAAGAACACGGGCGAGCTTGTCTGGGAAGATGCTTCCCCCGGTGAGAATATACTGCACGGGCAGTGGGCAAACCCCGCTTATGGCGTTATTAAAGGTGTCCCACAGGTGATTATCCCCGGCGGTGACGGCTGGGTCTACGCTTTTGCACCAGAGACTGGCGACATTATCTGGAAGTTTGACTGCAACCCGAAAGATTCCGTTTGGGAACTCGGCGGACGCGGCACACGCAATAACATCATCTCGACCCCAGTTGTTTATGATGACAAAGTCTTTCTTGCTGTCGGTCAAGACCCAGAGCACGGTGAAGGCGTAGGACATCTCTGGTGCATTGATGCCTCACAAACCGGTGATGTTACCGAGACTGCTGGCGTATGGCATTTCGGTGATGAACAGTTCAATCGCACGATGTCCACTGTTGCGATTGCCGATGGACTCCTCTACATCTCAGACCTTAGTGGATTTCTCTACTGTTTGGATGTGAATACCGGTGACCTCTACTGGAAGCATGACACTTTTGCCGCAATTTGGGGGTCGCCGTATGTCGTGGACGGTAAGGTTTACCTCGGCGACGAAGATGGCGATGTGGTCGTCCTAAAAGCAGGCAAAACGGAACAGGTGTTGTTTGAAACCAATCTGGGCAGTGCTGTCTATACGACACCTGTCGCAGAGAACGGCGTGCTTTACATTGTAACCCGTAATATGCTCATCGCAATAGAAGAGAAGAAGTAAGGTAATCTGGGGAACACATGCGTATTCGCCGATTAGATTGGGATGACTATCGCATTGAGCATGTCGCAAAGCATGATGTAGAACCTCATGAAGTGTCGGAAGTCTGTAATGATAACTTCCATTTAGCGCGTCGTCAAGGTCGGAATCGTTATCTCGTTTATGGACAAACCTCCGACGGACGTTATTTATTTGTGGTATTGGAGCGGGTCGAAGAGTCTGTATATAAGCCTATTACTGCTTGAGATATGACTGACCGCGAAAAACGAAATTTTAGGAGGCTCCGAAAATGAAAGCGTTGCAAGTACCAGAATTTTCGACTTACGAGGAAGAAGCCGCTTTTTGGGATAACCTTGATACCGCTGATTTTATGGAAGATGATGGAGAATGGTTCCGTTTTGATACCAATCAAGCAATTCGTGTTGCAATTCTTCCGGAAATCGCTGAAAAACTTATGAAAAAAGCGCGTGCTCAAGGTGTGTCAATTGAAACTTTGATAAATGTTGTTTTGGTTGAACATGTTAGGGAATCCGTTGAACACGTTGATTAGTTAAATTTGAAAGTGCCAAGTAAATGGTGCTGCGTAGAAAGTTTTATACAAATGAATCTTACCCGAAAAATTACTGAAACCCAGAAAGCACTGGATGCACATGTCCGGGAAATCGTCAAGTGGCACTTCAGTCCAAAGACTGGGTGCCCCTTCTGGCTGGAGTTCGCAGAAAATCTTGACTTTGACCCGCGAAAAGAGATCGGTGGCTACGCGGATCTCAAGTGTCTCGGACATTTTGAAGACGAATGGCTCCGCGGCGGTCCCGTCCGACGTTGGGTCCCCAAGGCTTATGCCAATGAACCGATTTATGTCTTTGAAACTGGGGGTTCGACAGGTGTCCCTAAGACGCGGATTAGTATCCGTGATTTCCATATCGATTATGAGATTTTTAGTGAAACGCTCTCTGAGGAAAGTTTTCCGCCCGGTAGCGATTGGCTCATGTTAGGACCAACCGGACCGAGGCGGTTACGACTCGCTGTTGAGCATCTCGCCCAACATCGTGGCGGCATCTGTTTCCATGTGGATCTCGATCCACGCTGGGTGAATCAACTCGTGCGTTACGGGAAAAACGAGGAGTTGGACGCGTATAAGAACCACGTCATCGGGCAGGCACTCAACGTGCTACGCGCCCATGAAAACGTCCAATGCCTCTTCACGACCCCAAAACTGCTCGAAGCACTCTGTGAAAAGATTTCCTTACCGAAAGCTGGTATCAAAGGGATCTTCTGTGGCGGGACCGAGATGGATGCGCAGTTCCACCGATTCGCGCGTGAGGAACTCGTACCCGGCATCGATTTTATTCCGACCTACGGCAATACGCTCATGGGGTTAGCTGCTTGTAAACCTTTTGATCCAGCAGATAACTACGCGATTATCTACTATCCACCGCATCCGCGCGCTGTCATTGAATTGGTTAACCCAGAAAATCCAGAGGAAACTGTCGATTACGGCGAAACCGGGCGTGTTATGCTTACAACCCTGACGAAAGAATTTTTTGTGCCACGTTTCCTTGAACGCGATGAAGCCGAACGCGCTGAACCGATTCCAGAATACCCATGGGACGGCGTTGAAAATCTCCGCCTACTCACCGAACTCCAAGAAAGCGTCGTTGTCGGTGTTTACTAAGTTCGCTTAATCAAAGGAGATAGACATGGAAGAAATTAAAACTCTCGAAATAGAGGACCCGATATACGAAGAAACCTATACGGCTCACATTCAGAAAAATGGGGCTGCATGGATCGGGTGGATACCGGAAGTCCCCGAAGTGAAGTGTGAAGAATACACGCAAGAAGCCTTGCTGAAAACGCTCGTGAAAGACCTACATGAAGCCTTAGAAGCTGAAGAAGAGGCATGGGATAAGCAGATTGAGGAAGATTCTAAGGCAGGCAGACTGGATCGTTTTGCTGAAAAAGCAGAAGAGAATTTCAAAGCCGGCAAGTACTACGAGATAGAAGACCTCCAGAAATTATTAGAAAAGTAGCTTGTTACATGAACCATATTCTTGAAGCGGATTTTTGGAAATTTTGCGCAAGACTTCCACTGAATATTCAGAGACGTGTTCCTCAAAAATTTCAATTACTCAGGCAAAACCCAAGGCACCCTTCTCTTCGTTTTAAAAAGGTAGGTAATCTTTGGGCGATTCGAATTTGTAAGGGTTATCGAGCACTCGCACACCGGGAAGAGGGAAATTTCATTTGGCGGTGGGTTGGAACACACGATGAATACATGAGACGCATCAGGGAAAGTTAACGAAGGAGCTTTAATGTCCTTTTTCTTCAAACGTGCTGAACCTATCTCCGAATATCTCTGGGACGGCGTTGAAAATCTCCGCCTGCTCACCGAACTCCAGGAAAGCGTCGTTGTTGGTGTCTATTAACTTCACAACTGGTAGGTTCGGTTTCCTAACCGAACCGGGTCCCAATCCAATAGGTCTTTTCTAAAGCACACAGTATCATAGGAAACCTCTTGAGTCCCTTGGAGACGGCATGTTTATAGAATAATTTGAAGAATGATCATACATTCCACAGAGGAGTTGAACATGATAACGAAAATTGAAAAAGTTTTCCGATCCCCTTATGCCGTGCCGAACGGTTTACAAGTTACAGACGAAGGTTTATGGATCGTCGACCAGATTACCGATAGAGTCGCATTGGTTGAGATTACATCAGACCCAGACTATACCGTGCCGAAACTCATCCGCGACATTCCGAGTGAATGCTCTAACACAAGCGGAATGACAGCCGGTGGTGGTTCACTCTGGTTAGCTGCAAATGGATCTGGGGAACGCTGGCGTCGCGTCCGGGATACAGATGCCGAGACAGGCGAGATTTTCCAAGTCGATCCTGCTACTGGTGAGACACTTGGACGCTACCCGATACCCGATGGCGGCGGCACGCACGGTGTCGAATACGACCATTACGATGAAGGACATCTCTGGGTCCAAACGCTCAAGAATCAAGTTACACATAAGGTCAGAATTTCGGACTGGTCTGTGCAAAAGACGTTGCCGCTGCCCCATGGACGCGGACATGGTATGGTTCGCGTTGAAGATGGGCTTTGGTCAACCCATACCTCTGATAGGGTCATCGTCAAGCTTGACCTTGAAGATGGCACGCCGCTCGATGTGATTGAGGTGCCTGAAGACTGCCCAGAACCGCACGGTTTATCCATCTACGGCGACGATTTCCTCTACTGCGATGCTGCCTCTGGTTGGGTAGCAAAGATTACATGGTAAAATGGTTACCAGTTATCGGTTATCGGTTTTCAGTTAATACCCTTGTGGTAGGTGAAGCATTCTGCTCACTACGAACTGTTCTCTTTAACCGACGACTGACAACTGAAAACTATAAACGATGATACACATCCCAATTCTACGCGCCGGTCGTTCCTATAGAAGCCTGAACACCGTCCGCGTGTCGCATATCAAAACAGGCGAACCCTTAGTTGAAGTGAGCCAAGCCAATCGTGGCTTGATAGCGAAGGATCTCGTTGACATCGCACTCCAAAAAAAGGTGCTCACGCAACGTCCTATCGCCGAGTTGATCTCTATCTGTAAAGAGGCAGCGCGCCTTTTCTCAACGGCGACGCTGCCTCTTGATGGAACCGAGCAATCCCCGACAGACTATATCCAACAGGTTTCTGGGACAACCGGTATGCCGGAAGCACTCTGTCAACAGAATCTGTTCAAGATTCAAGGTGTCATGGAAAATATTGATACCGTTTTAGATGGACTCACGCGCGGCTTGGATTTACAACTCCTTGACGCTGGTTGGGGTGTTCAAGACGGTCGCACGTTGAGTTATGTCTGTGAAACAGATTCATTGGGTGCTATCCTGCCGAGCAATTCGCCGGGCGTACATTCACTGTGGGTGCCTGCCATCGCCTTGAAAGTGCCTGTCGTCCTGAAACCGGGGCGCGAGGAACCGTGGACACCCTACCGCATCGCACAGGCGTTTATCGCTGCAGGTGCTCCACAAGAGGCGTTCAGTTTCTATCCAACCGACTACAGTGGTGCCAACGAGATTCTGACCCGGTGTGGGCGTTCTATGCTCTTCGGCGGTGGTGCTACCGTCGCACCGTGGGTGAACACGCCGCGCGTCGAAATCCACGGACCCGGACGCAGCAAGATCCTTATCCACGAGGAAGGGCAAAACAATTGGGAACAGTATCTCGATCTTATCGTGGAATCGGTCGCTAAAAACGGTGGCAGATCTTGTATCAACGCCTCTGGTGTGTGGGTAACGGCGCACGGACGTGAGGTCGCCGAAGCATTAGCAGAACGCTTGTCGCGCATTGAACCGAGACCGTTGGATCATCCTGAAGCTGGGATCGCAGCGTGGGCAAATCCAAAAGCTGCGCACGGCATCTCATCGCTGATTGATCGCCACCTCAAGGAACCCGGTGCAACGGAATTGACAACCGGGGACCGAGTCGTTGAATTAGATGGCTGTACGTTCCTCAGACCGACTGTGATATGGTGTGAGGATGCAGAACATCCGTTAGCGAACACAGAATTCCCATTCCCGTTTGTTAGTGTCGTGGAGGTGCCGCCGACGCAGTTGGTCGAAGCCATTGATGCGACGCTGGTCGCCACTGCAATCACGGAAGATGCAACGCTTACGCAAGACCTCATCGCAACACCGCTGATTGACCGACTCAATTTTGGAGCGATCCCAACAAATCAAATCTCTTGGGACAGTCCGCATGAAGGTAACCTGTTTGAGCATCTCTATAGGCAGCGGGCTTTTCAGCGCGGGTGAGGTTCTAAAAAACTGTATTTTTTCTAACGTTTGGTATCATTGTTATGACCGATACCCCAAATATCATTCTCATCTTCGCAGACGATCTCGGACGCGGGATGCTCAGCTGCTATGGACAGCAATATTTCGAGACCCCGAATATCGACCGCCTCGCAAACGAGGGAATGCGGTTCAACCACGCCTACGGTTGCGCGTTCTGCGCGCCCTCCAGAGCGAGCATGTTAACAGGAATCCACGATTGTCATGAGGGGACATGGACATATACGCAGGGTGGCATCTACCACAGATTGAGTGCTGGTGCGTTGACGCTGGATCAAATCTCGGAGTTGATTCACACGACCAGTCTCCAAGCGGATCCGGATGATGTGTTTTTGGCACAGATCGCCGAGGAAGCGGGATACGTTACAGGACAAATCGGGAAACTTGAATGGGGGTTCGCCACAACTGGCGCGCGTATCCGTCGGCACGGTTGGCAGTACCACTACGGTTATTACGATCATCAACGTTGCCACGGTTTTTACCCGCCTTATCTCTTTGAAAATGGGCAACCCATATCCATCCGAGGCAATACACATGCCGATTGTGCGGTGAATCCAAATACGGAATCCCCTGAAAATATGGAGTTTCGCAGAAATCTTCAAGGCAAAGCGGTATATTCTCAAGACATTTTCAACGAGAAAATTGTTGCGTTCCTGCGCAGCCATCAAGACCAACCTTTCTTTCTCTATCATCCATCGCAGTTACCACACGGACCGATCGCTATTCCTGACATCCATCCCGCGGTGAAACAGGTTCCGGCGTTGACGACCTATGAAAAAGAGTACGCCTCCATGATCCTAAAACTCGATGAGACTGTCGGGATGATCTTGGACGAACTCGAACGCCTTGGGATTGACGACCGCACGATGATTGTTTTCTGCTCGGATAACGGGCACGAGGTGTATTACCACCAGCAAGGGCGGACGACAGGACGGCAAGTGGATTTGGAAGGTAACCGCTTTGACGACATCACAACGAAATTCTACTCGGAAACATGCGGCGATGTGTTCAACGGCAACGACGGTATGGGTGGACTGAAGTTTTCAAGTTGGGAAGGCGGCACACGGATCCCTTATATGGTCCGTTTTCCGGGAAAGGTTACACCGGGTAGTGTCTCCGACCATACACTCACGAACTACGATCTCATGCCGACCCTCGCAGACTTCATCAGCGCGGAAATACCCGAAGACAAAGACGGCATATCGTTCTTACCAACGCTGCTTGAACGGCATGAAGATCAGCTGCACCACGAGTGGGTCATATATGCCTCTCGACTCGGTCCGGCACTCGTAACAGCAGAGGGTTGGAAACTGCGGTATATCCACCGCACAGACGGCTTCCAACTCTATCATCTCCCGTCTGATTACCGTGAGGAAAACGACGTTTCGGCTGATCATCCAGACCTTGTTACCCGGCTCAGTGGATGGATGCGCAATGCGTGTGATGGCGATTATCAAAACGGCACCCCGCAAGCGCATTTTGCTGAATATCCAGATTTTTAGTTTATAGTGTCTGAGACAGTGCTTCGCTTACGCGAAGGTTTTTGAGGAGGAAGGTAAAATTAAAAATGCTTATCATTGATGCACATCTTGATTTATCCATGAATGCGTTACAAGGCAACCGTGACTTACTAAGTTCCGCTTATACAATTCGCACCCAAGAGGCGCGGACATCTGGCAACCAAGGCACCGTCGCGCTCCCAGAGATGCGTCAAGGTCGAATCGCGCTGAGTTTCGTCACACTCTTTGCTCGCTCAACCGGTAGACCCTCTCCGCATTCTGATTTCGCTTCACCCGCCCAATCCTACGGCATCGCGCAGGGACAACTCGCTTACTACCGTGCCTTAGAAAGAATGGCATACGTCCGTATCATCACGAATCGAGAACAATTGGATAACCATATTGGCACTTGGCAGACGTGGGAGCGCACAGCAATAGGCAACGCGAGCGACTACGATACCGCACCACCTTTAGGATTTGTAATTAGCATGGAGGGTGCCGACCCGATTCTTCAGCCGACACAGTTAGAGGCTTGGGTGGATGCTGGGTTGCGACTGATCGGACTGACACACTACGGGCCCGGACGCTACGCCGGTGGAACAGGCACAGAGATCGGGTTAACTGAACTCGGTCGGCCATTGCTCGCTGAGATGGAACGTTTAGGTGTTATTCTCGATCTCACGCACTGCTCTGATCAGGCGTTTTGGCAGGCGTTAGATCACTATAACGGTTCGGTTCTCGGAAGTCATAATAATTGCCGGGCACTTGTTCCGCATCAACGTCAGTTCAGCGATGAACAGTTGCGGGCAATCTTTGAACGGGATGGTGTCATCGGTGCAGCGTTTGACGCATGGATGCTCCAACCGGGTTGGACTACCGGTGAAACGCCGAACAATAAAGTCACCTTGAACAACGTTGTTGACCATATTGATTATGTCTGTCAATTGGCAGGCAACAGTCGGCACGCGGCGATCGGCACAGATTTGGACGGCGGTTATGGACGTGAACAGTCTCCGAGCGATTTGGATACCATCGCTGACTTACAGAAGATACCCGGCTTGTTAGCGGCACGTGGCTATAGCGAGGACGACATCGCCGCCATCATGCACGGCAACTGGCTCCGATTCTTACACGACGCATGGGATTAGAAACCGTTAACGGCATCTTGTGTTCGCGTATCTGTAAGAAATTCTTCGTACTTCATCTCATGGGTATAGGACTTTATCCGGCGTATAGCTTCTTGAATATCAAGCAGAAAGTCTTTATCCGTTCTATTGGACATAAACAATACTTTCCTTGATTGATTGGGCAATATGTGGGATCCGAATTCCTTGAAGTCCACCAACAGTGAGCACATCTACCGATTTTCCAAGAATCTCCTCAAGATAGTCAGCAAAATCCATGAATTTAAAGCCTAATGGCGTTTCAAATTCGACGATGATGTCAATATCACTTGCTTCAGTGTGTGTGCCTTTGGCGTAAGATCCGAACAAGCCGATCCTCTTAACGCCATACGTCTCAGCAAGGTATTCAGAGTTTTCAGAAAGAATATTTGTAATTTTTTCCGTTGTTAAGGACATTAGTTTTACCTCAAATCGTTGATTTAACTATCAATGCCTGCTGGTAATATGCTAAAAAGTAAAGTGGTATAGCGAATAACTATCTGGGACGTAACACACATCACAGACTATTTTATTACGATTCCCCTGATATGTCAAATTTTAGGTTGGGTATCGTTAGGTACCCTCTCTGTTAGGTATTGCGAATTTATTTCATGGCATTCAGTCCAATCTGTGAATGCGCGAAATACAGTGTGGGGTTACAGAAATAACTGACAAAATTTTCCTTGAATACCAGACGAAAATCTGTTAGAATTGTTTTGTTCCCGTATCGTTTACAGAAATATTGCCTAAACTTTAGTAGCGGGGATACCGAAGGAGAGCCCATGCAAATCAATATCCAAAACAAAAACTTCACACTCTTAGAAATTCAGGGGAAGGTCATCGGGCAGGATGCACTTGTACTTAAAACCATGCTTGAGGAGCACATTCAAACACTTGAAACACAGGATGGAACACCGACGCTAATTTTCAATTTGGCGAATGCCGAGTCAATGGATAGCGCAGGCTTAGGGGTCCTTATCACTTCCAGCACCCAAATCCGCCAGAACGGTGGACGCACAGCACTTGTTAACGTCAACAAAGGCATCAAACGTATGTTAATTCGGACAAACCTGACATCCCTTTTTGACTTTCCCAAGAACCTCGCGGAAGCGATAGCCCAAAGTTTCTAATTTAAACGACAGCACTTCGCTTTCGACGAAACTTTGGCAAGAAAACGGCACTTATTCCTTATACTGGGTCCTATCCGTGTTCCCGCCATACTTCAGCGCGTAAATCAATAAATTCGACATGAACCGATAGACATCCGTGGAACGCCGGAGTCGTAACATCGTTCGACTTTCAATCTCCGCAGTCTCCATCGCACACATATAATCCTTCCGGTTATAAACCACTGCCAACCGCTTGTCGATAATTATCCCTTTCTGATAACGGAATTGTGTCGGTTGTGCGTTGTTCTCATTCCCCCAGAACACATCACCACCTGTTGGCGGTTTCGGCAGATGATAGTGGATACTATAGAGTTCATGATCGTGTGGTATAATCTCAAGGGGATACTCTGGAAAAATATGGTTGAGTTCATCCGCGACAATATGTGCGAAAAGTCCGTTGAAACCACAGTCATCAAAAAACAGCATTCCGCCTTTGTCAATGATATATTCCCGAAGTGCTGCACGTTCTTCGGGTGTGAAACCCGTCTGTAACGGACCCTCTTTTGCAAGCCCGCGTCCGACAGTAATATCTTTATCGTGTCCCGTCATAATGATGAGCGGTGCATCCATAATCTGTGGAGCGGTGAGTTGTAGTGCACCGCCTTCAAAGTTCATATCTGCGCGAATTGGGGTGTGGTCCTCTAACCACTTGATAAGTGACGGGATCGCTGTCGGATCCTGCCACCAATCCGAAAGCGAGTGTTTAAGTCGAATCAGTCGGATGTGCCCCCGAATTTCGTTGCCTGTGCCCTCAAGAATACCGCCCAATTTCTCTTTCGGTATCTTCACAGAATATCGTAGCGTAATATCAGCCCCATCATCTAACCCGCCTGACGGTAAAGATCCATCCAAAAATTCCGTAAATCCAGTGTTGGCTGTGTCTGTCCCTCTACCGCGTACTGTCGGCGAAGCGGATCTTTCGATCGTTGGTGCACCACCGCCAGAGGGGATAGCTGTATGTCCCGATGCAGCGTTCGGTACCTCGATATTAGAGAGCGTAGGGACATCCGTTACTTCTACAGGCGCCAGCGCATCAGCGAACTGGGGGCCTTGTTGCACGATCGTTGTCTGTGCTTTCGGAAGTTGCCCGATACGCGAGACCTGTGCCGGTACGCGAGAGGTAGCGGTATTTGGGAGGAGTGTTGGATTGACAGTGACGGTTCGATGGGTCGGACGGGTTTCTATCTCCGTTTTGGCGGGATTAAGTTTAACAAGCGTCGCCTCAAACGCTGCGTTATCTAATATCCGCTGTTCAGATAACAACAACGCCACAATTATAGCAAAGAGTAGATGTAATCCAATTGAAGCAGTAACTGCATAAAAACGTCTCTGTTTCATATTTTTATAGTTCCCCCATGATAAGGGGGGTTAGGGGGGTTAGTCCGCGACAAAGAATGTATAAGTAATTACAGGATCTGCTATAATTTTCGCTTGTCTTTCGGTATGCTTAGAGATGCCGCTGAATTTGCTGATAACTCTGGGCATCCAACTCCCGATAGTCCGGAATATCGTACCGATTCCCGCGTACATCCGTCACAAAAAGCCGTGCTGGCGGTACCTGTTTGATGTTCTGGTTCAACCCACGCACCGAGAACGTCACACGTCCGCGCTCCGTTTCAACTTCCCACTCATGGATGCCGAAATGCTCCTTCACCCGATAAATCTTCTGAATCGTCGGTGTGAAATACCGTTTATCCAACTCTTCTTGCACGATTTTCAGACTCTCCGATGCGAGTTCCGAAGGGTTCACGAGAATCCCGACTTCGGTGTCCTCATCCGCAGCGATAGAGATGTATTCTGCAGGGTTACTGAGCGGCATCAGCTGCCGCACCACTACACGCAGATGACACACCTCGTTTTGGATTTCGAGCCGTGCCGTGCCGACTTCAGAGCGTGTAAACGTGAGTTGGGTTGGGTCCAAGTAGCGCGGCGTAAAGTCATCTATCTCAGATGACTCCGGTTTTGTTGTCGTATCCGTTGTAGATGTTTCTTGTTTCACTTCGTTTTTGTTTTCCATGTTTACCGCTCCACTGCCTGCGCTGCGGCACGGACATTCGCAGCCTCTCGTTGGGTTTCCACCAGTTTGTAATAGATACCCTGTTTCTCCATGAGTTCCTCGTGAGAACCACACTCAACGCCTTTCCCCTTTTCAATCACGAAAAGTCGATCCGCATTACGGAGCGTTGAAAGCCGGTGGGCAATCGCGAATGTCGTCCGGTTTTGCACGAGTCTGTCAATCGCTTGTTGTATCTTCTTTTCTGTTTCTACATCCACAGACGAAGTGGCTTCATCGAGAATCAGAATTCGCGGGTTATGTAAAATTGCCCGTGCGATGGAGATACGTTGCCGCTCACCGCCGGATAGACTTCCGCCCCGTTCACCGACTTCGGTATCATAGCCGTCTGGGAACTTGACGATGAATTCGTGTGCGTTTGCCGCTTTCGCTGCTGTGATGATATCCTCCATAGAGGCATCAGGGTGCGCGTAGGCGATGTTCTCAGCGATAGTGCCACTAAACAGATACGGATCCTGCAGCACGACCCCGATCTGTTGTCGCAAATCATTAAGATCAATCTGTTTAATATCCTCGCCATCGATCTCTAACTGCCCAGAGTCCGGTGTATAGAACCGACAAATCAGATTAATAAGCGTCGACTTCCCCGCGCCAGAATGACCAACGAGTCCGATCATCTCTCCGGGTTGGACGTGTAGGTTGATGTCCCGTAACACAGGTTTATGTGAATCATAGCCGAAGGTCATATTATGAAATTTGACTTCTCCACTGATATTCGGCATCGCTTTAAGGGTGCCGTCGTCTAACTGTTCGGGTTGCGAGTCAATAACTTCAAAAAGCCGTTCCGCTGCTGTTATTGAACGGGATGCCCAGTTAATAAGCGGACTCACATAGCGTAACGGTTGATAGAACATTCCGAGATAGCCGTGAAAAGCGATCAGCGTTCCGAGCGACATTGACCCCGCGAGGACATCAAGTCCACCGGCATACCAAATGATGAGCGTCCCTAATTGGATAGCGAACATCAGCGGTGGGTAGTAAGTTGCCCAGATGAGTTCGGCGTGGGTTTCATAGTCCCGCGCATCGATATTAGCAGCCCCGAACCGGCTAACTTCACCCTTTTGTCGTCCGAAAGCGCGGACCACCCGAATACCAGATACAGAATCGTTGACGACATCAAACAACTTTGACCGTCGGCGCCAAGCACGGTGCCAAAGACTTCGTACTTTCTTCCAAAACCAACCTGCACCGAAGACCAATATTGGGATCGGGATTAAGATGAGGCACGCCAATTTCCAGTTCATCCAGAAAAGCACACCGCCAATTCCGAAGAAGAGAAACATCTGCACAGCGAGAAACGACAGCCCTTCTAACATGAAATCCTGAAGTCTCTCGCTATCTTCGGTAATGTGTGAGATAACGGTGCCTGTTGTCCGTTTATCAAAAAATCGGATGGACAAGTTATGTAAATGCTTATAAACATGCGCACGGATATTAGCAGCGATGCGGAACGTCAACCAAGCTGCCAGCCGTCCTTGGATAACTGAAAGTATTGTTTGGATCAGTTGTATGGATAACAGCGTCCCTACAGCCACGGATAAAGCAATAGCAACGGGTTGAATCCCCCGAAATAACGCGCCTAACTGTGTCTCTGATGCTTCCGGTGCGGCGTTGGCGAGTTCATTCAACCGCAAAATATCGTCAATCAAGATACGAGAGAAATATGGCGGCACAAGTGAAATGAGTGTGCCTGCGATGATGAAGAGCGTAAAAAGAATTGCCCTGCCCCGGTACGGTTTTATATACGACAAAATCCGTAACATCACCTTGTGCTTTTTGGTACATGCCGGACAAGGTGAGAACTCGTCTGGTAACAGGAGTCCGCAGCTTTTACAAGAATGGTCCTCAGATTTATAGTCCCAAATCGGTGCTTCATCGCGTTTACCCTTTCGGAACTCAATCTCGTCTCCGATAAATCGTGCAACAAACCCGAACTTCGCTGCACAACCGTTTGAATAGCGGATGAGATCAACAGTCCCTTCTTCTGTCTCCAGCACCAAGAGACCAGCATCCACTACGACTTCCGATCGGATTCCGAACACACTTTCATAAGGGATATAGTGAAGTACATCACCCTCACCCGTTACAGTAAATATCGCCGCCTCTGTCAGGACGAACCACTCTTCGCCGTAACTACCTGATGAATTTATATCGCTTTGCACAGCAAATCGGATGTGTTCTATCGGTGTCTTCAGATTTTGTAATGTTTCTTCGAGTGAATCGGGCAGCGTGTCAAGCGTACCCGTTGGCGTCTCTGCGGTTGCCATACCTTCTCTGTTCTCCTATCCTTACTTCCCCGGTGTGCGTTCGTCCGGATATTTCCAAAGGACTTTGCGATCAATCGACTTCCAACGTCTTGAATCAACGCGTTGGACAGCATATATCTTCCTGCCACACCTGCACCGTATATCGTGAACATGCCCGTTTGCGCAGGTCTGGTTTTTAACAAAATCAATACTCTCTTGATGCACGCCGTACCCGTGCCTGCATGCATAACAAACCAAGTACATTATTGATACCCCAAAGCGAAGCGCTGTCGTTTAAATCTGATAGGAGCGGTTTTTGTGGTATACATGCCTAAATGCAATCTGTATCCCTAACCGCTCGTAGGGGCTGGGTTACCCAGCCCCTACAACCGAACTAACCTAACTGCTGCCTTTTCGGCTAACCCATTAATTGTCTTTAACCCATTTTAAGCCTTATAATTCAAATGATACAATTTTTTCAAACCACAACCGAATGCTTTTCCAAAACCGCATCGTTCAATTCGATACCGAGTCCCGGTTTTGTTGATGGAATGATATACCCGTCTTCCCACTGCAGCGGTTCCTTGAGAATATCAGCATGGAAACCGTCCCACGTATGGATACCTTCCTGAATCAAGAAATTCGGGCTGCAGACATCGAGTTGAATATTCGCCGCACCGCCAATCGGACCACCATACAAGTGCGGTGCGATCTGCGCGTAGTGTGCTTCTCCCATAGATGCAATCTTTTTCGCCTCAAGGATGCCACCCGTAATCGTCAAATCCATCTGCAAGATAGATGCTGCTTGTTGTTCCAAGAGATCCGCGAACTCGTATTTCGTCAATAACCGTTCCCCCGTAGCAATCGGGATGCTTGTTGACTGTGCGACGCGTGCCATCTCTTTGACGTTCTCCGGCGGTATCGGTTCCTCAAACCAGAGCGGATCATACTGTTCGACGCGTTTCGCGAACCGGATTGCGCTGTTTGTGTTGAATTGCCCGTGCGTCCCGATCAGAATATCGCACCTGTCACCAACGGCATCGCGAATACCTCGGATGACGCTCTCTGCGTAGTCGAGTGTCTCTAACCTATCGGCTGTGGCTGCATCGACCGGATCAAATTTGACTGCAGTAAAACCTTTCTCGACGTAAGAGAGCGCGAGTTCGCCTGTCTGTTCTGGTGAATCGCCGCGTCGCCATTGCAAGAGATAGGAATAGGCGCGCAATTTTTCATGGAACATACCGCCTAACAGGTTGTAAATCGGTTGATTCAACGCCTTGCCAACGATGTCCCAACACGCCATCTCAATTGCACTCATCGCCGGTGTCGTTAGCGGACCGGAGTGTCTGACACACGGACCTTCATAGAGTGTTGACCAGATTTTTTCGATCCGAAATGGGTCTGCCCCAATCAGGAACCGCTCGCCCCAATCCTTGATGAGTTCAACGACGACGTGGTTGAGTTGCGTATGATACGTACATTCGCCTACGCCTTCGATGCCTTCATCTGTTATTAGTTTGACGAAAATCCAGCGTCTGCCGCCCCAATGCGGTGGCGGTACATCAACAAGATAGGTCTTCACATCAACAATCTTCATTTTTTTAACTTTCCTTGCGGTTCGATTAGGAGGATCGTATTGATCAGGTCTCATTCCGTAGAGTCGTCCTCCACTACGTTACGGACTACAGTTTTTTATATTTTCTTGCAGTTCGGTTAGGTGAATTGGAGAATAAAGTGCTACGCTGTAGAATCGTCCTCCACTACGTTGCGGACTATGGCTTGCTGACTGCCGATAGCCGACTGCCGACTGCCACTTCAGTAAATATTACGGATTCCACCAATACGTAACCTTACCGACTACCGTTGTATCCATCAATCCTGATGTTACACTGTCTGTCCCATACGTCTGATTAAAAACGAGATAGAAATCGCTACCCGGTCGATAAATGTAATTAACCAAGAAATTCGTAGTCATCAGATTTCGATCGCTGTTCCATTGGACATAAAGCTTCGTAAAAAGATCTGTGGAAAAAGAATAGCCGACACGTCCGCCGAAGATGTTCGTATCAAACGAACCGTCTGGCAATGTGACACGATTAAACTCATATCTCGGTTCCAAACTAAAGCGTCCAGTGAGTCGGAGGTCGAGCCGAAGTTCAAACCCGCGCCGGGTGCCGTTGTAGAAATCCCCGATGTTGAACCCCAAACGTCCATTAAAGACGTTGCCTTCCGCATTGAGCATGAGGCTATAGTTGTTGTAATCGTACTTGCCTTTCGGAATGATGATCCCTTCCCGAATTTCAAAGTCTTCGGTGAGGTTCTCAAAATTCCGGTAGATTCGGAGACCGCCCCAACCGTTTGTTTCCAGTTCAAGCCATGTGCTCCAGATAAAGGTCCGCGTCTCTAATTCGTTATCCGAATTGAGGATGATATCGATCTCCGGTCCAATCCACATCCGGCGAAAGCCGTACCAATGAAGATAAGGCGTGCCTCGGATTTCGCTCCGAAACCATCGGCTGCCTTTACGGTAGACGTAGCCGACTTCAGGGTTGAACGCCTCACCGATGTCCGTATAAGAAGCACTCACCCGTGCTACGGTGCTTTGCCAATTGCCGCCGAAGTACAACGCATTTGTGTTTAGCGGAGAGGTGTCGTTTTCCTGAGCGGTTTGCCCATCCTGAATGTCGCTCGGTTCAAAGGTACGCGCCCAGAGACCGCGGAAATTCGTGTTGTCGGTCGGTCGGTAGATAAAATCAACGCCTGTTGCGCGGTTGTGCGCGTCAAGACCTTGCTTATTAACAGCAATCACACCGAGGCTTGATCCAGTGAAAAGGTCGCGCTTGATCCGCAGCACCGAATAGTTCGTTCTATCAAGGTCAACTGCGTCTAAATCTTCTGTGGCAGCAGCGTTGTATTTGTCCGTGAGAACATTCAGCAATCCCACGCCGAAGCCTCCGACTTTACCTGTAACTTTGCCACCTCCGAGAATCGGGATAGCGTGCCCTTCCTCGATACCGATGCGGCGACTGTAGAACAGTAACAGGGGTGGCGGGGCATTGAAACTCGTCCGTGGAATGCCAAAGTCAAATAAGCCCGCGCCCTCTAAGAAAAATTGCCGTTTTTCTGGGAAGAAAAGACTAAACCGCGTTAAATTCGCTTGTTCCCGATCCGCCTCAACTTGGGCGAAATCTGTATTAACCGTGAGATCGGCGGTCAGGTTTGAGGTGAGGCTCACTTTCATATCTGCCCCAAGGTCAAGCACACCGATCGTTCCGTCTTCCGCTGTCCGGGCAACACCCGGGAGTAGATACGGCAGAAACTCAATGTTTCGGCGTTGTGAGATTTCGGAGATACCCGTTAGCGTCCCTAAGTGTGTCGTCCGGTAACGTGCTTGAAAGGTATATGCTGCTGGCACTGGTGCCCATGTGCCTTCTTCTTGGTTTTTCTGGATGGTGCGTCCAAGGTTCAGTCCCCATGTTACCGCTGCTTCGTCCTTAAACCGCAGCTGACTGAACGGAATCGCGATTTCTGTTGTCCAATTGTCGTTATTAATTTTTCCCTTACTGTCCCAAACAGCATTCCAGTTCTCGTTTCGGCTGTCGCCGCTGTCCATGATCGCGACATCTTCCCGCGCACCGAGCGGATTAACCCGGAAGAAGAACCCACTCCGTCGGTCATTATAGGTGTCTAACAGCACAAAGACGTTGTCGTTATCCCATAACATCGTATCGCGTCGCATCTTATTGGCAATAATCTTGGAACGGTCAGATTCACTGCAAACAAAACCGAAATAGATGTATCTGTCATCGTAAAGGATACGCACCTCTGTCGCTTCTGTTAGCGGCACGCCTTCATCGGGTTCAAATTGAATGAATCGACGAATAGGGGTTGCTTTCTGCCAATCGGATTCTGTGAGTTCGCCGTCGATCTCAATGCTTTCATACGTGCGATACGCTTCTGCTTGAAATTCCTCAGCGTCACCGGCATACACGCCAACACTGACGGAAAAGAGAAGTAAAATTGATAGCCATCTACATAGATAATCCATGGTGTACCAAAGTAAGAAACCTAACCTCCGTGATTGTCTTAAAAGTTCTTCTTATTATACCACATCTATTGAATTTATGCACATTCTTATCAGATTCAAAAATTTATTTTATTTAACGTTTTTGTGTTTAAAGTAGTATCATTAATCCACACTAATAAGGAGAATGCCCGTGAAACAAGAGAAAAACCGATTCTCTCAAATCCTTAACTTTCCTGATTGCCATCCTGCGGAATTGGACATCACATTTTTTATTGACACTTGGAAACATTTATGATTTACTAATACTAAAGAAAGGGGCACATCATGAAACATATTTTGCTTTTCTTAATACCGTTCTGTGCAATCGCTATGCCAGTTATGGGTGAGTTAACAGATGCTGATCTCAATGAGATCCGCTTGATCGTTCAAGAGGAAGTCAAGCCTATAAAAGCCGACATCGTAACTCTAAAAACAGATGTAGCATGGATGCGTGGCAAACTTGAAGGCGTTGACAAGCAATTTGAAGGCGTGAATCAACGAATCACGCACGCGACCAATGTATCTTATGGGTTAATAGCACTCATAGTAGCAGCTATAGCAATTCCACAAATCATTATGGCATGGCGAGAAAAAGGACAGAAAGCACAAGTCGAGAGGATTGAAAACTTAGAGAATCAAATCAGAAGAATCGCTGAACAGCCAAACACTGGACAGATTAATACTGGGAGTTCTACCGTAGGATAAAGTCTAATGGAGAAATTATTGTGAAATTTATTGAAATTGTTATGCCCAGAAATGCAGATACTCCGAGTCTACCCGATAACGTGTTAATCAATCTTGATGGGATTTTAGAGGTTTATGTTCGGGCTCTGATGTCTAGGGAAGAAGATTTTCGTGGTTATGAATACGGTTTGTTCATAACACATCGATCGAGGGAAATGAGACTTCATGGCACCAAACCGGAGTGCGAACATGCGTATAAAGAACTATGTGAGTTCCTGACATCGCGTGCAGAAGGGGTAGTGGGGAAACTTGTGTTTCCATCTGAAAAACCTCCTTTCTAATGTCTGGTTTAGGATGTATGCCTTGACTTTCTGTAGACGTAAAGTCAGGTTTTTCCATTTTCCCGTGCTTTTACCCATCGCCAGATTTTTTGAACACTATAACCTGTGAACTCATCAAGTTCACGGATTGGAAACCCAAGTCTTTAGACTTGGGTTTCCAATCCGTCCTCGTGGATCAGACTAAAACGTTGAAAAACCATTTGACTTTGGTCAGAAATTATGGCATAATACATCACATTGGCAGATAGAGTAACCATAACCACAAGGTTATCTGTCTGCTACCTACGTATCATGGATTAGCCGAAGTACATGAAAGAATAAGTTGGAAAAAATCCAGAACACAATTGGAGCGAATATGAGCAACGAAAGTAAATGCCCAGTGATGCATCACGCTGATGCACGGGGCACTATAGCGAACCAACGCTGGTGGCCAAATCAGGTGAACCTGAAGATGCTCCACCAGAACCCGTCCTCATCCAACCCAATGGGTGAGGATTTCAACTACGCTGAAGCGTTCAATACAATCGACTTGGCGGAACTCCAGCGGGACGTCGAAAAAGTGATGACGACATCACAGGAGTGGTGGCCCGCCGACTACGGACACTACGGTCCGCTCTTCATTCGGATGGCGTGGCACAGTGCTGGCACATACCGTATCCACGACGGACGCGGCGGCGGGGCATCTGGCACGCTCCGCTTTGCACCCCTCAACAGTTGGCCCGACAACGCCAGCCTTGATAAGGCGGTTCGGTTGCTCTGGCCCGTCAAGCAGAAATACGGTCGGAAACTCTCGATGGCGGATCTGATAATCTTCGCAGGGAACTGTGCCTTGGAGTCGATGGGCCTCAAGACCTTCGGGTTCGCTGGCGGGCGCGAGGATGTCTGGGAACCCGAAGAGGACATCTATTGGGGATCCGAGACCACATGGTTGGGTGATGAACGCTATACCGGTGATAGGGAACTGGAGAAACCTCTCGGTGCTGTCCAGATGGGATTAATCTATGTGAATCCGCAAGGACCGAACGGGAACCCGGATCCGGTCGCTGCAGCGAGAGACATTAGAGAGACGTTCCGTCGTATGGCAATGAACGATGAGGAGACGGTCGCACTCATCGCTGGCGGACACACGTTCGGCAAAACCCACGGTGCTGCGGATGCAGACGAGTACGTCGGTCCCGAACCGGAGGGCGCGCCTATTGAGCAGCAAGGGCTCGGCTGGAAGAATACCTACGGCAGCGGTAAGGGCGGCGATACGATTACCAGCGGGTTAGAAGGCGCATGGACTGTCACACCGATTAAATGGGACAACAACTTCTTTGAAAACCTGTTCAACTATGAGTGGGAATTGGGGAAAGGCCCCGGCGGCGCATGGCAGTGGACACCGAAAGATGAATCTGCACAAGGCACCGTACCGGACGCGCACGATCCGTCGAAGACGCACGCGCCGATGATGCTCACGACAGATCTATCTTTGAAGGCAGACCCCGCGTATGAGAAGATTTCCAGACGTTTCTATGAGGACTTGGATGCGTTCGCGGACGCATTTGCGAAGGCGTGGTATAAGCTGACCCATCGCGATATGGGACCGCGCACACGGTGTCTCGGTGCCTGGGTTCCTGCCGAACCGCAATTGTGGCAAGACCCTGTCCCTGATGTCGATCATGCATTGATTGACGCGCAAGACATCGCTGCCCTCAAGAGCAAGTGCCTTGCGTCAGGACTCTCCATTTCCCAACTCGTCTCGACTGCTTGGGCATCTGCGGCAACGTTCCGCGGTACCGATAAGCGTGGTGGTGCTAACGGCGCACGGATTCGCCTCGCACCGCAAAAGGATTGGGAAGTCAATAATCCGTCTGAATTAGCAAACGTGATTCAGACCTTGGAAGGGATTCAAAACGAATTTAACGGATCGCAGTCCGATGGGAAGCAGGTCTCGCTCGCTGACTTAATCGTTCTCGCTGGGTGTGCTGGGGTCGAGGCAGCTGCAAAGAATGCCGATATCGATGTAGAGGTGCCCTTCGCGCCGGGACGTACGGACGCGTTGCAGGAGCAAACCGATGTCGAATCGTTTGCGGTGCTTGAGCCGACTGCCGACGGATTCCGTAACTACCTCGCAAACGGACACGAGCGGACAGCCGAAGAACTATTGGTGGATCGCGCACACATGTTGACGCTAACCGCGCCTGAGATGACGGTTCTCGTCGGCGGCTTGCGCGTCCTGGATACAAACGTTTGTGAGTCCGGATTCGGTATCTTCACGGATCGTCGCGAGACGTTGACGACGGATTTCTTCACGAACCTGCTTAACATGAACATCGAGTGGGTGGCATCCTCTACAGACGAGAATATATTCGAGGGACGCCATCGTTTGACTGGTGATCTCAAGTGGACCGGCACCCGGGCTGACCTTGTATTCGGTTCAAACTCCCAACTCCGCGCTATTGCGGAAGTCTACGCGTGTGATGACGCACAAGAAGCATTTGTGCGAGACTTCGTCGCTGCATGGAACAAGGTCATGAATCTCGATCGCTTCGACCTTGCCTAATTTCGGCAAAATAAGTGCAATGGGAGCGTGTTAACCCTCACGCTCCCACCACCCTCCAATTCACCTAAAATTAGTATAACTTCCCTTCTTCCTTTCTTCTTGTAGGAGCGAGTGTTTTTGCTTGGGTGTTTTTTTATCGCTCGCGACTCACACCAACGCCTCTCAAGAATCTTATTGATTTCCTCCCGAAAATATGAGAAAATACAGATGCGTCCGAATCTTATCACCTTGCAAACAGGAGAACCATGAAAAACGATAAGAAAACAATCTTTGGGTGGTGCATGTACGACTGCGCGAATTCAGCCTATGTCACCACTGTGATCGCCGCTATATTGCCGAATTATTTTGCGAAAGCCATTGTAGGCGAAGCGGGTGTGAACATTCTCGGCATGAATGTGAGTGCAACGGCGTTGTGGGGCTATATGTTGGGAACCGCGGCGTTCTGCGTCTTCCTCTTTGCACCCGTGCTTGGCGCGATTTCCGATTTCTCATCCGCAAAAAAACGGTTTCTTCTGGGCTTCGCGTATACAGGCAGTATCTTCGCAACGATGCTCTATTTTTGCGGGTCCGGTGATGTCGGATTGACGATTGTGCTGTTTCTCGGTTCTCAAATTTGCTTTGTCGGCGGTAATGTTTTCTACGATGCGTTCTTACCCCAGATCGCCTCCGAAGACAAAATGGATTCCGTTTCTGCCAGAGGATATGCGTTCGGGTATGTCGGCGGCTCGCTGCAATTTACCATTGCTCTCGCCCTCGTCGCCACGCAAAAGACACCGGAAGGCCAAGCGATGGCGGCACGCATCGGGATGGCGATGACAGGACTCTGGTGGGCAGGGTGGACCTTGTTGACGATGAAATATCTAAAAGAGGAAAAAACGCCGTATCAACTTCCAGAGGCACACCGTAACAAACCCAAACCTATCGCCTATCTCATCCTCGGCATCAGTCGGACAGTTGCCACTGCGAAAAAGGTCGGACGTTTTAAACACCTCACCCTCTTTCTCATCGCCTATATGATATACAACGACGGAATCCACACCGTCACCAGTATGGCGACGATTTACGGCACCGAAGAGCTAAAACTCACAACAACGGCACTGATGGTAACGCTTTTGCTCGTCCAAGTCGTTGCGATTGGTGGGGCGTTGATCTTCAGTCGGCTCGCAAATCGCATCGGTGCCAAACGTTCCGTGATGTTCGCTTTAGTCTTATGGAGCGGGGTTGTTACTTATGGGTACTTCATCCATACTGCAACGGAATTTTTTATTTTGGGCATGGTTGTTGGCGTTGTTCTCGGTGGAACACAGGCGTTGAGCCGTTCCCTTTATGGCGCGATGATTCCAGAAGAGGCAAGCGCAGAGTTTTACGGGTTCTATTCTGTCTTTAGCAAGTTTTCGTCGATTTGGGGACCCGTGACGTTTGGTGTTATCAAACAAATTACAGGCAGCGCACGCCTCGCTATTATTTCATTGATGATCTTCTTTATCGCTGGGTTGATACTGCTGAGCCTTGTAAATGAGACAAAAGCAAAAGCGGATAGGGATAAGTTTACATTCTGAAAAAAAAAGTTGACACTTTGCGGATTTTAGCACAGAATATATAAGTTAGGACGGTACTCCCGCAGAATCTATAACAAATAGAGAGGATTTATGTATGCATTATGACGAATAGGTAAAGGATGAACTTCTCAAGCGATCGCGCCTTTACCTTGTAGTAAGATACGGTTTGCCAACCCCTACAAATAGAAAGGCAGTAACCATGAGAAGAACAACGCTTGACATCTCTCACCCTCATAGACTTTATGCATCCCTCAACCGTTTTATCGCCGCCACGCGCCTGTTATCTCTCGAAGATGAGCACACCCTGGCGTGTGACAAATCCCCCGAAGCACGCAACCGGCTCATCCTGTCCCAACTCCGTCTTGTTAAATCGATCGCCTTCCGTTTCAGAGACTATGGCGTTGATGTGAAAGACTGCTTCGATCAAGGTGTGGTAGGTCTCATCAAAGCTATTGATAAATATAATCCTAACCGTGGCAGACTTGCCACGTTTGCTCACCGCTTTTCTGTATGACCTTATCGAACGATTCAACTTCGAGTTTTAGTTATGTAATTGCAATTGCGAATGCATACGGAGGTGAAGATTACGTGTCGTTAAGTACGTATGTGGGTGCTGATGAAATTGAGGTTGGTGGTTATTATTTAACCTGCACAGGAAAACCAAATAAGTCTGATCGCTATATTGGTAGCATAAGTGTCGGAGAGGATAACCATATTTCTCCAAAGGAGGAATGTTGTGAGGTATCTTCTTCAATCGGCGGCATGGGGAACGATGGCGTAGGCTATCAAGATTACGACCATGATAACGCTGGGTAATCTGTTTAAGGGCAGACCCAAAAGGGTCTGCCATATTAAGTCTTGGTTTTGTGCATCTTTTAGGTTAGCACCTTACAGGAAAAAGATTGATATGTCTTTTCGGGCACGTCATCTTCACTTCTCGCAATGAATAATAGCCCGCCCGGAGGTAACATCATGTTTCGGGACTTACTTTCAAGCAGATTGATCCAAGCGGGACTCATTTTTTTTGTTCTCATGGTTGTGTGTGGAACGCTTTATCTGGAATACGTCAAGCACACTTCTGAAAAAGAACTCTTGAAAACAAAGCCGCCTCTGCTACAAGTGGAACCTGTCTCAACCATTCAGCACAACCAACAACCCGAGAACCCAGGCATTGACATCGTGGAAGAAACGGATGCACCCACAACCGACGATCCACACGCGCATAACATCGTAGCTGAAGAGATAGATGTAAGGTCTACAGACCACACGGCTCTTACCGCTCTTACAGATGTATGGGATATCCCCATAGAAGCGGAAGTCCCTGAACAGGGGGGGTTCAAAACAACCCCCGATGGATATCCCCTGACACCTTATTGGGATTATCCTAAGGACGAGCAAAACGATTGGTCTTATGAAAATAAGTTGGTAGACCATGTGCTTGTAAAACTTTGGAAACAGGGCACGCGAGATTTTATAGGTGGTTCGATAGAGCTGGACACCAGCAGAGTTCGCCCGCATTATCTAAATACACTCTATGTTCAATGGGAAGAAGTTGAACATCCTGATGGTTCGATGGTGAAGATGATTACGAGGGCACTTGGGGCTGGTGATGTCAATTGGCGGCAAAAAGGTCCTTTCGACCTTCCACCACCCGAAGTGCATTTAATTGATATAAATTCAACTGAAGGCAAAGGCATTGATCCCTTTACCTTCCTAACTTCTGAGGAGTTCCCCTAATGAAACTTCTGACAATTCTCACGGTGGCTGTTTTTTTAGTCGCTTCACGGCATCCGGTTCTATTGGCGGCGGATGTCCGGGAGGTGGTGGCGTTCAAGATTTTGACACGGCTACTGCAGGTCCCTAACATTGCGGTAGCAGTTCTTTAGGAATTGCCACTTTTCCTAACGTGGTTCATCTCAGGAATAATGGCAAATGGAAATTTAACCCACGTAGTTATCAACTTCGTTAAGCAGTAGCACATATTTTTTCCATAAGCTAACTGTTTTCCTTCAAATCAATAGGATAAATTTACGCAATGCTCAATAAATTGTAGGGACCGTAGGGGCTGGGTTACCCAGCCCCTATGAGCTACGAACCGTGCTTGTTTTGAGAAACACGAGTATTTGCAATTATGTTTGTAGCTCGGTGATTTATCACCTGTCTGCGTAAGTCCTATTGTATTTATGGCGGACGCTGAATAAAAAAGGGACGGCGCAAAGCCGTCCCTTCCCATGTTAACGCTATCGTGGCAAAATTGGCGCGTTTCCGAAGCGCGCCTGCAATGTGTCCGTTAATTCGACAATTCAAAGACAATCGGGAGTTCGAGCCGCAGGCTATTCCCCTCTTGTTCTTCAGGGAAAGCCGGGTACGGCACAGCGTTTTGGACTGCAGCGAGTGCAGCGTTGTCAAGTGCCTTTGAGCCAGAAGAATCCGTGACTTCTGGGTTCCGAATCGTGCCGTCTTTGAAAAGCGTAAACCGAACTGTCGTTGTTGTACCGTCGTCGAGACTCCGGACGCGCGGTGGGAACCGTTGGACCTGTTTTATCCGATCCCGCACCGCTTTCAAGAATTCGTTAAACGACTGTTTCGTATCACCTAAGTTGACTGAGGCGAGTTCCAAGTTACCTGGGTCGTTGAATTCCGTTTGTGCAAGATTTGTCCCCATATCCATTCTCGCCACCAAACTTGTGCTTTCAAACTTAGGCACCTCAAATTTGGGCATCGTTGTAACAATACTTGCCTGTTCGGACGATGCGAACAGATTTTTGCCGATGCCCGCGACACTCGGCGCCATCACTGGACGTGTAGGTGCATCACTCGTTGGTAGTGTGAACCGGGCATTCCCGACCGGAATCTTAGCACTCGTTGTGACAGGTTGCCCCTTCGGTACCCGAATCTTAGAAAACTTCGGTTGTTTCGGTTTTCGTGTTGTCCGTGGTGGGGTTCGGCGTTTCGGCTGCGGTTTCTCGGCTTCCAAAACCACACTCTCCACTTTATCATTGTTCATCTCCAACACGGTTTTCCGAACAAAGTAGACAGCACCGACAATAATCCCGATTGCGTGGAGTCCGATGGCGAAGCTGCTTGCGATCCGAATCGCTTTCCTTTTCCGTTGTTGGGCGGCTTCTCGATTCTGCCGTTGGACATCAGCCATAGTTTGCTTCATATTTTTTCCTTCCAGCACTTCTAAGCGTGCTATATCCCTAATTAGTCTTCATAACTCAGTAACTTATATCTGTTGTCTTTAACAACGATCGAGCCGAGAATCTTCAATTCCTGCTTTTTTCCGCCAGCGTTTTGTAACGTCAAAACGGTGCCGCGTAAAAGTTGGAATCCTTTGTATGTTTCCCGCGGTCGATCGAAGCGGATGTTCACAAACTTCAGAGTTTGTCCTCCGTAGCGGTCAATCCACTTTTTCATCCCGATATTACATTTCTTATTCATATTTGACCAAGCGAGATCGCTCGGGAAATTGCTTGGTGGCCGACTTGCGGGAAATTCAGGCCAAATCCAATCGAGGAACTCCTCGCGTTGCACACGCAAACCGTTCAACTGCTCAATATCTTTATTGTTAAGTGCATCAACGACTGTCAGACCGATTTGGTCTGCCGAGTGTAGGGGTTGGGTAACCCAACCCCTACGATTCGGTTTCTCACAGCCCACCGAACTGCTGTAAACGAGCAGGACGGCCAAAAGCGCGTAAGATATGATGCGGGCAGTGCGTTCACTACTTCTGCACACTCGTTGTCCATCCTGTTATCCAGTTGTTGGACGGGCTTACCCCACCGATAAAGTCAACGGGTTCAAAGAAGCCGTCAGCAGGTGGGCTGGCGGGGTTCACTGCATTTGCCCCGGCACCGGGTGTGAAGTTCGGCGCGCTCTTATTGAATGGATCTACCAAACCCGGATCGGTTTCTTTATTGCCGTTGTCGGCTGCAAAGCGGGCTTCATCGAATCCATCGGCATCTTTTTCGTCGCTGAAATTGCCTTTTCCATTTTCAAAGAAAATGCTGTTCTTTACAACCAAGGCACCGCTCTCCGCTTGTGCGTAAGTTGCCTCGTTGTTAATATCAAGTCCGACTTTGTTGAATCCAGTGACGATAAAGTTTGCATACAGACCCGCGGCTCCTTCACGAATCAGCATACCGTTATCACTTTCGGGACCAGCGGGATCACCGACGAGCGTCGCGTTGAAGATAGTCGCAGCGGAACGAGGTGTCGCTTCGTTATCTTTGCTACTGTTATCAACTTCAAAGCCGTTATCAGCGTCATCACCGTACTGTTGCGCGACCCAGAATTGACCTTTACCTGTCCAGCCATCTGTCCAGTCAAAGGAATCGTCACGCGCACCCGTCACGAAGGCATATTTAATATTGACGGTGCCGCCGAACATCTCAATGCCGTCATCTTGGTTCATGTGTACTTGGATGTGTTCTATAATTGTGCCGGATCCAACACCTTGCAAGGCGATGCCGTTCAATTCGTTATCAGGGCTAAATTCGATACCGGCGTACTCAATACGGACATAGCGGAGTACGCCGCTGCTGTCCGTAGGGTTATTACCGCCGAACGCGCCGGTGTCGCCTTCACCGAAAGTTATACCTTGGTTGGTTGGCGCGTATCCATTGATAATTAAGCCACCCCACTGTCCGCGTGCCCGCGAACCCTCAAAGGCATCACTTGACATAACGATCGGCGCATCGCGGGTTCCCTCTGCCATAATTTTAGCACCTTGCGCGATAATCAGCGTGCCGTTGCTCGCTTGTTCGCCATAGATTTTGGCACCCGGTTCAATCGTTAGTGTCGCGCCGGCTTCAACAAATACGGCACCCCGCAAAAGATAGTCGTAAGCGGCTGAGAGTGTTTTATCGGCATTCAATTTGCCTTCAAGGACGACCACTTGACGCCCATCAATATCGATAACCGTTTCTTCCGAGACGAGCACTTCATCAGGTTCGTCGGTCTCTTCTTCATCGCTACCACATCCGACAAAACCCAACGCTATACCAATCGCGAAAATCGCCATTAACTGGAACACCCAATTCTGATACAACCCTTTTTTCCCTATGGATGCAGGACTGAACTCAATATTTGACATTAACTAACTAAGCTCCTTTATTGTTTTTTGATGCCTAACCCATCAGGCGGATAGGCACTGATAGTTGTGATGTGACGATGTCCATCGCCGTTGTAAATTTCTGTTATAATTAAGGATACACATCAATTGTTGCAAGAAAATGACAATATTATGATTTTTTTCTGCGTTGCAGATTTATCATCCTGATTACCGATTGTTGGTTGCTGATGGTTGATTCGCACTACAAATTGTAACTTATCCCAAACGAGAACGATCTACCGAGTTTGTACTCAAGATAAGTTGCTTCTCCTATCTTGTAATGGACGTACGGGTCAAGCAAGTTTTTCGCCGAAACGCTGAATTTGAAATGATTCGCGACCGTCCGGCTAAAACTCACATCCAGTTGTCCACGCGGTTGCTCGTACACATCTGGCACCCCGTGATTCCCGACCTCAGAAAGCCTACGTCCAAATATATTATAGGCAACCGCACTCGAAATGCCCCAGTTCGGATCTTCAAACCCGACCGAAATGTTAACAATGTAGGGACACTGTCCCTGTAATGGACGCTCAGAAGATGTCTGGATGCCAACATCCTCGGGCAAAACCACCTGCGAGGAAATCAGTGCAGCGTTGGTGTTAATCGAAAATTTGCTTAAAGCGTCTGTCAGAACGCCTAAATTCTGGCGCGCCTCTATCTCCAAGCCGTAGTTGTGTGCACCTTCCGCATTTTCATAAGTGATTCGGACCTCTGCTTGTGGCTGAACGATCTGTTCAATCGGCTTTTGGAACCGCTTATAGAACGCACTTATCGCCAAAATACCGCCTATCTGTGGAAAAGTCTCCCAACGAAAATCGAAATTGTCAATCTGCGTCCGCTCCAAATCCGGATTGCCCAGAATCGTTCTACCACCAACGAAATCTGTGAACTCAAACGGCGCAAGTTCACGGAAATCAGGACGTGTAATCGTTCGAGATGCCGCAAGCCGCAAATTCATCCGCTCCGTTAGACGATACGTCACATTCAACCCCGGCAGCCAATCAAGTGTCTCCAAATTCGCGTTAATCTCTTTTCGAGTCGCAGCAAACGGATCGTAGGTTGTAACCTCTTGATCAGAAGATTCCAACCGGACCCCGGTCATGACTTGCCATTTGGCACTCAGCGGCAGATCGAGCATCATGTAACCCGAATAAATATTGTGGTCTGCCAAGTAATTGTCGGTAGAGCGGGTAGACTCACGCAACTCAAAAACACGCGGTGCTATATTTTCGCTTTGGAAAAGGATTTCGGGGGATTCAGACAGATTGACGGTAGCGTCTACTTGGTCAGCGGGCAGGAACCTGAATCTACGTACATCAAATGTCCGCGCTCTATCTCGGAGGAGTCCACCAAATTTGAAAAGACCTTCTGTTCCAACGCGAACTTTCCAGTCGGCGCGGGCGTTGTATTCATCATCTTCAAGATCGAAAAAGAATCGGCTACCACTTTGTGTGACATCGCGGAATGTGTATGTCCCGTCGCCTCTGTCTTCGTAGATATTCTCACGTGTATCCGGTTCATCTCGCGCCGCGCGTGAATATGTAAGCCGCCACTCCATAGACACATCCGGTTGTTCTGGTGCTTCCAGGGCAGGTTCACCGAAATTGAAATTATGTGTCCCCGCAAGCTGTCCGGAGAAAAGTTGGCGTTCAACGTATCGGAGGCGCGTACTCCGCATATCCGTGTTTCTATCGGCATTGAAGCCTTCCCACGTTCGGGTTTCATCTTCAGCCGTATGGGTGAAAAGCGTCCGTAGACTGGTCCGGTGTTCCGGTGAGAAGCGAAGACTCGTGTTAAGGACAGTTCCCCACTCGACCTCGTTCCCAGTCCGTTCAACGTCGTACGAGGTTACGGGTGAAAGCGTCTCGTTCAACCCGATCCGGAAGGCGTTACGCACCTGCCTGTCGTAACTGTGGCTGTTGCCGTAGGAGATAACCCCCAGGTAACCGAACTGTTTACCAAAAATGGTATTGCTGTTACCGAGACTGAATTTATAGCCTTGATTGATCGGCAAAGTCTGTCGTTCTGGCGACCAGACGTTTTCAAACGATTGTCCGAACTCTTGAATTTCCGCAGGTGTAAAGCCAGCGGGTGTGAAACGTCCACGTTCTCGGATAGGGACATCGGCTGCCCGATCTTCAATGATGTTCGGGAGTTGACGCGAACCGTCATCAAATCCCAAAAAATCAAAGTCGCCACCCGGATAAATCAAACCCTCTTCCCCGGTTGCTTGTGTGTTAAAACCCGTTGACATCGATAACGACATCGTCAACGCTTCAGGAAAATCTTTGGTAAATACTTGGACGGAACCGCCAGCGAAACCGCCGGGTTGGTCAGGCGAGAAGGTCTTTACCGTCTGTAAACTCGCGAGGAGACTTGCCGGGAAAATATCCATCGGCACAACCCGCCTGTTCGGTTCAGGACTCGGAATTTCGACATTGTTGAGGAGCGTGTTACTGTAACGCTCTCCCAACCCGCGTACGAATACATAACGTCCACCAACGATGCTGACCCCTGTCACCCGTTTAATGGCATCACCCGCAGATGACGCAGGCAGTCGGCTAATTTCTTCCGTACTGATGCTGTCCTCAATTCGGGAGCTGCGCATCCGTTGCTCAAGCAACCCACGCTCACTTGCTTGGCTCAGTTGGACCGGCATCTTGATCGCATCAAGTTTCACGACTTGTGGCACAAGTAGGACTCGAAGGCGTTCCGGTGTCTCCCCTACTTTTATTTTAAGATCGGGAACGACATAGGTATTATAAAAGGGCGCGCTTGCATGGATTTTATAAGTACCAACCGGTAATTCCAGCGAAAACGCACCTGTTTCATCGGTTGTGGTTCGGATCTGGCTATCAGCAACCCGAATTGTCACTGCCGCTACCGGCAACTCGGTGTCGCTATCGACAACGATACCTGTTATTTTTATACCTTGTTGCGTTTCATGATTATCAGCACTGACTTCGTAGGATGCGAATACGATGCCGAGTACCAAAAGTAACAAACCGATACGAAGTCGTCCACTGAAAGGTGGAACCTGCGAATCCATATTAAGAAGTCCTCTCATTTTATTTTTTATTTTTTTAAGCAAGCTTGAAATGTTTTGTAATATTGTTAGCGTAGTAAAAATTGTAATCTCTAAATGCAACAAAAATGTGTATTTTTTTTGTCAAAAAAATAGAAAAAGAATATATAGTTACCAGTTATCAGTACGGATTTTTTTTCAAAAAATCCTTTTAGTTATCAGTTAAGAGAAAGACTTAACGAAAACGAAGTGCTGTCGTTTCATCCGGCTCTCACTGCGCGGCACTCTTAACTGATAACTGATAACTGGTAACTGGTAACTATTCCCTTGATATTTTTGCCTATAGATTCTATAATAATTAAGCGTGCATTATTTCGTTGTGTGGAGGGCAAATCAGTGTTAGGCGAGCTGCTCCGAAAAAGTATTCATTTATCAGGACTCACTTTACCGGTTATCTATCTCTTCTTGGATAAGCCAACGATGTTGGTGATAATTGGGATACTGACAGGGCTCGCGCTTACTGTGGAATTAGTGAAATGGCTCTCGCCACATTTCGGAGCGTTCTTTTTCCGAATTTTTACACCGCTTCTCCGAAAACACGAGCGCAAAGGGGCAGTGACAGGCGCGACCTATTATCTGATGAGTGCATTCCTGTGTATTTTCTTTTTTGCAAAGACACTCGCTATTGTTTGCATCTTTTTCATGGTATTGGGGGATATGGCAGCGGCACTGGTCGGCAAAAAGTGGGGTCGGACGAAGCTGCTCGGTTCAAAGAGTTTGGAGGGGAGCGCCGCGTGTTTCATTGTTTGCGTCGCAATTGCTTTAGTTCAACTCAATCCTATTATCGCGGTCATCGGTGCATTCGTCGCAACGGTCGTGGAACTCATTCCCGTCCCAATTGACGACAATCTCACGGTGCCTCTCATTTCAGGGGCAGTGATGCACTTTCTGATGTGAAATGGCAGTCAGAGGAATGGTTATCAGCCATCAGTTCTCGGTTATCAGTTAAGAGCCACCTTGTGGCAGTAATGTTAACTGTATCCACTACAGAAACCCTCTTTAACTGAAAACTGGAAACTAAAAACTGAAAACTAATATATGGCAAATATCAAGTTGGAAAACGTTGTAAAACGCTACGGCGATGTTGTCGCAGTCAAAGATTTTAACCTCGAGATTGAGGATAAAGAGTTCGTCGTCTTTTTAGGACCCTCCGGCTGCGGCAAGACCACAACACTCCGCCTCATTGCAGGCTTAGAAAACCCTGAAGAAGGCGACATTTTTATTGATGGCGAACGGGTCAACGATCTCTCGCCTGCGGATCGTGACATCGCTTTTGTTTTCCAATTCTACGCGCTCTACCCGCATCTGAATGTCTACGATAACATCGCTTTCCCACTCAAAGCGGTAAAGGTCTCAAAGCTGGAGATTGACACGCAAGTCAAACGGGTTGCCGAAATCCTACAAATATCTGACATGTTAAATAGGAAACCGAGCGTTCTCAGCGGTGGTGAGATGCAGCGTGTCGCACTCGGACGGGCAATGGTGCGTCAACCGAAAGTCTATCTCCTTGATGAACCGATGGCGAATTTAGACGCTAAGATCCGCGTTGATACCCGCGCCGAAATTAAACGGCTTCAACATGAAATCGGCGCGACGACTATTTTTGTAACGCATGACCAAGTTGAAGCGATGTCCCTCGCAGACAGAATCGCTGTGATCCACCTCGGTGTTCTGCAACAAATTGGCACACCGGACGAAATTTACAATAAACCGCAAAGCCTCTTCGTCGCCGGGTTTATGGGAATGCCTACCATGAACCTCCTCGATGCCGAACTCGTCGCCAAGGAAGGGGCATCTGTTTTAGGGCTCAGTTACACGGATGTTCATCTGCGGCTCTCGCCAGAACGACTATCCTGTATCACTTCAACGGCAGAAGAAAACGGCTTAGTATTCGGTATTCGTCCCGAACACATCACCGCCGCGCGTCAACCGACTGAACAAAAAATCTCTGCGCAGGTGCACCTCATTGAGCCGCTGGGCGCAGTGAACATCCTTGACCTCTTTCTCGGGACACATGCGGAGACACAAGACCCAATTCTACTTCGGGTTAGAGCACATCCGACGTTCCAAGTTGCGGTGGGGGATACTATCTGGTTGGATTTTGATGCAGCGGAAATGCACCTCTTTGACCGAGAGACAGAACAGGCAGTTTGGTAATTCTATTTATACAGGACTTACGCATTGCTTCTTAAAGTCCCCCTGATAAGCACTGCAGGCGGGGTTTGAAACCCCGCCTGCAAGAGGTCCGCAGTCCTAACAAAAACAAAAACGGAGGATAAGATAGATGGAAGGAGACACTATGAAAATCCCATGTCGCTTAGCGGCTTTCGACTTAGATGGCACACTCCTCAGTAGTGATCATACATTATCACCAGAAAACCGAGACGCGCTTCGCGCATTAGCCGCGAACGATATTCTTGTCGTATTGGTATCAGGACGGATGCACCGCTCTATTCAACCGATCAGTGATCAGATCGGACTTGAGAATCCTATCATCTCTTATAACGGCGGAATGGTGCGACATGCGACGACCGGCGAAGTCTATCACCACACGCCAGTTCCGGCAGATTACGCGATGGCGGTTGTCAATGACTGTATTGAACAGGGGTTACATCTCAACTACTGTTTGAACGACGAACTCTATGTTGCTGAAAAGAACGCATGGAGCGATCTTTACGAAGAACGAACGGGCGTTCCGGCTACACCTGTAGGAGACCTTCGCGAGTTAGCGGGCGAAACACCGACGAAGTTGCTTATCATCCATACGCCTGAAAAATTACAACCGCTCTTAAGACATTTTCAAACCGATTACACGGAGAAGCTTTACGTTACGCAGACCCAAGCAGAATATATTGAATTTATGAATCCAGAGGTTACGAAGGGACGCGCACTCACAGCACTCGCCAATCGGTTCAACATCCCTATAGATACGGTTGTTGCTTTTGGCGATAGTTATAACGATGAAAGTCTACTCAAAACGGCGGGGTTCGGGATAGCCATGGCAAACGGGGTGCCACCAATCCTTGCGTGTGCGGATTACACCACCACAACAAACGACGATAATGGGGTCGCAACAGCGATTTGGGCGTTGATGCTTTGACGCGGGAAACCCTTATAGGTCGCGAACACGCTTTCAAGGCGCGTAAATCTCTCACTCGCCGTTATTGTCCCATATTCGTGTTGTGGAATTTCGTATACGGAAAATCCGCGACAAGGATATAGGAATTCCCCTCCTGTTTCAAGTCCATCTTAATAGAGTTGGCTGAAAATTCGAAGTACTTTGCCAGCACCTCTGCCAATTCGTGATGTAACCTGGTCATAACCCGGTCATCAACATCGAATCTATCTTGTGTGATGACCAGTTTCAGGCGCTGTTTCGCGATACTGCTCGATTTCGGTTTGCGCCCGAATAATTGTTTTATGCTGATATTCATCAGATAACTCCTTATCTATTTCTCGTGAACCACTTTACAATATTGCTGAATAAGCCTTTATCCTCTAAGTCAGGGATCGGAATACGCTGCCCTGTGAGGCGTCGCGCGATCCGCATATACGCTTGCGCACCCGGCGAAGCGTCTTCATAGACGAGCGGAATGCCCCGGTTTGTAGAGGTGATAACACCGCTGTCTTCAGGGACAACGCCGATGAGGTCAATATTGAGGATATCCAGGACATCGGCTTGATCCATCATGCTGCCATTCCCTACAAGCTGCGCGGAGAAGCGGTTTAAAACGAGGTTAATCGGTTCGATCTGCGCGTTTTGCAACAATCCGATGATCCGGTCAGCATCCCGAATAGCAGAGACATCTGGCGTTGTAACAACGATGGCTTCGTCCGCACCGGCGGAAGCGTTGCTGAAACCGCGTTCAATACCCGCAGGCGAATCCACTAAAACGAAATCGTGCGTCGTCCGCAACTTATCACAAATCGCTTTCATCTGTTCTGGCTGGATGTCGTCCTTGTTATTCTTCTGCGATGCTGCGAGTAGCATCAGACCGTCAACACGCCGATCTCTAACGAGGGCTTTCGCGAGTTCACACTGCTTTTCAATGACATCCATTGAGGTATAGACAATCCTGCTCTCAAGCCCCATCACGATATCCAGATTCCGAAGCCCGACATCTGCATCTACGACGACAACGGATTTACCGAGGAGGGCGAGTGCTGTGCCTAAATTGGCGGTAGAGGTTGTTTTACCGACACCTCCCTTTCCTGATGTCACTACGATTACTTTTCCCATAACCGGAACCTCCTATGTTAAAATTTAACAAATTTTTCAACAATAATTACATCTTCTGCACCGATGCGGGCGATCTCTGGATACCCTCGGGATTCCTGACTCGCTGGTGAACGGCTCGTATAGTTCCCTATCTGAAGTTGTAGGGGCGCGAAATCCATCGCGATAATCACGGCGGATAGCCGACCATTCATGCCAGCATAAGCATTCCCACGCAGCGTCCCCAGCACAACAATGTCGCCACCCGCCTTGACTTCGCTTCCTGAGTTGACATCGCCGTAGATAATAAGACTGCCTTGTGGAAATTCCTCTGTTTGTCCTGAACGGATTGTGTGCGGTATAATCCGGGAGAGTTCACTGTTTCGCGGCGCACGGACATCCGTCGTTTGCGATATTGCGTGTGTTGTTGGCGCGGCAGCAATGGGAGGTGAAACCGATTCATCATCAACGACATCAATACCCCGTACGGTGAGATCGTAGTCCTCCTGAAGTTTTGATCTTAAAAGCGAGATCTCTTCCTCTTCTAAAACTGGAGATTTAAGAACGATTTGCACAGACGTTCCTACTAAAGGTCGATTCATGCGGGCGATCTCTTGCTGAATTGCTTCTTCAACTTCCGCTATAGATAGGCGCGGCTTGATAATCAGATGCAAGCCATCTCTATACGCTCTGAGGGTTACAATAGGATTTGCCATTTGCTGTTCAGTCTCAACTTTAGATGTTGCTGACGGCGTTCCGCCAATCGCTTAAATGTTTCGATCACAACTTCTATCGCGTATTAAGCCTCTGCCAACTGTGCCAAGACGTAAGGTCCTTCAGGAATCACAGCGATTTGGACGTCTTCCCCGTATCGGGTTAAGATTTCTTCAACACCCTCCTGTGCGCTTTTCAGTGGATGCACAAACAGTTTTGCCCGTTGATGGTAAGGGATACCATCGGTATAAAAATATATATCCGCTTTCCGAGCAACCTTTGCCAATTCTTCGAGTTGCCACTGATCGATGACAAAGTTCGCAGGGTTGTAAAGTCCTTGCACAAATGCTGTTAAATCATCGGTTTTGAAAATTAGGTCAGTGAAAGGTTTGCTACCGATGCCTTCGCTGCAAGCCGCAACAAGCAAGATGCTACCGCCTTGTTTCACAATCTCGACAGCCGTCAGTAGCCCTTTGATTGCTTGGTAAAATGTTGCGTCCAGCGGGTAACCTGCACACGAGACGACGACTGCATCCGCTGGCGCGGGGAGCGTAACCTTTGCCTGCTTTTCGACACATTCTGCACCGACCCGGTGAGATTCAACTATGTCGCCTGCGAAGACCCCTGTTATTTGGCGTTCCTTATCGATGGCAACGTTCAAATTGAAATCGACACCTGCCATCAAGGCGATTTCGGTCGCTTCTATGTGAAACGGATTTCCGTCGAGGATCCCGACGGCCGACTTTGGGTGTTCCATCAATTCGGGACCGTGCATCACCTTCATTGTCTCAATAGAGGCAACACCGGGACAGATCGCTTTTCTGCCGCCGGAATATCCTGCCATCAGATGTGGTTCAATCAATCCTGTGGTAATCTTCAGGTCCGATTCGAGGTAGGCTTTGTCAATGTAAACCGGTGTTCCGTTTCGGGTCTCGCCTAAATACCCGTGATTTTCTGGCTTCTGGGAAAAATGGTTCAAGATACGGTATGAATCCATTATATCTCGACCGACCATTTGCGCCAGTTCCTCACCTTCATTAGGGCGATGGATACCTGTTGCGATGAGAATCGTGATGTTCTCACGGGAGATGCCCGCTTTTTCAAGTGTTTCCAACAACGGCGGGAGGATGACTTTATTCGGGACAGGACGGGTTACGTCGGAAATTACAATACATGCTGACTCGCGACCTTTGGCAAGTTCAACTAACGGTGATGAAGCGATCGGTTGGGCAATCGCCGCGCGAACGGCACCCGCTTCATCCGGCAACGGAACGCTTTCCGAAATTTCAAGAACGCCAGCAACATTCTTGTCCGGAATCTCGATCGGTAAAGTACCGGTTCCGTATCTCATTTCCACTTGCATGTCAAGATTGTCCCTTCACTCTATGTAATAAAATACCAATGTTAGCGCGTACCACGCGAAAATACCACTCCCTATTACAATTATACTTGTTTTTTTGAAAAAAAGCAAATTTATTTTTTGAAAAAAACAGATTTTTAGTGGTTTTCTGTGACTTTTTTTCTCGGATTCAAACAGAAAATGCAATAGTGCGCTGCTTTTTTTCGTGTAATGCAGGGTGCTTGACTTTTTTTGCGCAGTGTGTTAGAATTTCTTGTGCAAGATTTGTATCTAACCACGCAATTTCGCGCAGGATCTAAACATAGAATGGAGAACCAGTCATGGAACGCATCGAAGTTACCACTAAACCGAACGGCGCGGGACGCAATTGGTTAGAAGTCGGTCATTTTGAAACAGACACACTCGGTCGTAAGCAATGGGTTAAAAAGAATGTACCCCATCAGGAATCAAAGTTGACTGTGGATAGGCAATACTCTGCCCGCGGTGAAACTATTGATTGGATCGTCATCATCCCTGAAAACTATCCCTTCACACTCGTCAAAGTTACCTACGATCGACTCAATCCAAAACAACTTGAAGTACTCTGGTCTCCAGATGGGACACCCGAATCCGAATCCGAAACAACACGTGAAGATAAGATTAAACGCGTCTTTGAACTCGCTGCCGATAATGATGAGTTGACCAATCTACTCAAAGAACTCCTTTCAAGTTAGTTAGGACTTACGTGCTTCCTCTTAAAGTCCCCCTGATTAGTTAGGATTTACGCATCTCCTCTTAAAGTCCCCCTGATAAGGGGGATTTAGGCGGTTAAAAATAACATTTACCAGCCGTAACGTTCCGGTCCCCACGGTTTCGTAATAAGTTCCTGTTTCGCCATGATCATCGTTTTGCTCGGTACATCGTCGTATAGAATCACCCCCGGTCCGACGACACTATAGGCACCGATCCGCCTGCCGGGCATAATGATGGCGTTCACGCCAGTCCGACAGTAGTCTCCCATGTAAGTCGCATTTGACCCGTAAGGCGGTACTTCATAACGTCCTTCTACCTGTATCGGGGTATCGCCATCATCAAATCGGAGCGTTCCACAGACCGTCGCTGCACCGATGTCGGTAGCACATCCGAAAACGCCGGACATTTCACAATAGTGATAGAGATAGACTTTATCAAACAGCACGCCTGCCATCTCGGCACCGTGTCCAATGATACACCGGTTCCCGATCGCACTACTGCTGACATCGCAATAATCGCTGATTCTACAGTGGTCTCCGACGAGGATACGTCCGTGTAAAATCGCCCCGTTCGTGATATTATTATTCGCACCTGCGATCAGTGTGCCGTTAACGACAACGCGGGGGCCAATCACGCTATTTTTTCCGAGCACAACGTGTCCATTGATTTCCGCAGCATCCGAGATTTTCGCACCCTCCGCGATGTGGTCTTCCGTAACCTGTTTTGCGAGGGAATCAACGAACCGATTGTTGGCTTCCAACACGTGCCACGGCTTATCGACATCGACGAAGAAGTCTTCTGTCTGGACTGCTAATACAGTCCTTCCGTCATCCACCATGAGTTGCACAGATTGTGCAATCTCGGATTCAGGTGGCGGCATCCCGCCTACAGGGACACGTGTAACGATGCCGGGGTTTCTTAAGAGGTAGGGTGTCGCGCTGCTTTTAAAAGCGTATACACCACAAAGCCGATGTGAACCGCCGCGCGGATGCCCCTCGATCCCGTTAATTTTTGAGAGACTCCCGTTTTCGAGTGCCTCTGTCCCGATACCCGCACAAAGCCAGTCGCTTGCGTCTTCATTACCAAGGGCTTGCACGAGTGCTGCGGCTTCTACGTTATGCGATCGGAATTCTTCAATAAAGTTACGGAGATTATCAGCGGTGGTTACAGTGTCGCCGTAAACGACGAGATAAGGTTGATCTTCGAGATGTTCGCGTGCTGTTAGCACAGCACTTACGGTGCCGTCAAGCGAGTGTTGTGTGACAAAAACGACGTTGGGTATATCGGCGAGTGCGCCGCGCACCTGTTGCGCGTGATGCCCCACGACAACGATGATGCGCTGGCATCCTGCCTCGACCAATGTCTCAACAACTCGGCGCACTATCGGCTTATTGGCGATCGGGATGGTGCATTTCTGTCGAAATTCACCATAGGGCCATACCTTACGTCCTAATCCTGCGGCGAGAACAATTGCGGTATCCATATTAAGATATTTCTAATTTCCTCCATGCGATGTGCTGGTTCGTAAATTCTGCCAGAAACTTTAAATCCGGGGACGGTGTGTTGAGTTGTTTTTCATAAGGAACCACACCGATGACAGGCACGCCTGTCAACTTCTCGATTTCGACTGGATTCGTTGCTTCGGCGAGTCCTGCGCTTTCTGGAAGGAGTCCGTTGAGGACAACACCAGCGATTTGGATGTTAAACTGTTGTGCGAACCTGACGGTTAAGAGTGTGTGGTTTAAGGTGCCTAAACCGGCAGTGGCGACGATGAGTATAGGGAGTTGTAACTGATTGATGAGATGGACCACAAGCAAATCGTCTCGGATCGGGACGGCGATGCCACCGACACCCTCTACTATCAAGAAATCGTGTCTCTGTCGCAATTCTGCGAAGGCGTCCTCAATGTGTGACAGGTCGATCTCTCTATCTTCTATCCGTGCTGCGACAGAGGGTGCCAACGGGTTGCGGAGGTAGATTGGGTTAATCAGGGAGAGTTCATCATCAACCTGCGCTGCATGTTTGAGGAACGCGGCATCAGCGGTATCGCCTGTGCTGATCGGTTTCATCACACCCACGTCTGTGCCTGCCTGTTTAAGCGATGCCGCAAACCCCCCAGCAATCACCGTTTTCCCGATTTCCGTGCCTGTGCCTGTAATAAAGATGCCTTGTGTCATATTGTTTCTATTATACGCAAGAAAGCACTTTTCGTCAATGCTACAAGACGATTTAGTTCTCGGTTTTTTGTCCAATTTTGGACACCCCAGGCCCCGCAGGTGCGGTTTGGAACCGCACCGGACTTGAAAAAGAAGATTCAAAAATTGAGAAAATCCGGTAATTTATCTAAAACTATGGTGAAGGAAAGAAATAAGTTGATATTTATCAATAACCCTGTCCTTTTCAAAGTCTTCAAAGTCCCTCTGATAAGGGGCGGGGAATGCCCATAAGGCATTCATACCCGGTGAATGCCCATAAGGCATTCATACCGTTGATTCTGATTCTTTAGGGGTTGACTTTGCATTAAGAGTGTATAGGTAATTCTAAAATTTACCATAAATCGTCCTGATACGTTTGATGTTTTGGCTTGATTTTTTTCTCAAAACTTGTTATTAATTTTCAACCATTCGGAAACAATGTTAAAAAGAAAAGGAAACACATGGCAAATTACCAAGAACTGGCAAATCTGGTTTGGAATGTAGCGGACGATGTGCTCAGAGGACTTTTCAAACCACACGAATACGGCGACATCACCCTCCCATTCCTCGTGCTGCGCCGATTGGACTGCATCTTAGATGAGGACGGACGAAAAGAGATAGCCATCAATACCTACAACGAATTTAAGGACAAAGTGTCCGACGAAATGCTACCGCCGATTATCCTGAGAGCGATAAACACCAGCTTCTACAACACTTCCCAATACGACCTATCCCGATTGAAAGATGACCCGAACTATGAGGATATTGATGAATACTACCATCGAGAAGTGAAACCGCACGTCCCTGATAGTTGGATCGACAGAGAGAGGGATAAGATCGGCTACGAAATCAACTTCAATCGGTATTTCTACCAGTACACACCCTTACGGTCGCTGAAGGAGATTGCCGATGAAATGCTGGAACTGGAGCGGAAAAGCGAAGGCTTGCTGAATGAGGTGTTGGGTTTATGAGGTGCTATTAATTGCCTGAACAAATCCATAATTTGCTTGGTAAAAAGTAGAAAATGTGGTATAATGTGGCATAATATCTACTATCCTGCGCAAAATGCCTGAAGGTAAATTGTTCTTACTTTAATGGGATCCATTCGTTTCAATATTTCCAGAGATAAACGGAGGAAATTATGGCGATAAGTGCTGTCCAAACATACCTCAGTCCAGAAGAATATATCACTTTAGAACGTAAAGCAAAACCTGACGCGAACACAGTCAGAAACGAATACATCCAAGGTAAAGTTATCGCTATGTCCGGCGCAAGTTTTACACATAATCTTATTAAAGGGAATATCTTTGTTCAACTTCACAATCACTTGATAGAAAGCAGTTGTGTCGTTTTTGCGAATGAAATGCGTGTCGGTATCCCTTCAGCAAAATCCTACTTTTATCCTGATGTAGGTGTCGTTTGTGATGAACCGCGTTTTGAAGACAATGTTTTTGACACACTCCTGAACCCGATTGTTATTGTAGAGGTACTTTCTCCGAGTACCGAGGGCTATGACAGGGGTGAAAAGTTCTCGAGCTACCGACAGCTCGATTCTTTGAAAGAATATATCCTTATTTCACAAGATCGCGTGAACGTTGAACGTTTTCTGCGAAAGCGTGATGAATGGAGTTACACTTTCTTTCAAGAACTTGCGCAGCACCTTCCGCTAACTTCTCTTCAGTGCGAATTACCTTTGCAGGAAATATATGGGCGCGTCACATTTCCTGAAGCGTCCGAAGGAGAGGCTGAGCGCAATCCTGACTTGGGCACCAAAAGTGTGTAACCTTAGGTGTCAATTTTAAAAAAATAACCGCCTCCGCTCCAGGCCCGGTAGGTTCGGTTTCCTAACCGAACCGGATCCTTAAAAAAAGACGTGAAACCCAATAATTTCTTAAAACCAAATGGTCTTGATTGAATCTCAACTTAACTGGTATTGGAACATACAATGTGTTAAAATTCAAGTTGAAGGGACGCGCTCAGCGGAGGATCTTGAGTATGGAGATGATGGATGAATGATACACGCAACCTGGTGGTAGACGCGTACAGTACTTCAAGTGGAAGAGAGCCCTTCACGGAATGGTTGGCTTCAATCTGAGATAAGGGATATAGTGATGGAACGATTTAGAACGTGGCATGAAATTTTAATGGAACGTCTTTCTGATCCAGAAGATGTTATCGGTTATCTTGAAGTTTCCCTTGAAGAGTATTTAGATGATGGCGACAAGGCTTTTTTTCTCAAGGGAATAAAGAATGTAATAGAGGCACAAGGTGGGATTCTTAGCGTCTCAGAACAAGCTGACATTGATCCTGGGTTTCTTTCAGACGCTGTAAACAATGGATCCATGCTCCCTTTTCATATCTTTAGTTCAATTTTCACCGCTTTTGGAGGGGAGCCTCTCATTAATCTGCCACCGACAAAAACGGTGTCCAATGCAGTGTCACGTGCCAAATTACGGACTTCACGTAAAATGGCATCTGAACACGTTATAACTGAAAGACAACTACAGAATATGAAATACTGGACAGGACTGCGTGAGCATTTAGACCGACGAGACAGTTGGCTACAACGGCCAGCGGCTAATGCATCTCATTACCAAGATTTGCAGATTGGAATAAGAGGTTTTTCTTTACGAGCAAGGCAGACGATTAAACATAAGGAAATCAGTGCTTCGTTGGTCATAAGGGGTGCAAATGCAACAGGTCACTTCTACGCTTTAAGGGTGCCGGAAGAAGCAATTGAGAAAGACTTTGGGGACAAATTGGAATGGTGGGCAAAAACAAAATCTGAGAAACGCGTGGCTTTCAGAAATCCAGACGCAGATCCTACCGATGAGAAAGATTGGCATAATCAACACGAATGGTTGGTTGATATGCTTGAAAAATTATATGCGGTATTTCGTCCGCGACTTGAGAAACTAATGATAGAAGTTTAGGCCGTGGCGTTCAGCGAGCAATTGAAACGCAAATCTTGTATGTAATTTTTCTGGACAAAATAAGCGTTCTTACTATCGGATGTCGCCGCTCTGGGGCTTCCTTCTTATTTATAACCCAAGTTGCTACTAACAAGTTTTGAGCGTTTCAACACAGTGTTTTAGACACTTTCCCCACCCCAGAGGAGGGTTTTTGCTAGCGAAAAATCCAACTCCTCAAAGAATACCGTCAATCCCTCATCTCCGAAGCAGTGACCGGCAAGATCGATGTCCGAAACGAGGTTTAGTCCCTATTTTTGGTTTTCTGAGTCAGCGTACGATGCAGAACCATTCAATTCTTTGGAAAACAGCTAAATTACCTTATGATTTTGGCGTGTCTAAACACGAAAATCCGCGTCCTCCGCGTCCTCCGCGATAATCCGCGATTCAGACAATTTGAAAATTGAATGGCTCTGGTGTGCGATAAATCTGTCGTTGATTTTTTTGCTATTTCTATGCTATACTTTACAAAACGTTTTTTCGACACTTCGAAACTATAGACATCTATGTCCGAAACACAAGATACGCAGATAGAACACTTCCCCGACCGTAGCCTCAGACGCTTGCTTCAAGACAGGGAATATGTGCGCGGGTTAGTCCAAATTATCGCACCCGACATCGAGGCGTTCCTCGACTTCAGCCGAATTACATACGAGAAAAGGAGTTTTATCTCTAAAGCACTGCAAGAACGCGAGTCAGATGTGCTACTGAGTGTCCCGTTTCAAGAAGCCACAGATACCGATGCACTGTTCATCTATATCCTCATTGAACACCAATCCACAGTGGATAAAACGATGGGGTTTCGGTTATTGTCCTACATGGTACAAATCTGGGAGTCGCAACGGCGGGAATGGGAAACGGAGAAGCTTCCTGAAAATGAAAGACGTTTACAGCCGATCCTACCGATCCTGTTTTATACAGGTGATCGTCCGTGGACCCCGCCAGTGTCCCTAACAGCGATCATGGATGTTCCTGAAATCTTGGAGCGTTTCGTACCGAGTTTTGACACGCTGTTTTTAGGAGTCAAGGAGACCGAAACAGAAGTGTTGACGCAATCCGGACATCCGTTAGGTTGGTTGCTACGTGTGCTTCAAAAGGAGCACTCGGACGAGACAGAGATAAGTGAAGCATTGACAGATGCGGTGTCGCATTTAGCATCAATAGATGAGGATTTCGCCCCGCAAATTGCGGAGGCACTCCGGTATTTTGTGCAGTTGATATTCCACCGGCGTTCCGTTGACGAACGCGATGCGTTAGTAGATATTATCAGACAACACATTCAAGACCCTAAGGAGTTAAACACGATGGCACAAACAACAGCCGAATTTCTCATAGAACAAGGTATTGAACAAGGCGAAGCGAAAGGTAAACGGGACGCCGTCCTCAAACTTCTGCAGCACCGATTTCAGAACGTGCCAGAAGTGCTTTCGCGTGAAATTAGCAACATCCACAACTTATCACGCCTCGACACGCTCTTGGAACAAGCCATGACAGCACAAAGTTTAGAGGACATAGATACGCAGTCCTCCGTCAACGCAAACTGAAACGATTGATAAAGGCGTTAGAAACGATGGCACAGACAACAGCCGAATTTCTCATAGAACAAGGCAAGGCAGAGGGTAAAGTAGAAGGTAAAGCAGAAGGCAGAGAAGAAGGCAGAGCAGAAGGTAAACAAGACGCAGTCCTCAAACTCCTCCAGCTCCAATTTCAGCACGTGCCTGAAACGCTTTCACGTGAAATCCGCAGTATCCACAACCTAACACGCCTTGATACGCTCTTAGAGCAAGCCATGACCGCACAAAGCTTAGAGGACATAGATACGCAGTCCTCCGTCAACTCAAACTGAAATGATATACCGATCTATCAAGCCTATTGTGAGCAATTGTCCTCTCCCCTGTAGAAGCGATCTCCAAATCGCGACTGCTTTGACAAAAACAGTCCCTCCAGATAAAATTTCAGTTTTCCGGTGAAAGACAGATATTATCTATCATCAGCACGCATTTTCGTGAACTAAACCCACAAGAATACCTATAACTAACGTGAGTTTGATAAATACTTAGGATGGACACATTTGCTCTTAAAGTCCCCCTGATAAGGGGGATTTAGGGGGTTTAATCGCTAAAATTGTTCCTTATTTTGACCAATTTGCCCCTATTCTGACTTCTAATACTTTTTTCACGTTCACGTTATAACTATTGACACAAACAATGTTTTGAGAAATATCAGAATTGTTTGTTTCGATTTGGTTAGAACCGTTGTTCTTACGGTGATTCATAAGGAGAAAAGCATGGGCTATAGCGATGGCAGAAAACAGGTACAGCGTATCCTGGATTTAGTCGGGACGCTGGAAAGATCTTCAGGCATGAAGGTTGCTATGTTAGCGAGATTGTACGATGTTGATAAAAGCCGTATCTATAGTGATCTGAAGATTCTGGAAGAGTACTACAATGTAGAAAAAAGGCAGGGCTTCTATAGGATTCGTGGGCAACGCAAGATGCCTTCCCCTCGTATTACAAAGGCAGAGGCTCGGAATCTGAAATTGGTGATTGAGGCTTCACCCCTGGCAAAGCAGCCGCGTTTTTCCAACTCTCTCAAAAGCGTTTTGGAAAGATTGCACCCGTCGCTCGCGAAGTACATTGAAAAGACACTTGAAGAAAAGGAAGCAGACACGCTTCATGAAGCAGAAGCGGACTATCTCCAAAGCAACAGCGTCTCGATCCAGCTTAAATCAGATGGCTTCCACACTGAGAGTGATGCATACTTTGACATACTGGAGAAGGCACTTCTAACTCGAAAAGCAGTGCGGGCAAGTTATCTGTCGGGTGGGAAAACGGAGTCTATTGAACACCTGCTCCATCCGTATGCCATCTTTTTCCGTAAAGATGATTGGTATCTTGAGGCGCGCTCTAATTTATCAGAACACGCGTCGCTCACCTTCAAAATTCTCCGCTTTCAGAGAATTGAATTAACAGAGGAAACATTTGAGCCGCCAGCAGATTTTTCGTTGTCCGAGGATTTGGCATCTCGGTGGGAGCTCTTTAGCGGTGAACCGATCTGTGTGACGCTCAAAATTGCAGCGCACAAGGCGTATCTCGTTACGGAGAAAGAACGGCACCGCTCACAAGAAATTATAGAACAGTGTCCAGATGGGGCTGTGATTGTTCGGTATGAGGTCCCGAAAGAAGGCTTCATATTTTGGGTGTTGAGTCTCGGCGATGCGGTGGAGGTTTTGGACCCACCCGAATTCCGGGCGGAATCTCAGGAAATTGTGAATCGGATGTACGAGATCTACTCTGGAGATTTGGAGGTGTAGTAGTTTGTGGATAAGTCCTATTTCAGGACCTCGTCCTGCTACAGTGTATATGTAATAGGGCGGGACATGGTAGCCCCGCCCGAACAAGCTGAATAGTGCTTCCGCTTGTTAGTGATTGCAAAGAAAACCCCCCCTGTGCGGGGTGGGCAACCTATCCTGCCAACCGGTCAGCAGGCAGCTCGGCATACGCAACAGTCTTCGGCTGCGACTTTACTTCTGGTATTCGACAGAAAACCACCGTTACAAGTGGGTGGGCAACCTATCCCCCTGGCCGGCCAGGAGGCAGCTCAGCATACGCAATAGTTTTCGGCTGCGACTTTACTTCTGGTGTCATCATAAAGTATATACTTTTTTGTGCGTGAGGTCAAGGAGTTTTTATCGAAAGGTGGAACGAGCAAGGGATACAAAAAAGTCACTTCCGTATCCTTCCAATCTTCCACTCTTCCAGCCAAATATCTTTTAACCGCTTTATTTTCATCTATGAGGGACATTATGTACCGAACATATCAGATGGCACGCATCATCAAAGTTGCCGAACTCATTCATAGCGAACCCCGTAAATGGACACGCCCTCGATTAGCAGAGCGATTTGAAGTCAATAAAACGACCATCCAGCGCGATATTAACGTATTACGTGAAATGGAAATCAGAATTGCGCCGTATGGTAAACATGGATATGAGATGCTATCCGATTTTTTTCTCCCGCCACTCAACCTTGACTTTAAAGAGGCACTCGCGCTTGTCACAGCCGCGAGTTTTTACCGAGCAGCGGAAGGAAAACAAGCGGTTGAAGTCCTCGACGGTGCCATCAATAAGATCACTTCTGCTTTGCCGAAACAGGTAAACGATACCTTAAATCAGATTTCCCCGCGAATTGAAGTCCCGGATCAACAGATGAGCGAAATGGAAGAAAACCAGCCGTATAAGGAGGACCTATACCAAGCGATTCGAGAACGACGACGCGTCCGTATAACATACAATTCTTTTAGCAGTGGACAGAAGACGAATCATCGACTCGCGCCATACACAGTGCTTTTTCGCAAACACGCATGGTATGTGATCGGTCACTCCGAAACATACGACCAAATCCGGACTTTTCGCATCAATCGCATTGATTCCCTGAAAACCACGGAACTCAGCTACACGATTCCTGAAGATTTCTCTGTCCAAAAGCATCTTGAGAAAAGTTGGGATATCATGCTTGGACCGGAGACTCATGTCGTTATCCTATTTGCACCGCGCATCGCTCCGTTAATCCGGGAAGTGAATTGGCATCCGACACAGCAAATAGAGGAGTTAGATAATGGCGTGATCCGTTTTGAAGTCACAGTTGCAGGTTGGCTTGAAATCGGGTGGTGGATTCTCAGTTGGGGGGATGAAGCGACAGTTGTTAAACCGAAAGCACTGCAAAAATGGATCGTGCAGACAGTTCGGAAGATGGTAAAGTTGTACACCAATGAAACACGAAACAAAAAAGCAGAACCTACATCCACCACCGAGTGAGGGTTCAGTCCTGCACAATAATATTATAACATTTAACCCAAGAGCCGCCAAGTGCTTTTCCAAATATTTTAACAAAAATGAGATTGAGCGATATTTTTTCGAGATTTTTTTCCATCAGTCACAGGTTTGTGTGACTGGTCGTATGTTATACTTAACCCATAGGGATATTTAGTCATTACGAAAGGAGAAAACCGCATTGGAGGGCAAACCCATGAAAGAGGTTTTTGACAGATTTTCTGCATATAATATCTTTAACTGTCTCTTGCCCGGTGCCTTATTCGCAGGATTGGGTGAGAAAATAACTACGTATTCACTCGTCCACGAAAATTTTCTGATAGGATTGTTTCTCTATTATTTTATAGGGTTGATTATTAGCAGAATCGGATCGTTGACTGTGGAGCCGTTTCTGAAATGGATCAAATTTGTCAAGTTTGCAGACTATAAAGACTACGTGAAAGCTTCAGAGTTGGACCCAAAGGTTGACCTCTTTTCAGAGCAGAACAATATGTATCGAACGCTCTGTTCACTTCCTATAGCACTTATTTTACTCAAAATTTATGATGGGATAGAAGAATTCCTATCATGGAACACTGATACAAGGGATATGTCCCTTTTAATAGGACTTTTGATCCTGTTCTTGTTCTCTTATAGAAAACAAACCAAATACGTCGTCCAGCGCATAGAGACTGTGCTGGAAAAGGAGGAAAGATAGATTATGTCTGATTATTTTGAAATTGATTTCCTTGACATAGAGGCGAAAGACAGTGGAGATGCTATACCCCTGCGGTATAAGATTGGTACTGAAACACGAATCCACGTCACCGATGGAGGATTTCAAAAAACTGGAGATAAAATTGTTGAACATATCAATCAGTATTATGACGAACCTGACACGATTGATGCTGTGATTGTCAGTCATCCGGATGGTGACCATGCAGGCGGTTTGCGTACAGTTCTCGAAAATTTTGAGGTATCAGAACTCTGGATGCTACGCCCATGGGATTATGTTGACGAATTGATTGATAGATTTGCTCGCTTTAAAAACAAGGAAAATTTGAAAAAACGTCTAAAAGAGATTTACCCAAATGTCACCGCGCTGGAGGAAATTGCTGAGGAAGAAGACATACCGATTTATGAACCTTTCCAAGCTAAAAAAATAGGTGATTTTACTGTTTTGGCACCTACAAAAGAGAGATACCTTGATCTCATAGTTGAATCTGAAAAGACCCCGCAAGCAACACGAGAAAGTATTCAAGCCTCCCTTGCGAAGGCAGATTCCTTACAGGCTGCTTGGGGTGAGGAGTCGTTTTCATCGGAAGAGACAAGTGCCGAGAATAATATGAGTGTGATCCAATATGCCAATTTATGTAGTCAAAAGATATTACTCACTGCCGATGCGGGCCGCGATGCCCTTACCGAGGCTGCGGACTATGCGCCATGGGCTGGGCTAACCCTACCGGGTATTGACCATTTTCAGGTTCCTCATCACGGATCACGACGGAACGTATCAACGGAAATTTTTAACCGTTGGTTAGGTGAAGTCTTGCCAGAATCCAAAAAACCTCAAAAAGGGACTGGATCGTTCGCTGCCATCATAAGCGCGTCAAAAGATGATGAAGATCATCCACGTAAGGCTGTCATACGAGCTTGTATTCACCGTGGAGCAAATGTTTTTTCGACCGAAGGGAAGAATCTATGTACATCACAAAATGCGCCTTCACGAAGTTGGGTAACCGCCCAAGCACTCACTTATCCAGAAGAACAAGAGGAAGACTAACCCTAAGCGACCTTGTTAGGAAAACTTATTGTATATGGCCAGACAAATTGCTACGTGATAGGCAGCGCGAAAAACAGCCGTTTAACCCACCTTTGATTTGCTCGGTAAACTCTCATCAATCACAGGTGCACATAACCTCTACCCATGTGAGGTTTAGCGTGTTTTTCCACCTTTTGGGGCTTGGCATAGCGCTTTTGAAACTGTCAATGTTAATGAATTCCGCTGTGGTTACTCACTTGGAACGTCACAGATATCAAAAAACTGATTTTGATGAAGGTTAGCAACTGATGAAACACGATTCTTATGAAACCTACGCCAGAGCTTTCCCTGTTTACATAACTGTCATACCGATCGTTTCAGTTATGTTTCTTATTTTACCTGAAGGATTCGATTGGAAATTTGGAGGAGTGTCAGCTATCGTTTTGTTACCTCTTTCTTATTTATGCCGGCAAATAGGAGGGGACTTTGGCAAAAGGTGTCAAAGTGCTTTGTGGGATAAGTGGGAAGGGGCTCCAACAACCCGCTTTCTCAGGCATGGCAACAGTGAATTCAACTCAAACACTCGTGAGCGAATCCACACTAAGCTTCGCTGTGTTGGACTTCACGTGCCCTCTCAAGAGGAACAAGATCAGAATCCACAAGAGGCAGATGACTCGTACGAATCTTGTGTTGATGAGCTTCGCCGCCGAACCCGCGATAGAAAACGCTTTCCACGGGTCTTTCAAGAACTAAGGGATTATGGGTTTCGACGAAACATATTTGCCTTGAAACCTATAGGGTTGGTAATCACAGTTTTGTTTTTCTTTATTTCTGTAATAGCAGTTTACGATTGGAAGCAAGGGAAACAATCTGTTTCAGCGATTGTCCCGTGCTTCATCAATCTTGGACTGATTCTGGTTTGGTTACTATGTTTTACAGAGAAAGCAGTTAAACTCACTGCTGACCGTTACGCTCGCTTTCTATTGGAAGCATGCTTAGATTTAGAGGTAGAAGATGGCGACAATTCACTTCCTAAACGTTAAATTAGGTGACTGTTCAGTTATTAAACACAACTCGGAGCGCGTTACGGTAATTGATGTCTGTAATGCTAAACCAACGGACGAACTGGTTGAGAAATCACTTACGGAGGCGGCAAAACTTGAAAGAGGTATCAGTGGGAACTTCCAGCAGAAAAAATATCCGGTTAATCCTATCAGTTACTTGCAAGAGCATGGTATCAGTAGTATTTTTCGGTACATCCAGACTCACCCAGACATGGATCACATGGATGGAATCAAAGTTTTGTTTGATAAGTTCAGTCCACTTAATTTTTGGGATACAGATAACACAAAAGAGATAGATGATTCATCATGGGAAGATTCACCCTATAACGAGGATGATTGGAAGTTTTATAAAAACCTAAGAGATACAAAACCAAACAATTCCCCAAAAAGATTAGCATTGTTAGATAACGAGAAAGGACAATATTGGAACATCGCAGACGACGGTTCTTCTGGTGGCGATGGTCTTTATATTTTGGCACCAACTCAGGAACTCATAGATTCCGCAAATCAATCTCAAGATTACAATGATAGCTCCTATGTCCTCCTTTATCGGACAGGAAATAACCGCATTATTTTCAGCGGTGATTCACACGATGATACATGGACACACATTCTTGAAAATCATAAAGAAGATGTAGACAATATTGATTTGCTAATTGCACCTCATCATGGTAGGGATTCTAACCGTTCATATGAGTTCCTTAATGTTCTCAAACCCACCTTGACTTTCTTTGGAATTGCCAGTTCAAAAAATCTAGCCTATTCCCCATGGTATAATCGCGGACTCTCTATTGTCACCAATAATCAGGCAAATTGTATGATTGTTGATGCAAGTTCAAAACCAATGGTGCTGTACGTGACACACAAAAACTTCGCCAAGCGAGTAAATCCGCTCACTTCCTACAATACCACTTTCCAAGCATGGTATGTTGGTTCTATTACGGAGAATTTAATTCCATGAAATTTGAGATTCTAAATGTAGAACACGGATTTGCCGCTTACGCGATAGCGGAAGATAATAGTGTTCTTCTCTTTGACTGTGGTTATTCATCGACGTGCTGCCCCTCTGAACATCTTTGGAGGCAAGGTATAAGGGTTATCCGTCAACTCTTTGTGACAAACTACGATGAGGATCACATTGCAGATTTACCAGTGTTGAGACGGTGTTTTGAGATAGAGACGATCACTCGCAATCGCAGCGTTAATTCCGATCAACTCCGTAATATGAAAACCTATCCGATCAGTAATGCTATGCAGGTTCTACTCGAAATGATTGACAATTACACAGGAGAGGTCCTTATAGGGCAATTTCAATCTACTGGCATCCAGGTGCAGACATTTTACAATGCTTATCCCTTGTTTGAAGATACCAATAACCTAAGTTTGCTCGTTTTTTTGAATATTGGTGGTGTTTCTTTTCTCCTTCCTGGAGACCTTGAACGGGCAGGTTGGCTTGAACTTCTCAAGAACTCTGATGTTTGCCGATTGCTCAGAGGAGTTGACGTTTTTGTTGCTTCACATCATGGTCGAGAAAGTGGTTATTGCCGTGAAGTTTTTGATTATTGTGTTCCACAGTTTGTAATTATGTCTGATGGTCCAGTTCAGTATGACACGCAAGAAATGGCGGGGGTTTACGGGCAGCATGCTATAGGCGGATTGTTCGGTAACCAAAAGCGAAAGGTACTTACAACCCGAAAAGATGGCAGTCTCTGTTGGCGATGGGATTATACTTAACCTATATTTCTTAAAACCTAAAAATTCTCATAAAAAGGCAATTTCACGCATATCTCCAAGATGTGAAATTTCATAATTCCCTCCGAAAAAATCCTTGATAGAAACCACCCGAAAACCAAGTGATAACTTGGTTTTATTCCGTTTTTCATCCGTTCCATCTGACAGATCTAACAACTATTTCTCTGATAGTTTCCGACTGCTGATGGAAACAATCGGCCAATATATTGATAACTGAATGCCGCTGTCCATTTGATGTTTTGGTTTGATTTTTTTCTTCAAACCTGTTATTATTTGACCTATTCAGAAATAGTATTACAAAGCGAAGGAAGCGCATGGCAAATTATCAAGAATTAGCAAATTTGGTTTGGAATGTAGCGAATGATGTGCTCAGAGGACCATTCAAGGAACACGAATACGGCGACATTACCCTCCCATTTCTAGTGCTGCGCCGGTTGGACTGTGTCTTAGATGAGGATGGCCGAAAAGAGAAAGCCATTAATACCTACGATCAATTCAAAGATCAAGTATCTGAAGAAGCACTACCATCGATTATTCTGAGAACGATAAACACCAGTTTCTATAACATCTCCAAATACGACCTATCTCGACTGGAAGAGGACCCAAACAATATCTATCTTAATTTCGAGAACTATCTTGGAGGATTCAGTAAGAACGTGCGCGACATCATTGAAAATTTCGATCTTGATAGGTTTATCAAGCGTTTGGACAATAGAAACCGATTGTTCATCTTCTGCAAAAAGTTTACCGAAGTTGATCTACACCCGGATCAAGTGGACAATCACACGATGGGACTGATCTTTGAGGAATTACTTCGCCGATTTTCAGAAATGTCCAACGAAACGAGTGGGGAACACTACACGCCGCGGGATGTCGTGCGGTTATTGGTCTCACTACTGCTTGCGGAACACCGCGAGGATCTACGCGGGCAGGGGGTTATCCGCAGCATCTTTGACCCCTGTTGTGGAACAGGCGGTATGTTGACCGTTGGGAAGGAGTACTTCCGCGAGCAGATTAATCCGAATGCTGATATTCGGCTGTTAGGTCAGCAACTGAACGAACAAACCTACGCAATCTGCAAGTCGGATATGCTCATTACCGGAGAGGACCCCGACAATATTCGACAGGGATCCAGTCTCTCCGAGGACCGCTTTCAAGGGCAACACTTCGATTATATGATTACAAATCCGCCTTTCGGCGTGAGTTGGAAGTCTGAAGAACAATTTGTAAAGACGGAAGCAGAGAACCCCACTGGTAGATTCTCAGTGGGTACGCCTCGCACTTCCGATGGATCATTGCTGTTCCTGCAACATATGCTCTCCAAGATGGAGGAGCGCGGGAGTCGAATTGGAATCGTCTTTAACAATGCGCCATTATCTAACGGGGATGCCGGTAGCGGTGAGAGTGAGATTCGACGTTGGATTATTAAAAATGACTGGCTAGAATGTATTGTTGCATTACCCGAATTTATATTTTTCAATACGGGAATCCCGACCTTTCTTTGGATTTTAACTAACAACAAGTCAGAAAAAAGAAAGGGCAAAATTCAGCTTATTAATGCAGTAGATTTCTGGGAACCTATGGGGAGAGGACTCGGTGAAAAAAGGAGACAGATCGGAGATCAGCATGTGCACCAATTGATAGAATTTTACACCAACTTTGAAGACACCGATCATTCCAAAATCTATCCAAATGACTTTTTCGGCTATACGAAGGTAACGGTTGAGAGACCGCTCATTGACGAGGAGACAGGGGACATCGTCACGGACAAGAAGGGGAATCCGAAACCGGATTCCACGCTGCGAGACCATGAGCGCGTTCCGCTCACAGAGAACATTGAAGATTACTACCAACGAGAAGTGAAACCGTACCTACCGGACAGTTGGATGGACAGAAAAAAAGATAAAGTGGGTTACGAAATCAACTTCAACAAGTATTTCTATCAGGACACACAGCTGCGGTCCCTGAAGGAAATCACCCAGGAAATTGTCAGTATAGAAAAGGAAACTGACAAATTGATGCTTGAGATTTTAGATCTATGAAATCCTATCCTGAATACCGAGACAGCAAAATAGAAGGGATTGGCAAAATTCCTAAGCATTGGCAGGTTCTTAGAAACTTTGCTATATTTTCAGACCGTAGTGATAGAGGATACCCCCATCTTCTACCTTTTTCAGTAACTCAACAGTCAGGGGTTATCCCTCAAGAATACAGTTCTGATCAAATCGTCAGATCTTCTAGCAAAACGGAAAACGGTAAACGTATTTGCAGAGGAGACTTGGTTTATAACAAAATGCGCATGTGGCAGGGCGCGGTTGGAGTTGCTCCAGCAGAAGGCAGAGTAAGTACCGCATACGTTGTATGCCAACCGATACGAGGTTTAATTCCAGAATTCTTTGAGTATTTGTATCGAACTCCGCTTTATATGACCCAATCACTTCGGTTTTCCTATGGAGGCTGCAAAGATCAGTATTGTCTATATCCAAAGGACTTCAAAAATATCTACACAATCTTTCCTCCCAAGCGGGAACAAGCTCAAATCGCCAACTTCCTTGACCGCAAGACCGGACAGATCGACGAACTCATCCGCATCAAAGAACGAAAGACAGAACTACTGCAGGAACAACGCGCCGCACTGATAAATCAGGTTGTGACAAAGGGACTTGACCCGAATGTAGATATGAAACCGTCGGACGTAGAGTGGATTGGAGAGGTACCAGCGCATTGGAAAATAAAACGCTTGAAGTATGTTGCAAACTTAAATATGGGGCAATCGCCACCTTCTGAAGAATACAACAGTGATCAAGTTGGAACACCTTTCCTTCAGGGCAACGCTGAGTTTGGTTTGCATCATCCGACACCGAAAATCTATTGTCCAACTGCCAGGAAATACGCGGACCCTGGTGATATTTTACTATCAGTCCGCGCACCTGTAGGAGCAATCAACATCGCAAATCAAGAATACGGGATTGGTCGCGGTCTATGTGCAATACGTCCGCGAACGAATCAACTTGAACAACGTTACGCTAAGTATTTACTTGAAGTTGTCCGTGCTGAACTGCATACTGTAGCAACTGGAAGCACCTATGATGCAGTTACGGTAGATGAGGTCTCTAACCTCACTTGCGTTGTCCCACCAGTTTCTGAACAAGCTCAAATCGCCAACTTCCTTGATAGCAAAACCGAACAGATTGACGAACTGATAGCAACAGAGCAGCGAAAGATCGAACTCCTCAAAGAATACCGTCAATCCCTCATCTCCGAAGCAGTGACCGGCAAAATTGATGTCCGAAACGAGGTTTAGAGTATGCCGAAGTATACAGAACAGAATTTTGAAGATCACATCGAAGAACACCTGAATCAGTCGGACTACCGGTCTTTACAATCTTCCCATTATGATAAATCCCTCTGTCTGATACCCGATGAGACGCTGCAGTTTATTCAGGACACGCAACCAGAAGTGTATCAGAGACTGGAACGACAGCCTGGCGGAGATACATCTCAGAAACTCCTTGACCGCGTGAGCAAACAGATTGCGAGTCGAGGGGTGCTGGACGTGCTGCGGAAAGGCGTTAAAGATAGGGGTTGTGATTTTAAACTGACCTACTTCCGTCCGTCAAGCGGTATGAATCCCACCCATAAACGGCTCTACGATCAGAACCGATTCTCCCTAATTCGGCAATTGAAGTATTCAGAGCGAAACGAGAACTCGCTGGATATGACCCTGTTCCTCAACGGGTTGCCGTTGGCTACAATGGAACTGAAGAATAGCCTCACTGGTCAGGTTTTCACAGATGCGGAGAAACAGTACCGGACAGCTCGGAATCTAAGGGAGCCCTTGTTCCGATTCAAGCGGTGTCTGGTTCACTTCGCCGTGGGCAACGAGAAGGTTTCTATGACAACCCACTTGCAGGGTGGCAAGACACGTTTCTTTCCATTCAACAAAGGTATCGAAAACCCAGTAAACCCAGAAGGTCACAAGACCGCCTACTTGTGGGAGGACATCTTACAGCCCGATAACCTGATGGAGTTAATCGACAACTTTATCCATGAGCAGGATACCACAGAAAAGGTCTACGATGATAAAGCTAAAATGGTAAAAGATGTGAAACACCGTGTTCTCATTTTTCCGCGATACCATCAGCTGGATGTCATTCGTAAATTGGAAACGGCTATTGTGGCGGAGGATGTTGGGCATAACTACCTAATTCAACACACCACCGGTAGCGGCAAATCGAACTCTATCGCATGGTTGGCACACCTACTGACGCATCTCTACAGTTCAGAAACCGATACGAATCGAATCTTCGATTCTATCATCGTCGTGACGGATCGGCGTGTCCTCGACAGGCAGCTACGGAACACAATCAGGCAGATGGCACAGGTTGAAGGCGTGGTGCATGCCGTTGAGAAGACTTCCGCACAACTCAGGGAGTTCCTTGAATCCGGCAAAGACATTATCATCTCGACGATTCAGAAGTTCAGTGAGATTACAGAGGAGATTGGCAAGCTCAAAAGCAAGCACTTCGCTGTGATTATCGACGAAGCGCACTCCTCACAGACTGGTGAGTCTGCAAGGAATCTCAGGCTTTCGCTCTCGCGAGGGATTGAGCTGGGTGTAACGGAAGATTATGCCGACGAAGTATCCGATATGGACGCTCGGATCCTTAAGGAGATGGAACAGCGCAGGATGCAAGATCATATCTCCTATTTCGGTTTCAGCGGCACACCGAAGAACAAGACCTTAGAACTCTTCGGACGGAAGAACGAAGAAGGGATATTTGTCCCGTTTCACACCTATTCGATGCGCCAGAGTATCAGTGAAGGGTTCACGCTCGACGTGCTGCAGAACTACACTACCTTTAAGAGATATTTTGAACTGGTCAAAAGTGTGCCGGAGGATGAAGAATACGAGAAGGCGCGAACGCTCCGGGCATTGACCAACTACGTTGACCTACAGCACCACAGCATTAAGACCAAGACCAGGATTATGCTGGAACACTTCACCGAACGGACCGAAAAGACGATTGAAGGGAAAGGGCGGGCAATGTTAGTCACGTCATCTCGATTACACTGCGTCAGATACAAGCAGGAATTTGATCGGCAGATGCGGGAGATGAAGCTACCTTACGGCTGTTTGGTGGCGTTCAGTGATACCGTCCACGATACCGACAGCGGCGTGGACTACACGGAAAACGGGATGAATGAATTGCCATCAAGCACTTCCATTGCAGACAGCTTCAAGGATCCGAACTATCGGATTCTAATTGTCGCCAACAAGTTCCAGACCGGTTTCGATGAACCGCTGCTACAGACGATGTACGTCGATAAACGGTTAGACGGACTGCAATGTGTCCAGACCTTGAGCCGTCTGAACCGCGTCGCTACCGGTAAAACAGATACGTTGGTACTCGACTTTGTGAATGAACCGGAGCAGATACAGGAAGCATTTCAGCAATACTATCAGACCACAATGCTCGCGGAGGAGACCGACCCGAACCGTTTGTATGACCTACAACACCAGTTGGAAGGTTTTGAACTTTATGACGAGGCGACCATTGAGGAATTCTGCGATATCTTCTATGATGCTGATCAGCCCGCCGAACTTTTACAAGGTGTTCTCGATGGCGTTGTTGAGAGGTGGTCGGAACTTGAAATGGATACGCGAGAGGAATTTCGTTCTACCTTGCAGAGTTACATTCGGCTCTACGGATACATCTCACAGTTGATTACCTTTACGGATGTGGAGTTAGAAAAGTTGTACGTTTTCGGCCGTAGTTTGAACAAGAAGCTGCCGAAACGAGATCACCCCGACTTACGAGATGTTTTGGCATCTGTGGACTTGGATTCGTTTCGTGTGCAGAGAACGCATAAGGAGCTACAGCTGCCCCTTGAGGACGAGGATAGTGAAGTTGAAGGGATCCGCAGTGAGGTCGCTCCCATGAGGCACCCCGAACAGGATTTCCTTTCCAGTATCATTGAGCATCTGAACAGTGCCCATCAGACAGATTTCACTGCGGAAGATAAGGTTGACATCAAGAGCATTCACCAAAAAGTGCACGAAAACGAAGAGCTTCGGCAGGTGATTGAAGGGGATAATTCAGAGAGCAATAAACGGTATAAGTTTGATCAGGTGTTTGATGACATTTTACACAGTTTTTTCGATAGTAAGCTCGATCTCTTCAAGAAATTATCGCAACCGGAGATCAAGGCTGATCTTATGCATCAACTCTATCAAGCCTATTGTGAGCAATTGTCTTCTGCCTCTCAATTACGAGATTGAAACTTAACTTTAGATACTTCACAACTTCTCAACTCCCAAACCCGGAACTACAAACCACCCCTTCCGATAGAAAACAGCCAATCGGTTCCATCAAACAACATTTGTATAAAATGTGCTAAAGAAAGTCGAAAAATATTTGCATTCAATCGCTTTTTAGTATATACTTAATATAATTATACTTTTTTGAATTTGCTTATATTATTCAAGTATCACGCTTTCCCGAATAATGGAGGATAAGGAATGACTATAGAAAACACGAACACGCCACGCGAAACATCACCGCTTGCAGAGTATTTGCCCGAGAATACACTTACAGTCCGTTCAGATTTGAAGGACCTATTCGATACCTTGAAGGGTGATGAACTTCTGGAAGCAGTTATTGAACGACTCCAACAGTATGCAATTGAAGAATTACATGAGGAAGCGCGCGCGAATTTCAGACAATACAAACGACTGGACACGTTAGGAGCCATCAGAGAAACCATCTCTGAGGAGCTAACAGGATGGATCTCACATTTTATCTCAGACGCACACCGCGAGTTTATCGTCCATTGCCATGCACGAGGGCTTCCCACTGCCGAAGCCGTTTGGACGTTAGTCGAGGAAGACAAGACCCTCAGCCGATTGGCACAACCAGATGTCATGGGGACAAGCACGCTCCGGAGGGTATTAGTTACACGGTTGGCATATCTGAAACCGGGCACCGCACGGTGGCCCGAAAAAAAATACGGCGCACTCTGGCGCGAGGGACGGGAACAGCATAAACGCGATATACGGGATGCTCCACTCACATCGTCAATGGAACAGAGCGCATTGTTAGCCAAACATGCAGATCATATTAACGAATTGTTATATGAAAAGAATCATGATGTGAAAGATATTCAGGCGTTGACAGATTCACTCATTAAAACGGTGGAGGCACTACAAAAGTTGTCTGCAGTTGAACAGCAGGTACCGCCTAACGACTCTCGGACACAACTCGTCGCCGTCTTAGAACGGCTAACACTCGCACTGGATACGCCCGAGCCATTCGCGCTTGAAGGCAACACGGAGCCACTGCTTGAGGTGCTTGAGCGGCTAACGCTTGCTTTGAAGTCATCTGATCACAAGGCAATTACAGACAAAATTGAAAGCGTGCCTACAGATACCGATCAGGACAATCCAGCATGAAGCGATGCCCTTGATTCGCGAAATTTTCATAGCAAATTTCATAGCAGCCTTCATAGCAACCTTTGATGAAAAGTGCCTAAAACCCAATCGTGGTAAGGGTTTATAGCCTTCCGAGAAATATCTTGAATTCACAACTTTGCTATGAAAACTGTGAAACGCGGCGAATTCGTTGTCAGTCATGTGCCATCCACGCGACTGAAGTCTGAACTATGATTTTTGGGATTTCTATGATTCCCATGATAAGAAATCTAATCAAAGGTAACTGAAAACTGAGGACTAATAACTGAAAGGTTTTCGTAGAAAACCGTACTGACGACTAATAACTGACAACCATTTCTCCTTGACTGTTTTTGCTAAAGGCGTTATGATTGGGTCATTAGTATATTTGACCAAAGAGGAGCATTCTTATGCAAGACCTCCAAGAATTGATTACGCGGCAACCTTACGGGCAACTGATCACGCCGAAGCGCGTTTTGTTTGCGATACTCGGCGTTATAATCCTCGCCGGGTTAGCGACGAGTTTTTATACCGTTGATGCAGACGAAATCGCTGTTGTCCTCATGTTTGGGAAGTCTGTCCGGCAAGCCGAACCCGGACTCCATTTCAAATTACCGCTCGGTATTGAGCGAGCCATTAACGTGCCTGTCCGGAAAGTCTTCAAAGAGGAATTCGGTTTTCGGACGCTGAGAGCAGGCGTGCGTACACAGTACGACACCCGCGATTTCTCAGAGGAATCGCTGTTGCTAACGGGCGACTTGAGTATCGCCGATGTGGAATGGGTGGTTCAGTATAAAATCAAAGACCCGAAAAATTTCCTATTTTTTGTCCGGAACCCGCAACGCGCTTTGCGAGATCTTTCGGAATCCGTGATGAGCCGAGTCGTTGGGGACCGGACTGTGACGGAAGTGTTAACTGTCGGTCGTATCGAAATTGCCGCAGAAGTTGAAGAACACCTACAGCGACTGCTCGATCTGTATCAGACGGGTTTAGATGTCGCGTCAGTGACCTTGCAAGATGTCAATCCGCCTGAAACCGTGAAGGCTGCTTTTAATGCCGTTAACGAGGCGAAGCAGGAGAAGGAGCGTTTAATCAACGAAGCGTGGCGCGATTACAACCAATCTGTCCCGAAATCAAAGGGGTTGGCAGCGCAACAGATTTCCGAGGCACAAGGCTATGCCCTGAAACGGGTTAACGAGGCGCAAGGCGATGCGGATCGGTTCAAAGCGATTCGTTCAGAGTATCAAAAAGCGAAAGAGGTTACCCGCCGCCGTCTCTATCTCGAAGCGATGCGCGAAGTTTTACCACAGGTCAAGGAGATTTATGTCATTGACGGTAAAGCCAACGCACCGATCCCACTGCTGCAACTCAGTGAATAAAAACCGTAAAGTATAAATTAGCAGTCGGCGAAGATATGTTCGTCTCAGAAAAGTTTCCTTTTAAAAAGACATCGGGAACCCGTAGCTCGTAATGTAATAGAGAGCGGATATACGGAGAAGTACGTTATTCTTCAAACCCGCCTAACCGAACCGCAAGGAAAGTTAAAAACATGAAATCGAAAAAAACCCTTATAGCGATGATCGTCATCATTGTTCTCGTGATTCCAGTTGCTTCAGGGATGTTCTATGTTGTCTATGAAGGTGAACAGGTGGTCATTACCGAATTTGGTCGTCCTGTCGGACAGCCCGTTGTTACCGCCGGATTAAAACTAAAGACCCCTTTTATTCAGCAGGTACACCGCTTTGAGAAACGTGTGCTTGAATGGGACGGGTCGCCGAACCAGATTCCGACAAAGGACAAGCGGTTCATCTGGCTCGATACGACGGCACGGTGGCGTATTAAAGATGCACTCAAATTTTATCAGGCACTCGGCACGGAACAATTCGCACAGTCCCGGTTAGATGACATCATCGATTCCGCAGCGCGGGATTTGGTGACGGCGCAACTCTTGATTGAAGTCGTCCGAGATTCAAATCGCGTCTTAAGCCTCGATATGGAAGTCCTCGAAGGAGAAGAGGGTCAAACCGGTGAACCCTTAGAAGAGATTCAGATCGGCAGGGAACGGATTACGCGCTTGATCCTTGAGAAAGTACAGGAGACTGTTCCGCAATACGGCGTTGAACTCGTCGATGTTCAGATAAAACGGATTAACTATGTCGACGAGGTTCGCAAGAAAGTCTTTGACCAAATGATTTCGGAGCGGCAACGGATCTCCGAGAAGTACAAGTCTGAGGGTGAAGGTGAAGCCGCCGATATCAAGGGACAGAAACAGAAAGAATTGGAGCGGATTCAGTCTGAAGCGTATAAACAAGCAGAGCAGATTAAGGGCGATGCGGATGCACAAGCCATCCAGATTTATGCCGAAGCGCACGGTCAAGATCCGGAGTTCTTCGCTTTTATTCAAACCTTAGAGACGTATCGGAAGACGACCGGTGAGAGCACGAAACTGATATTGACAACAGATAGCGACCTCTATCGGTATCTGAAAAGCAGTAATGCATTCGGGCGTTGAGCGTTGTATTTTGAAGTGAAGAAGTTACCAGTAACCAGCGAAGAAGTCTCTTTTACTGGGAACTGACAACTGAAAACTAACAACTAAAAAATCTAATCTATCTCCCATTCGTCCAAACCGACGGGAAGTGGCGCGGGACGCTCTGTTGTGCTTTCGATGATAACGTGTTCACCCGATTCGGAAGATTTATCGAAGGCGCACATCACCTCAAGCACGTGATACGCCAACGCCCCATTCGCACGATGCATCCGTCCGGATTGGATTGCAGACACCATATCAATGACCCCGATCATCCGAGCGTTGTTGGGGAAAACAATTTCTTCCTCTTCCCAATCGCCACCTGCTGGACAGACAGGGACAGGCCCGCCAAATCCGTTCGGATCCGGTACCTGCATTGAACCTGTCTCTCCATAGATTTCGATGCATGGCAGACGGTGCCGCCACATATCGAAACTCATAATCATCGTGATAATGGCACCGTTCTGGAACTCGATGGTGCCAGCGAGATGGGTTGTGGTTTTGACGGGTATCTTCAAACCGCGCGCCGCTTGACTCGTTGCGATGCGTTCTTCAAACGTTTTTGCGGTGATCGCTGCGACGCGCTTGACAGGACCGAGGATGTTGACGAGCGCGGTCACGTAGTAAGGTCCCATGTCTAACATCGGGCCACCGCCGATGTCGTAATAAAAAGCAGGATTCTGATGCCAACTTTCGTGTCCGTGTCCACACATAAACGCCGTGCCAGCGATCGGTCTGCCGATTTTCCCAGCGTCCAGTGCTTGTCGCGCGGTCTGGATGCCAGCACCGAGGAAGGTATCAGGTGCGGATCCGACGCGGCGTCCTTTTTCTCTTGCGGTGTCGATAAGTTGTTTTCCGCTTTCGGTATCAACACCGAGCGGTTTTTCGCTGTAGACGTGTTTGCCGGCTTCTAAGACTTGGAGACCGACTTCGACGTGTGCACGCGGGATGGTGAGGTTCACGACGAGTTCGATCTCATCGTCCGCGAGCAATGCATCGACGGTGCATGCGTGGGCGTTGTATTTTTTCGCTTGTGCCTGCGCGGCTTCTATGCGGAGATCCGCACAGGCTTTAATTTCCAAGATGTCGGTTCTCCGCGCACCTTCAAAATAGGCGCTGCTGATGGTGCCGCAGCCGATAATTCCGATTTTCATGTCTTATCCTTTAATGAACAAATGAAACACCTTCAGTTATATTTCACAATATTAGTCAGCTGCTTCAATCTTTTCATCCGTCGCAGCGATATCTTCCTCACTTGCGTCCGATGCGATATGGCGTTGGTGACCCTGTTCCTTGAATTGCGCACTGTAATATATTTTACCTCAGTAACTCAGGTAAACTTCCACTTCGCTTAACATATTACCATAAGACTTATATTTTCGCAAGTGGTATGAGAAGGATGTGCAGGGTCATTCAATTGTTCATTTTTCAATCGAATTTTCACCCCCAGGCCCGGTAGGTTCGGTTTCCTAACCGAACCGGATCCCTGAAAAAAGACGTGAAACCCAATAATTTCTTAAAATTGAATGCCCCTGGAAGGATGTGGGTGCTTCGGTGAAAAAGGAGTTGGCAATTGCTTAGAAGTGTCGTATAATTCAATACTAAAACCGTCCTGGATACGACAGAAAACTGCCCGGAGGTATTCGGCATGAAACAGCAAAAGCATCGGAAACCTGGGCGTAATTTTACGATCAGAAAAGGTGGATACATCACTAAATCCCAGCTCGGAAAACGTGGCACAATTCTATCTGAATCACGACTCCTTGATTTTGAAGTAAAAAGAAAAGTAGGGAGAACGATAGGCGGTGTTACTGTGATTACCGAAGAGGATTTAAACGCGGTTCGGCTCTTTCGTTACAGTGATATTGAGAAAGCAGAAAAAGAATTGATGCTTGAGAATTTCCACGATGTCTCAATGCGAAAAAGATTCTGTGAGATTTGGAATATAGAAATGGAAGTCCATCCCGACACCCACTTCTCGCACGAAGAATTGTTGAAGCGTGGACATTGGACCCCCGAACGCGTAAAGAGGTTCTTATCGTGTGAGTCTTTCTCTATGCCCTTTTTAGGAGGACGCTTAACCTATCTAATTTATCTGAAATCCGATGTTCGCAAAGTCGAACGTTCAGACGATTACAAAATATTGTGGCAAACCGAAAAACAGGAGAAAGCCGCAGCACGTAAGGCAGTGCGTGAGAAAGAAAAAATTACCCCAACACGGCTCATCTCTGAACGTGGTTGGACAAAAGGTCTCATCAGCGAATTGTTAGGCGAACCAGATCTATTTGTGGATAACCCGCATTATAAATCTGCGGCTCCCATGCGCTTGTACTTCCTGGATCGTGTTAAACATATTGAACAGACAAGCGACGTGTTTAAATCGCGGCGGAAAGATCGGCGAAAATCTCCGATCAAGAAGAGAAACCAGCCGAATAACCGCAACATTTAATGAAACAGAAAAAAACATAATTTACGAAAAAAGCAATTGACAAACTGTAGATTTGTTGCTATGATATTTGGCAGTTCAGGCGAAATTTGTTGTCGGTGCAACGCAGCATCGACTCACGAGGATCCAACACCTTACAGCACTTTGGGGAGAAAAGAGTATGGGACACCGAATTGAAATCGGTAATCTCAAGATAGATGAAGATTTGTATGCATTGGTCCGAGATGAAATCGCACCCGGCACCGGTGTAGAGACAGATGCCTTCTGGAAAGCCCTTGGCGATATTGTCGATGCGTTTGCCCCAGAAAACAAGACGCTCTTGGCGAAACGGGACACACTCCAGCAACAGATCGACGCATGGCACCTGGCGCGTAAAGATGAACCGCTGGATGGCGAGGCGTATAAGGCATTTCTTACGGACATAGGCTACCTGCTCCCTGAAGGGCGAGATTTTACTGTGATTACCGAGGATGTTGACATAGAGATTTCACTCATCGCAGGTCCGCAATTGGTTGTGCCGACCGATAACGCCCGCTATGCCCTCAACGCTGCGAACGCCCGTTGGGGAAGCCTCTACGATGCACTCTACGGCACCGACGTGATTGATGAATCGGACGGGGCTACGCGAAGTGCGACTTATAACCCTGTCCGAGGCGCGAAAGTTATCGCGTACACAGAGCAGTTTTTAGATGAAATGGTAGCACTTGAATCTGGCGGTTATGCGGATGTTACGCAATTTTCGCTTGAAGTCGTTCATGGCGAGCAACAATTGCGCGCAACGCTTAGTGATGGCAGCGAAGTCGGCTTAGCGGATCCAAGCAAATTTGTAGGTTTTACACAAGACACCGGCGAACTCAATGCTATTCTGCTTCGCAACCACGGGTTACACGTTGTGATCCAGATAGACCGAGAACATCCCGTCGGAAAAGCGCACCCTGCTGGTGTAACCGATGTTATCCTTGAGTCCGCAATTACAACGATTCAGGATTGCGAGGATTCCGTTGCTGCAGTGGATGCCGAGGATAAGGTGCGCGTCTATAGGAACTGGAACGGGATTATGAAGGGCACGCTGGAGACAACGTTTGAGAAAAATGGCGAAATGCTGACCCGTCGCCTCGCACCGGATAAGACGTTCACCGCACCCGATGGCAGTACGCTGACCTTGCCCGGCAGGAGTCTTCTCCTGATTCGGAATGTTGGACTCCACATGTACACGGATGCCGTTACGACAGCAGCGGATGAGGAAATCCCTGAGGGCATCCTTGATGCCATGATGACGAGTTTCGCTGCGATACATGATCTACAGAGCGATGGTCCGCTGACCAATAGTAAAACAGGAAGCATCTACATCGTCAAGCCGAAGTTCCACGGACCCGAAGAGGTGGATATGACGATTCGGTTGTTTGAATGGATAGAGTCCGCACTTGGACTCCCGACGAATACTATTAAGATCGGGATTATGGATGAGGAACGGCGGACGACTGTCAATCTCAAAGAGGCGATTCGGGTGGCACAAGAACGACTCGTCTTTATTAACACCGGATTTTTAGATAGAACCGGTGATGAGATCCATACAAGCATGGAAGCGGGACCTATGATCCCGAAGATGGACATCCGTAATGAGCCGTGGATGCTCGCTTATGAGGATTGGAACGTCGATATCGGCATCGAGACCGCCTTGCTCGGCACGGCACAGATCGGGAAAGGGATGTGGACGAAACCTGACCAGATGGCGGAGATGGTCGAGACGAAGATGAATCATCCCTTAGCCGGTGCGACGACGGCGTGGGTGCCATCGCCGACTGCCGCGACGCTCCACGCGATGCACTACCATCGGGTTGATGTCGGGAACTGGATCAAAGAATTGGCGGCAAGACAGCGCGCCAGTATGGCGGATCTGTTGACACCGCCACTGTTGAAAGCGCGCGAGTTACAGCCCGATGAAATTCAACGCGAATTGGATAACAACGCGCAAGGGATTTTGGGCTACGTCGTGCGATGGGTGGACCAGGGGATCGGCTGCTCAAAGATACCTGATATTAACAACGTCGGTCTGATGGAAGACCGGGCGACGTTACGGATTTCGAGTCAGCACATCGCGAATTGGCTACACCACGGGATCGTTACGCAGGAACAGGTGACGGAGACGTTCCAGCGGATGGCGAAGATCGTTGACGAACAGAATGCCGGTGATCCGAACTATCGGGATATGTCGCCAGATTATGACCAAAGCGTCGCATTTCAGGCGGCGTTAGATTTGGTCCTTAAAGGGTGTGAACTGCCGAATGGGTATACGGAGTTTGTCTTACATCCGCGTCGGCGGGAAGTTAAGGCTGGCGGCTAATGGAATCACAGGATCGTGAAAGAACGAAAAAGGGGACGGATGGAAAACACCATCTTCCCCTTTTGTTTTTTAAGCGAGTGTCAATATTAAGTTTATGTTTTTGATTCGTAGATTCGTTGGAAAATTGAAAGTTGGGAAAACAGAGAAGATAAGTCCTACTATTTTTTCTGAGGTCTATCAATTGGGACCAATTGCGTTTGAATATTAATCCATGAATCCCAGTTGTAGGTTTTTGCTAAAGTGAATGCAAAATTTTTTCCAGTATCTTCAAGAGTTTTCAGGTATTCAGGAGACATATCATCAAAATGCCTCATACGCATTACAATGGTATTGCCGTCGCCTCCAAGGGTGTACATGTACTCAACATCGTTTCCAGGTACGGTATTCGCGTACTGAATCATGGAATTTAACATTACTATCAGCCACTCTAAACGAGATGGTGTGTATTCTTCAAATCCTTGTGCTTTTTCAGACATAGTTAATCCCCTTAGTTATTTGAGAAACTTAACAAGTAGGGCAGTAATAATGCTAGCGACAGCAATCCCGCTGGTAACAAAGATACCAATAAACCATCTCAAATCTGAGATTCTATCCTTTAGGTCATTCCTAAGGTTATCCTCAACTCGCTGGATGTCTCCTTTGAGGTCTGTCCTAACTTCCCGTAAGTCTGTCTTGACTTCTTTAACGCGTTCCTCTAAGTGGGATCTTACTTCAGACAACTCTTGACTGTACTGTTTTTCTTTTTCAGTCAAATAGTTTTCGATTCCCGCAGTTATATCTTCACTTGGTCTGCTGCATGACACGTTTGTCTCCTATGAAGTGATGTTTGTTGTGATGCCCGTTGGACAATTACAAGTATATCACAAAAAGTGAGAAAACTGCAAGAATTCCTTATGAATCGAGTCGATAAAATCTGATGGCGTTGTTGCGAAAGAGGTTCCGTAGTTCTTCCCGTGAGCAGCCGGATACTGCATCTTTTAATGTTTGCACCCACCGTGGATAATCGCTGGCTTGTGTGGAGACGGGCCAATCGCTGCCGTATATAACACGGTCAAAGCCGAAGCAGGCGATGATGTGTTCGATGTAGGGTTGTAACTCGGCAGGTGTCCACGCTTCAAGATCAGCCTCTGTTACCAACCCTGATATTTTACAGTGGACGTTCGGGAACGACGCAAGCGTCTGGATTTCCTGTTTCCACGGGTCGAAAAGTTGGTGCTTGATGTCAGGTTTGCCGATATGGTCCAAGATGAATTGGACGTGTGGGCACTGTTCCACAAGCCGGATTGTGTTGGCGAGTTGTGGATGGAAGATACAGAGATCGAAACTTAATCCGTAGCGAGAAAGCGTTTTGACCCCGTTCACGAAGTCGGGTTGCACACAGAAATCTACGCTTTCGGATTGGATGAGTCGGCGGATCCCTTTGACAAGCGGATTCTCTGCCAATTTCTCGACGAAAGGTGCGACCTGCGTGCCTTCCTCAAGCGGTGCCCACGCCACAATCCCTTGAATCCGAGGATCCACACTTGTTGCGAGGTTGGTAACCCATGCTGTCTCTTTCAAACCGTCATCGGGGTGTGTATCGCACTGCACAAAAACGATGGATTCGATTTCTAATTCACCGTACGCTTCGACGTAATCTTTTAGGAGATAAGGTCTGTTGAGTGAAGGGACTTCCGAAAGCCACGGGTATCTCAACTGTGCTGGATGCCATAAATGGACATGTGTATCAACGATAGGGAATTTCTCCATGGGTGTCCTCCTGTTTTTATTCAATCGGTATTTATTTTAGTGCTTTCTTTCCTAATTGTCAAGTATTAAAAAATTGACATCTACAATGAGAACGTGTATAATACTTTAGCATTGCAATACAGACGTTTTCTGTTTTCCCATTCAAATTTGGCAGAACCGCTGCTGCAACCGCGTTTTCATTTCAGGAGGATTGACAATGGCTGAGAAGTTTAAGATGAGTCCCAAAGTTGCCAAATGGCGCGAATGGATGGAGGCTATTGAACCAGAGATTCGGTTACTGCTTCGGGATGCCAGAGTATTCTGGGAAATCCGAATCATCATCCATGGACATCGACGTACCCAAGATTTTCACTACGGTTATCTTGAACGCTCGTATCTTGAACATGCGTTGGCCGGGCTACGTCGACAGTTGACACCGGATAGGGAACGTATTTCCTTTGTCGGCGTGTTAGATGATATTGCCAAGAATCCTGATGCGTTATCCGGCAGCTACTTTGCATCTGTATGTTCAGATCCAAATGCAGTCGGCGAATTTTCGTCGTGTGCTGATGTTAACGGTATGCATGTTTGTGCCCAGATGATAACCGAGGATCAAAAGCAGCTTGCTTTGGCATTGAGCGCGTGCGAAAAGTTCGCAGATGAACGGCTCGCTTATTTGATGAAACATAAAGTAAAAACCGCACCAACGTTTGAAGAATTTAAAGCCTGCTTTAAATTACTGGATAAGACCTATGTGAAATACCACGCGTTGTTTTATGGGGATGGACTGAAGACCTTGCAGCCACCTCGTCAAGCCGGTACGCTCAAAGGGTTAATTCATATCGCTGATGATTTTGATGCCGAACTTCCAGAATTCAAGGAATATATGTAGTGAGATATTTGCTGGATACCCATGCACTCCTTTGGTTTATCGCTGAGGATAAACAGCTCAGTAGCAGCGGACAGCGATTAATCCTTGATTCAAGTAGTGAGATTTTCATTAGCACCGCGAGTCTCTGGGAGATCGCGATCAAGATTAATATAGGAAACCTTGCTTTAAACAAACCTTTTGAGCAGTTGTTTCCAGATGAACTGGATTTCCACGGAATTGAAATTTTGGATATTACAGTTGATACCCTCGTTCAGTTGACCACCTTGCCACTTCATCACCGGGATCCGTTCGACCGTTTGATAATCGCCCAAGCAATTGTTGAAGGCATTCCAATAATTGGCAAAGACGAGGCTTTTGATCTCTATGATGTGAAAAGAGAATGGTGAAAACAAGAGTTTTGCCAAGAAGGCGCGCGGTGTGGTAAACTGATAGATATTCTAAACGGAGGCGTTAAAATATGTCAGAAAAATCTCGAATTGTTATGGTCGCAGGAAGTGCTAGTCATGGGAGTGGTTCGCATGAGCATCCCGCTGGGTGTGCCTTCCTTGCAGATCAGTTGAACAAAACTGTGGACGGTGTGGAAGTTATAGTCTCTCAGGGATGGCCCGAAGATCCAGCGACTTTCACCGATATAGATGCCATTATTGTTTACTCGGATGGCGGCGCAGGACACCTCAGCATTCCGCACCTCGAACAAATCTCTGAACTGGCGAATCAAGGCATGGGCATTGCGATGTTGCATTATGCAGTCGAAGTCCCAAAAGGTGAACCCGGAGATCGCTTCTTGGACTGGATCGGCGGCTATTTTGAAACGCATCTTTCCGTCAATCCGCATTGGACAGCAACATTCACTGGATTCCCTGAACACCCGGTAACTCGCGGATTAGAACCCTTTTCGCTGGAAGATGAATGGTATTATCACATGCGCTTCCGTGAGAATATGGACGGTGTGACACCGGTGTTAAGCGCAATCGCTCCTGAATCAACCCTTACAAGACCTGATGGACCGCATAGCGGAAATCCGCACGTCCGCACATCGGTTGCGAATGGTGAACCACAGCATTTGGGATGGTGTGTTGAACGTCCGGATGGTGGACGCGGATTCGGATTTACCGGTGGACATTACCATCGGAATTGGGGCGATGATAGACTCCGTAAGTTCATTCTCAACGCAATCGCGTGGACAGCGAAGGTGGAGGTCCCTGAAGGCGGTATTTCTACGCCGACACCAACCGAAGCGGAATTGGATGCGTATCTATAGTTGCCTAATGATTGAGGCAATTCTGCATAGATATTCCTAACGGAGGATCCAAAAAATATGGCAAAGAAATCTCGAATTGTTCTGGTGGCAGGGAGTGGAAGTCGTGGCAGTGGAGCGCATGAGCATCCCGCTGGATGTGCCTTTCTCGCCGAGCAGTTAAACAATAATGTGGATGGTGTAGCAGCAGTGGTCTCTCAGGGGTGGCCCGAAGATCCAGCGATTTTCACCGATACAGATGCGATTATTGTTTATTCGGGGGGTGGTGAAAACCATCTTAGCATCCCGCATCTTGATCAGATCGGTGAATTGATGGCACAAGGCATAGGACTCGCAATGTTGCACTTCGCAGTCGAGGTGCCGAAGGGTAAGCCGGGAGATTGTTTCTTAGACTGGATCGGTGGCTACTTTGAACCCGGCCTTTCCGTGAATCCTTATTGGACAGCATCCTTTACTGAATTTTCTGAACACCCGATAGCACGTGGGATGGAGCCATTTTCATTGAAAGACGAGTGGTATTACCATATGCGGTTTCGTGAAAATATGCAGGACGTGACACCCGTGTTGAGCGCGATCGCGCCGGCTTCAACACTCAAAAGACCCGATGGACCCTACAGCGGCAATCCTCAGGTCCGTGCCTCGGTTGCAAACGGTGAACCGCAGCACTTGGGATGGTGCATCGAACGTCCAGATGGCGGGCGTGGGTTCGGATGCACCGGGGGGCATTACCATCAGAATTGGGGGAATGATCAATTCCGTAAATTAATTCTCAACGGGATTCTCTGGACAGCAAAGGTGGAAGTCCCTGAGGGAGGTGTCTCCACACCGACCCCGACTGAATCGGAATTGGAGGCATATCTGGAGTCTTACAGTGAATTATAGGACGCTCACCCCGTGAGATTTCAATAAATCTATCATAAATCCTTAATCATCATTAAACGATGACCACAGGCTAAGGAGAGGTTACATGGACCAAGACATACAAGATTATCTCTTCGACCTACAAGGCTATTTGGTTTTAGAGAATGCAATCTCGAAACCCGATTTGGATGAGATGAACGCCTGGATTGATGCACACTGGGAGTACGTCGAGGAACCATGGGAAGAAAACACAGCGGATAAACGGATTCCACGCTGGATCGGGAACATCGAGACGCATACCTACAATATTGAGAACGGTGTGAATTTCCAGAATATCATTGAAGGCGGCGATGTTTTCGAGAAACTAATCGACCATCCAGCATGGGTCGGATTGGTTCGGAAATACGTTCACGAAGTCAATGGGCTTTCGATTCACGAAAACTTTCTCAACGTCCGCGGTCCCGGCGGTTTCATTCATATCCACTGCGGTGGACACGTCCCTTTAAGTTATCTGACGTTCCGGCAAGAGAACACAGGCGAATGGATGGTCGGGCAGATTAACGTCCTCATGGCACTCAACGATATTGGACCGGGTGATGGCGCGCCTGTCCTCGTGCCGGGTAGCCATAAATGCACAGAGATTCATCCACGTTTGAAGCAGGATGGAAAAGGCTTGGTCTACGACGGCATTACCGGTAAACCCGCAGGGACAGCCTTTGGCACACAAGAGATCTATCTGAAAGCCGGGGATGTCGTGATGTTCACAGATGCGATTACACACGGCTCAGCGGAACGGACGAATGACGGGTATCGCAGATCGATCGTCTATCGTTACTCACCAAGATATGTCCGTGAGCGGTTTGATTATCCGCATTCAGACGAGTTGTTGGCACGTTTGACCCCAGACCAACGCAAGATTATCCAGCCGATGTCAATACGCCGTCCACCACGGGTTACGTAGCAATAATTGAGTCATTTCAAAATGGAGGGTATGATAATGCAAAAAATCGAATTACAAAAACAGGCGAATATGTTAATCGAACAACTCTCTACTGAAAAACTCAAAGAGGCTATTGATTATCTTGCTGATCTTCAGGGTAAAGACGCAGACAACATATTACCTACATCTTATGCCCAAGAGATTCCGGAGAAGGGACTTGGAACAGCGATCCACGAACTTTTCAAACCTTTCGGTGGGGTAGAACTTGAGATACCGCCACGGGAACCGGCGCGAGAACCGCCTCGCTTTGACTAATGGAATATGCAAACACCAGAAAAGACACTCTGGGCTGGACGTTTTAGCACAAGCCTCACCACAGAAACTATAGCCTTCACACACTCCATTGAAGCCGATACGCGACTCATCGGATACGATATCTGGGGCAGCCAAGCGCATGCGATTATGCTTGCCCGACAACGAATTATCTCCGATGCCGATCTACGCGAGATTTTGCGGTGGCTCCGAAAAGCGGAGGCGGATTTTCAGAACGGCGATTTCGTGCTTGATCCGAATAAAGAAGACGTTCACATGAACGTCGAATCCTATCTGATTGAGAACGCAGGACGCGAGTTCGGTGGTAAACTCCACACCGCCCGTTCCCGCAATGATCAGGTGCTTGTCGACGCACACCTCTACATCCGTGATGAAATTCTCAATGTCCAACGGGGGCTCTCAGCACTCTGTGAAGCCTTTCTGAAAATTGCGAAAGCACATGCCGATACGGTGATGCCGGGTTATACGCATACACAGCACGCGCAGCCGATCAGTCTCGGTTTCTGGGCAACGGCTTATGTGAGTATGTTCCTGCGAGATCAGAAACGTCTGCAGTCTGCGTACGCACTCGCTAACACGAACCCGCTCGGTGCATGCGCCTTGGCTGGCACGACCTTCCCGATCGACCGAGAACTGACAACAAAACTGCTCGGTTTCGACGCGCCACACGAACACGCTCTTGATGTTATCAGCAGCCGGGATTTTATCGCAGAGACACTCTTTGCTTTATCGCTCGTGATGGCGAACCTCTCACGGATTAGTGAAGAAATCGTCTACTGGACGACTTACGAATTCGGGATGGCAGTGCTTGACGATGCATATAGTTTCGGGAGCTCCATCATGCCGCAGAAGAAGAACCCGGACATCGCCGAACTCACACGCGGACGCACCGGACGCGTCTATGGGGCGTTGCTCGACCTACTAACGAATCTTAAGGGTTTGCCGATGGGCTACAACCGCGATTTTCAGGAAGATAAACCGCCGTTGTGGGAAGCATTTGATGTTGTCAAAGCGTGCCTCGGTCTGCTGCCGGAACTCCTCAAGACGACAGATTTTAAGACGGAACGGATGGCTGAATTAGCGAATGCCAACTTCGCAACCGCGACCGAGTTGGCGAATTATCTCGTCAGAGAGCATCAGATCAGTTTTCGGGAGTGCCACGAGATTGTGGGGTGGCTTGTGGCTGAGTTGGTAGCACACGAAAAAACATTCGCCGATTGGGAACTCACGCAAGAACTCTTGAGAGAAAAGAATATTGACATACCGATTTCACAGTTGAAACAGATTTTGGATGCAGAGTTAGCGATTCGGAATAACCAGAGCCTTGGGGGCACATCCCCTGCCGAAGTTCATCGAATGATAGACAACTTTGAAGAACGACTTAATGAGATTGCCTTGAGTATCTATAATTGCCAGTCGCAAATTGAGGATGCACACCGAGAGACGCTCCGAATTGTTGATGAAATTTTGGGCGGTTGAGGTAATTCTGAAAAATTATAGGAGCAAACTATGTTAACCAAAAAACACCCTACATCGCAAGAATCACAAGTGGCGTTTAGAAACGGTATTCCTAACAATTCTCAATCACTTCCGACAGCACTGAAAGTTTTAATTCATAAATAAGGAGATAAAAATTGAGAGACAGATTGATCGTTGCATTGGATAGGGATGATGGTGAAGAGATTGATCGGCTATCTGGAACGCTTATGGATAGCGTCAGCTGGTTTAAGATCGGTTTTCAGGCGTTTAGTGTGCTTGGGATGGAGGCTTTTCCACTGTTCGAGCAGAACGGATATAAAACCTTTGTTGACCTGAAAATCCACGACATTCCTAATAGAGTGGCACGTGATGTCGGCACGATGACGAAACACGGCACAAATATGATTACCCTGCACGCCTCCGGTGGCTTTGAAATGATGCAAGCGGCAAGGCACGGCGCGGATGATGCTGCCTACAAAGCAAATATTCCGAAACCGATTCTGCTCGGCGTGACTGTTCTGACAAGCATGGATGAACTGGGGTTTCAGGAAACTTTCGGATCCGCACGGCAACTCCCTGAGCAAGTAACGTATCTCGCACAGCAGGCAAAGAAAGCCGGATTGGACGGTGTCGTCGCATCGCCGTTAGAAATTGAAGCGATTCGGGAAGCCTGCGGCGATAACTTTTTGATCGTTACACCAGGCATCCGTCCAAAATGGGCGGAAACTGGCGACCAGCGTCGGATTACCACACCCGCAGAGGCGATTAATCGAGGCGCAGATTACATCGTTGTCGGCAGACCCATTATTGAGGCGGAAGATCCGTTGGAAGCCGCGGAAATGATCCTTGATGAAATGGGAGGGGCTTAATATTATGAACATTGTCTGTATCTGTTTAGACACATTTCGCGCAGACATCATCGGTGAAGGTAAGAAATACAGCCACGTACAAACACCGAATATGGACGCGTTCGCATCGGAGAGCGTCCGTTTCACACGCGCATTTGGCGAAGGACAACCGACGCTTCAGATACGGCGTGGCAACTTCACAGGGATGCGGAGTTTCCCGTGGCGATATAATTTCGATCGACGCGGGCATTGGCATCACGCCCCCGGCTGGCATAAGATTCCACCCGAACAGGACACGATTGCCGAAGTTTTATTGGAGCGCGGTTACCTTACTGCACTGATTGCCGATACCTACCACATGTTCAAGCCGACTATGAATTTCTCGCGCGGGTTCGCACATTTCGATTTTATCCGTGGACAGGAATCAGATAACTGGCACAGCGGCGATCCACGGCTCATTGAAGACCAGCTCCGAAAACATGTCCGTGAACCGATCAACTGGCGACGGCACGCCGGGCTTGTTAACTATCTACTATCGCAGCGGCATCGTCAATCGGAAGATGATTATAGTTGCGCACGGGTCTTCCGCGCCGCCTCGGATTGGCTTGAGGATAATCACACCGTCGGTCCGTTTTTCTTGTGGGTCGATAGCTTCGATCCGCATGAACCGTGGGATCCCCCGAAATCCTACGCAGACCTCTATTTTCCTGACTATTCGGGCAAGGATTTCATCACACCGGGCAGCGCGAACGAAGGCGACGGCCCTACAGCAGATGAGCTGCGCCGAATTGAGGCGCTTTACCTCGGCGAAGTGACGTTTGTCGATAAATGGGTCGGCGTGCTACTTGATAAGATTGAGCAGCTGAACATCAAGGACGATACATTGGTTGTGTTGATGTCCGACCACGGCACACAACTCCGAGACCATGGCAGTTTCGGGAAAGGCGCGAACAAGCTACACCCCTTCAATACGCAACTCAACTTGATGATCCGACATCCTGAAGGACCGAACGACAAGGAGATTTTTGCGTTTGTGCAGAACCACGATCTCATGCCGACGTTACTGAATCAGCTTGGCATTCCGTGCGGTTGGACAGATGGTGAGGATATGTGGCAACTCGTTACGCAGGAGAAGGCAAGGCTCCGAGAACGGATTATAACGGGTTGGGCTGGCTTTGCTACGGGGAATGCACGCGGACGCGTCAGCGTGCGCGATGACCACTGGAACTTCTGCACTTCGGTAGGCTATAACGATGAAAAGGGCGACGAACTCTTTGATGTCCGGAACGATCCAGAGGAGACGGTGAACGTCGCGAGTGAGCATCCGACAGTTGTCTCGGAACGGCGGCGGGATGTTGAGGCGTTGATCGGTCAACCCTTGCCGGGGCATTTCATCGAGGTTTGTGATCCGGAACAGGCACCCATGACCCGGTGGCTGCAGAAAAAGTTAGCAGAAATGTAAACGTAAGCCTTGTCCACCGTAAATTCTATAGGGTTTCTGCGTTAACTTCATCAATCGAGCAGTTGAGATTCAGCCGGTGATAAAATGACATCTGAAGGCTCTGGGGGTAGTTCTGTGCTATTGAGGTCTCCATAACAGAGTGCGAAGCCGCCCTTGCCGAACCATGAACCCAGTGATAGTAAGTAATCGTCGATGTTGTCGTGTGCTAAAAAATCTGCTCGCTTGACGTGATCATGTCGCGCGAAGAAGTAGTGGCGATTGCCTTGCCATCGCAGCGCGCCGTTCACTGAAATACGATAGGAGGTGTTCGGTATGGCTTCCATATCCCCGGGATTGCCATATTCAAGCGGTATTTTGAGTTCGGTGATGAAATCCTCTATTGAACCGCCTGCCTGATGGTAGGCGCGAATGTCGTTCCAGTCGGCGAGTCGTACGCCTTCACCGAAGTGCGCTTTACATTCAGCCTTAAGGTCTCCGGTTTCGTCCAGATTGTGGGTGATGACGTGGAACTTCTGGTAACTTACTAAAACCTGGATCCGTTGCTGGTGACCTTCGCACGTAAAACGTTGGGTACCCGTGGTCGTATCCCATGCGATAATGGTGCCATCTTTACTGACAGTGAGCAGCGTCAATTCGTCAGGCGAAAATGCGAATTTGTAAACAGCACCTTCGTGTCCTTTTAACGCCATGATGTTTTGGTATGCCCCGATTGCATAATCCCACTGTTGCACCTCACCCGCGGTATAATGCCACAAGCGAACCCGATCATCATGCCCACTGCTAAGAAATCTACCCTTCGGCGAAAATGCCAACGCATGGGTTACGGTGCGATCCTGCCACTTCATTTTCGATTGTAGGTTGCCGGATTCGGTATCCCACACACGCATTGTTTCATACTCGTCACTGCTGATTAATGTCTTGCTGTCGGGTGAAAATGTTAGCGCAGTAACCCATCGAGTATGACCCTTCAAAGTATGCAAGTGTTCTCCTGTCTTACCATCCCACAATTGGATTGAGAAGTCTTTATCTTCCCAATCGGGTATTGCGATAGCAAGTAAACGCTCATCCGGTGAGAGTTCAGTTATCCAAAGATCACTCCAACTTTCAAAAAATAATCTTATGTTTTTAACAAGTGTTGGAGGTGTTTCGGGGCGCATCTCCCATACATGCACACGCCCAAAAGAGCCAGCACAGGCGAGTTTCGTGCCATCCTCAGAAAAAAATAGAGAGGAGATGCCCGTAGGTGACGGTAGCGTCGTGACAAGTTTGCCAGCAGCTGTGTCCCACAGTTGTACCGCTCCACGTCCGGAGTTACGGGTTGCACATGCAAGGGTGTGCCCATCTGGCGAGAATGCTATTTCCCCGTAACCGTGGTCAGGTTGCTTCAACACAGTGATTTCTGCACCCGTTTTCGCATCATATATCCAGATGCCGATATTGGTAGTGACGGCAAATTGCGTGCCATCTGCGGTAAAGGTGATGTCATTTGCCGCACCTTTGTCAATACGCGTTTTCGCGCCTTCAGGCAAGTGCTGCTGTGTAGGGTCTTCGGCGAATCCATTTGACAGGAATAAGCTCGCAATTGAGAGTAAAATGGCGTAGAGGAGTATCGGTTTTTTCATTTGAATCTCCTTGTTTTTTAGCGTCGTTTACCAATCGGATCAATCGTTTATCTATTTTTGTCTATGATGTTCTCCAGATCCCAGGCGAGAATTGTGCCGTCGGAACCACCACTAAAAAGCGTGTCACCATCGGGTGAAAATGTCAGTTCATTGATACCCCGGACATGTCCTCGGAGTGTATCCCATATCAGCGTGTTTGTGCTCGTATCCCAAAGCCGGATAGCACCATCATTACTACCGTTTGCGATCGTTTTTCCATCTGGTGAGAACGTCAATGCAGTGACACTACCAGCATGCCCCTTGAATGTTGAGAGCTGCTCGCCAGTTGTGACATCCCATAAATAAATGCCCCCGTCTCTATGACCACTGACAATTGTTTTTCCATCCGGTGAGAATGTCAATGCGCCAGTTTCAGTGGTGTGTTCTGCCAACAGTGCTGTTTTACGTCCAATGTCTGTAGTGTCCCATAGAACAATAATTGCCTCACCTTTCGCTGCAGTCGCAATTGTTTTTCCATCCGGTGAGAATGTCAATGCCCTAATTTCGTCCGTATGGCCTTGTAATGTAGCCATACGCCGTTGGTTCGGCACATCCCACAATTCGATTGTACCGCCGCGACTCCCACTTGCAAGCGTTTTGCCATTCGCGGAAAATGCCACTTCATCAATAAACCCTTTATGTGCTGTTTTGAAAGTCGCGAAGAAGTCTTTTGTATCTGCATTCCACAACCTTATATCCTTTCCAACGCTCCCAATAGCTACAGTCTTACCATCTTCAGAGAAAGCAAAACCGAAAGCAAACCACCGATGGTTGACTGGGATGAGTTGTTCAGCTTTGGTTTCAGTATTCCATAACCGGAGTATACAATCGAAGCTGCCGCTTGCAAGCGTTTTGCCATCTTCAAGAAAACCGAGTGCGATAATCGGTTCTGTGTGTCCTTCAGTGATTAGGCGTGAGGCTGCAGTGTCAACATCCCAAAACCTGAGCGTGTTGTCACGGCTCGCGCTGACCAGAGCGTTCCCATCTGCAGTGAAATCTAACGCTTCGATAGGGCGTTTGTGTTCGGTAAAGATGCGGCTGTCTGATAACCGTTTACCCGTAATTGAACCGAGCAGACGGGGCAGTGTCAGTTGATCACCGCCAGCATCAACGTTCCACAATCGGATATCGCCACTGGAGTCACCGCTTGCCAAAGTCTTGCCATCTGAAGAAAAAACAAGAGCATCAACTATACGCGTGTGACCATCGAGTCTGGACATCTGGGTCCCCGTTTCTACATTCCATATTCGGATCGTTGTACGTCCCCCCACAAGTGCCTTGTTGTCGGGTGAGAACGCCAAAGACCAAGCCAGATCTTCATCGCCTTCTATGGTATGTTTCAGGGTGCCGGTTAACGTGTCCCAGATAAACACCTTGTTTCTACCAGCACTGGCAACGAAACGGTGATTCGATGATACAGCTAAGGTTCTACCATTGATCGACTCTTGCTGTCCTACAAAGTGTGAAACCTCGTGCCCTGTGTCAATATCCCATACATAGAACAGGATCCCCCTGCCCCAACCCACGCTGGCAAGCGTTTTACCGTCTTCCGAAAAGGCTAACACGCCAACGGGACCTATATCTTTACCCAGGGTAGATACTTGTGTAGCGGTATCAATGTCCCATAATTGAATCGCACCTTCTCGTGACCGACCACCGGTCGCAAGTGTTTTGCCATCCGGTGAGAAAGCGATTGTTCTGACGTTTTTGGGTTTATCGTTGAGGAGTGCCATCTCCGCGCCGGTATGTGCGTCGTACAGCCAAACACCGATGTGTGTTCCGACTGCTAACAGGTCGCCATCGCGTGAAAACTTCACATCGTTAATCTTTCCTTTTCCGAGTCGCATTTTCGCGCCTTCGGGTAGGTGCCATTGTGTATAATCTTGGGCAAGGCTTCCGTTTGAAAGAAACCCAACCATCAACAAGAAAACTATGGAGAAAAATCCCATTTTTTTCATCAAGTGCCGCTCCTTTTTTGTTTTTTCAGCGAATTACAAATTTGTCTATTGTTCCATATCCCAGAGAAGAATTGTGCCGTCCGAGCTTCCACTTGCGAGTGTTTTGCCATCTGGAGAGAACATTAACACATAAACGGAGCCTCGATGCCCCGTGAAAGTAGCGTGTATCTGAGGCGTTGGTGCTAAATTCCAGACCTGAACCTGTCCGTCCTCAGTACCGCTTGCGAGTGTTTTGCCATCTGGCGAAAGTGCCAACGCCGCGACATTCTTAACGGCGTCAAGGCTACCGATCGGATTACCGGTATTGACATCCCATAAGTGAATCTCATTGCCACTGCCACTGACAAGCGTTTTGCCGTCTGTAGAGAAGGTTAACGCACCGATGGACTTTGTCGGTCCGGTGAGACGCCTAAGTTGGTTCCCTGTCTCGACATCCCATAAGATAATCGTGCCGTCCCTGTCGCCACTCACGAGAAGCTTACTGTTTGGCGAGAACGTGTATTTGCTCACAGCACTTGTGTGATCTTTAAGTGTAAATAGGTGTGCACCCGGATCCGTCTGCCAGAGTTCTATATGGTCTGTGTCAAGTCTTTCTCGACCGGCGATAATTTTTCCGTTTGGTGAAAGTATCAGGGGCCAGTAATTCTGCATTTTGTCGGTTACGATCGTAGACAGCTGTTCAGCAGTCTCAGCGTCCCAAATCTGAATTGTACCTTCATAATCCCGACCAGCGATCTTTTTGATCCCTTGAGAGACTGTTATCTCACGAACACGGTTAAGGAAATCCCCTTGTCCGGGGGTCAGAATAGCGCATTGCGTGCTGTTTTCGACATCCCAGACGCGTACCCGTTCCTCGAACCCGTCGTTACTGGCGAGATATTTACTATCTTCAGAAAAGGCGAGCGTATAGATTAAATCGCTATACGCGCCAAGAGAGAAAGACGACGCATAGATATCCTTTTCAACGTCCCAGATATGAAGGCTGCCGTCTTTACTGGCACTGACGAGGTGTTTGGCATCTTCAGAGAATATCACCGAATGAACGTTGTCCCGATGTCTTGGTAGATACGCCTTTTTAAGTGCTTCGCTTTTGAGGATAGGTGGTACGCGCTGCGCTAATTTATCTTCAGGCGTGAATAGACTTCCCTGTTCAACGCCGGTGCTAACATCCCATAACCGCATTGCCTCGGAACTCACACTGACGAGTAACCTACCATCTGCGGAGAATGCAATTCCACGGATTTTGCTTTTGTGTCCTTTGAGCCGTTTGTGGATCGTACTGGTCTCGACATCCCACAGATGTACTGAATGTCCCCACCCGTCGCTACTTGCAAGGATTTTGCCATCGGGTGAGAAAGCGAGATGGTCGATAGAGCCTAAGTCTTCGTTATCGGCGTTCAGCAATACACCGGTTTCGGCATTCCAGAGTCGTAGCGTGGTGCCAGCAGTCGCAAGGATTTTGCCATCGGGTGAAAATGCAACGGCGTTGACGGCTCCCCTATGCCCTTGAAAAGTACTGATATATTTACCGGTGTGAACCTCCCACACTCGGACAATCCAGTCACCGCCCGCGATGGCGATTTTTGCGCGATCCGGTGACAGTGCGATTGCTTTAATTGCGTCCGGATGTTTGTCGAGCATCGCGAACGCTGTACCCGTTGCGGTATCCCAGACGTAAATCCTGTTGCCGTGGGCACTGGCGATGATTAAGGCATCCGCTGAGAACGTTAGTGCTTCCGGTGGTTCCGTCGGTAAGTATTGTTCAATGCCACCAGTCTGTCTCTCGCTAAAGAGTGATACGGCTTCAGTGGTATGCGTATCATAGACCCAGATGCCAATAGCCGTTGACACAGCGACTCGCGTGCCGTCTGGTGAAAATATGATACGGTTGAGTTCCCCTTTGCCGAGGCGTGCTTTCGCACCTTCAGGTAAATGCCATTGTGTTGTGTATTCTTGCGCGAAACCGTTTGATAGCAGTAGACACGGAATTAAGAGACACACGATATAGAGAAGTTTTTTCTTTTTCATCAATTGAAGCTCCTTTGAAGAGATTCGATCTCTGGAATATCTATATCACGGTTTTCAGCAAATTCCGTGCCTATCTGAACAATACCGCACAACGGATTTTTAGCGAGATACCCGCAAAACTGCACAAAATAGGGCATATCTTACGATCCGATTGCACGAAATGGGGCAGATATAGATCCACTACTGCTCTCAAGTTTATCACAAAATACGTCCGAATTCAAATGTAGACATGTATCGTTAGCGTTGATCCGTCTTTCTTTTTTTCTTTTATCCGCTTGCTGATGGTGTTCCCAGACGCTGTATCAGATCTATCTGAATATTAGTGACGCAATTTCCCAATAGAAAAGGTGCAATAACTTTGGAGCGCATCAAATTTAAAAAACTTGATATGAGTTCCTGTTTTGCATATAATATATAAATGGGAAGTCAATCGAAAATTCTACTATTTTCTATTTTTGAAGGAAACAATTATGCAAAGAAAACGCGCCAGAACGCAATATTGTAAAGGTGAACTGATTGAACGTGAAGACTTTTCAGAAGATTTAGCCGCGTTCAAATTCCGTGTTGATAAACAGTTACCATTTATACCCGGACAATACGCCACTATCGGTTTTGAGGTTGATGGAAAGATCGTCCAACGTCCGTATTCGATCGTCTCCTCGCCACATGAACCTTTTATGGAGGTTTTCGTGGAGTTGGTGCCAGAAGGGGCAACCACACCTCTATTTTGGGCATTGGAGTTGGGCGATACCGTGTTTATCCGAGAGCGTCTCGTCGGTAAGTTTGTATTGGACACAGAGAGCGGAATGACACGCCACGTCATGGCGGGAACTGTGACCGGAGCTGCGCCCTATATTAGCATCGCACGGACGCAAAAAATTGAGCAGGAACAGGGCAAAACAAGTCCACATCAGATCATAGCCATTGTCGGGGCAAGCCGTTCCTGGGAACTTGGGTATTATATGGATGAACTCAATGAACTCGCGGCGCAGGAAGAATGGTTCACATTTGTTCCCACAGTGAGCCGTCCGTGGGAAGATCCAGATTGGGAAGGCGAGAGCGGACGTGCCGAAGATGTGATCCGGAAATACGGCGATCAACTCGGTTTTGATCACACAAACGCCGTCGTCTATGCCTGTGGACATCCACAAATGATTGAAAATTCAAAAGCGATCTGGGCACGTGCGCGTTTCCCTGAAGAACGGATTAAAGAGGAAAAATTCTTTGTGATTAAAGAAGAGTAATGTGGATAGGTGTGATCATCCACGCTTATGGAAGGACTTTAGCTGAACAGCAATAGCACATTGATGTAATGCTGATCTGGGCGCGTTTATACAGCGCGCCCTATTTTTTTCGTTATCTGTTGTCTGCTCGCTGCCGCATTTGATAAATAAACATGTTTGTCATGAACCTATAGACATCCGAAGAGCGTCTTGACGCGAGGGGTGCCCGGCTATCGACTTCGGCGGTCTCCATACTGCATAGGTAATCCAGTGGACAAAACACGACTGCCAGACGTGGTTTACCTAACCTTCCTGGCACTAACATCCCTTTAATATACCGCCATTTTGTGTTCCCACCCTTGTAACCCGTTCCCCAGAATGCTGAGCCTCCAAAAGGCGTTTTCTTGAGTTGGAAATAGGATTGAAAAATCTCATGCCGTATATCATCCAGGGTTTTCATCGGATACTCAGGAAATACCGTGCGTAGCTCGGTTTCTACAAGATTCGCAAACGATTTCTCGTTCCCGCCGTCTCCACAATAGTCGAAAAATAGCATACCGTTATAATCAAGAATATATTTCCGAAGGGCTGCACGTTCTGCGTCGGTGAACCCCGAAGCCTGTGAGTTGCGATCCTTCAGGCGTTGGTAGGACCCTGACATCGATTGGTCGTGTCCGGTCATAATCACGAGTGGTGCGTCCATAATGCGTTTATCCGTTAGCGGCAACGCACCACCGGCGTACTTCATATCAGCGGTAATCGCAGGCGTATGCTCACGCAGCCATTTGATGAGAGACGGGATTGCTGTCGGATCCTGCCACCAGTCGCTCATTTCGTGCTTTAGGCGTATCAGTCGGATATGTCCACGCACGATGCCGTCTTCTTCGTCAATGATGCTGCCGAGTCTGTCACCAATCTCAGCCTTGTAGCTGCCAAGCGTTTCCGGGACGCCTTCACCGAATGCATCTTCTCCACCGCCACCGGATTGCGTTAAGTTACCGAAACTTTCGCCAGAACCGCCACCTCGCTGTCCCACAATTTCGCCACTCTTGCCTGAACCGAGTATCGCATCTCCACCCTCAACTTCTCCACTACCCCGTTCAATTGTAGGTGAGTTAACATCGGTAGGTGTGAGAATAGACTCTGGTGACGGTGCGAGGTCTGCTATTGTGGAGAGCGGTGGTGCCTCTAAGTTGGGTGTATTTGTAATGCTTGGGACTGCTGACCTTGATGCCGTTGGGTGCCTTGCTGCTGCGCTACTAATAGATGGAGCTGCTGTAGTCTGTCTCCGTTTCACCACCCGGACGATCTTTTTCGGGACATGGGTCCGCGGTTGCTGCTGCGGTTGGACAAACTCCACAGCGATACTATTTTCTATTATCTGTTCTATTTTCGGTTTCAGTACCAATACCGCAGTAAGAACAATCGCGATCGCGTGCGCTACTAAGGAGAGTAAGATTGCCCGGTTTCTACGTTTTTTGGCGTAATACTTCTCAACCGTGCGCGAGTTCATGGTAAGTCCTTTATTCCTGTTTAATAGTGAATCGTAAAAATAAAAAGACGCTTTCATTCCCGGGTAGGTTCGGTTTCCTAACCGAACCGGTAAAGAGTGTCCTATTAATTCTAAATTTTACTATAAGTTACAGTATTAGGTAGGCATATTAAATAGGTGTAATAGATTCCTTGGCACCGTCATAGTCTAAACGTTCATACAACGCTTCAGCCTCTTCAAAAAGCCTCTCTACTTTTTTTCCCCCAATACGAGCGGCGATAATAACGCAAGGACCAAGGCGATTCCACCGATGATACCCCAAATTTTCTCATTCATCAAAAATTACGGATTGGATACCCCCATGCTTTAGCGGGGGGAGGAAAATCCGCCCTCGTGAATTAGACCAAATGTTTGAAATGTTCAAAAACTCTGTAAAAAGCAGTCCGTTTTTTCCCCACGGTTTTGTTGGCGTTTCTCTCAAGTGTGCTGCTTCGTTGAGTGGGGCTCGCACTTCCCACCTAATAGACCTGACACGGTGCTATTAAGAAAACAGGTAATGACCTTTCGGCTCTCCGCTAAAAGCGGGTATATGTTGCCCCATCCAGATCGCTATGTCCGCTTTTACGTCAGACTTGGGGAGCATCCTTAGACACGTATACTACCAGTTCTACGTATCGTTTTAAGACAAACGTTGTAGCTGCCACGCCACGACATAGCGATATATGACTGTAGTCAATAAGTTACCCTCGTTCAACCGATAGGCTTGGCTGCCGTATTGAACAGGTTTCCCCCATGCTTTAGCAGGGGGTTATTGACTATCTTCTCCCTGGCCGTACTGGCTCTGGCGTTGTTGGTATAATCTTAAAGGAAAAATCTTGAGTCGTGATCGGTTCCATCTTCCCGCGCAATCCGCTCTTTCCAAACAATTGGATTTGCAGTTTCTGAGTCCTACCCTTCACGTTTTTATCAGCTGTTATAGAGATACGAATCGTTTCCTTGCTGCCCTCGCTCAGTTTTGGAATCGGCGCGGGTTTCTTAAAACGCAATCCGGCTATAGACGCTGGCGCAAACCTGACTTGAATATTACGCGCTGTGCCGCCACTGTTCGTAATAGTTAATCTGATACGTCCCGTTTCACCAGCATCAAGGAAACCGTTTCCTGAAGATTCCTCTAAGGCGGCTGCTACTGATAGGTTCGGCGGCACTGATGAGGTTGACCACGGAATTAAGTTTAACCTAATCGCAATAAAGCCTACTACTACAATAATACCGAGGATCGCCGCATAGGACAAAACTTTTTTCCGAATTCTCTGATTTCTCTCTATGTTTCTGGCGAACTTTATGACTTGAAGCAGTTCACGCGCCTGATTATGGTTTGGGTTGAGCCTTAACACGGTATCCGCTGCAGCCGCAGCATCGTCAAATGCCCCTACCTCAAGATACGCCTGCCCTAAACCGTAGTGTGCCTCTACCGAGTCTACTTCCACCTTTATGACCCGTTTGAACGCTGCCGCAGCTTGATCGTACTGCCGACTGTTAAGAAAAACGATTCCACGTTCTAAGTCTTGCTTCGTATCGGGCGGGTCTGTAGGCGTTGGCTCTGTTGGTTCAGGTTCGGGCGGGACAGGACGCGCCTGTTGAATGTTTTCTAAAAGTTGACGTGCGGGTTCGGAGTCGGCATCAAGCTCTAATGCGGCTTTCGCTGCACTTTCTGCGTCATCAAGTTGCCCCATTTCAAGATAGGTGGTGCCTAAACTCAGGTGTGCTGGCAAAAAACCCGGGTCTATGTCAATCGCCTTTTGGAATTCAGCAATCGCTTCGGCGGACATTTGCGAGTCCAAATAAGCAGTACCGAGTTCATGGTGCATCTCCTGTCTCGATTTCGTATCGGGTTGCGGATCTACGGCGTGTTCCGATGCTGAAGGTGTGGTGTCCTGCGTTTCTGAGACTGCGGGAATTGGCAGCGGCGTGTAATTCGGGTCAATGGCTTCCAAAAGCGAGTGCGCGGGTTGGTAGTTGGCATCTATTTCCAACGCTGCTCTTGCGGTATCTCTTGCCTTTCCGAGTTCCTGCTGTCCAAGATAAGCGAGTGCAAGCGCGTGATGTGCAGCTTTATGGTTTGGATCCAAGGCTATCGTTTTTCCAAGTGATGATATAGCGCGCGGATACGTTTCCAGCTTGAGATACGCCACCCCTAAGTTGTAGTGTGCAGTCACAAAATCGGCGTCGAGGGTTATGGCGTTTTGGAAGGCTGTAACGGCTTCACTATAGCGTTCATTGTTGAGGTGAGTAATACCGCTATTGTAGTGTGCCTGCTTGATCGTGTCTGCGAGTTCGTGGGCGGGCTGATAATTGGCATCGAGCCTTAACGTCTCTGTGATGGCATTTGTTGCTGCTTCCAAATTACCCGATGCTCGGTAGGCGCGGGCAAGATTGTAGTGCGCTCGCTTGAGATGTGGGGCGATGGCGATCGCGCGTTCAAGATGAGGGATCGCTTCATCGTACGCGCCCTGTTCTACGTAAGCGTAGCCGAGGTTATAGTGTGCGTCAACGAGATCGGCATCTTGTGCGATGACGTGTTGTAACGCCTTAATTGCTTCCTGATATGCCTTCAGACCGATGTAAGCAGCACCGAGATGGACATAGACATGTGTGTGCTCCGAATCAGACGCTTCGACGTTATCGTTTGCTGCGTCAAGCGTTATGGCTCTCTGGAACGCTGCGACGGCTTCAGTGTAGCTTTTGTCATCTAAGTAGGCTTTACCCCGGTTCCGGTACGCTTCTGTTATCGTGCCGTAGAGCAGCAACGCAGGTTGATGGCTGGCATCAAGTTTCAATGCCGTAGTAATCGCTGACTCCGCACTTTCGAGCGCGTTCTGTTCAAGGTACGCGCGACAGAGGGCGCAATGCGCACTTATAAAGTTTGGATCCAGTTTTATAGCTGCCTCAAATTCAGGGACGGCTCTGTTGTATTGCCCCGCCTCCAGATAAGCGATGCCGAGATTATAGTGTGCCTCTTTTATAGTGTCCATTTTATTCTATAGGACTTACGCAGCCCCCTTGCAGGCGGGATTTGAAATCCCGCCTGCATTGCGTCCGATGTCCGTTATCATGGAAAAATGCGTAAGTCTTGTTCTATTAGATGAGGGTTAAGATGATTTTAATTTTATTACCATTCTACCAGATTCGCTTTAATCTCGCAAGCAAAATTCTTGAGTGCGTTTCAAGGCTGGGGTATAATAGTATTGTGAATTCATAGGCGAAACAATACGTATCCTAACTGGGGCTATCCATGCTGCAACACTCGTCCGCCCTTCCTACGTCTTCTCCGCACCAAAAGATCCGCTGGTGGGTTATTTGGCTCGGACTCGCGCTGATGCCGTTCAATAATTATTGGGTTTTTGCATCGCTGCGGTGGGATCAGGGGTTCCCCACGACGATGTCGCTCTTTTTCAATGCGATCTTTGTACTTGTTGTGCTAATAGCCCTCAACAGGGTGCTTCGCAGATTCACACCGCGCGCCGCATTCACGCAAGGCGAATTACTGACCCTTTACACAATGCTATCTGTCGCATCCGCGATCTGTGGACACGACCTGTTTGAAGTCATCATCACGAATATCGCTACCGTCGGGTGGTTAGCAACCGAAGAAAATGAATGGGCAACGCTCTTCCATCGCTATATCCCCGAATGGCTCGCCTTGACAGATAAAAACCAATTAACCGTCTACTTTACAGGTGAATCGAGTCTCTACCTACGTCCGCACCTCCACCTATGGTGGAAACCTGTGCTGGCGTGGAGTGGGTTTATCATTACGCTGCTATTCACAACATTTTGCATTAACGTTATCCTGCGGAAGCAGTGGATTGAAATCGAACGGCTCAGTTATCCGATTATTGAGTTACCCTATCAGATGACAACGACACGTTTCTTCCGCGCAAAATCGCTCTGGATAGGGATGATTCTCGCAGGCGGGATAGATGTGATTAACGGGTTGCATTTTCTGTTCCCGAATTTGCCGGGACTTGGCGGCGAGTTCTATGATTTGCATCCGCTGTTCACAACGAAACCGTGGAACGCGATTGGATGGACACCCATTGTCCTTTTTCCGTTCGCTGTTGGGATGGCGTACTTTATTCCGCTTGACTTATCGTTCACATTCTGGTTTTTCTACATCTTCTGGAAATTTGAGATGATCTTCGGTAGCATTGCGGGCTTACAGCGGATTCCGGGGTTTCCCTTCATCTTTGATCAGTCGTTTGGAGTTTGTGTCGGTGTATTGTTGATGGCGTTGTGGAGTGCTCGACAGCATTTGCGACGTGTTTTCCAGCAAGCATGGTCTGCAAGCGGTGCATCGGCATTGAACGAACCGATGACGTATCGCACTGCAGTGTTAGGGTTAATCAGCGGATTTTTATTATTGGTCGGTTTCTGGTGGGTCGCCGGTATGTCTTTCTGGGTAGCAGTGCTTGTCATTGCGATTCATCTGACGACAGTGACAGTGATTACCCGCGTCCGCGCCGAACTCGGTCCACCGATTCACGATTTGCGTTCGATGGGACCCGATGTGCTACTTCCGAAAATGTTCGGGATGCGGCGGCTCGGCGGTCAGAATTTGGCACTGTTTTCGCTGGTTTTCTGCTTCAATCGCGCCTACCGAGGCAATACGATGCCGCATCAATTAGAGGGTTTGAAATTGGCGGAACGCTCGCGCAGTGCTTCAAGACGGATTGCGGTCGCGATGCTGCTGGCGATGGTAATAAGTCCGTTCGCTGCTTTCTGGGGCGCACTGCATATCGGTTATGAACACGGCGCGATTGAGGTTTGGTCAGGCTCTGTATTTAACCGCACACAGAGCTGGCTCACGAACCCGATGCCTGTAGACATTCCGTCGTTGATTGCGATGGTTTTCGGGCTGCTGTTCGCGTTCTGCCTCACACTCGTCCGACTCCGATTTTTCTGGTGGCCCCTATATCCGATCGGGTATGCGATCTCAGGGACTTGGGCAGTGAATTTCTTTTGGTTTTCGGTTTTTATCAGCTACTTTATCAAATTAGCGATTCTGCGTTTCGGTGGCGTGCGGACGTTTCGGCGGGTCGCGCCGTTCTTTCTCGGATTGATTTTGGGAGAGTTCTTTGTCGGAAGCGTCTGGGGACTGCTCGGCATTTTCCTACAAAAACCGATGTATCGGTTTATCTGGTGAAGGAACAGGCAACGGATGTTTTTCGTTGACAAAGATCGGTGAATGCCGTAAAATAGAATGGGCTTCTGGTAATGAGGCACACAGCGATATGTTTGAGGATTAAAGGCTTCCGAGATTTGCTATGAAACAGATACAACAACTTCGTCGAATTACGATATGGGGCGTCGGATTAATCGGCGGTTCGCTTGGACTTGCCCTAAAAAAGAACGGATTTCAAGGAGAACGCGTCGGCTTAGGACGAAACATCGGTAGACTTGAGAACGCTCTTGAATGTGATGCTGTTGATGTCATAACAACCGAGTTATCAGAGGGGCTACAGGAGACCGATCTGGTCGTGTTGGGCACGCCTGTTGCGTTGGTTCCAACGTTAGTGCAGCGTATCGCTGAATCTGTTGACGCGCAACGGCATCGGATCGTGCTAACGGATGTGGGCAGCACGAAATCAGTGTTAGTAGAGACAGTTGACGCACAACTACAGGAACAGGGGGCGGATGCCCTCTCTTTTGTTGGCGCGCATCCGATGGCGGGTTCTCATGAAACCGGTGTCGGGGCAGCGACGGCAACGCTTTTTGAAAACGCGACATGTATCCTAACGCCGACAGTAAATACCGATACGGATGCCTTAACCCTGATTAAGAACTTGTGGGAATTTGTTGGGGCAGTGCCGCATCTCCTTTCGCCTGAAACGCATGACCTGCTCATCGGTGCGGCAAGTCACCTCCCGCATCTTGTTGCAAGTATCCTCACTAACACCGTCGCGAATGTGGAAACCGAAGCGGGTAAGGCGTTGAATTTTACAGCGACCGGCTTTCGCGATTCTACGCGTATCGCAGCGGGATCGCCGGACTTATGGACCGGTATTTTCACACAGAACAGAGATGTCATGGTATCGTTGATTGATGATATCATCGAAAACTTAACAGAATTCAAAACTTTGCTTCAGGCTGATAACCTTGCTGAAATTGAACGGATCCTTCTGGAAGCACAGGTTACAGTCAAAAAGCGTAGGGAAAAATTAGGGGGCGCATGAAAAAGGTTGGATCTCAGGTAACGATTGCGATAGACGGACCTGCTGGGTCTGGGAAAAGCACGGTTGCGCGGCGCGTCGCGGAAAAACTCGGACTCCTTTATCTTGATTCTGGCGCGATGTACCGAGCCGTAACCCTGTTGGCAATACAGGATGGACTCACAGCGGATAGCCCGGAACTCATTGAACGGGTGAAAGCGTGTCGCATTGAATTCGCGGATAATGGACGTACCATTTTGCTGAATACTGAAGATGTATCTGTCGATATCCGGACCCCACCCGTTAACAGACGCGTCGCAGACATTGCCAAAATCCCGGAAATTCGCCATGAGATTGTCAAGCATCAACAGCGGATCGGTGCGGAAGGGCGCATCATCGCTGAAGGCAGAGATTTGACGACTATTGTTTTTCCGCACGCCGATTTTAAATTCTATTTGGATGCCTCTGTAACAGAGCGTGCGAAACGGAGACTCGCTGATCTTGAGAAACAAAATGTAGATATAACATTAGCCGCGGTTGAAGCAGAGATTAGTGCACGTGATGAGAAAGATAAAACACGGGCACACAGTCCGCTGCGTGCCGCTGAGGACGCAATCATCGTGGATACGACCGATAAAACGATTGATGCAGTGGTTGACTTTATTCTAATGCATATCTGTGAAGGTGAGGGCGGTTCAAGGTAAGTTATGTGGTATACCAACAATCAATTTTGGACACCCCGTGCATTCTACCGATGGGGGCATCGACTCACAAACATTTTTTGTAAAACCATGGGGCACCTTGAGGTACAGGGGATTCGCCACATTCCGAGAGAGGGTGGCGTGCTGCTTGTCTCAAACCACGTCAGTTTTCTTGATCCTGTGATTGTCGGTTCCGCCGCAAACCGTGAAATTCATTTCATGGCACGGAGTACCGCGTTCGATATCCCCGGCTTAGGGAAACTCATTTCACTTTATAACGCCTATCCTGTGAATAGGGGCGCGCCTGACTTGGGTGCGTTGCGCAAGACGATCGCGCTTTTAAAGGCTGGGAATGTTGTGCTGATGTTCCCGGAAGGTACCCGGAGCGTTGATGGTACATTGGGTAAGGCACGCGACGGCGCGTGTTTTATTGCTGACAGAGCCGGTGTTCCGACAATTCCTGTCTTTCATAGCGGGGCGGAACGGATGTTGCCACGCAGCAGCAGCCGACTGCGCCGAACAAAACTAAGCGTCACCTTCGGTGAACCACTTGAGCTGATCACTGGTGAATTCGAGACGAAACGTGAAAGGTATCAGCAGATGGGCAACCAGATCATGGAAGCGATTGCGGATTTACGGGATGGCACGCTTAATGAGTCGGGTTCGCTAAGATGAGTAGGACATCCCCTTCTTGCACCTGATACGTTTTGCCTTCGGCTCTCAACAACCCTTTGCTTCTCGCTTCTGGATAACTACCGCACGCGACTAAGTCATCCCAACTCAGTGTTTCTGAGCGGATGAAAGCGTTCGCGAAGTCTGTATGGATACGTCCCGCTGCGTCAACAGCAGTTTGGCCCGCCTGCAGTGTCCATGCCCGTGTTTCCACAGGACCCGTTGTAAAGAATGTGAGTAGTTCCAATAACTGATATGAAGTTTGGATAAACCGTTCCAAAGCAGACGCTTGTAATCCCATTTCCGCCATAAAAATCTCTGTATCCGTTTCATCGAGTTGCGAGAGTTCCAGTTCCAATTGTGCGGCGAGTACAATGACTGCGGTTCGCGGTTCTGCTTCGTATTTAGTGAAGTGTTCGAGAATTTCGTCTGCCGTGTCGAGTTGTGTTTCGCTGATATTACAGACGAGTAACAGCGGTTTCTGCGTCAAAAATCCGTAGCCACGTATTAACTTTTCTTCGGTGGCAGCTAAATTGAGTCCACGAAGTGGTTCTCCTTTTTCTAAGGCCTCTTGACACGTCTCTAAAACCCGGATTTCGTTCTGTTGTTCTGGCAGTTTTTGGTTTTGAAACTGTTTTCGGAGTCGGTCGAGTCTATTTTCAACGATTTGCAGATCTGCCAACGTAAATTCAAGAGCGATACTCTCGATGTCGCGTTCGGCATCAACACTACCATCAACATGTGGTACTGATGCGTCTTCAAACAACCTAACGACATGCGCAAGAGCATCGACAGTGCGGAGTTCCGCGAGCATCCCGGAATCTAATTCTGCCTGCTCCACATCTGATTTGGTCACCCCTGCGACATCCACATAGTCGATTGTTGCTGGGGTTGTTTTTTCGGAACCAGAGATTTCTGCTAAAGGTTTCAGACGGTCGTCTGGTACATTAGCCGTGCTGAGGTTAATTTGGCCGCGACTCGTGTAGCCACCGATTTCTGCATTAGAGTGCGCTAAGGTGTTAAACACTGTCGTTTTTCCGACCTGCGGTCTACCTACGATACCTATTTTCATTTTTCTGCGCTCGCTGTATTTTTACTGAAACTATTCCTCTGAAAGTTGAATTTGTCTGATCGTAATAGAAAACAGAACTTACGCATTTTTCTATCATAACCTACATATTATGCCCTGCAGGGTTTCAAACCCTGCAGAAATACCCAAGCAAAAACCCTGCAAAGGGTGCTGCGTAGGTCCTAAGAAAATCTATTGACAACATCTGCGCGAAGTGTTAGTATAAACGACAGATATAGGATCCGAACCCGGAGGTAAATTGAACGTGAGTGTCCCGAACGAAAAGTGGAAACGATACGCCGTCAGAGGTTTAACAGTTCTCTTAATCCTCACAGTATGCCTTGCAGTTTTACAATGGTTTATCATCAAGGAACTATTCGGTTTCGGAGCGGATATGGTGAAAGACGCGTTGATTCGACAGGCACCTGAGGGTGTCGACCGAGATGACATTGAAATAACGTTTGACCGAGTCAAAACCGCGGGTATGCAGCTGCCGTTCAGCTTCCTAACCGGGAAAATCAGCCTCCGTAAGATTCAAGCTGTTGGCAGGTATGCCATAGAAGCCAACGATGATCAAGTTTGGGACGCTGCTGAAATTAACACCCTTCTCCGAATGATGAACGCTTCTGTCGGAGTAAAAGGAGATACCGAGTGACTTGCATCATTCAGTCGCAGGCGACATTGAAACAATGCAGACAAACCTAACGCCCCCTTATGAAAAATTTGCCTACGCCTATGACCGGATGATGACAAACGTCAATTATACGCGCTGGACACACTATATTGAGTCCCTTTTTGACAAATATGATTGTAAACCGCGCCGCGTTCTGGATTTGGCTTGCGGTACTTGCGCATTGACAATACAACTCGCCTTGAAAGGCTATGAGATGACGGGTGTTGACCGCGCAGTCGGTATGTTGGACATTGCTAAAGAGAAGGCGGCAGCGCACGACGTGGACATTGCGTTACATCACGGTGATATGCGCGATTTTGAGTTAGACCAGCGGTTTGATGTTGTCCTCTGCACGTATGATAGCATTAACTATGCCTACGACGAAGCCGAGTTGCGCAATGTTTTTGAAGCCGTTGCGAAGCATCTCGAACCGGACGGTTTATTTATTTTTGATGTAACGACTGAACGCAACATCGTTGAACATTTTCACAACAAGACATTCGCCGCAAATCACGCCGACTATACCTATATCTGGAAAAATAACTATATCCATCACAACAAAATGTGTCGGACCGTACTGACCTTTTTCATCCGTGAAGGCGAGTTATTTCGCCGCCATGAGGAGGTACACCAGCAGCGTATCTTTGAAGTAAGTACTGTCAATGACCTACTCAAAAAGGCGGGATACAAACCCTTAAGTGCTTACGATATGTACACCTTCACCCGATGGAACCGTTATTCAGATCGGATTAATTTTACGGCACGCCTCACCTAAAGATTACAACGCTCCAAATTTTTTAGGACTTGCACATTTCCTCTTTCTTAAAGTCCCCCTGATAAGGGGGATTTAGGGGGTTTAATAAGTGCTTTCCTCTTAAAGTCCCCCTGATAAGGGGGATTTAGGGGGTTTAATAAGTGCTTTCCTCTTAAAGTCCCCCTGATAAGGGGGATTTAGGGGGTTTAATAAGTGCTATCCCAACCCCTCGGCTATAAGGTCCCCAACTTCTTCAGTGGTATAGCCCATCCGTCCGGCACCGAGATCTTTAATTTTTCCGCTTGCGAGTAGATCGCTGATAGATTTTTCCACTTTTGCTGCTGCCTCTGCATGTCCGAGGTGATCGAGCATCATTCCTGCTGCCCCGACTGCCGCAATTGGATTAATCTGGTTTTTGCCGGTATAGCGCGGTGCGGAACCGTGGATCGGTTCAAACATCGCAACGCTTTCTGGATTCAAATTACCGGAGGCTGCGACACCCATACCGCCTTGAATCATCGCACCGAGATCGGTAATAATATCGCCGAACATATTACACGTCACAACGACATCGAACCACTCCGGATTTTTCACCATCCACATCGTAGTCGCATCGACGAATGCGTATTCTTTTTTGATGTCGGGGTAGTCTTCGCCGACCTCGTCAAAGACGCGCCGCCAGAGATCGTGGGCATAGGTAAGAACGTTTGCTTTATCGCAGAGCGTCAAGGTATTTTCCTTGTTCCGTTTTTTGGTGAGTTCAAACGCATAGCGGACACAGCGTTCCACGCCTTTGTAGGTGTTGATCATCTCCTGAATAGCAACTTCGTCGCGCGTGCCGCGTTTCAAAAAGCCACCGATACCGGCGTATAAGCCTTCGGTATTTTCGCGGACGATGATAAAGTCAATTTCCTCAGGCCCTTTGTCTTTCACAGGAGTTGGCACGCCTGGATAGAGTTTGACGGGACGTAAATTGATATAGAGGTCGAGTTCAAACCGGACTTTTAGCAGGATACCCTTCTCTAAAATGCCGGGCTTAACATCCGGGTGCCCGATAGCCCCAAGATAGATAGCGTCAAGTCCTCTGAGTTCTTCTAACACAGAATCCGGTAGCACCTCGCCGGTCGCGAGATACCGATCGCCACCGATATCGTAGTCAACTGTTTCGTATTGTATGCCTGCTTGTGCGGCTGCCGCCCCGAAGACCTTCATCGCTTCGCGTGTTACTTCGGGGCCGATTCCATCGCCAGGGATGAGACCGATTTTGTACATAGGTTTTCTCCAAATGTTAGATAGAAAATTGGATACCTTATATTTTACCACATTTGGCGTGATATTGCAAATTGGTAGATCACGGGTTATCTATAACAGAGGCATTCAGTTTTCGGCAGTCAACTATCAGTTATATGTATGCACTCCTGCATCATCGCGCGTACTGCGAGCATTATCAGGTGAACCTTAAGCGAGATTTGCCCCATATTCCTGCGGAGATGTTTCAGTGTCGGTTAGGAAATCGTTCGGCGTTGGAATGGGTGGTGGATCAGTATCGCGTGAAAACAGATAGACGGAGCGGTATTGAGAACGATCCGAACCCTGCGGATGATGAGACCTATATCGTAGATCTGATTCGGAAGGTTGTTAGTGTAAGTTTGGAGACAGTGCGGATTGTTGAGCGGTTGTCGGGGCTGGATATTGGCGGGAAGGAATAGTAGATTAGTGTTCTTCAGGATTTTTTTGACAGCTAAATTTTTGTATGGTATAATATTCAGGCGACTTAATCAAGGGGCGGATCCTGTCTACAAATGCATATTAGAGGCGAAGAAAAACTAAATAAATTTGCACAGAGACATCCAAATGCCAGGTCCGCACTTAACCGGTGGTATAGACTCATGGAGGAAGGGACTTTCAGCTCGATTGTCGAATTGCGCGAAACGTTTCCTCATGCCGATCCAGTACCAGCACGTTCAGGACAGATTTCTGGGTCGGGTGAAAGAACGACTTTAACAGTTTTCAACATTGGCGGTAACAAAGCGCGCCTTACAGCGTTTGTGCACTATAGAAAGCAAACTGTTTCTATCAGAAGGGTAGAAACGCATGCCGAATATGATAAGAGAAACTTGAGGGGGTAATTATGTTGATGGAAACACAAGCTGCGTTCGATGCCTCGTCAATGCTAGAGGCATTGGGATCAGTTCCAACACTCCCCGATGTAACACTGAGCAGTTCTCAATTTTTTGAGAGGTCTGACCCGATACAAATTAGATTATCGGCACTTGCTGTGCCCACGACCTATCCTGAGAGTGCTTATCAATGGTTAATAGAAGTATTAGACGGATTAATCGATTTCGGGCAACGGCATGGACATTATGGTATCATCAAATTAACCGAGGATGAGTATCAGTGGCTGGACGATGTGTTAGAAGAATTAATTTGCTCTGTTGGTGAGAATGAAAATCATCCCTTGGCACCGCTGATGGAATTCGTTATTCGGCTCATTGATAACTATGAGGAGACCTACGTTCCGAAACTAACAGAATTGTTTCCAGAATTGGCAGAAGAAGCACCGATAGAAACAACAAGCAAAAATAAGCAGCTCACTGCAAACATCCCCGAACTGAGCAACAACGAACTCGCCGCGCACGCCTTCTTTTCCATTGGTTACCTCCTTGCAGAAGGCAATTGGATGGAAAAAACACTCACCGCTTATGAAAAGGCAATTGCGTTGAAACCCGATTTTTGGGAAGCCTTCTATAATCGTGGCAATGCTTATACTCGCAAAGGTGATTATGACCGGGCCATTAGAGACTATGATACTGCCATAGAATTGAGGCCTGATGAGGCCATAACCTATATCAATCGCGGGCTTGCTTGCGACAGAAGAGGCGAGGTTGACCGAGCTATTGAAAATTATGACGCTGCGATACAACTGAATGTTAATTGCGCCGAGGCTTATTACAATCGCGGCAATGCTTATACGAGCAAAGGTGATTATGACCGGGCCATTGAGGATTATACCATAGCGATACAATTCAACCCACGCTATGCCTCAGCCTATAACAATCGCGGTAACACCTATACGAGCAAAGGTGATTATGACCGGGCTCTTAGAGATTATAATACTGCGATACAACTTGACCCCGAGCATGCTATGGCCTATTACAACCGAGGCCGTGCTTACCTCAACAATGGTGAGTTTGACCTCGCCATCAAAGACTTTAACAAAGTTACAGACTTGAACCCTGATGATGGCGAGATATATATCAGGACCTATACCAGTCGCGGTGCAACTTACTTCAAAAAGGGGAAGTTTGACCGGGCCATTGAAGACTTTAACAAAGCGATACAACTTGACCCCGAGCATGCTATGGCCTATTACAACCGAGGCCGTGCTTACCTCAAAGATGACGAGTTTGACCTCGCCATCAAAGACTTTAACAAAGTTACAGACTTGAACCCTGATGATACCGACGCTTATATCTTTCGGGGTGTGGCTTACGGCATGAAGGGGGAGTTTGATCGTGCCATTGAAGACTTTACCAAGGCTACAGACTTGAATCCCGATGATGACGATATCTATGCCAGCCGCGGTGTGGCTTATGATAGGAAAGGTGAGTCCGACCTGGCCATAGAAGACTTTACTAAAGCTATAGACTTGAACCCTGATGGCACCGGTGCCTATATCAGTCGCGGTGTGGCCTACAGCAACAATGGTGAGTATGACTTGGCTCTTGAAGACCTTACTAAAGCCATAGACTTGAATCCTAACAATGCCAATGCCTATCACAATCTAGGTGTGGTTTACGTCAGGACAGGTGAGTTTGACCTGGCCATTGAAAGCTTTACCAAAATTATAGATTTGAATCCCGATGATGTTGATGCTTATATCCGACGTGGTCTAGCTTATCACGATAAAGGTGAGTATGACTTGGCTCTTGAAGACTTTACCAAAGCTATAGACTTGAATCCTAACAATGCTTATGCCTATGCGGCAATGCTTACTTCGACAAAAGTGAAATTGACATCGTTATTGAAAAAATCACCTAAGTCATAGACTTGAAACCCAACAATAACAATATCTACTACGGTCACGGGTAGATGTGGTTACATCTACGAAAGTGTGAAAAGTCAAATCAGACCTGGCCATTATTAAAAATAATGGAATTTCCATTTTTTCCAAACGTGCTATACTAAAGAAAACATTCATTTCACAAGGTCAAACCGCTTATGAATTTTCCGACGCTGTCAGCGTCAAAACGCCTTGAGATGCTCCAACCCCCGACGGGACAGGTGCAAATGGTGCTTGACACTGACACCTATAACGAAATCGATGATCAGTTTGCAGTCGTCCATGCACTGCTCTCACCCGAACACCTAAACGTTAAGGCACTCTACGCCGCTCCGTTTCATAACAACCGCTCAAACAACGCCGAAGACGGTATGGAGAAGAGTTACGACGAAATCCTACGGCTATTGGACTTTCTCAATGTCCCCGCCGATGGTTTCGCGTATCGCGGTTCCAGAACGTTTCTCTCCGATAAAGAGACACCAGTACCCAGCGATGCTGCCACCGATATGATTGAACGCGCAATGACGCACAATAGCGAAGATCCACTCTACGTCGTTGCTGTCGGTGCTATCACAAACGTCGCTTCCGCTATCCTCATAGAACCCGCAATCATCGAACGCATTGTCGTTATCTGGCTCGGCGGCAATCCGTTGTACTGGCCACACACGCGAGAGTTCAACCTTATGCAAGACCTTCAGAGCGCGCAAGTCGTTTTAGATTGTGGGGTGCCGTTCGTTTGGTTGCCAGCACGCGGGGTCGTCTCGCACTTACATACGACAGTTGCGGAGATGGAACGTTATGTGCAAGGTCGGGGCAAAGTCGGGGATTATCTCGTGGAGATCTTTAAAGACTACTCAAATGACCATTTCGCTTGGTCAAAGGTGATATGGGATCTCTCCGCGACGGCATACCTCGTCAACCCTTCGTGGGTGCCGACAGAAATCGTCCACAGTCCTATTTTGACGGAGGCGGTGACGTGGAGTTTCGATAACAATCGTCATCTCATGCGTGTCGCCTCAAGTGTAAATCGGGACGCTATTTTCCGGGATCTGTTTGAAAAATTGCAGCAGCACACCGCCTAAGGTAAGCGCGACTCGTTTCGGAAACAATCTGGACAGTTGGCAATCGCTTCTACCTTGGTTCAGGTGCTCAGGGAAGCGGGACATTCCATTCGTCAGCACAAATAACCTCAAGCTGATCGTGAGGTTTGAAGTAATCGGTTGGATGATGGTTTTCCCCCATATCGCCGAACAACCGACGACGGCGTGGTGTCATGCGTGCGAGAACGTCTGCTGGCAGTTTGTCATAGTCATACGGACGGGACCACATCTGCCCATAACGGAAGGTAACACTTTTGCGGATGCGTTCCGTCCGATTCGGACCGACACCGTGCCACAGTGCCCACGGAAAGATGACAGCATCCCCTGCCTCCGCGATTACCTGAATCGCGCCTTCAGGATACGTGCCTTTTTTAAATCCGTTCTCAGGAAAAGACACCTTATGGCTCCCCGGCACACACATAAAATTCCCTTGGTTAGGTTCAGTCAAATCCGTTAAAAAGAATTGGATTTTGAATTGCAAGGGTAAACTGTCTGGATGCGGATGGATGCGTTGTAGTGAAGGACCAGCATCCGTATGAAATCCCATTAAAGCTTCAACATCTGGGTGCCGGACGTAGATCTGCGTGCCCATAATTTGGAGGTAGGGTCCCATCAGAGAAAGAATCGTCCCGAAGGTGTGTGGATGATCGGTGAGCGGATCCAAGGCATCTGTCCGTTCAATCGCTCGGATAATTGTATAGGCACCCTTTCCGAGGCGATGATTGCCTTGCAGACTCGGGGTTTCTTGGACATACGTCTCAATCGCTGAATCCACAGCCTCCAAAAGCGTCTCGATTTCGGTAGACGAAAGTACGTTCTTAATGAGCAGATACCCCTCCGTCTGCCACACCTTTTGTTGGACATCCGTCAAGTATGGAGATAACATACGTCGCTCCTTATGGTAACTCAAATATGGTAAAGTCTGTTAATTGATTTAAGGAGATTATAGACGGTTTTTGATGCTGTGTCAAGTCTGTTTTGCCAATAGAACTCAACGTTTACGGTGAATTTGCGTCTAATATATTGGAGTTTACGGAGATAATTCGCATATTGGCAAGGTTAAGGGATTTACTAACAAGATAACAGCGTTTGGTACTGATAGATAAAAATATGAACAATTTCGCTAAAATTCTTACCACCATCCGCCGCCCCTTTCAGCAAGAACGCCGAAAGGGGTGTAAAGATGATGTCGTCGTCAATGGATTGGGAAGTTATGTCCAGTTATGGGCAAAAAACGGTAATGCCTTCACGTTGGAAGCAACTGAAAAAGAGGTGCTAAACGGATTGGCAGGTCTCTTTGAAAATTACGCGAGTGCATCGCCTGCTGAACGCCGACAGACGCTTGAAGCAGCAGCGAAACAAATTGATGCTGCGCTCGGAGGCGAACAGCGTATCCCCACAAATACAGACGCTACAACCGTAGAACCCGCACAGACACGCCAGCAGCCAACAACGCAACGTCCACGTTCCAAAAAGCGTGCACAACCGGAGATGTTGCCGCTTTTCGAGGAAACAGAAAACCGTTCTAAAAGCGTTCCTACAAAGCGAGAACCCATCTCGGAACCTACAATACCCAAAAAGCAAACGGAGCCTCCCTCTCTCTTTGGAAATATAGATGCCATCTCGCAGCAAGCGGACGACCCTCCCGCGGAAACGTCCGAAGCATCTGTACCGATCTCTGATATTCCTGTCTCAACTGACCTCGCTTCGCTTGATTTTCTCTCTGAATCACCACAATATATCAAAGGGATCGGGCCTCGACGTGCGGCGATGCTTGCGGCAGAACTCGACATCCAAACGGTTAGTGGATTATTGGCATACTACCCTCGCGATTATATTGACCGTTCCAAAATGGTGGAGATATACAGGGTCGGTAGAGCAGAAGATGATGAACCGGAGACAATCCAAGGGAAAGTCGTCAACCACACTTCATCGCCGACTGCAAAAGGAAAGCGTATCGGTAAAATCTCAATTTATGATGGCACTGGTATCGCGATGTTGGTTAATTTTGGGAGACGTATCGGTATCATGAAGTCGCTGCTCCCGGTTGATACTGAGGTGGTTGTCAGCGGTAAGTTCTCGCGCCGTTACAACGAAATACAGGCAACCGACTATGAGTTTGAGCTGTTTGAGGAAGACAATCTGGTTCACACGAAACGGATCGTTCCGAAATATCCGCTTACAGCGAAGCTTACAGCAAAAATGCTGCGGACTTGGATGCGGACAGCACTCGATGAATACGGACAACGCATCCCCGAAATTTTCCCGCTTGAACTCCGTCAGCGGCAACGCTTGGTTGACCGACAGTCGGCTATTAATGAGATCCATTTTCCTACCTCGGAGGCACATCGAAAAGCCGCTCAGAAACGACTCGCTTTCGAGGAGTTTTTCCTACTCACGATCGGTATGGAGATGAAAAAAGATCGCAAAATCTCGCAGCAGGGTATCGCTTTCCAAGTGGGGAGCGAATCACAAGAGAACACCCCCTCGCTGCTACGAGACTTCATCGCTTCGCTGCCTTATGAATTGACGGGTGCACAAAAACGGGTTTTCACTGAAATCCAAGACGATATGCGACAGGAAAGTGTCATGAATCGGCTTATTCAAGGGGATGTCGGTTCCGGGAAGACTGTTGTCGCAGCGATGGCGTTGCTCTGTGCTATTGAAAATGGGTACCAAGGCGCGTTGATGGTGCCGACTGAGATCCTTGCTGAACAGCACTATTACAATCTTACTGAGATGCTCAATGACTTACGCAAGCATACGCCTCAAGAAGCTGATGACGACATAAAAGTTGTGCTTCTCAAAAGCGATCTACCGAAGGCGGAACGTGAAGAAGCGTTAGCAGCGATCGCTGATGGCAGCGCAGACCTTATCGTTGGGACACAGGCATTGATACAGGAGGGTGTGGATTTTCAGAAACTTGGACTCGTTATCATCGACGAACAGCATCGATTCGGTGTCATGCAACGCGCGACACTTCGCAACAAAGCACAATTCGGAAACGGCACTCAGAAACAGTCTACCGATGCCGCTGTGTCACCAGATGTCCTTGTTATGACAGCAACACCTATTCCGAGAACGCTCGCTTTGACGCTCTACGGCGACCTGAATGTTTCTGTTATTGATGAGATGCCGCCCGGTAGACAGACGATTAAGACCTACTGGATAAAAGAAAAGGACAGGGAAAAGTTATACGTTGATCTTCGGAAAGAGATTCAACGCGGTAGACAGGCATACATCGTTTATCCGCTCGTTGAAGAGTCCGAGAAACTGGAAGAACTTAAAGCCGCCACAGAGATGGCGGAACATCTGCAAACTGCCGTTTTCCCTGACCTACGTGTTGGGTTGTTGCATGGACAGATGAAATCCATTGAAAAACAAGAGGTCATGGCAGAATTCAATAATAAGCAGATTGATATCCTTGTTTCGACAACGGTGATCGAGGTAGGCATTGATGTCCCGAACGCAACACTGATGGTGATCGAGAACGCGGAACGTTTTGGGTTGTCCCAGCTGCACCAGTTGCGTGGACGTGTCGGACGTGGTAAACACCAGTCTGCCTGCTATCTCGTCGCGACTCCGAAAGGCGACGATTCTTATCAACGGATTCTGGCGATGATTCGGACGAACAACGGGTTCCAGATAGCAGAGGCGGATCTGAATATCCGCGGACCGGGAGAGTTTTTCGGTACACGCCAATCGGGTGTCCCGAATTTCAAGATTGCGGACATCATCCATGATACCTCGCTTTTAGAAGCCGCCAAACGGGAGGCGGAGTTATTGATCAAAGCCGACCCGGAGTTGAACGCACCGAGGCATCAATTGCTGAAGCTGATGTTACAGAAACACTGGCGCGGTAATCTGGAAATCGCATCTGTTGGATAGGTCGATTATTTGGCGTGTTTTGTGTTTATCAGATTATATAGTTGTGGGACAGTAACGGAAAAATCACCGGAGATGTGGTACCCCTCGCCGCCATCTTTCACTGTACGGATAAGGATCGTCTTTTTGGGACGATGGTAGTAGTGTGCGTCGGTAGTGGCTCCCTCGTCTTGGAAATCAGGGAAGTCGATGATGTCGAAGTTCGCAGTCGTGAAACGCCGAATCTCTTCGCCGCGCTGGGTTGCGATGTTGCGTGCCATTGAGAGGCTTTTGAGGTAGACTTCAGGTCCCATCACAGCAGAGCCTAAGTTGAGAAAAACGCCGCCTTCAAGCTTCGAGACACTCTGCGCAAATCGAAGAAAATCCTCACCTGTTGTCCAACCCATGGCGGCATAATCGGCAGATGGATGTTGGTCGATGATGTCATAACCGATCCCCTTGTGAACAGTAAACGGCACGCCTAAGCGATACGCTGCCGCAAACATACTCACATCGCCGTGCGGAAAAGAGATACCCTGCTCGGCTTCTTCGATGAGTCTGCCGACTGCTTCCCCAAAACCGATTTTATCCCGATATCCCCGAACAATCGCTTCGTTTAAATAACGTCCTGTCTCTTCCCAATTGCCGAACTTACCGTCCCAGATATAGTCCTCCACATCCTCAAGCGTGGCACCGATGTGCGCGAGTTCAAAATCGTGGATAGCACACGCACCGTTGGTGGCGACATGCGTGATGATACCGCGTTCCATCAAATCGATAATAAAGCGAGAGTTACCGCGCCGCATGACGTGCGCGCCCATCATCCAGATGACCTGTTTTCCCGAGCGATGCGCCGCAACGATTCGATCTGCAACGATGTGGAGGTGAGCGTTTTCGTAGGACGGCGGCTCTGCGTCTAACGTGTAGACATCTGCCACCGTCATTTTGTGTCGGCGTTCGGAGAGCGGGAGGACTGTGAGTTGCTCACGATTCAGTCTATCCATATATGACTACTCGGCGAACTTGGCGGAGACAATCTTTGAGATACCCGCCTGTTCCATCGTTACACCGTACATCGCGTCAGCGATTTCCATCGTGCGACGGTTGTGTGTGATAATGATGAACTGCGTATTATCGGCGTAAGCACGAATCAGATTTGCGAAACGGAGCACATTCGCCTCGTCAAGTGCAGCATCAACCTCATCAAGCACACAGAACGGGCTCGGTTTGATTTTGAAGACCGCAAACAAGAGTCCGATAGCGACGAGTGAACGCTCACCACCAGAAAGTTGCGTAATGCTCTGCGGACGTTTGCCCGGCGGACGCGCAATGATGTCAATGCCTGAATCAAGTATATTAGACGGATCGGTCAATAACAACTCCGTTTCACCGCCACCGAAGAGCTGCGTAAAGACCTCTTGGAAGTTCGTCTGTACCTTTTCAAACGTCTCCTGAAATACGTCTCTTGAGGTCTGATTGATCTTCTCTATCACCTGATAGGTAGCCTGAATCGACTGTTGGATGTCTTCACGCTGGGAAATGAGGAAATCGTGTCGTTTCTTATGTTCCTCATAAGCCTCAATCGCTTTAAGGTTCACTGCACCCATCCCGGAAAGTTCTGCCTTCAACTTTTCGATACTATCAAGCAGATCGATCTCGTCCATTCCCTGTTCGTCATTCGCCAGTGGCGGTAGTGCATCAATCGAGACCTGATATTTCTCATGGATACGGGTTGAGACCGATTTGATCCGCATCTCAAGTTGTGTCGTTTTGACTTCAAGTTGATGGCGCGCTTTATTCTGTCGCTCAAAGTTTCTGCGCGTTGCACGCATCTCTTTTTGAAGGACGGCTACCTCTTCAAGAAGGGTTTGCCGCTCTTTATTTTGTTCATCAACATGTGATTCTGCTTCAGCGCGATCCCCCTCTAACCGCAGGAACTCACGCTGTGCCGCTTCGACTTGCTGTCCGAGATCGATTTTGGTCTGTTCATCTGAGTCAATAATGGCTTGTTGTTCAGCGATCTCCCTTGCTGTCCGCTGTTGTGCCGCGTCAAGTGCTTGTAGTTCAGATGCCATGCTTTCCAATTTCTGGCTCTGTCCCGCTAAGAAGACTTGCATTTTTTGGCAATTTTCGGCGACTTCGGCACGTTTGCGGTCTTCACTCTCAATCTGTTCGGAGACCCGCTCAATCCAGCGTCCGGTACGATCCCGTTTTTGCGTCAATCCCAAGATTTCGGTTTCAAGTGTCTGTTGTGCTTCGCGCGACACAGCGACTGCATCCATGAGTTCCTTGTTCTCTACTTCAACTTCAGCAAGTTGGTGTTCAAGTTGCGTAACTTGGAGGTTCGCCTGCTCCATATCTTTGGTCACAGAGGCTTTTTCAACGCGCTTATCTTGCCACTGCATGGTAAGGGTCTGCCGCGTTTTTTGTAAATTCGCGATTTTCGCGGCGTATGCCTTACGTTTCTCATCTTTTTTATTGGAATTCTGCGTCAACTTCCCGATCTCTGCTTCCAGCGTCTCAAGCTCGCGTGCCCGACTGAGCAAGCCTCTCTGTTTTTGGCTTGTTTGACCACCGGTGATAGCACCAGAGGTATCAATGACATCGCCATCTAAAGTAACGAGACGTGCCCGTGGACGGAATTGCCGGGTCAGTGCAACTGCAGCATCCAAATCTTCAATGACGAGTGTATTACCCAACAGATATTGCATGGCAGGCTCATATTTACGGTCATAGTCAATCAATTCTTGAGCGATGCCAATGACACCCGGTTTTTTGAGGAGTGCTTCATCATAGAACCTACGTTCGCGTATGAAATCAAGTGGGAGGAACTTCACTCTACCGGCGCGATGCTTTTTAAGGAAAGCGACACCGCTTTGTGCGTCTTCTGCGGCTTCGGCAATAACACTCTGAATGTCACCACCGAGTGCGACCTCTATTGCGACTTCATACTCAGTATCGGTTGTGAGCAGCTCGGCAACGACCCCACAAATGCCTTGAAATTGATCAGGGTTATGGGTTTTCGCCTGCATTATTGCCCGGACACCGGCGTAATATCCTTCGTAGGCAGATTGTAATTCCTGCAGCGATCTAAGCCGTGAGACGTTACGCCCTAAAGTATTCTGCAAGCCTTGAAGTTCGACTTCAATTTTGCGGAGCGCATCCTGATTTGCCTGCAGATCGTTTTCTACCTGATCTCGCGCGGTTTCAATCTGAACCAATTCTGCCTTTAACTTTGTTTCAGTGCGTTGGACCGCAGCGTGGGTATCAGTCGCAGATTTTAGTTGCGTTGTCAAGGCATCTGTATTCGCTTTAATGCGATTAAGATTACCCTCGGTGCTTGTTAATTTGTGCTCAATTGCGAGACGTTTACGCTCCTGATTTTCCAGTTCCGTTGCGGTTTCCTGTAAGGTGGTCTGTGCCTCTTGCACGGACTCCTTGGAGGCACTGATGCGATCGGCGAGTTGCGTCAGTAGCTGCTGGCGTGCTGCTAAGCGACTTGCTTCTATTTTGTAGGAAGCCTCAAGTTTTTGGTGTTCTTGGGTGCGTTCTTGTTTTTTTCTAAGATGGGCTGTCTGATCTGCCTTTAAAGATTCAAGCGTCTGGAGGGCGCGTTCACGTTGTTTTTGGATGTTGAGTTGTCGTTCCTTGTGAAGCACGATCTGCCGCTCAATCTGCTCAATCTGCGTTTCAATCTCGCGGAGCGCTGTCTGTCCGGCACGTATTGCTTCGTCCAATTCCGACTGGCGGGTCGTGGAACTCTCAATCCGCTCTTCGGCAACTTTAAGCGTTTCAGAAGCGGTTGAGACACTCGTTAAAATCTCATCCAAATCGGTTTGCGCTTGGCTATAATCCGTGTGGAGTTTATCGTATTCCCTGCGCGCGAGGTCCAACTCAAACTGCTTTAGCTGGGCATGTTGTGTATTATAGTGCCGTGCTTGTTCTGCCTGTTCCTTAAGCGATTCAGTCTCGTGTTGTAACTCCTGAATCACATCGTTGATACGGACGAGGTTTTGCTCAGCCTGCTCGAGCTTACGGAGTGCTGTCTTCTTTCGATGCTTATACTTAGTAATGCCAGCGACTTCATCGAATAGAAAGCGGCGTTCTTCTGGACGTACGTTCAGAATCAGGTCGATTTTGCTCTGCTCCATAACCGAGTAGGCATCGACACCGATACCGGTATCCATAAAGAGTTCGCTGATATCGCGGAGCCGGCACGGACTCTGATTGATCAGATAACGGCTCTCGCCATCGCGAGTGAGGTGACGGCATACTTCAACTTCGGGGGATCCGAGCGCAATGTTCTGTGCGTCTTGTTCGGACATGTTTCCGTTGCCATTACCATTGGAAAAGCGTAATGCAACCTCTGTTTTCTGGGCAGGTGCGAAATTGGCACCGCCATTAAAAAGTAGGTCGCGCATGGAGGCGCACCGAAGCGAACGGGCACTCTGTTCGCCAAGTACCCATCGAATTGCATCAGAGACATTACTTTTTCCGCAACCGTTGGGTCCGACAATGGTAGTGATACCGGGTTCAAGTATTAATTCAACTTCTTCGGCAAAACTCTTGAATCCTCGAACTTTTATGCTGTTTAAGTGCAAAGGTTCGACCCTCCCACTAAAAGTTTAAAATAATAATCGCAATGACAAGCCGTTTTCAAACGCGCCCGCACTTTACAATGTGAAAGCGCGCTACAACCTTGTCTCAGCGTGAACGTTCATATATACGTAGTATAAATGGAAAAAGTTTCACAATTTTCAGGAGTCCAAAGTTCTCGCCAGTGTCAAAACATCGATTTCAGCGGGATCAGCGCTCCATAATTCACTGACCGCCTCACGAATCGTTGCACCCGTTGTAAAAACATCATCAATGACCAAGAGCCGTTTTCCACGGATAACATCTGGATTTCGGACTTCAAAGGCGCCGACGATATTCTGTTGCCGGGTTTCTTTGTCCAAACTGCTTTGTGCGACTGTATGCCGTTTCCGAACCAGCGCATCGACAAGAACTGGTAAGCCTTCCGATTTTGCAATCCCATTGGCGAGTAGCGTCGCTTGGTTGAAACCGCGTTCCCGCATCCGTTTTTTGTGAATTGGGATCGGCAGAACAAAGTCGTATTCTGGAATGTTACAGTCTAACGGGATATGCGCGTTCATCAGTTGAACCAAGTGCGGCGCAAATACCGTTTTCTTTCCGAATTTAAAGAGATGTATCGCCTGTTGGAGTGTTGTTTGGTAAAATGCGATGGATCTCAATTTTCCGTAGCGAGGTGGCGAGACAGCACAGTCGTCACAGCGTCCGTTGACATCTGGAGTGCCACATATATCACACCAAGGCGGCTCAAGGAATTGAACGTCCTCCCAGCAGTTCGTACAGATATAAGGCATAGACGCGACCCCAAGAAAATCTTTACAGACATGACATTCTGCGGGATAGAGGAATGTGATCGCTGTTTCAATTGCCTGTTGCAACAAGGACGATACTCGTAAACTGATTGATTTTAGTGCCATAAAATTAAAACTGACTGAAATAAAAAGTTATTATATGATAAGTTTATCATATATAAATTCTGATGTCAAGAAAAAGAAGCAGAAAAAGAACTATTCAATGGTGGGTGTATGTGGATATAATTGTCTAAGGCGAGATTAACTGAAAATGGCGAGGTGTTTTTGCTTGGGGTATTTGATAGAGTGTTTCTGCGTATTTCCCCCAAGAAACCTCGCCAGCAAGAGTAGATTCGTTAATTATAAAACGTCTGTAAGGGAGCTATAACCCACTGGCATCCTTTAGGCTTCCCCATGTAACCGCTAATTTCTGTGAAGGTTCGACTGCGAGTGTCGCCTCACCTAACGTAATCGCTGGAATTATAGGGACTGAGCCTAATTCCAAAGAGACGATGTCTATCGTAGAAATCCAGATATCGGGGCGCGGATTTTTCCATTTGGTGGTAATCAACCCGGCGTGTCCACAGGGCGGCCCTTCTTTCTTGATCCAACCCCAGACGGAGTTATCATCTTCAAGATTGGCACCGTCGTGACACCAATCATCGGAATTAACACCTGAAATCATCTCCAGTTCTTCCTTTTTCCCATCTCGGTAATGCATAACGAATTTGTAACTCGGCACGCCGTTCTGTTCCCATCCCGTTGCGTGTAAAAAATAGATGAACTTCGCCTGACCTTCAACGGCAATGTCCTCAACTGCTTTGGGCCATCTCGCTGCATTTGTTCCGAAAACGACGATGGCACCATCAATAATCTGGAATTCAACCTTACCGTCCGGTCCCTCAAATTCGCCAACTTCGTCAATAGGTAGAAGGGAGAGTGTGCTGTCTCCAGCGGCTAACGTCCACCATTGGTGTTCAACCAGTTTCGTGTTTGAATAGGGTTCAATATCAACATGTATCCATTCATCTAACGCTATCGCAATTCCTGTTGAAAAAAGACTGACGGCACAGACAGATGCAATCAGTATGAACAACTTAACCAGTTTCATAACGAATTCCTCCTATATTGATTTGTGAGCATAGTATAGCAGAATTATTATAAATGCTGTCTACAAATTTTGGTGGGTTAGCATGGAAGGCGTTCGCAGTGTATGCAAATTAGGATTAATTACCGGTATGTTTTTTATATGTGAATTCAAGCACAGGGAGAAGGGATGACATGTCCTGCGGGATATCGTAATAGACATAATCTACTGATTTATTCTCCATAACACCATAATATTTACACATATTATGTTCATGCTCCAATTGCTTTGCTTCTTCTTTGGTTATTCGCACAAATATCCGAGGTAGACTTGGAATTTTTTTCATTAACTCATCATCTCTACCTACAATCGGATCCGGAAATCTACCAGAAGGCAGAACACCAAATATCCTTTCTATTCTTCCTATAACTCCGTTATCGGTTAGCCAAAAACCACAAAGCATTTTTGAAAATTTTGGTGGATTTAATCTCCACCCTTCTTTTTGTATCAAATTCAGTACTCCTGCAACTCCGTTGTAAAACAACTTGCGTCTTTCTTCAGGATACGTTTTTTCATAGTAGATGATCAACTCTTGAGGTAATGAATCTTTAACCCGCCACATTGTCCACTGGTCCGTTGTTGGCTGGTCATCAATTGTGTGGTTAAGGGCATTAGACTTAGGATTAACCAAGTTTAGTTCAGACAGGTTCGTCATTTTCTCCTTGTCTTCCAAAGCCGCCTTTTCCAGTATTTCTTGTAGGTAAACACTGAAATCTAAGTGAAGCTGCTCGGCATTCAAAGCAAGTTTGCAATGCATCTCGGGACTCATTTGAACCGTGAACTCACCCGAAAAAGGCTTTTCTGGTATCTTCCCTTGTTCCTGGCAAAATTCAATATAGCCTTCAATTGACTTTTGCATCTCTTCGCGAAGTTCGCTCACAGATGCCCCATAGAACGTAATCACGTCGTGGGTGTTAATTACTGTTCCATGGAAAAGATCAATTTCTGGATCAAAGTCGACAACTCCTATATAACCTTTGTATTCAATCATGGTCTAACCCCCACACTTTGGAGAAATTTTCTCAAATCTCTAATTGCTCCTTTATCCATGTTTGGGCTCGGGTGTGGACGATGAAAAAAAATGACACGTCCCTCAAGAAAAACACCAACTCTTGATCCGGCACGTTCACTTAGGACAGCACCTAAATTTCTCAGTAAAGCCTCAACATCTCTCCATTTAATATTCCCTGAGATCGGTTGCGCAAAAATTGAGTTCAATGTCCTTCTGTGACGCTTATTCATTAACCTGCCCAAAACTATTTCTATATAAAATGATACTCAAAAACGATTGAGAAATCAAGGTTTTACGCTTTCGATGACGGGACAGCAGGTTCCACATACAACGTTTTTTCACGCGTGTAATGCACGTACCCGGCAACATTACCTTTCCGCTTCACGACATACCGCGCCCATGTATAGTCAACAGGAACATTGCTGGCATGATGCGCTTTACTATAATAGGCGGCGAGTTGTGCGGCTTGCAATAACGTCGGCATCGGGATATCCGGACGGTTTTCTGGGTTACGGATGATGACATGTGAACCGTGGATCTGTTTGGTGTGGAGCCACATATCGCTCGGCTTGGCAATCTGGCGCAGGAGCAGATCGTTTGACTGACTGTTTTTACCGACATACATCTGGAAGCCGTTGGTAGAGGTATATCTTCGGAAGGGACCTTCACCTACCTCCTGTTTCTGTTTCCCACGCTGCGGTGCCTTGAGATAGCCGTTCTGGACAAACTCAGCGCGGAGTTTCTGTAGTGCTTCCAGTGTATCGGCGGATGCTAACTTGGATGTGTATAACTCAAGTGTCTCTTGATCCGCATCCAAATCTGAGATGAGCTGCTGGATACGCGAGCGTCCCCGTTTCGCTTTCGTGTATTTCTTGAAATAGGTTTGTGCGTTTTCAGAAGGTGTCTGCTCTGGATTGAGCGGAATCAACAACTTTTCGAGTTCAGGACTATAGTAGTTCTGCAACTCTACTTGCTGCTGTCCACGGGTGATGGTATGTAGATTGGCAAGAATCAATTCACCTTGGATGCGATAATCTTCCGCCTTTTCTGCCCGATCGAGATCGGTGTGTAACGCGTTCGTTTTCCGTTCGAGCGTATCTTTCTGCTTTGTCAACGCCTGCGTGAGGGCGCGGTGCTCCGAGTCCATATTCTCCTTCAAGGTGATTGCATCGTAGTATGCGCTAAAGGCATCGCTCATTGTCTCAAATGCTTGAACGGAGGCGTTTCGGAATTGCTGTAGCGGTAAAGCTGCGACTGCGATTGGCTCGTTGCCATCCATGAACAGTTGCGGTGCGGCGTGTTTCGGATCGAAATAGGTGATAACCTGCTGGTAGGCGTTCCAGAGTGGTGTCTCAGCTGCACGTGCAACAACCTCTTTCGCAAGCATTGGACTGAAGCCATCGATTTTGTTGAAGAGTTGCCGCCAACCGACTTCCGTTTGTCCATCAAACAATTCAGTAAATGCGGGTTCGTCTAACGTCAAGGGATCCACTTTGCTTTGCTGCGGTGGCAAAATATAAGTTTCACCGGGCAAGATTTCCCGGTACCGGCTCATGGTTTCATCAATACGTTTGAGACTCTCCAAGATCCTGTCGTCGGTTGCGTCAATCAGAATGATGTTGCTATGTTTGCCCATCATTTCTGCGATAATGGCTTTCGGAGGCGGTTGTATCGGTTCATCGGAGACGGGTTGGACGCTTATTTTGAGGATCCGATCCCAACCGAGTTGTTCAATCTCGGTAATAGTGCCACCTCTGAGATGCGTTGTGAGGAAGTCGGCGAGATAGGACTGTTTTTGTCCGGGCGATGGTTTTTGGATGAGGTGGGCGCGGGCGTGCACCGAATGTGCTGATAAAGTGAGCCAATGTGTTTCAGCAGCGCGACCCGCCTTGAATGAAAAGGTGTGTGCATTCGCCTGTTCAATGTGTCGGACTGTGCTGCCGATAAGGGCTTCACGGAGTTCTTGTGTAACAATGTGGAGGGCTAAACTATCAAAAGACATGGTAAAATCTGATATAACTGGAGATTAGCAAGCGATAGACTGGATTTTCAAGAGACTATATCTTCAGCAGTCTTCAAGTGGTATTCAGTTTTTTTTTCTCGTAGCTATCTTGTAGTTGTGGCACTGAAATATATTTCCATCCCAATGCTTTCCGTTTTTCATTTTCCGCTTTCAAATAATCAGAAAGCTCCTTCACAGAGTTAAATTGCGCATTAAATTCCTTTTTCATCCGATAGCATTCCTCAAGCACCGCATCCGTATACGTATCAACTTTCTCTCTCATTTGAGCCTCCTCAATAATTTCTATTGGCGTGCAAATAGTTGGTGATTGAAACCCTGCTGCGTAACAAACCTCATTGATGAGCTGCCGCTTTATTTCATCAAAATCTTCGGTGTGGAGACTCCCACGCTTTAGCGGGGAGAGGAAACACCGCTCCTTTTTTAGATTAATAGAGAGTGCTGTTTTAACACCACCTGCACACTGGGTGTTTGGATTCAGATGTGCTGCTTCGTTCAACAAGGCTAAAGTTGGCGCGCCACATGGCATTGTGCCGCGCCAACTTTACCACTCGTCTAATAGACCTGACACGGTGTCCTTACCAAAAGATTATGCGGTAAGCCCCTTCTCAGAGTGTATATTGCCCCATCGACATCACGAAATCAGAGAAGATAGAGACTTGGGGAGCATCCTTAAGTATGCTTACTACCACTTCAGCATACCGTTTTACTACCATCCTATTGTGTGCCACCACAAGATTTCGCGATATAAGTCGTCTCGTCAATAAGTGGTTTCCCTCGTTCAACCTGTAGGCTTGGCTGCCGTATTGAACAAGCCCCATGCTTTAGCAGGGGGTTACTGACTTCTGGTTTGCCTCTACGGTTATCGTCGTTGCATCCCAAACAGGTTCAACGGGAAGTTTTTTGGTGCATTCCCATCCGATTTTGCACTTATGCGCGCTACAGGGCCAACATGGCATATCGCGCCGCACGATAGAAGCATTTTCACTCAGTGGGTGCCACGCCACATGATCAGTGGGACCGAAAATAGCGACCATCGGCACATCCAACGCCGCAGCGAGATGCATCGGACCAGAATCATTGCAGATCACCATGTTGCAACAGGAGAACATCGCGCCCAAGTCACGAATTGTCTCTGGTGCGTAAGGGACAGCAGGAGACTGCATCGCTTCTTGAATGTTTTGCACCAATTCCGCTTCTTCAGGACCATGTAAAAGGAGAATTGTTGCGTTGTACTGTTGTGCTAACCTATCAGCGAGGTCGGCATACTGTTTTTCGGGCCAGCGTTTATCAAATGAACTTCCACCGGGATGGATACCGATGAGAAATGCCTCGTCATCAATACCCCATGATGTCCGTTGTGCTTTGGCAGTGGCGATTTCGTCGGGCAACACGTGATATACCAGTTTCCGTTGACCTATCCCTTTACAGATTAATCGGACGAGTTCCAAGTTCCTGTCAACTTCATGAGTTTCACCTTTTCGGTATTTACCGCGCCACGCGTGCGTGAGGGTAGATCTAAAGCGTTTCTGATAACGTCCTAAGCGGTAAGGTGCGCCAGAAAGAAAGGCTACAAGATGAGACCACATGGCTGTCTGCATGGCGACGACAAGTTGAAACCGTTCACGACGTAACTCTCGATAGAATTGGAGTCGCGCAAGGGACCCTTTATGCTTTCCATCGTTGTCAAAGACTAAAACTCGGTCAACGTCAGGATTACCAATTAGCACGGGAGCATTGAGTGGGCGCGCCAGCACGGTGATTTCAGCGGATGGGTAGTTCTCCCGTAAGAGCGAAATCGCTGGCGTTGAATTCAGCAAGTCGCCAATGCCATCAACGCGGATGACGAGTATCTTATTGAGGTCAGGAAGTAGATCGCCGTTTTTCAGAATGCGGTGCAGCATATTTTCCCTTGTTTATGAAGTTGAAGTTGCCTTTATTATAACATAAAGCGAAGAAGTAGGCAATCTTGAAGCCTCGTCCTGCACGCCGCTACCCAGCATATATGGTTGCATCAACACCAACCGATATGATATACTATAAGTATGCAGCACAAAGCACAAATTACGACTGAGGGCACCCAGAAGCCCTCAGCGCTCCGTTTCTTTTTCGGGACTCTCGTCTTCGGTTCAATCCTTATTATCCTCACCTGTTATTGGATCATCTCCGCTGAAAACCGAGTTGTATGGGAACTCACCGATTTCTCTATTTTTCCCACTGTCCTATTCACATTTTTTCTATTGGCACTCATAACTCCGTTACTCAAAAAGGTTTTTAAAAGTTTCGCGCCAACATCAAGTGAACTCGCACTGACATATACAATGGTATCCGTTGCAACTGCACTTGCGGGACACGACATTGTTCGACAATTAGTGCCAATGATTGCCAATGCGGGCTGGTTCGCAACCCCCGAAAATGAATGGGCAGACCTCTTTTTCCGATTCATGCCGACATGGTTAACGATTACGGACCGCGGTATTCTACAAGGTTATTTTGAAGGAGATGATACGTTTTGGCAGCAGCAATATATGGAGGCGTGGCTGTGGCCGATTGTCGCGTGGAGTGGACTGGTAGTGGTCATTCTCTTTATGATGCTTTGTGTCAACATTATCATTAGGAAACAGTGGATTGACCACGAGAAATTGAGTTATCCGTTAACGACGCTACCTGTTGAGCTGCTTGGTAATACCTCAGCACTCTTTCGGAATAAACTGATTTGGCTGGGTTTCGGCATCGCGTTTGGCTTAGAAATTCTGGCAGGATTAAACTATCTCTTTCCGGTGATACCTTCCCTCAAAATCAAATATCAACTCTATTTTTCCGACCGACCGTGGAACGCGATCGGACGTTTGCCGGTCTATGTCTATCCGTTTGCCATAGGGTTTGGGTATCTCATGCCATTAGATTTGTCATTGTCCTTGTGGTTTTTCTATCTGTTTTGGGGCGCGCAGCGCGTTTTTTTTAGTGCGACAGGATGGACGACGGCTATCAGCTTACAAACTGAACAGCGCGGCGGGGCATGGCTCGGCATCGGGACGCTTGCACTCGTTACAAGTCGGCGACAGGTTTGGGAGATACTTAGCGGTGTATTTTCGTTTAAATCTAAAGATGGTCTACATCGGCTTGCCGTTTTTGGACTGATAATTAGTATGGGGTTAGTGTTAGTGTTCTGGTATTTTGCCGGATTATCACCGTGGGTAGCACTCGGCTATTTCGGAATCTATTTGGTGTTATGTATCGGGATGACGCGTATGCGTGCTGAACTTGGTCCCCCGACGCATGAACTGCACGGCATGCATCCGGATAGGATTATGTTATTATTCGGGGGTAGCCGTTCATTGGGGGCACAAAATTTAACCAACACGACCTTATTATCATGGCTTGCGTATGGATACCGATGCCACCCGATGCCGCATCAGTTGGAAGCATTTAAGATCGGTAGGCATTTCCGATTGTCTGAGAATCGGTTGGTTGTAGCCCTAATCGTGGCATCAATTGTCGGGACAATTATTTCGATCGTAGGACATGTCGCAATTTATTATGAATACCGGTTTGCCCAGTGGGGGGTTGGTGAATTTAACCGCTTGCAAAGCTGGATTATAACACCGAGGGCACCGAATCTACCGGCTGTCCAGCATATGACATTTGGCTTTCTGTTCACCGGTGTACTGACGTTCCTGAAACGCCAGTTTTTGTGGTGGCCGTTTTATCCTGTCGGCTATGCTGTGGGTAACGGTTGGGCGATCGGTTGGATGTGGTTTTCAATCTTTTTGGGGTGGCTCTTTAAGCAGATACTCTTCACAGGCGGTGGGGTACGCGCCTACCGCAAAGCCTTACCGCTGTTCTTGGGTTTTGTATTCGGTCAATTCCTGGCTGGGAGTCTTTGGAGTCTGCTGGGCGTAATATTAAATAAGAATATGTATACCCTTTTTCCATGAACCAAACCCCGATCAATGTGCAAAGGAATTAGAAGTCTTCAAGTGCTTCTTCTTCGGATTCAAAGATCCCTATACTTTGGGTTAGCCCGATAGTATTGAAGATATTCCTGACCTGGGTAGATGGGTGTGCAACTCGCAAAACCTGTCCCTTCTCCCGCATCTTCCAGAGTAATCTAATAATCTCACCGAATCCACTACTTGTAATGAAGCTGCGTCGTTCAAAATTAAGTAGAATTTTTTCAGCGGTTTGAACCCCCACGTCAGCATAAGCGTCGCTTAAAATAGGTTCAGAAGCATCAGTAAGGTAACCCGTAATATCAAAGATAGCGATCTTTCCCTCGTGTCGAACAGAGATTTGAGAATTTGCTCTCACAATTCCCTCCTGTAAGATGAATCCTGAATTTGTTAAATTTGATTATTAGTTGCGATCTAATCTATTAATCCTCAGTAAAAGTTCGTTGGAGCGGTGCATGCTCGGGCTGTGAAAGGATTATTGTGCCATCGTCAAGATGGAGCCATGTCTCAAATTGCCGAGTTCCTTGCTCTAATTGAATAACACGGGCACCGCGAGGAAACCCTTCTCTGCCGTATGTACTATAGCCAGTAGCACGACCGTAGCAGAGACGAATACCGTGTAGGTCTCCCCAGAAATCGTTGATATGTTCGTGTCCAACAAAAGTCCCCATAACATCGCCAGCCTCATGCATTGCAGCGAAAAAACCGGTATTCACCTGCGGTGCGCAAACATTCTCATATTTTACACCATAGCAGGTATGAAAATCCCACACCTCATCATATTCAGGAATCGGGATGTGGTAAAAGGCAAGGGCAGGGAGTGAATGTCCCGCGTCAGCGGTAAACTTTGCGGATTCTTGCAGGTACCATACAATTTGCTCCCGCCTAATCCAATCGTAGCCTCCAATATCTGTTGGTGCGTAACTACCGGAGTCGATAAAATAAAGCAATGCAGCAGGGGTATCCACTTCAGAATTTTGGATAGGTAACACGTAATTCCCGACCCCAGGTATCTCTTCAGGCCCGGGTTCCGAGAGTGAGAGTTTGCTCTCTTGCATAACCGCCATCAATTCGTGTCGATCTGCATTGCCTTCGTCATCATGATTGCCGAAAACCGCCGCCCACGGAATTCCGCATCCCTCTACAATTTTAACAACTTCTCGGAGGGACTCAGCAGCATCATCGCAGCCACCACCAGATAAAATGTCGCCTGTCAACACGATTAGATCCGGAGATTCTGCTTTAGCGACTCGCGTCATCAACGCTGCCGATTGCTGGTCGGGCGATTCACCGTTATGCCAGTGGATATCCGTAAATTGCACGATTTTAAAATGTTGGTCGCTACGAAATTTCAATGCTTTTTTCATCATCTATTGTTCTCCTTTGGGCATAATCGTAGCATAATTCCTAAATATTTCAAGTAAATTCGCGATTGCCATAATCATTTATACAAGGCAGGGTTAAAAAACCCGACAGCGAGGCGCGGGGTTTATTGCTCCGTAAAATGTAAATATACTTTCGGGCTTTACCATAACATAATACGAGATTATGGACACTGAAGGTTACCTCTACCCTGTTAGATACACCTATTGTCAAAAAGATAGGAAAAAAGCTTTTTTCAAGGATCCAGTTCGGTTAGGAACCGCGAAAAAACACCCAAGCAAAACACCCTACCAGGCCTGGGGTGAAAATTCGATCGAAAAACGGACAATTGAATGCCTCTGACTTCTGTTTCAGGGCTATTTAGTTTTAGATAAATTACCGGATTTTCTAAATTTTGAATCTTCTTTTTCAAGCCCGGTGCGGTTCGAAACCTGCGGGGCCTGGGGGGTCCAAAATTGGACGAAAAAACCGAGAACCAAATAGTCCTGGCTTCTGTTTCAGGACGATTTAGTTTTAAGGTTTTTGTCCAATTTATCGGTAAAGTCGCGATTCGGAGATCGCTCCTACCAAAGATCCGTAGAGACCAAAAATCTAAGATTTCGGAAAACTAAATCGCCCTGCTTTTGTTTGGATTGGTCTTGCTATATTCAATTTTTCGTGGTAACATATATGCCATGCGAAATGACAGTTTATCGAATACTTACGATACCCACACCACTGTTCTCTCAAACGAGGCGGTAGCCGAGGCACATTATCTGTTACGTTGCGAGTGTCCCGAAATTGCTCAGCACGCGCGTCCAGGGCAGTTCATTCATGTGATGATTGCACAAGATACAGGTCTGTTGCTCCGCCGCCCTTTCACAATCTATACGGTGGAAGGACGTGAGATAACAATGCTCTATCAAATTATTGGTGAAGGGACGAAGCGGTTGTCGGAGATGCCGAAAGACGCACCGCTCCAAGTTCTCGGACCCCTCGGTAATACTTTTGATTTTACTGTAAAACCTGAACCTGCAATCCTTGTCGGCGGCGGTGCCGGTATTGCTTCACTCATGTTGTTGGCTGTGGCATTGCGTAGGCACGGTATACACACCCTTGGGTTGGTAGGCGCGCAACATAGCACCCGACTTCTAAGTGTAACGGATTTAGAATCTATTGATATTACGGTACATATAGCCACAGACGATGGAAGCGTTGGGCATCATGGGTATGTCACTGACATCCTTGCAGATCTACTTGAGAATACCGATTGGCAACGTCCGACGGTTTATGCATGTGGCCCACACGGGATGCTTTCTGCTGTCGCGAAAATCACTGCTGATTTCAAGGTGCCAACGCAAATTGCCATGGAAAATCGTATGGGGTGTGCGATGGGCGTGTGTCTCGGCTGTGTTTGCCCTGTTCGTGTTGACACAGATACCATTGCGTACCAACGTGTTTGTACTGAAGGTCCGGTCTTTAATGCCTTTGATATTGCGTGGGATATTTAGGGGCAGATAAAAAGAAGCAATACATACTGATAATAAAATTATATTAAAAGAAAAATAAACAATGATGAATACAACATTTTATACCGAATTGACGACCAATAGCCTCCAGGGTGAAGTTCTCTCCGATGCTCACTGTGAAGCGATACTCACTGGATCGGATGTTGAATTACTACCGCTATTGGATGCTGCATACCAAGTGCGCAAAACCTACTTCGAGAACGAGGTGCAGCTGCACATCCTCAACAATGCCCAAAACGGCTACTGTCCAGAGGATTGTGGCTATTGCGCGCAGGCAAGTTCGGCAACTACGGAGATTGAGGCTTATCCCTTAAAACCCGATGCTGAGATTCTGGAAGAAGCGAAACGCGCTTATGAATCTGGTGCATATCGCTACTGCCTTGTAATGAGTGGACGCGGTCCCTCCCCAAAACGGGTATCACACCTCGCGGAACTCATCCAGGCTGTGAAGGCACGCTATCCGATCGAAGTGTGTCTCTCTGCCGGACTAATTGATATAGAATCCGCTCATCTCTTGAAAACAGCCGGATTAGATAGGTTGAACCATAACCTGAATACTTCCGAGGCACACTATCCGAATATCTGTAGCACACACACGTATCAGGATAGAATGGAGACATTACAAGCCGCACAAAGGGTTGGACTTTCCTGTTGTTCAGGTGTAATCGTTGGGATGGGGGAAGGAACGGATGATTTGATTAAGGTGGCGAAAGCACTCCGACAACTTGAAGTCGCCTCACTTCCTGTCAACTTTTTCTTACCGATAACCGGTACGCAGCTGTCCGAGTTTGATACGGAAACCCAGCGGAGTGCGTCCACTACTTTAACTCCAGAGTATTGTCTCCGGGTCCTGTGTCTGTACCGATTCTTAAATCCACGAGCGGAAATACGGGTCGCTGCAGGGCGAGAGCACCATTTACGAAGTATGGAAGTGATGGCACTCTATCCAGCAAATTCGATGTTTATTGAGGGTTATCTAAATGCTGAAGGATCAGCAGCATCACGGACGCTTGAGATGATTAGGGATGCCGGGTTTACAGTCAAGACAAACGATGCGGACATTGACCAACTTAATAAGGCAGAAGTAGAAAAAAGAGATGTGCTGCTCAAAGAGCTTAAGGTGCTTCGACCGCGCATGGCATCCAAGCAGAACCAAGTTGAACCGAGCGTTGACTGATGCCAAAGAATTGCCCGCCTTACTCGCGAATTCCAAGGAACTTCAAACGGAAAACTACTGATTCGTACCCACCGCCTTTGCTGCCTTGAAGTAATGTCAGTATGCCCTTGCCATTTCAACCTTGTAAGGGATCTTACTGAGAATCAGTTTCCCCATTTCAACTTTGTTGCTGGCATTATCGATATCAATGCCAACAAGTTTACCATCCGCATCATAATCAAGAAGAATACCTTCCGAGATTTCTCGACCTTCTACGCTGGCTGCTCGGACAAGTTGATATAAAGTGAATCAGTTTCTGGATAGTAGTTGAGTTTCATGGCTTGAATCCTGGATCATTATCCAATTTGTGTCAGACCACCCATATAGGGTTGTAGTACTGCGGGGATGCGGACTGTGCCATCCGAATTCTGATACGTCTCAAGGATCGCGATGACAATGCGTGGCAATGCCGTTCCAGACGCATTAAGCGTGTGAACGAACTCTGGCTTTGCCCCGGCTTCCCGACGGTAGCGGATATTCGCGCGACGTGCCTGGAAAGCCTCAAAGTTGCTACAGGAGGAGACCTCTAAAAACCGCTGTCGGGCAGGTGCCCACACCTCTATGTCATAGCACTTCGCTGCGGCGAAACCGAGTTCCACTGTGCAATGTTGCACAACGCGGTAAGGCAAACCGAGTGCCTGCAGAACGCTCTCAGCATCTTCCAATAGCGACTCATGTTCGGCATAAGAAGTTTCAGGGGTGGTGAACTTCACCATCTCCACTTTATCAAATTGATGGATACGCTGTAAGCCTCGTGTGTCCTTGCCATAAGCACCTGCTTCACGTCGGAAACAGGGTGTATAAGCGGTATAATAGATAGGTAAATCATCACCGGAAAGGATCTCATCAGCGAAAAGGTTCGTCACGGGAACTTCAGCGGTTGGAATAAGAAACAGGTCGCTGTCAGGGTTCTCTTCGTCTCGATCGCAGCGGTACATATCCGCCTCAAATTTAGGGAGCTGCCCGGTCCCAGTCATCGTGGGACGGTTGGCAAGAAACGGTGGTGAGACTTCGGTATAGCCGTGTTGCGTCGTGTGTAAATCAAGCATGAATTGAATCAGCGCACGTTCTAACCGTGCGCCTAAACCTTTGAAAAGCACAAAGTTGCTTCCTGCGACCTTAGCCCCACGTTGAAAATCAACGATATCCAACTGTTCAGCGATTTCCCAGTGCGGTTTCAGTTCAAAATCAAAACTCGGCGCTTCACCCCACATCTTGATTTCGATGTTATCGTCTTCACTGGTACCGACAGGTGTGCTTGCCTCTGGCATATTCGGAATCGTCAGCAGAATAGCATCTACCTCAGCCTTTATATCATTGTCTTCAGCGGTAAGTTCCTTGATTTTTTGGGACAATTCCCGCATCTCAGCGATGGTTTCCGTCGCGTCTTGTTTAGCCTTTTTGCGCTCAGCAATCTGTTGTGAGACTTGATTTTGATGCGCTTTCAAAGATTGGGTATGCGTTAAGTTCTCACGCCAACGTGTATCCAGTTCTACTAATCGATCCAAGTCGGCTTCAGTATGTCGATCAGCCAACATCTGACGCACAGTTTCGGTGTTTTCACGAATAAATTTAAGGTCAATCACGGCAGTGCCGATCCTCCATTTTTTAGATTTAAGATTGTCTGCTTAGCACTCGGTACGCCAACTACATTGCTGCCAATAAAAGTTGAGCATGCCTATTGCCTCCTCCCGCAATTCCTTGATTTCAGCGAGGAGGTACTCAGGATCCCCGTGTTTTATTAGCCTGAGCGCTGCGTCAAAATCGACAATCGCATCTTCATATCGATCTAAATTGTATTTCACAAGTCCACGTCTGTAGTAGGCATGAAGCCGTTCACGGAAATCTAAATTTAACCGTATCGTTTCATCAAAATCTGCAATGGCAGCACGTCGTGCTTTATGGCGAGCAGCAAACTCAGACTCGCGTGGTGCTAAGTAGTCCTTTAAACATCCGCGATAGAAATAGGCTTCGGCAAAATCTGGATTGCGTCTGATAGCCTCATCATAGTCTGTAATAGCAGACGGATCTTGCATTTTTGCCTTCCCTCGATTGAAGTAGGCATCAGCAGAATCTGGGTTAAGTCGGATAGCTGCATCGTATTCAGTAAGCGTTGGCGTGTCAGATCTTCTTGCGGTTTGCATCGTTTACGCCTCCATGCTCGGTGCCGTTAGGGCAGATCATGAGAGTAATAATAGGGAAGACAGTTCTGTAACGAAAAAGCCACAGCATTGTAGAGCACAACCTGTGGCTAATTCGGTGTAAAACGGGCCCGACGGGACTTGAACCCGCGACCTCCTGCGTGACAGGCAGGCGCGCTAAACCAACTGCGCCACGAGCCCATAAAATTTTCAATCTCGCAATCGAGCGACTTTTCGTTAAGCGATAGTCACCGCAAGTAGGCGGGACAGGACTTGAACCTGTGACCTACAGCTTGTAAGGCTGTCGCTCTAGCCACCTGAGCTACCCGCCCAAAATGAGATCTTGATATTTCAATCTCGCAATCGAGCGACTTTTCGTTACACGATAGTCACCGCAAGTAGGCGGGACAGGGCTTGAACCTGTGACCTACAGCAAGAACATTATTAAGTATACCACACGGTTTGGTGTTTGTCAAGAAAAAATTGCTTTTTTCCGAAAACGGAATAAAAAACAACGCGCATGAAAATAATTGTCAGGTATCGCTCGCAAATTGCGCCTAATTGTAGCGCAAATTTTGCGCTGGTACTAATACTCTTTTGGTGCGTCGTTGCCTCGATACGGTCGCGTCCCACGGACAAGTACTCTTCGAGGATTGTCTTCCCATGTAAGTTCATCCGCGCTGTGGTAACCGAGCGTCATACTCATCCGCGTGCCATCAGTCTGATTAATACCAGCCGAGTGGATTATCATGCTATCAATAGCGAGTAAACCACCTGCTGGCATCGGTAGCGGGATCGCTTGGTTCGCGGCGATCTCTTGAAGCGCGTCGTCTTGTAAATTGGCAAAAGCGGGCAGATGGTGTGATCCAGGGACAACCCGTGTGCAACCGTTCTCCAGATTTGTGTCCTCCAGATAGACCAAGACAGTTGCTATTGTCCGGGACCAATGGCGGACATCACGATGTAATGCAAGCGAATGGCTTGAACCCGCGTCTCGGAGATAAACATGATTGTGCCGGTTCAGCACAAATTCTATGTCCGCCCCCAATAATGATTCCAAGGGATTGAGAATTTCATCAGATGTAATCGTTTCGCGGAAGATGCCGCCGCGTTCCCAGATCGCGGAGATTCGGATGATCCTACCATCTTGTCTTACCACAGGTTCGACAGTTTCTGCCATATCCTTCAACGCCGCTGCCTTCAATGCCTCTACATGATCGGTGGAAAGTTGGGTCGGAAATTTGATGAAGCCGTTGTGACGAAACAGCTGGATTTCTTGCGGAGTCAGTTCCATCGGTGCCTTCCATTGTATTTAGAATCAATTATCGAATAAGAGTTTAACATGAATTGTGATACTGGTCAATAGCGAAATATGATGTGTTAGGGCATTTGGAGAAACACGCTACCTTGATCGCGCAATTTAGTAACGAAAGATGGAGATATTTCGTTTTATTTTATGGTAGAAAAAAGAAATCAAAACAAACATCGTGTAAGAGGGAAAAAACTATGAAAATGTGTTGTTCCTGTCTGCTGGGACTCTCTCTGGCAATATTGGCTGGGTGTATGGGCACGTCAGGTTATAAAGAGGTTTCATTATATGCAGCTGCTTCACAACGCCATCATGCGTATGCGACCGGTAAAAGGCGCGCTACTGCGACGGAGTGGCGTGCCCTTATTTCAGAGTTTCAAAAGGTTATTGATGCGGATGCCCAAGGTTCGTCAGCAGATGACGCACAATACGCAATCGCTTCAAGTTGGATGTGGGGTATCAAGGTTGGGGACACCGAAGCCCCACAACAGGCGATTAAAGCATTCCGACGGCTGATTCACACCTATCCTAACTCGGAGTATGTGCCGCTTGCCCACTACTGGTTAGGACGTTGCTATGACTATATTGGCGACAATTATCAGGCGATCATACAATACCAATTAGTGGAGAACCGTTATGCACATTCTAAAGTGTCGGACGCTGCTAAGTTGGAATTAGCGCGTGCGTATGCGCGGCAAGGTTATGACAAGCATGCTGAAACATTCTATGGCGATCTTGCGGATTCTTCAACAAATCAGAAAATCGGTACTACTACTGCTAATGAACTACAAGCACTCAAGCCGCAACAAAAATCGGCTATATCGCGTGCTGAAAACAGAGCTGAAATCCAACACATACATCAACCTAATCTCAGTAAACGTCCGAGCCCACCTAAAAACGGCACCGTTCAAAAGCAACCGCAGCACCAACTTAACCAACAATTTCAACAGCCAAAACCTACAGCATCGGCTTCTACTGCTAAACCCTTAACGCCGAAATCACTGACCCGTGAATTTGGATTGACTGCGAAAACGATTGTCATTGATCCTGGACACGGTGGCAAAGATCCAGGGGCTTTAGGGAGTGGTTCTCTTCAGGAAAAAGGGGTTGCTCTGAGTATCTCGCACAAACTTCGTGAGATTTTAACCGAAAAAGGTTATACTGTACGCATGACCCGCGATACTAGCCGCTTTATTCCGTTAAAAAAACGCACCGAATTCGCAACACAACACAAGGCAGATCTTTTTTTAAGTATCCATGCCAACTCCGCGACGAGTTCAAAAGCGAATGGGATTGAAACCTACTACCTGAATGTTAACAGTAAAGACAGGACCTCCGAAAAGATCGCAGCACGAGAAAATAGAAACTCTGGCTATAGTATCGAAGAACTGGAAACGTTGTTGAAAGGTTTAATACGGGAGAGCAAAAGTGAAGACAGTAAACGTTTGGCGAAGCACGTGCAGCAGTCGTTGGTGGCAGCCACTGGTGCGATTGACCGTGGGGTAAAACATGCGCGTTTTGTTGTTCTAATAGGAACAAAGGTCCCTGCGATACTCATTGAAACTGGGTTCTTGACAAATCCGGTGGAAGGACGGAAACTCGCGACATCAGCGTATCAGCATAAAATTGCTACTGCTATTGCCCAAGGCGTTGATAGTTTTTTGGGGAAAACAGGCGAATCACCTTTTGTTAGCACTGGAAGTCCAAAACTTGCCGCTAAGCGTGTTGAGGGGAATAGATGATGGTTTTGCGCAGACATACACGTCAACGGTTATCGTATGTAATAACAAGGATCCTTTCCCTGTGCATATTGCTCTGGTGTATTATTGGTGGGTTTCGTCTTGCCGAAGCACAGCCAGCAGAGATAGCGATTGTTGTCCCATCAGCGACATCTGGAGTATCTGAGGGGGATGTCCAATATGCGCATTCTGTTGCTAAAAGATTCAACCGAATGCTTAATGGTATCGGATTAACCGCTGCAACCTTGGAAGAGGCATCCCTTTCCGAAGCGCGACTCAAATCCCGACGTTTGATTGTTCTTCCCCTAAACCCTGTGATTACAGCGAAAACTGCGAATTTATTGAAAAGTTTCGTAGCAAGTGGTGGTAAACTGTTCGTAACCTATACTTTACCCGATACAGTGGCACCGCTTCTCGGTTTACGGCAAATAAATTGGCTGAAACAAGAGGCACCTGGGCATTTTGCTTCAATTCAGTTGAACACTCTTGATATACCTGATATACCAGCATCTATCAGACAGGCTTCTTGGAACATTACAGTGGCAGAACCGACAACACCCGGGACGAAGATTGTCGGATACTGGCACAATGACAAGGGGGAACCTACGGGTTTACCCGCACTATCTGTCGGAAAGACAGGGATCTTCTTCAGCCATATTTTTCTTCCCGACGACACGCAGCGCAAAATGCAGATGCTCGCTGCGCTCTTAGGGCATATCGTGCCAGAATTTCGGCGGACGTTTGCCAAACGGGCAATAGCTACGATGACAACTGTTGGACATACAAAGGATCTTGCGGCGTTAAAGGAATTCGTCCAACAGAGCAGTATACCTGAAGCAAGCCAAGCTTTAAAAACAGGCGAAGATTTAATGAGGCAGGCTCGCACTGCGTATGACGATGCGGTTTACAATACGACGATCACTACTGCCCGCGCAAGCAGAGTGGCATTTTCAAAAGCGTACTTTCTATCACACGTAAGTCTCGAAACTGAGGGACGCGCGGTATGGAATCACTCTGGACTTGGTGCCTACCCGGGAGATTGGGACAGATCCGCCAAGGAATTAGCGGCAGCAGGCGTGAACATGATTCTTCCGAACATGGCGTGGGCAGGTGTGGCACATTATCCGAGTAAAATTTTGCCACAAAGCAAGAGGTTTACGCAGTACGGCGATCAACTTGCGCAGTGCGTTACGGCGGCACATAAGCACGGTTTAGAGGTTCATGTCTGGAAAATCACGTGGAATTTGGAAGGCGCGCCGAAAGAATTCGTCGAAAAAGTGCGGGAAGCGGGACGGACGCAAGTCTCTGCAACTGGACAAGCACTCAATTGGCTTTGTCCTTCGCATCCGAAAAATGTGCTGTTGGAGTTGGAGAGTGCCCTTGAAATCGTAGCGAACTACGATGTAGACGGCATCCATCTGGATTATATTCGCTATCCGGGGAGCCACGCGTGTTACTGCGAAGGGTGCCATAAGCGGTTTGTGCTCGCGACGCGACTGCAAATTGATGAATGGCCCGCTGCAGTCCTGTCAAAAACGGGGCCGTATAACGAAAAGTATACGGAGTGGCGGGTACAACAGATTACACGTTTGGTGCGCTTACTCCACAAACGGTTGCGCGAGGCTGACCCTGACATCAAACTTTCTGCTGCGGTTTTCGGCTGGTATCCGGGGTGTATCACAACGATTGGACAGGATTGGATTGCGTGGGCAAAAGCGGGTTACCTCGATTTCGTGTGTCCGATGAACTATACGGAAGAGATCGATTATTTCACAGAATTGTTAGTTAACCAACTCGAACTGATGCCTAAGAACGTTGCTATTTATCCCGGTATCGGCGCGACTGCCTCTAATTCGCTACTGATGCCAGATGCGGTCATTGAACAGATATATCTGTCCCGCAACTTAGGCGCGTCAGGATGGACAATTTTTGACTATTCCCTTGATATTTCTGAGGCTGTATTGCCAGCATTCACAATGGGTGTCGGAAAGCTTAAAGCAAAATTGCCGCATTGACCAGATTTTATCTTTATGCGTTCCATAAGTATCAATAAATTCGATTGTCCGATGTGGTTTTTTGGATGTCTAACCTGAAAAAAATCCGCTTGAATATCCCAGAAAAATCTTGTAAACTAATAAAAAAGAGCGTATCTGATCGACTAATCAAAGCAGTGGTGAACAGCAAAAGGAGATGTTTTAATTAATGGCTCAAAGACCGAATATTCTATTTTTGATGAGTGATGAACATAGTCCGCACGCTATGGGGTATGAAGGTAATTCCATTGTACAGACGCCAAATCTTGACCAACTCGCAGCATCCGGCACCTATTTTGAGGGCGCGTACTGCCAAGTACCGCTCTGCACACCATCTCGGATGTGTATGCTAACCGGACAATACGCGCATCGGTGCTCCGCCTGGAATAACGGATCTATCCTATTTCCTGAACATCTCACGATGCCTGCGCATTTCGCGCAGCACGGCTACGCAACCGCACTTGTCGGGAAGATGCATTTCGGTGGGAAAGAGCAGAACAACGGCTTCCAGTCTCGACCCTACGGCGATCTACGCGGCTATGCTGGTCACCAAACGGATCCACTGAATCCACCATCTCGCATACGACAACGGACACGGTTGGCAGGCGTTACCGAAATCCCGACCAGTCTCCTACAAGAACGCGTTATTAACGAAGAAACCCTTGAATATTTGAGATCGCAACCTTCAGATCAACCGTGGTTCTTGCTCGCAAGCTATAGCCGACCGCACTTTCCGCTCACAGCACCGAAACGACTCCTTGATAAATATTGGCCCGATAATGTAGATATGCCCAACGTCCCACCGGGACATTTAGAGCAGACACATCCCTTCGCAAAAGGTTTGCGCGATAATTTCAATACGGAGGATATCCCACCCGAAGAAGTCCGAAAAGCCAGAGCGGCTTACTACGCCTGTTGTGAATTCTTGGACGAAACCGTTGGAGATCTGCTCACACTTCTGGAGCGCGATGGATTTTTAGATAATACTATCATCGTTTATACGACCGATCACGGTGAGATGGCAGGCGAACACGGGCAGTGGTGGAAATCCAGTTACTATGAAGCAGCAGCACGCGTGCCGTTAATCGTGTCGGATCGGCAGCTGCAGCAATCACACGGCGCGCGCATAACAGCACCTGTTGAATTAAACGATCTCTTTCCGACTTTATGTGCGAGAGCAGGCATCCCTATTCCCAATGGTTTAGATGGCGATGATTTAACGAGCCTGATGTCCGGGAACGCTGAAGGTTGGCGCGATACTGCGATCACTGAATACTGGGCAAATCAGACGACGGGACCGATGCGTATGCTCCGAACCGCTCGCTATAAATATGTCGCTTTCCCTGAACATGAATCCATTCTCTTCGATTTAGAGACAGATCCAGATGAATTTGAGAACCTCGCTGGGCAAGAGGTATATCGGGAATTAGAGGCATCTCTCCATGAACAACTCATGAGTGGTTTCTCATGGGAATCTGTTGCTGAACAGATGGCAACGGATAGGGTACGAAGCCAAGATTTCAAGGAACCGTGGGGTCAAGGGACTCCGAATCAGTATACATTACCTGATGGTCGTATTGTAGATGCAGAAACCTGCCTTTATCATCCTTCACTAAGAGACGAAGACTGATACTGCTGTCAAAGCGCGGTTTAGAACCAACAACCATGAAAATATAGAATGTAAAGAGGCTTCGCTGTCAACCGATTTCTGCTGGAGGTCGCGAGCACAGCTCGCTCCTACAGAAGGGGGTTTGGGATTGGGAAATCTTTTCTACAGAAGATCAAACCCCAATTATCTCAATGTTGCTAAATACACGTCAGAAATCCGATTTTGACAGCGGAAAAATCGGAGCAGAAACCAAATATTTAAAAATTCGATTTCCTGCGATCCTTGTAGGGTTACTCTTAGTAGGTGCAATGTGCGCAATCACACCTTACAACAATTATTTCCTACAAAACACCAAAATTGCGGGCAATCATCTCCCTGTCGGTTCGATCTTCGGGCTGCTCATTCTGGTGTTCCTTATCAATGTGCCGTTGCGTAAGTTGATGGGGAACGGACGTTTCGCTTTCTCGGCACCCGAATTGACTGTTATTTGGATGATGCTAATCGTGGCAGTCGGTATTCCGTCAATGGGGTTGCTGCAATTTCTGCTGCCCTCCCTTGTCGCGCTCCGATACTTCGCAACGACGGAAAACGATTGGGCTGAAACGCTCCACCCCCACGTTCCAGAGTGGCTCGTTGTAACAGATGCTCAGGCTGTCACAGATTTCTATGAAGGCATCTCCGCTGGTGAAAGTGTCCCGTGGGTGTTCTGGCTTAAGCCATTGCTCGTTTGGGGGCTTTTCGTCCTCGTCTTCTATTTCACAACGCTCTGCCTCTCAACGATCCTCCGAAAGCAGTGGGTAGAACGTGAACGATTTTCGTTTCCACTCATTCAGATCCCGATACAACTCGCTGCGGAACCAGCACGCGGGACACTTCTCAATTCTTTTTTCAAAAGCAGACTCCTTTGGGCAGGGATGGCACTGCCGGTAGTGCTGCATCTGATTAACGGATTGCATGCACATTTTCCGAAGGTGCCAGAGATCCCGCTGATTTATAATATCTACACCGTCTTTACCGAAAAACCGTGGCATACACTCGGATGGTGGCCCGCGATGCGGTTCGTCATCTATTTTTCGGTCATCGGAATAGCCTCCTTACTGACACTTGAAGTTTCGTTCAGTCTCTGGTTCTTCTACCTCTTTTTTAAACTCCAATATATAATCATGAATGCAATCGGACTCAGCATCGGTCCGTGGATTAGTTGTAGCCGTCAAGTGATGGGCGGATATCTCGTCTTTGTCCCCGCGGTTTTCTGGATAGGACGTGAACACATCATAACAGTTTTTCGGAAGGCGTTTGGTTTAGGACACGCGAGGACAAGCAGCTCTACGCTGGCTGGACAACCGATAGACGATGCCAACGAACCCGTCTCATATCGCATCGCACTGCTCGGATTCCTCTTCGGATTTGTCACTCTGGTCGCGTTTTTAGTTGTTGCAGGCATAACAACGTGGGTTGCTGTTGTGACGCTGCTCTCTATTTTTATTACGTCCGTTGTGTTATCTTGGATGGTCGTCAACGGCGGTTTGTTGCTTGTGCAAGCCCCTTTTTTTCCGTCAGAATACATCGATATTACTTTGGGTTCCAATGCGTTGGGGCATAAGAGTCTCGCAATTCTGAGTTTTCAACGTACCTTCCTGCGCGATTGGGGCGAGTTTATGATGCCGAACTTCCTGCACAGTTTCAAGGCGGCGGATGAGGTGAAACTCGCACGCAGACGCGTTGTACCGATCTTGGGCATCGCAATTGTTGTCGCAATTCTTATCTCTGTTTATGCCTCGTTGACGCTGATTTACGACAAGGGTGCCTTGTTTTTACAGAGTTGGTCCTTCGTTGTCGCACCGCGGAACTATTTTCAACGGATGAACAATCTCATCCAATTTCCTATTGAGACGAAATGGGGCGAAGTCTATAGTATGATTGCTGGCGCGGGGTTTACAGGCTTTATGCTCTGGATGCGGCAGAACTTCGTCTGGTGGTCCCTGCATCCGATCGGTTATCTCTTAGGAGCAACATATCCGCCATTTCATCTCTGGTCGTCCATCTTAATCGGATGGTTCATTAAATACATGGCACTTAAGTTTGGCGGTGCCTCAACGTATCGAAAAATTCGTCCTGTTGCGTTCGGTTTGATCTTCGGCGAGTATGTGATGGTAGCGTTATGGATGATCGTCGGGATATTTACAGGCATCGGTTATTTCGCATTGCCATCGTGACCTATGACAATCCCAAACTGCACTGCGAACCACTTCGGGCAAAACTTTAGAAGGAATTACGTTATGCACTCCACTGAAAATAAACTCACGGTTACATGGAAAACAGGTGCGAAAACCCGGCATACTGTCGTCGGAATTCGGACGTGGCATGTCAATCTAAACCCTCGCGCAATGCCAAGTTTAGGGTTTGCTAAGGGGAAACAGTGGCAGAAACCTGCTACTCAGACAGCACACGTTGACTGGCGTGGTCCCTTCGCAACGCAAGCAGGGGCGTTAATCGTAGAAATAACAACCGATAAGGGATTAAAAGGATACGGTCTCGGCGGTGGTGGACTTGCTGGCGCGCTAATTATCGATAAACATCTCCAACACTTCGTCATCGGTCGCGATCCGCTTGATGTTGAGGAAATCTGGGAACACCTCTACCATATCACCTCAATTTACGGACGGCGCGGCTTGGTTATTTACGCTTTAAGTGGCATAGAACTCGCACTCGTTGATCTGTGTGGGAAGATTGTAGACGCACCTGTCTATAGTCTCGTTACACGGACACCGTGTCTTAAAATCCCGGCTTATGCGACTGGGGCAGATGTCGGTTATTACGCAGAGAACGGATTCGCCGCCTGCAAATTGCCGCTCCGCAACGGACTCGCCGAGGGAGAGGATGGGTTCGCAGAAAACGTTGAGATGATACACGCCGCACGCGATGCTATCGGGGCAGAGGTGGAACTGATGGCAGACATCTATCTCCGCTGGGATGTAGACTACACGCGCCGTTTCGCCGAGGCAGCTGCTGATGTGAATCTCAAATGGATTGAGGAACCTATCCCACTTGATGACTACGCGGGCATGGCACAACTCGTCCGCGAAATTCAACCGACATGGATCGTCTCTGGTGAACATGAATTCACGCGATACGGCTTTCGTGAGCTGCTGCGATGGGAAGCGGCAGATATGATCCAACCCGATGTCAGTTGGGCAGGCGGTTTTACGGAGTGCTTACGCATCGCTCAGGAAGCCGCAGCACTTGACATCCCGACATGGCTCCATCAGGCAGGAACACCGTGGGGTTTACATCTCACTGCCTGTCTCCCGATGCCGTGTATGGCGGAGACCTTCGGTCCTTCCCGTGATGGCGTTGAAAATGAGCTGTATCGCCGCTTGCGCCCCACACCTCAGGAGGGGTTTTTCTCTCTCAACGATGCTCCCGGTTTCGGTGTGGATCTGGGCGAAGAATTGTTAGAAGCATATACAGTTGATCGGTTGTAGCTTGTAGGGGTTGGGTAACCCAACCCCTACGGCCCGAACGGATGTTCAAATAATTATGGGCTTTACCATAAGAAACACTCGAGCAAAAACACCCCCTAAATCCCTTATCAGGGGGACTTTAAGAGCAAATGCGTCAGGTTTCCCTAAATATTTATCAAACTCACGTTAATCAGTAAGACAATTCTATGGATAACGTCGCTAAGAATTCGTCGGTTATGTGCCGATTGTAAACGCGGGCTGAAATTACAGAGCCATAGATATTACCTACATAGAAGATGCCACAGAGTGTGCCGAGTGTCCAGCCTTTTGCCGATGAAATCCCATCTCTACGGAAACCATCATAAGCCTGCCACCCTGTTACGCCGACTGTGAAAAGTGTGGTCAGCGCATCTCCAAAGCGACCGGTATAGAGCCGTCCAGCTCCGGGGACAATCGTAGAAAGAGTTCCTGCTAAAAATGGACTTCGGGTAGGTAGGTCTTCCCCTTTTTCTGCGTATTTGTGATACACAACCGCCTTTTCTCTGACCTGCATCACATCAGACTTTTGCAATGCCTTAAAAACCTCACCTGCTTTAGACCACTGTTTTTGCTTTAGATAAGAGAGTCCGATAAGCTGCTCTGCTTCGGTGTGTTGGCGTGCGTCCGTTATGCGTGGCAGTGATTCACTTAAAAATTGTACAGACCGTTCAAATTGACCCTGAAGGAAATAGGTGGCACCGATTTGGTAGTAAGCGCGACTGGCAAATTGACTTTCGGGATCCGTTCTCAAAAGTGCTTCAAAACCTCGAATCGCTTGTTCGGTTTTACCACCGAATTGATAACAGACGGCAATTTTATAATGGATTTGCGCGCTTTCTTGTGGCCGATAAAAGAGGTAACGTTGGTATTCACTCGCAGCGCGGAGATAATCGCCTTCTGTATAGAGGAAATCAGCGAATTTAAGGATGTTTTCGGGGGTGTAATAGGCAGACGGTTCCTCGGAATCCGCAAAGGATAATAACGCTGTATTGAGGAGCATTATTAGCAGCAATCCGCATATCTGTTTAGTTGGCATAATCTGAAATCGGGTCTATGTACTTTCCTGTTATTGCGTCTTTATGGTAGTGTCTCGATTGTGAACCGTTGCATCGGATGAGTCTATCAGCAGCGAGGAATACACCACGCAATACACCGTATTCTTGTATACACGCCATACCGAAACGCGAACAAGACGGTGTAAAGGCGCATGTCGGTCCGTCTTGACTTGAGATGAATTTTTGATAAAGTCGAATCAATCCTGTCGCTGCGAGTTTCAGTTCCGAGGTCTCTTGAGGATTAAAACGGACAACTTCTTTCAATTTCGGTATTGTTATCGGGTTGGCTTTGCGGATGAATGCCAGATCAGATGCTTCACCGGCAAACCTAGGTGAAACAATAATAAACGCGCAAAGCACACAGAAGGGGAAAAATATACGACGAACAGAATAATTTACCATTTGGTCTCTTTAACCTCCACAGATTCAGGAATCGTAAAGTTTAAGATCGGGTTTGGTGTCTCAACATTTACCTGTGGATTGCTATAGACAATCTGCTCACGTTGGAGGACTTCAGATTTCACACCGTACGTGCTGGAGATAACCGTCATAGGAATGTAGTTAACCCCGATTCTGGTGTGGTGCTCGTAGCGAGATCTACCGATAATATATCCTTCTGGATTTTTAACTTCCGCTAAGATAAGTCTATCATCCCGCATGCCTAAAATGACAGTCCCAAGTTTATCTTTCGCCTTCTCAGGTGGTGACCAATAGGTGTAAAGTACTTTGTCCAGAACATCGTGTTTATTTAGCGTATATCCGATAGCGGTTAATCCGTATTCGGCTTGGGTGGACTGGATAATGGATTCAATAAACGGGAGCGGCACACGTCCTTCGGAGATAAACCGGAACGCCTGTTCCTCTGTAGGATAATAAATTTCAAGGACTTTATCCTTCACAATCATTATCTGTTTGACGGGTTCAGCGACTTCAACAACAACGCGCGCCGCTTTCACATCGTAGTGGAGCGTGCCTGCAATGTTCTCCGTTTTGCCGTTTTCGGTCAATTCGCGCGTAAAGTCTAACGAAAGCGTCTTCAACGGCGCAGCATGGAGCATGGTTGCAGTAAAGGTAGCAAACAAAACTATGATAAGTCCCAAAAGGTTTGGAAGTATCTTTTGCCGTATAGGTGATGTAATGCTAAGCATTAGCTCTTACCATGTATTCGTTTCAAGGTTATAGACGTAAAAAAATGTTAAACCAGCTGCTACAAGAGAGCCACTTACACATCCTGTAGCAGCATATTTCAACTGCAGGTCTCGGGCTTTTGCTTTATAAGCATCTGTATAAAACACGATATACTTAGGGGGCTTCCCGAGCAGCCGCGATGGAGGTGGAGATGGTTCATAAATGTAAGCCCCGAGGAGACCAACTGAACCAAGCAGACATCCTCCTACCACACCTAAAACAAAGTTACCGCTGCATCTCTCCTTAACATATAGATTTGTTTAGCTTTCAATATCAATTTACAGGTGCTGTTTTAGCTGCCGGCGAACTGCTTGACGCACTTCATCACAGGTGGAACAGGCGTGTTGGGTATTTTCCACTGTCACCGGATCGCCAGGATAACGAGGCTCAACAGCGTACTTTGTTATTATTTTAAAGTCAGATTGCCAATCGGACCAATCCGGTAGTGTAGGTACAATTAACGCCAGTAACTCTTCAAGGTTATGTGTTCTTAGAACAGGCATGTTTGCCTCTTGTAGCCACGCTTTGAGATATTTTTCGATACATTGTTGTGCATGGAAACAGATAATATTATGTAGTAACGGATTCGCTGTCAATAGCAGTTGCTGCACCGTGATATAATCAGCTTCAGCGCGCTGTATCCACTCTTGTGTCAATGGATTCATGCGGTCCTTTCCCTTTTCAGCAAGATTTACTCCGTAATGTGTGAATTGTAGATTTTTAACATTACAGGCTGCATCGGATCCATGAAGCAATTCTCCTTTTTCAGTGATCTCGCGGAGGAACCAGTCGTTATATGAGACACGATACGCGATCTCTTCCGGAGAACGTACCCACAAGTCCAAAGCGAATCGGTATGAAATGCGTTGCCGAATCTCTATAGCCTTACGAGTAAATTCCGACTTCGGAATATCCATCACGACGAGCAGATCAACATCCGAATCTTCTGTAGGCGTGCCGTAAGCATAGGAGCCGAAGAGAATTACTTGGAGTGGCGCGAATTCGCGCACGATGTCATCACATGCAGCTTGAATATCTTCTCGGGTAACCATGTAAGATCTCCTTATAAAATGAAGTATAACATATTTCCCAAGGATTATCAAACTTGATTCCAGGGTCATTCAATTGTAGGTTTTTTATGTTGTATTTTTCACAGGTGTTAACATTTCTATACAAGCAGAAGTCGCGTGACTTTTCACGCGACTTCTGCTATACTTCACCCTAAAAATTACCACACTTTTGAGGTGAATC
>JAJEDN010000008.1 GCA_022821495.1 Candidatus Poribacteria bacterium
GGAAAACGGCTCACAACAGGTGCGAAGCGAAACAGTTTTACAGTCCTCAGACGGCTTAATTTCAACTATAGGAGTGGGCATTCCTCCCCAACCTAAAGGATGGGGGCTCCTGCCCGAAGATTAGATGATCTCACAAAATAGAAGTTATCAGATTATGCAAGGCGTGATGAGCCTTCTATTAGGGTGTATCAGTATCGCCTTATTGGTAACACTCTGGCATTCAGGGTATCCGCATGTGATTCTGACAGCCTTTCTGGCTGTAGGGATCACGTTAATTTTTTCCGGTGATTATCTTCTCAATCCCTTCAGACTACCGGTCACATCTTTAAAACAGGAACTCGCGAGCGACATCGGTCTGATCGCTTACGGCGTGCTTTACTTTAGTATCGCTATGTCAGAACTCCTTCAGCCGCGTTGGTTCACTGTCGGGTTGCCAGTTTTTTTGCAACCTGTCTGGGTACGGCGCGGGTTAGCAGGTGTCGGGATCGTCCTGATCGTTGCAGGGATTTACGGTATCTATCATTTATATGCAGCTCAATTATCCGATAACGCGGCAGAATAGCATAAGGCTGAAGCGTTTCGTGCATCCCTGTCACTTCGCGATAATCACGGCATAGCGTAAGGGTGTCTCACCGACGTTGCGGATCCCGTGCAGAACTTGGCAATCGACATGAACGGCTTCGTTGTCGCTGACACGGTGTGTCTGTTCCCCAAATAGCACTTCACCCTCTCCAGAAAACACGTAGAAAATTTCTTGTCCATCGTGTGTGTGCGGTGGATGTGCGCGTTGCCCGGGTCCGACTTCTGAGATGTGGAGATGGAGCTGATCTCTGTCTGCGCCGGTTTCAAAGATAAAACGGTTGATGCCTTTGATGTCACTTCTGATTTCTTTTTGCATGAGAGTTCCTTCCGTTTGGGGTTGCTTACAAGGTGAATCTTGTGGCGGGGTTACAAACCCCGCCTGCGGTGTGGTCGAGTTACAAACTCCGACTGTTGTAGTAAATAGCAGGGTTACAAACCCCGCCTGCGGTACCGAGACGATATCAACAATAATTTAGCATGGTCCTTGACGGATTGTCAAGTTACGGAAATAATTTGTTTTTTTCCTGAAAGTATCCTATAATTTTACAGTTAGGTATAGACTTTTTTATTTTTTATTTTAGATAATAAGCAAAAATGACCTACTGAAACTATATCAGGATCTACGCAAATTGAATAGAGAAAGGATATTTTCCTACTCAAAGAGGAATTTTATGAATACAAAGAACTTAGTCGCCGAGTTTATCGGTACCTTCGCGCTCATCTTTATCGGTGCAGGCGCGTTAGCAATCGGTTCAGCGAACTTAGTGGGCGTTGCACTCGCTCACGGATTAGTTATTGTGGCGTTCGCTTATGCCTACGGACATATCTCTGGCACGCATATCAATCCTGCTGTGACGCTCGGCTTGCTAATAGCTGGAGAGATCGAATTTGGTGCAGCCATTGGGTATTGGATTGTGCAATTTCTTGGCGGGATTCTGGGTGGGGTTTTGCTTAACGCTTTGCTGCCGAATCCAGGCGATCTGGGTGTGACAATTTTGACTGAGGGTGTTACACCGGTTCAAGGACTTGTCGTAGAAATCGTGCTTACCTTCTTCCTCGTCAATACGATTTTTAATACTGCGGTGAGCAGAAAAGCTGGCAATTTCGCGGGTCTCGCGATTGGGCTCACATTGATAGCGTGTATCCTCATGGGCGGTCCGTTGACGCGGGCTTCTTTGAATCCTGCACGTACATTGGGACCTGCCCTCTTTAGCATAGATCCACAATGGGATAATATGTGGCTCTACTTTGTGGGACCGTGCGTTGGTGCAATCCTCGCCGCGCTTCTCTATATCGGTGTTTTGAAAGACAAAGGAGCGGCGTAGTACACACTGCAGGCGGGGTTTCAAACCCCGCCTGCAGAGAGAATCACATAAGCCTTGTGAGTTTAAAGGTTCTGTCTTAAGACGCAGTTGTAATCGGAACTTCGGTCGGTTTCGCGGCTTCAGGTTTCGGAATCGAGAGCGTCAGCACACCATCGGTGTACTCGGCTTTGATGTCGTCTGCCTTCACATCCGCTGGGAGCGTGAATCTGCGTTGGAAACTCCCATACCGGCGTTCAACGCGTCGGTAATTTTGCGTATCGTCAGCATTTTCCTGCCGTTTTTCTCCACCGAGCGTCAAGAGGTTATCTTTGACAGAGACGTGGAGGTCGTCTTTTGCGACACCCGGGAGTTCGGCGCGGACTTCAAAGGTATCATCCGTTTCGGAAACATCAACCGAGGGTGCCCAGTCCTGCGTGCCGACTTCGGTTTCTGCACGATGTGGTGCCAAAAACGGGCTGTAGAATTTGAACAGGTTTCGTGTTGGTCTGCGTAAAGTTAAATAAGTCATTTTTTTCTCCTTTTGTGTTAGCTTTTTATGCATCGTTCGTTGTGCTATGGGTAGTATGCCCCGCGGACCTGTTATCCAGTGGACGGGGCATATCCAAATCGTTGGACTACGAGTTTACCGTGATCGGGATTTCGGTCGGCTTTGCCGCTTCCGCCTTCGGAATTGTGAGCGTCAGAACCCCGTCTTTGAATCCAGCATTGATACTACCAGTCTCGATATTCCTGGGTAGTGTGAAACTTCTCTGGAAGCCGCCGTACCGTCTTTCGACACGGTGGTAGTTTTTGCCATCTGTTTCCGATTCTTGATGTTTTTCACCTTTGATGGTGAGTAGATTATCGGTTACAGAGACATTGACATCGCTTTCTTGAACGCCGGGGAGTTCAGCATGAATTTCAAACCCGTTTTCCGTTTCAGAAATGTCAACTGTGGGTATCCAAGTGGTGCTTTCTGTATCCATTCCACCTTCTTCAGAGCCGAGGAGATCACCGAAAACTTTTCCCATCTGATTGTGGAGGTTGAAGAGATTTCCTACAGGTCTGCGTGCTCTTAAATAATTCATTTTTTTCTCCTTTTGAATTTTATTTGTAAGTGTTATTGCAAGTTCCATGCCAATTTTTTCACAGGCAGTTCTGAGACGTTTGCCTCACTATTTTGTATATAAGCAAATTCCGTGCCAAAGTTGTTTTAACGATAAGTAGGAGACACAGAACACTTCTATTAGGGTCGGAAGGGTGAAAAAGATAGATGTGGGAGAGCCACGACAATGCCCCGCATGCGGAAAGGTGGAAAGGTGGAATGGTGGAAAAGATAGGTTTGCCAAATTGACATCACCCTTGCCAGTGTGGCATTGAGGGTCTGTCAATTTGGCTTTAGGGTGTTAAGAATAGGTTGGACGCGCTTTTATGCCACAAAGGTGATTCTCATATCGCGTTGACGCTATTCAAATATTCAGTTTTTTTGACTTTTGCTTTCAAATTATGTTATCATTTTTTATGATCAGCGCGGGACAGTGTGTTTAAAGATTTTCTAATGTCTCGCAGTCTCACAACATTTTAAATAAATCCTCATTAAGAGCAGGACTTACGCATGTCGCTCTTTTGTCCCACGATGCACTTCGCATCTGGGCGAGTACGCCGCAAAACTGTTAGTTTGTGACACAAGAACCCTGTGTTTTCAGATAACTTTCATCTAACAGAACAGTCTACAGTCAAAATTGCGTAAGCCCTGAAGAATTCGGTGCAGCAAAGGAATATTTATGAAAAAAATCACACGATTGTCTCTTAATTTATTGACGGTGTTTGTATCCGTTGTATGGTTGCTTCCTGTTTTTCAAATATCCGAGGCGATAGAAGAAACAACTCAAACCGAAAACATAGATAGCAAAAGCAACTCTGAGTCTTCCGCTGATGTAATTCAACTCGAAAAAATTTTGGTCAGAGGGGACCGTGCCTATTCAACAGCGTCTTCAAAGTCTATCCGAGAGTTTGATTTGAATATTCGTCCAATGAAAACGGCGCAAGATATGCTACAATTGGCACCGGGACTTGTTGTCACACAACATGCTGGTGGTGGTAAAGCTGAACAAATTTTTCTACGTGGATTCGATGCGGATCACGGTACAGATGTCGCTATTTCAACCGATGGTATCCCCGTAAATATGGTTTCACACGGGCATGGTCAAGGATATGCCGACCTTCACTTTGTTATACCTGAATTAGTGGAGTCAATTGACCTATTCAAAGGCCCCTATTTTGCCAGACACGGTAATTTATCGACTGCGGGTTCAGTGCTATTCCATACAAAAGATTATATTGATGCGAATATGGTGAAGATTGAAGGGGGCGAGTTTAATACACAAAAGGTTACTGGATTATTTCAGGTGCCAGGTGGCAGTGAGCAGCAAAATATTTATTTTGGGTCCCAATTTTATAGCACAGATGGTCCTGTTGAAAGCGATCAGAATTTCCAGAGGTCCAACCTTTTTGGTAAATTCCATACGCACCTCAATGAAAAAAACAAAATCGCGTTTTCGGTGAGTGCCTTTAGTTCCGCGTGGGATGCCTCTGGTCAGATTCCGCAACGCGCTGTTGACAACGGACTGATTACCCGATTTGGCACAATCAACGACCTTGAAGGCGGACAGACTGGCAGACAAAATATCAATGTAATCTACACAGCAAGCGGAGAAAATAATAGCCGATTTCTCATTCAGCCTTATTTCACCCGCTATAACTTTAAACTCTTCTCGGACTTTACTTTCTTCCTTGACGACCCAGAAAACGGCGACATGATTGAACAAACAGATGACCGCAGCATTCTTGGGTTGAACACCGAATATGAATTCGAGCAATTGATCTATTCAATGCCATCAATAACTACGTTCGGTGGCGGATTTCGTTCCGACGATATTGCTGTCAGTCTTTGGCACAGTCCCAATCGCAGACGTTTAACAGAAAAAGTAAATTCAGGTATTATTGAGCGAAACCTGTTTCTTTGGGTGCAGGAAGAATTAATCATTAATTCACAACTTCGATTGCAACTCGGTCTGCGCGGTGATTACTTCACCTTTAACGTCGAAGACCATCTCGATACACTGTTTGACGAAGGCATAAGTTTGCCGCACGCTTCTGGATATGCTCAGGAAACGATGCTGAATCCCAAATTTAACTTGGTCTACAGTCCACTCGCTTCAACTGATGTTTTCTTCAACTTCGGAACCGGATTCCACTCTAATGATGCACGTGATGTTGTTATCGAACGAACTATTTCCGACTTAGAACGAACATTTGGGCATCAGGGATTAAGTGACACCCAAATTAACGAACGACTCGCACAGTTAAATTTCGATCGAAAACAGGGCGGTATTCGTACGTTACCGCGCGCGATTGGTGCCGAAATCGGCACACGTCACCGGTTTTGGAATAGATTCAATATCGGAATTGCCGGGTGGTTGCTCGATTTAGATGAGGAACTGGTTTTTGTCGGGGACGCGGGTGAAACTGAAATCAGTGGTAAATCCCGCCGGATTGGCGTTGACATCGAAGGACGCGCACAGATTCTTTCGTGGCTGTGGATAGACACAGACGTGAACTTTTCGAGCGGTAAATTTGTCGATGCCCCCTCTGATGCTAACGAGATTCCGCTCGCACCGCGTGTAACTTCAACTGGCGGCTTGACTGCTATCCATCCCTCTGGCTTTAGTGGCAACTTGCGTTATCGCTATATTGGTGACCGACCCGCCAACGAGGATAATAGCGTTACAGCGGAAGGGCACACACTTTTGAACCTCGGACTTTCCTACACGTTTGGTCCATTCAAGTATTTCGCAAGCGTTGAGAATCTCTTTGACGTTGATTGGAACGAGGCACAGTTTGACACTGAATCACGCTTAGCCGGCGAGGCAGAACCGGTGTCAGAGATTCATTTTACACCGGGTAATCCGAGAAACATACAAACTGGCATTAGTTATCACTTCTAATGTTCTTGTTCTCTATTTAGGTGGTCTTAAAGTGAAGGGGTGCCTTCTTGAATTCGGGTGCGGATGCCTGCGACAAGCGTGTGCAAGGCAACCGGATTTTCGTCTTGGAACGGGATGACGAGGTCTGCGTACTGTTTGCAAGGTTCGGTGTAGACGGGAAAATTAGGGAGAACATCGCGCCGGTACCAGTTGATTGCCCATTCCAAGTCGCCACCCCGTTGTGCGACATCACGGAGCATCCGTCGCAGGACACGCTCGTGGGCATCAACATCAAGGAACAGTTTGATGTCCATCAAACCGCGTAAGTCTTCACTCCAGAAGATAAGATGTCCTTCTACAATGACAACATCGCTCGGTTGCACGCTCGTTTTTTCGTCACCGCGTTGTGCCGCACGGGTGCCGACGGTAGGAAAATCGATAGTGTCTCTGGCACGCAGCTTCCTGATGTCTGTGATAAGAGCATCCCATAGCACAGCATCCGGATGGTTCGCGGTAATCACGCGCTCCCGCTCTGCCTCCGAGTATTCCGACCAGTCCCGGAAATAGGAATCTTGGTTGAGTACGATCGGTGAAAAGTCGGCGAGTGCTTCCGCCAAAGCCTTAGCAAATGTAGTTTTCCCGGAAGCGGAACCGCCCATAATTCCGATAGTGATCGGTGTGAAGTGTTTTTCTTTTTCCATAGTTTCCCCGTCCATATTATATTTTTTAGGACTTACGCAAAAACAGTAATCTGAGTATCTTTAACCCCCTAAATCCCCCTTATCAAGGGGACTTTAAGAGCAAATGCGTAAGTCTTATTTTTGATTTCGGTGTTGTATATTAGCGTACTTCGGCTCGTGTGTCAATGCTATTTTATTTTTATAACTCACCATAAATAGCCATGGAGAGCTTCTATGAGGGATTAAAAAAACTTGATTTTTTCATGAAATAGGAGTATAATACCCTCATGCGTCAATGCAGACGACTATCGGTTTGCTACCGTTTACGCCGTTGATGAAGCCGCCTGCGGGTATGAGTACGGATGCGTGGATAGAGGCGTGTGTTGCGAAGACGTATGACGCTCCAGTAGACTCTGAGACGCGTTCCACATTGTTATTTGCGTTATCGCTTCTTGGGAGTTTGGCACACGGTACAGAACTATTTCAGCAGTTAATATCTTCAGCAGTTAATATCGGAGGAAATCATGCAAGAGTCTCCATTTTACGAAGTTGTTTTGCAGCGAGGTATAACGCGAGGTATCGAACAAGGTATCGAACAAGGCATCGAACAAGGCATCGCGCGCGGGGCGCGTGAGACGACCATCAAAAATATCCTTACCGTTCTGGATACAAGATTCCCTGAAAGCGACACGCGTTCAGCAGCAACGGCACTCGCGGCAATTCTTGATAGAGAACGGCTCGATCAACTCCTGAATACCGCACTCGTCGCAGCTACGTTCAACGATTTTTGGCAAGCACTGCACGCATAGTCGCGTGTCTTGTAAAATAAAGTGAAGAAAAAATAAAACGGGACTTACGCAATTTTGACGATATGGTGCTTCGTTAGCGGATAACTCTCAAAAAACAGAGGCGTTCTCAGTGCACAGGCTAACAACCTATGCTACAAAAGAGCAACCTGCGGAAGTTATAAGAAAACAAAAAAAGTGCCTGGTTTACTGATGTTTGCCAGGCACTTTCGCTTGAAAGCATGATACGGGTAGGCTGTCAACATTCAAATCAAGGGTAAACTCGGATCGTCGTTGTGCGATTTATCGCACTGCCTCGCAGTGAGAGAAACGGGCAATCAATTGCCCTACTACAAACCAGCCCTTAAATGTCTCAAACTATTGGCGCGAGTATCGAACGCAATGATAACAAGGCTCTATTTTTGCTTTAGCGCTGACCATGTAGTGACAAGCGTTCCTTTAGCCTTCGCCGGTGCGTTCGCTGCTCCACCTGCTATACGCCAATCCACTTTGTGCCCTGTGTCAGGACCAACGCCAGGATGCGTTAATATAGCGTCAAGACCTGATGCGTTTCTGATGTGGCAGCCACCGTTTCTGAGTCGAAGCGTATTTGCCAGAATCGCAACACCTTTCGTAGAAAAATTAGGCCGTCGGACCTCCCATTCAAATTCAAGGGTTGTTGTGCCACTTCCCCTAACAGACTGAGCGGTTTTCGTGCCCCATATTTC
>JAJEDN010000017.1 GCA_022821495.1 Candidatus Poribacteria bacterium
CTGCTGATAAATGTGGACTGAAAACAGTAAATAATGATACAATCTCTAACATGGGTAAACATCCTTTTAAGTTTGGTTTGTTCACCTATAACTTTAGGATATTTACCCTATTTCGTCAATCTTTTTGGCGAAGGTATTGACAAGAGGTAGACAGTTTGAAAACACCTGTTGCATGGCTCATCGGTATTCTTGTGGCTTTGATAGCACTCACAGGTATCCCCTTAGTCGTTTTGGCAATCATGATGGACTGGCGAAGCGTTAAAGATAACTCACAAGAAAAAATCAATCAAGAATTTCGAGAAGAAATCGAAGCACTGAAGCAACAGCAAATTATCCGACCCTAAACGCAACAGGACTTACGCAAATTGAAGAAAGAAAGCGTATATTTTGCTTGAAAATCGTTATCTCGTTGTATTTAACCCCTAAATCTCCCTTATCAGGGGGACTTTAAGAGCAAATGCGTAAGTCCTACGCAATTTACGGCAGCTCCCACTCGTCGGAGTATGACCAAATTCCTTTCAAGAATCGCCTACACGCCTACAAGCCCTTTCAATCGCGACGTTTTCTGAATGCTCGGTGCTCTGGCATCCTGAAAAAAAATTCGTGACAAAAATTTTCTTTTTTGCTATAATGTATGTGACGTGAACTTAAGGCTTTGAAAGCACTTTTAGTAATAAAGTGTTGTTCACGTCAGGGCAGCTTCCTAATTCTTAGGTGCGCCGCAGGCACCGTTAATACCTGCGACGCTTAGCACTGCCATAGTACGAGTATGACAGCGCTGGTTTCCATTGTATCACAACACACGCTTTGTGTGTGAGATTAATGGGGACCAGCACCCTATAGGGAAGGTTGCCGAATACCTTTCTATTTCCTCGCGACGCGCCTATCAGCGCACCCACCCCTATAGTCCTGTCAATTTTTCTTAGACCCAGAGAAAAGGGTATTCCCTTTACTCTCATGTCGCAGTCTGCGAGAGGACTATGAACACGCCATTTGCCCCTAACACGCTCTATTACGGCGATTGCTTTGATATTATGTCAGGCTTTCCTGACGGCTATATTGACCTGATCTGCCTCGATCCGCCGTTCAACTCCAACGAGAAATACAACAAGGTTTTCAAGGATTCCGGACTCCACATTGATCCACAAATCAAGGCGTTTGATGATGTCTGGCTCTGGGACAACACGTCTGCAGAACGTGTTGAACGCGTCAAGAACGCTGTCGCCAACCCGGCATCCAAGGTGATTGCTGGGTTTGAAGGGTTCATTCCGCGGAGTAAGATGCTATCGTACACCTCCTACATGGCGGAACGATTGTTTATGATGCACCGGATACTCAAGGATACGGGGAGCATTTATCTGCACTGTGATCCCTACGCCAGTCACTACCTCAAACTCGTAATGGACGCGATCTTCGGTGAGAAGAACTTTCGGAACGAGATTGTTTGGCATTACACGGGGGGCGGTAGATCCAAAACATATTTTTCACGAAAGCATGATATTATCCTGTGGTATGTTCGTAATGTTACTTCGGATTACCAGTTCAATATTGACGAAATGCGAGTTCCATACAAACCAACAAGTGGCTATGCGCGAGTGGGTATCGTGAGTCAGTCAGGTAAAAGATACACGCCACACCCTAAAGGAACACCGGTAGACGATGTATGGGATATTCCAATTATTAATCCAATGTCGGACGAACGTCTCGGCTACCCCACCCAAAAGCCACTTGCACTCTACGAACGCATCATCAAAGCCTCATCTAACCCCGGTGATCTCGTGCTTGACCCTTTCGCTGGCTGCGGCACGACCATAGAAGCTGCTAAGAAAAACGGACGAGATGTTATCGGAATCGACATCCTCCCCTTCGCACTCCGGTTGATAAACCGATACCGTCTTGCCCCTAATGGTATAACGCCGCTCCCGATCGAAGGTGTGCCTGTTGATATGGACACTGCCCGTCAACTTGCAAAAGCCGCTCCCTTCAAGTTCCAAGACTGGACAATCTCACTCATAGACGGCTTGGCATCCAATCCACAGAAAGTTGGAGATGATGGTATTGATGGGTTATGTACTCCCTGAATTAATGCTTTCTAATACCGCAAGACACGTCTCTCCGTTAACCAACTGATGGTAATACTGCGCAACCCGTTCCATAAAGTCCTGATTCCCATCCAAACCCGTCGGTGATGTTGCGCCAGCAGGTGACCACAATGCTGCATTTGAGAAAATAGATTCAATCCGACCTTTCACATCTATTTGGCTTGCACCATAAGCACCTCTCAGGATGTCCTGTATCGTCCGATCCGGGTCTCGGATTTCGTATTCCGTACCGGTATCGGTGATACCGCTGTAGTCATCCAGAGACGAGATTGCGTGTGGTGTTAGAAATCGGAGTACTGTTGCAAAGGAGTAGGCAAAGTCGCATTTGAAAAGTTCGGTGCTGGCGTCGTAGTTTGGTGAGCGGACGATATCTGCGGCGCGTTCGCGGAGTTTTACGGTTTCAATGATGTTAATCCGGGCATTGTCGTCTTTGACTCGACGGATACGATCGACGAATTCCAGCGAGTATGCGCGCGCGCTTTTACCCGCAATCGGGATATCCGCTTCTACAATCTTAGCATATCCGTTCATCAGGCGTTCAAGGTGCGGTGCAAACGTTGGGTGTAAGGCTGCTTCGTTGACATATTCGATGCCGGAGAGTGTGCCTTTGTGTGTAATCCCCGGCACATGCACAGAATTCACCAAAAGGAGTTTCCAATCGTGATAGGGTTCGATGCTCTCCTGACTAACAATAACGCCGTAATCCTCAAGTTCGCCGAAGGGTACACGGAGTCGGTTTTCCAAATCTTCCAGAATAAGCGGTGTCGCCGGTGACTGCTCCGCATAAGTTATTAATTCATCTTGACTTTCGATTTGTGCCCGGGCAGCTGCCTGAATCTCGTCAGGTACAGCGTAGACCTGTGGCACGAGTCGATCCCCCATTTCGTTCAGGAAACCGACGTTTGTCTCCAGCCACGCTGTGTAATCATCACTCCGTTTTGGATACTCGTTTTGGAGAATGTCTCGGAGAATATCGCCGTTATTCCGAAGGTTATCGGTATTGATAACGCAGAGCGTTGCATCCACACCGTGATGACAGAAATAGCGGTAGAGGGTCTCATCCAGCACATCCATTGCGAGTTCGCCTTTAGCGATCCCTGCTTCCGTTACGCCGATGAGGATCAAGTCAAGCGGGTTTTCTGTCTGGGCATAGAACTGCTCACGACCGGTTTCCGTAGCGAGCGTCGTCGCGCCAATGACGCTTGAAACCTGTTGGATGTCGTGGATACCACTTAAGTCAAACGTGACGACATGGTATGTTCCATTCTGCCGGTTAAAAGCATCGGCTTTTTCGGTGCCGCGCGGTTGTCCGACGAAGATACCACCGTCGTAGAGATTCCGTTCGTTGAGGATATGAATGAATTCATGGGTTAGAGCGCGTTGTAAGCCGCCTGCCCCGATTGCCAGGATTTTTACTGGAGGCATCGGTTATTCTCCTTCTTTATTCGTTTGCTCTTTCGGAATGTGGTGATTGTATAAGACTCTCCTGCTATAAACAGCTCTTTACTGACCGCCAACTACTGACGGCTGACCGCCATCTTTTTCTAAAATATCAGTATAAAGGCTTAAATAGGCATTGGCGATGTTTTGCCAATCATAAGGTTTGACGCGTTCAACACTCGCTGTGCCCATTTCAATGCGACCTTCCCCAGCGTCAATCAGTTTGGAGAGCGCGTGCGCGAGTCCATCAACATCGCCCGGATCGAACAGTGCGCCGTTAACGCCGTCCACCACGAGTTCATCAATACCTTGAACACGACTGGCAACGATCGGAAGCCCTGTCCCCATCGCCTCCAAAACGACGAGCGGCATCCCTTCGGCGAGTGAGGGTAAAATTAAGAGGTCGGCATCGCGATACTTCTGTGGCAATTCGGCATACGGGACCGACCCCGTAAAGTGGATATATGAGGCGACACCGAGGTTTTCTGCTAATCTCAGAAGTTCGCCGTGATAGGGTCCATCGCCGACGATTTCGATTTCAAAGTTGTGTGCCGTTTTTTCAATAATCTGCGGCAGTGCACGGATTAGAAATTGAAAACCTTTGCGCGGAATGAGCCTTCCAATTGTAAGCACTCGGACTTTTTCTCGGCAGGCATCCCGTTGGACGGGTGCGAAAGTTTCTAAATCTACAGCATCCGGAATTACCTCTATTTTTACATCAGTATCCGTTTCTCGTGCGAGTTCTCGCAAACCGTCGCTACATGAAACAACAGTTGCCGCGTTATTCCAAATCGCTCGAATCATCGGCTTCAGCATGAAATATAACCATTTATAATAAGGTGGATCCGGGTTCCGACTCGGTACGTCACGTCCGCCTAAAAATACGACATAAGGCACGTTTCGGAACTTTTGCAGAAGATACGCACCGCCACCCGCAGGAATCCCAAAAAAGACTTGGACGATATCGGGTTGAAACTGCTTCGCGAACCGCAATCCGTAGCGGCTTGAACTTATCGCATAAGTCAGCATCTCGTGTACGGCACATACATCCGGGTTTTTCCGCAGTGCCGACACGCGGTGTACATGAATACCTTCTACTTTCTCGTGTTTCGGGCAATCCCGAAACTGCGAAGTAATCAGATGTACATCGTGTCCTGCCGCCGCGAAGTGTTTGCCTAAGAAATGGCTGACCCAACCGCCGCCGCCACCGATCGGTGGAAATTCGTGATTGAACATCAATATTTTTAACTTGCCTTGCGGTTCGGTTAGGTGAATTGGAGGTTTAATGCCCATTTCCGTAGATCCGCCTTCCACTTCGTTTCAGGCTACACACTTTTTAATTTTTTCGTACGAACGTCGTTACAAATTCGATGATTACAGCTGCGATATTGATACCGGTGACTGTTTCCAGTTCTTCAAATCCGGGTGATGGATTAACTTCTAAGACGACGGGTCCTTGATTTGTTTCGAGTAGATCGACACCGGCTATCTCCAGTTCCAGTGCCGCTGCTGCTTTGATAGCGGTGTTGATATAGTCTTCTGGTAGGGCGACCCTCTCCCCGGTACCACCTTTATGGATATTTGCTCGGAATTCGCCTGGGGGCGCGCTTCTTTTCATCGCTGCGATTGCTTCACCGCCTACGACGAGGACGCGGATATCTACTCCACCTGCTTCCGCAATGAAAGGCTGAATTACATAATCGTGATGGAGATCGCACAACGCATTTACGGCTGAAGTGAGCGAGGTCGGCGTATCTAACAACATAATACCTCTGCCGTGTGTGCCGTAAAACGGTTTTAAGACAAACGGATAATCGCCCATTTTGGCTACAGCGTTTTCTAAAAATTCGGAGGAACCGGCGGTGAGACTCGGCGGGATAGGCAAGCCGCGCTGTGCGAGGATACGTAGGGAATGGAATTTATGTCGTGCCGCCGCGATGGATCTTGCGCGATTGATGACAGGGATGCCGATCCATTCAAAGTGCGCTACGACTTCTTCGCCGTATTGTGCGGTTGTGCGGCTGAGCCGTGGTATGATGACATCAAAATCCTCTACCTGTCCGCCATAATATGTGATGCGGTTACCGGTGCCACCGATATGGAGATAGAAACCGAAGGGGTCTAAAATCTCTGCAGTGTGTCCTGCATTAGAGGCGGCTTCGCTGAGGCTGCGCGTGGAGTGGTTTTGAGGTCCCCGAGAGAGGATGCCGATTTTCATCTATTGTATTATCGTTTTAAGGGTTTTGGCAGCACACTCAGCATCGTTTTCAGCCTGTTGGATCTGTTTAACGAGTGTTTCAACATCGGACATGCCGACCCATTGCTGCCGTTCTTTGGTGTAATCGCCTGTGCCAGCTTGAAACTGATGGATAAAACGCACCATTCCAACGGGTCCGAGTCTGTCAACTAATGCCTTAAAACCGAGTTCCAAAATTTGCTTATCTGTCATCCGTGTAATCCATAATTTGCGGCGGACTCGCCCAAATGCGACGTGCATTCAGACAATTTGAAAGCTGAATATCTCTACAGGCGATGCTGGATGAAGTATTTAGTCTTCATCCGTTTTGTAAGTTTCGTGCAGAAAATCTGCTAATTCCTCGAAGGTGTCAAATATCCGGTCACATAAGTTTTCAAAGAAGATGCTCCGGGTTCCTGTGTAGACTGCATATACCGGCTTGTTGTGACGGGTGGCGTAGTTCATTTCGCTGAGAACGCCGGGAGATAATTTGTCTGTCGGATAGATGACAACCACAAAGTCACTCTGGTGGACAAACTGGTAATCGCGTGAGATTGTTCGCGTTTTTATCTGTTCAACCACGCCATCATCCATTTCACCCATGGTCGTAGCAGGTACACTCCCATCGTCACCAGCGGTCACCAGTGCCATATCTTTAATCGTGAGTGGATCAAAGACAATGAATGAACGACTCAATTTTTCGCCAATATCACGGATTTTTTCGATTTCTTTCGGGGTGTCCCTGAGCAGTGTAATCGGATAACTCAGGTAAAATTTCGGTTTCGGCGAAAAGAGGAGTTCATAGAAATTTTCAAGATCGTGTTGCCGTGCGACGGTGTAGTGCGGTTTTTCGGTGAAATGTGCGATTTGCCGCGTCAAGAACTCCTCCTCGTCTAACCAGACATTGAGTGTCGCGTTATCCATACCTGACCATTGCGCACTCTCCTTCATCCGTCCGGATATATCGGTGATATTGTCAACGACGTTAATCAAGAGATCGGGCAAAAGAATCTCAATATCCTTGAAAGAGAACCCTTCGATGAGGCTGCCACGCCACCGAAAACAGGCGTGTAACCCGATGACAACGTGTTCATAGGCTTCAGCGCGGCGAGCGATTTCATAGAAAGCGGTGCGGCGTGCTAACGATAGAACCGCTGGATCCGAATCGAGAACCTTGTCTGTAAAATGGACACGGGATTCTGCGGCGGCGCGGTGCATCACATCGCCAACGTTGAAGAAACCGATGTTCAACTTCTGTTTCATGCAGAGTATTTTAAAATTTGTCATCAGTTCTTTGCGGCCAGAGCAACTGATGCCAGTACAAACAATTTTCATTTTTTTAACCCCCTAAATCCCCCTTATCAGGGGAACTTTAAGAAGCAATGCGGTTCGGTGCGGCTAATGATTCGAGTTTCGCGAGTGCTTCTTGCTCTTCCTTCTGCCACGGGCGGTTCGCTGGTTTATCCAGTTTTTGCGGGGGACCACCGAAGACGAGGATATACGCCCTACGCGCCGCTGCTGTGCTATTCGGTGCAGAATAGTGCAAAGTCCGACAGTGATGGAACGTCGCACCACCTGCAGGTATCGGGCAAGCGACCGCCTCTGATACGTCAACGTCATCGGTCACTAACCCGTGTACGAGCGGATCATTGTCAATGTGCCGATGCCAACGCACCGCGCCCTTGTGCGATTTCGGAATGAATTGGAGGCACCCACTCTCAAGTGTCGCCTTATCAAGCGGAAGCCAGACACTTAGACTGTGCGGTAGAACTTCGGGATTCCAATACGCCTCGTCTTGATGCCACGGGGTTTCATTGCCGTAGTGTGCGGGTTTCAGAATCATGTGTCCGCCACCGCTAACCTTTTCAGTATCTACACTGAGTAACTGCGCGGCGAGTCGATGCGCGTTTCGGAAATAGACAGTCTCACGGAGTTCAGGGAATTGTGCTTCTGGTCCCAATACTTGCGGCAACGTCTCCTGTCCGTTGTGCGCCCGAGGCCCCGCAAGATCGAAGTAACGTCCCTGCGCTTCTCCAGTTCGACCCGTGAAGAGCTCATCGTAAATGCCCTTGAGCCATTCAATCTCTTCATCCGTCGTGATGCGTGGGATGCTCAGGTATCCGTTATCTTGAAAGAAAGCGACCTGTTCGTCAGTTACATCAACGTGAAAATCATTCTTAGAGTTCATATAATCACCGAATTAAAATATCGTAAGGTAAGATTGTTACAATTTGTGTTCCGTCTTTAAAGCCAAACAGGGTCAGCCATGTGACAACATGCTGCCAGTGCGCGCCTAACACGGAATGGAAGGCAGGAAGGATGGAAGGTTGGAATCCCCATCCTTCCATCCTTCCAATCTTCCAACCTCCCAGTTGGATTGAACCCTCCGTATCTTCAATCATCTGCTCTAAAAATTGTTCAAAAAAGGGTCGCTGCTTTGGTAAAACGATAAGATTAACTTTGTCGTCTTCAGCAAACCCAGCCTGTTTCTTGGCAATAGACAGCGCAGTATCAAGTCCGCCAAGTTCGTCAACGAGTCCGAGTTCCTTCGCCTGTTTGCCTGTCCAGACGCGCCCTTGTGCAATCTCATCAATTTCGTCAAAAGATTTAGCTCTACCTGTCGCCGCTTTGCTGACGAAATCTTCATAGACGGTTCTCATCATTTTTTCGACGCGTTCCCGCTCGGTGGGTGTAAAACCGCCGTAGTCCGAATAGAGGGTCGCGTTCTGACCGTGTGAGATAATCTCTTTTGTCAGACCGGCTTTATTATACAGCCCCTTCAGATTCAGTTTACCGCCGAATACGCCGATTGAACCCGTCAGGGTGCTGGGGTGTGCAACAATTGTTCCCGCTGCCATCGCAATATAGTAGCCGCCAGACGCAGCGACATTGCCCATGGAAACGACGACCGGTTTTTCGCGTTGGGTGAGCATCACCTCACGCCAGATGAGGTCAGAAGCGAGTGCGGAGCCGCCGGGACTGTCTATCCGTAACACAACCGATCGGACAGCATCATCTGCGCGTGCTTTTTCAAACGCCTTTTTCAGTCCTTTTGGCGTAATCGCTGACATTGAGATGAAAGGCGAATCAATATCGGGTAAAATAGGGCCACTGGCATAGATAAGCGCGATTTGGTTCTTACCCGCAGCCTGCGCACGCTGGGGTGGGTTCAACATACTGAACAGCTGCATAAGTCCGGCGAAACTATTCATATCCGGTACTTTCCGCTTACGCTCGAAACTGGGTTTGACGACCTGAACTTCCTCGTCGTCGGATGCAGATTTCAGTTCAGCAATCAATTCATCGTAGTACTGCAATGCGTCAACCAGTTTCTCTTGTTTTGCCTCTTCTGCTGTGAACGGACCGCGGTTTATCAAGTCCGATGCGCTTTCTGGTGTAATACTGTCTCGACTCTCAGCGAGGTGGTTTAGCGATTGGGCGTACAGATCATCAAGTAATGCAGTCATCGACTCGCGAAACGCATCCGACATACCATCCCGCATATAGGGTTCAACACCGGATTTGTATTTACCCATTGCCAGCATATCGGCTTTGATGTCTAATTTGTCAAGGAGTCCCTTATAGAAAAGGACTTCGGCGCGTAAACCTGTTAGATTGAGGCTTCCGGTAGGCATTAGAACGATGCGATCCATCGTAGCAGCAAGTAGATATTCGGCATTGCCGCCGCTCTCCAAATAGCCGATTGTCTCTTTTCCTACATCTTGGAATTCGCTTAATTGGGTGCGGATTTCTTGGAGCGTCGCCCAGCCTAAGCTGACACCTTCTATTTTAAAAATAACCCCAGCGATCTCATCATCTGTTTTGAGTATATCTAATTTTTTAAAGAGTCCTCGCAGTGTTTTCGTTGAGGAAGTACCAAAGGTGCTGACCGTCTTGGTGTCGGCGTAGGTGCCATTCAGCGTGAATTCTACATATTTTTTTGTGGGAGGCGGCGTTTCTTCCACCGGGTGTTCGTCAGCAAACACCGGTGAAACAAAGACAAGTAACGCCAGCAGAAATGTGCATGTTTGTAGTAATTTCATGGATATGTCCTTCTTTTTGGTATCTAATTTGACACTGCTATTTTACCATACAATAGAGCCTGCGTCAAGTTGCAAATTCTCTTGCGTAGCGTATTTTGCTGCTGATTCATGAGGATGCTGCCTATTCTCCAATATGCTGTGCGACGAGGGTCAGATCCAAAATGTTAACGATGCCGTCCCCGTTGAGATCGGGCGAGTTCTGTCCGAAACGTGAGGCAATAAATGTCAGATCCAAGATGTTCACAATACCGTCGCCGTTGACATCCGCTGATCTTGGCACAGGTGCTATCTGCCACAATTGGATTGTCCCATCAAGGCTTGCGCTTGCGAGTACGTTTTCATAGCTGTCGCGAGCATCCGATAGAAACGCTAAAGCGAGGACCGGAGTGGTATCATCTTCAAGAATTGCTTTTAAGTGCCCTGTGTGTGGATGCCACATACGGATTGCGTTATCCCAACCCGCACTTGCGAGTATCTGACCATCCGAAGAGAATGCTAAGGCGAAGATCGGATCGGTGTGTCCCTCAACAGCTGTTAGGAGTTGCCCTGTGTGTGTATCCCATATACAGATTGTACGCTCCGCGTCCAGACTCCAATATCCACCGCTTGCCAGCGTCTGATTATCCGGCGAGAATGCAAGCACAGCGATTGACGCTGGATGCGCGGAGAGGCTATGTCGGATTTGACCTGTTTCTACATCCCATAACAGAATTGTACCATAAAAACTTGTACTGGCAAGTGTTTTACCATCGGGCGAGAATGCCAATGTGGTAACCATATCCCGGTGTCCTTGAAGGACTGAGACACGGGTAGACTGTTCTGCGGCCAAGTCCCAGATACGGATTTCTTTGAAACTACCACTGGCGAAGGTGTTGTTATCGGGTGAGAATGCCAACGCTACAATAGGGTAGGTATGCCCTATAAAATTTTTTATGTGTTCACCGGTGTGTGCATTCCAGAGATCAATGGTAGCATCTGCGTTAGCACTTACAACGCTCTGGTTATCAGGTGAGAATGCCAACGCGGTCACGTTATTCAGGGGTGCGGAAAACAGTGCTAACGCTTTTCCGGTGTAGGTATCATAAACGGCAATACCGTTTGGGGTAGCAACAGCGAGTCGTGCCCCATCCATGGAAAAGACTATGACATTGGTCTGAGTTGTGCCCAAAGAAGGGGAACTGTGTTCTGGCGTGTGCCATCGTGTTACATCTTGAGCGAAGCCCGTTGGTAGGGTCAAGATATAAATAAATAGAAAGGTAGAGATTAGGAACGGTTGCAAGGTTAGTTCCCCTCCCGCTTACCTATGCTTCGGCAAGTGGGTCGCCTGATAAGGTTATGCTGCTTTCACTCGAATTACACCTGATGCGCAAGAGGGAACATCACCGTTAACAATCCGCTTAGAGGATATATCTGCTTAAATCCTGGTCTTTGACGATTTCAGACAGTTCTGATTTGACATAATCGGCATCAATAATGATCACATTCTTATCGAGGTCAGGTGCGTCGAAAAAGAGATTTTCAAAGAGTTTCTCCATGATGGTGTGTAGGCGGCGTGCGCCGATGTCCTCGACAGATTCATTAACTTGGAAAGCGAGTGCAGCGATTTCATCAATCGCATCATCGGTGATAGTCGCTTCTATCCCTTCAGTTTTCAGGAGTGCGGTATACTGTTTCACCAAGGCGTTTTTCGGTTCCGTGAGGATAGATTTAAAGTCGCCCTTATTAAGACTTTTCAGTTCCACTCGAATCGGGAATCTACCTTGTAATTCGGGGATAAGGTCAGAAGGGCTTGAAACATGGAATGCCCCGGCGGCGATGAAAAGAATGTGATGCGTTCGCACTGCACCGTATTTTGAAGTTACCGTGCTACCTTCGATGATAGGCAAGATGTCGCGTTGTACGCCCTCGCGTGAGACATCGGGTCCGTGCCGAGATTCTCTGCCAGCGATTTTATCAATTTCGTCTAAAAAAACGATTCCAGAGTTTTCAACGCGTTGAATGGCTTCGCTGATAACAGCATCCATATCAATAAGTTTTTCAGATTCCTCTTGGATTAAGATTGTACGTGCCTCAGAGACCGGGACCCGCCGTTTCTTGGTCTGATTCGGGAGGATATTACTAAACATATCTTTGAAGTTGATATCCATCTCCTCAATACCGCCGGGCGAGAAGATTTCAACAAAAGGCATGCTTTGATGCTTGACATTGATTTCAACGGGTTTATCCTCAAGTCTGCCTTCACGCAACCATTCCCTAAATTTTTCTCGGGTTTTAAGATGCCGTTCTCGTTCTCTCTCACGCTCTTCTTCGGCTTCGGTTTCTGCGTCGGGTCCGAGGTCGAAAGGCAATTGGAGGACACCACTATCGTCTTCCTCGTCCAGTTCACCGAGCGCTTCTTTTTCTAACTGTGGACGTTGCTGCAAGGAACGTGGCAGCGGAAAGATGCAATCAAGGAGTCTTTCTTCAGTCGCCTCGCGAGCCTTTTCCTCAACTGCTTCTGCCTGTTCGGTTTTAACGCGCCCAATTGCTGTTTCAACGAGATCGCGAATCATAGATTCAACGTCGCGACCGACGTAACCAATTTCGGTATATTTCGAGGCTTCCACTTTAATAAAAGGGGCTTCAACAAGACGGGCCAGTCTACGTGCGATTTCAGTTTTGCCAACACCTGTCGAACCTATCATGATGATGTTCTTAGGTGAAACCTCGTCTTGCATATCTTCGCCCAACATTTGTCGCCGCGTGCGGTTGCGGAGTGCGATAGCGACAGAACGTTTTGCTTCAAACTGCCCGATAATGTATTTATCCAATTCCTCAACAATCTGCCGCGGCGTGAGTGCGTCCGCTAAATTAATCTTGTCGCATGCTGCATTTGATTTCCCCAAGGTTTCATTAGTTATCAGTTTTCAGTTATCAGTTGTCAGTTAAGAGACGTTGGGATTACCGAAAGGTGTTTGGTGAACCCGATCCGACTTGTAACTATTAACTATTAACTGTTAACCGTTAACTCCTCCTTTATTGTGTCAATTTCAATTCGATCATTCGTATAGATACAAATTTCACTTGTGAGTTGAAGTGCTTCTGAAACAATCTCTTTTGCAGTTAGGTCTGAGTATTTGAGCATAGCTTTCGCGGCTGCGAGCGCAATAGATGAACCGGAACCGATGGCAAGAACATCGTCGTCGGGTGCAATCACGTCCCCATTTCCCGAAATCAGATAACCATCGTTGGCATCCGCTGCGATCATCAGTGCGTCTACTTGTCTAAGCACTCTATCGCTACGCCACTCCCGTGCAAGTTCTACTGCCGCTTTTTGAAGATTTCCACGGTACTGCTCAAGTTTTTTCTCCAAATTTTCATACAGTGTGATTGCATCGGATGCGGAACCTGCGAAACCGATGAGTACTTTGTCGCTATGGATCTTGCGAATTTTGCGTGCACCGTGTTTAATCGCTGTATCTCCGAGCGTAACTTGACCATCGCCGCCAATAGCGACTTGACCATCACGGCGAACGGCTAAAATCGTTGTTGAACGAATTCGCATGCTTCTAATTTCCTTCCTTGCAATCAACGCGTTCCATTTTTATACGTAGAACAGCAGAAAACAGAGAAACTGGAATGCTCCCATAAAGATGCCACACCGTATCCCTGCCACACCCGCGTGTTGCTCTCTCAAAAAGCTGCCTGCTATCCCGAAGAAGTACGGACATAGCAGAAAGGTGAATAGAAAAGCGAGTGGCACAAAAATCGGTACGGATGCAATCTGTGGTATGCGATCAACCTGCATTGCATTCCATTGCCACAGATGCGCTGCCCCGAGCGCGTAAATCACAATACTTCCAACCGTAGCACTGATACCAGTGATACCCGTCGCCAACAATGCGGTTGACACGGGACCCATCTTCGGTGTGTCCGATTCAGTTGCGAAACGGGCTCGGAAAATTGCCACGAGTCGCTGATAGCAGTAGGCCGCCAATGTCACGAACACCACCCAGTTCAAGATTATCGCGATCGGTGTGGTTACATTTGCCAAAAAATCTGGATGCAGATAAAAAATGAGGTGCGCTTTCCACGAGAACAACCTATCCATCGGCGCGTATATTAGTACTGTGACGGAGCCAAAAATGGCACTGTTTGAGAGCAAGGTCGTATCTTCGTCAACCTGCCAAAAACAATAAAAGAATAAAAATATCGCAATCAGCACATTTGGATAAAGAATCCAAATAGTCCCAATGCGACTTACTATTAAGAACGTTAGAAGTGTGGTACCTGTTACAGCGAAAACCACTTTGTCCGTTTTAATGCCCATACACTTCTCAGTTATCCTTCTTACCTCTGATTTCTCCCTCAAACTTAACCACGAGTTGGTCCCCGGTTAATTTCGCGTTTGTCGTTTTTTTATTTGCGAGGGTCCGCGGTAATGCGATATGTTGCTTGAAACTCCCAACTGTGATAATCAATTCATCGCCGTGTTTTGTTAATCCAATCTCCTCTTTACTCAGGAACGGAAGGCGCATAGACAATTGATAGGCATCTGCTGTTTTTTGGAAGTGATAGGGTCTCTCTTTAGAAAACCGATCTGCCGGATTAATCTCAGCATAGAGTGTCTCTGCGAGTCGGTGCAGCCCTGCTTCCCCGATAATTTCCTCTGCGAAGAGCTCTACTTTCCAGATGGGTACGTCCGAGAAATAGTCCATCGCTGCTTTAATATAGTGCTGTTGTGCCTGTTTCCAAGTTTGAAAATATGCCGCATCAACACCCTCGGGAAAAATCCGATTGATAATCACAGCGTCAATACAGAGTCCGTAAAGGCAAAAGTACATGAACGCGCGTTGTGTCTCTTTGATAACAATTTTTTCTGGGTTCGTCACCAAGCGTACCGTGGTAATTTTGGGATCTGTCAGGACGCTATCAATCCCTTCCAATTTATCAAAAAGGTCTTGGATATTTTGGAAATAGTTATCCCGAGGAATAGGCACTGAACTTACTTTTTCAATCACGGGACCGGCGACCCTTGCGAGGCTCCGCTCTAACTTGAAAATGTGGTTCATATACCACTCCAACGTCGTCGGGATACTGACAAATCGGAGGGATTCTCCAGTCGGTGCGCAGTCGAGGATAATTACATCGTAACTTTTCTCGCGAACATACTGGTTAATATACTATAGTTTGGACAATTTTAACTTTTTTACAGACAAATAGCAGAAAAGAGGGTATCCTTTCATAATAAACCTGACATTTATTGAAAGGACATATCTAATGACCCCTCTTTCCCGCTTAGAAGACATGTTATCAGAA
>JAJEDN010000010.1 GCA_022821495.1 Candidatus Poribacteria bacterium
CCACGACAGAGACATCAACGCTGCGATCAACATTTTACGGGCTGCCTGTGGTCCCGTTGTGGAGCAGATGTAAGACGTTTCTTCGGAAACGCGAACTGCTACGAAGCACAAGCCCAATCCTTCAGGTTTGGGTGCCTTGACCTGGTGCCCTCTCCTGTTAAGGGTATACACACATCATAGCATTTTTCAAAATGGATTACAATCTTTTCTTCTGGGAGCGCACGGGCATTTCGTTCTCCATATTTTCGCTCATTTTTTCAAATGCCCTCTTCTGTAGGAGCGAGCTGTGCTCGCGACTGTGCAAAAGAAATGCGTAAAAAACGCGAACACTAAATAGCCCTGCTCGGAGCGACTCTCATTGACCGTTAACTGCTGACAACTGAATAATGCTGTAAACATCACGTCTCTATCAAAATTCATAGATGAGTCCGGCGGAGAAAATAAAACCGAACTGTGGAATCTCCAGAGATTCATTGAGTTCAATATTCAGTGCCTCCGTGTCCTCCTCAAATTCCAACGTTTCAAGTTCCGACTCAAGTCTATCCGCTAATCCATCGCCTAAACGGAACCTGATCGTATTTTCCCTGTTATAGACATTCAGTATTTCAGTATATGCTGTTACCGGGAGTCCCCACCACTTCCTTTTTTTAGTGAAACGGAGATCTAAACGGTGATACGCAGGAAACTCGACAGGAAAAATCGCGCCAGCAACATCAGAGATGAGCGGATGCATCCCTACCGTCACAGGATCCTGAATCATAATGAGATTGTTTAAGGGAACCGCGGTGGTGCCACTGGAATATTGCCACTTCGCGCCAATCTCTGTTGTCGTTGTTGGATTGTAGTTGGCAACGATACTAACAACGTGTGTGTTATCAAAGAGAAACGGTTTATAAACATCATCTGGTGTTTCACGCCGTTCAAGGTGAGTGTAGGCGTAGGATAGCCACCCGAAGAACTTTTCGCTAACCCTGTGCCGTAAAAATATCTCCGCACCAGTCACAAACCCCGTCCCTTGATTCAGATACGCCGTCGTTGTAGCAGCATCCGAGTCCTCAAAAAGTGCTTCAAGATTGACAGACCGCGTGACCAATTTTCGCATGTCTTTGTAATAGAGCGCGAATTTGAGTTCCGTTTGTGGTGATAACTCGTGTTCTAATTCCATGATGTAATGCTCGGTTAGGCTTGATTTTAGATTTCGGTTTCCCGCCGCCTTTAGGACTTGATACGCCAAAGGGCTCTGTTCATATCTACCGTAAGCAAACCGGAGCTTAGAAGTCGTTGGCAGTGTGAGGCTGAGACTCCCGCGCGGCTGAACTGAAAACTCTTCCGTCAGATTCAGGTAATCCAACCGCACTCCAAGCGCGATAGATAGAAACGATAGGGGATCGTAGCGTGCCTGCAGGTATCCCTCAGCACGCCGAAACGTGTAATTGAATTCGTCAAGTTTCCACGTCCATGACGGTTCTTCTTCGCTTTCAAAATCTACGTTCTCTGGAGAGGATGTGTATGTATGGCTTTTGGCTGGACTCAGGGCGAGAAGAAATCCTGGCTCAAGTTGTAGGGTCGGTGTTAATTTATAGGACACATCTTCGCGAAGCATATACATCGGGGTGTTAACTTTGATGTCGTAGATGAACCCTTCATTCTCAGGTTGGTCTTCTTGGCGTGAAGTGCCACCGAGATGGATATTGAGAAAATTGTGAGAACGCGTCAGTGAAAGATGAGACGAGAGTTTGTCTGTAAAAATAGAATGAAGATGGATACCTTCCGATTCAAATCCGTTTTTGAAATAAGCGGAAAAATCAACGGCTTCCTCAATATCTTCTGAGCCAACATCGGAGAAGTCAAAGTGATCTGTCGCACCTAAGCCGTTGAGTGTCAGGTGATGCTTTGGCGTAAGCTGATATGCAAATTTAAGTTGATAGTCCGACCAGTTCGGAAAGGTCCAATCAAAGAATAATCCTAAGAGGAGATCAAGCGTGGTGAATCGTCCTGCCATCGAGGCGTACCCTTTGTCTCCGATTTTGGCTTCAAGGAATCCAGAGGGCGACAAAATGTTTAGATCGATTGCACCCGCCCACCGTTTTTCCAGACGGTCACGGGAACGGATGTCAATCACCGATTGTGAATCTAATCCGAATTCAGCACCGTAACCACCGGCGTAAATCTGAATATCCTCAATACTGTTTGAATTAATCGTTGAGATGAGACCACCATAGTGGAACGGATAACCCAGTGGAGTTCTGTCGAAATAGAGAAGCGTTTCCCCGGGGGCACTCCCCCGGATGTAGAGAATGCCGAAAAGATCGTTAGGTATACCAATGCTCGGCAACGTCGTCAGTCCCTTGAGCGCGTCGCGCCCTGTACCCGGAATCCGGATCAATTCGCTACCCCGTATCTCCTTGCGGCTAATCGTTGGTGGCAAACGTTTCCCTTCCACAACAACTGTTTCGAGTCGGATCGCTGCACCCAGATGTATTTTTACCTGTGTTGTGTCGGCCGCGGTTATTTGTACTTTCGTAGTTGTCGGCGTTTTGTAGGTTTCGTGTGTGATGGATAGGGTATATGTGCCGGGGGCGATACCTATAAACTGGAAGTTTCCCGACGCATCTGTTTTGCCAGATATGTCGATTTCGACGAAACGAACTTCGGCATCGGCAAGAGGGTTTCTTGTTGTTTGACTGTAGATCTGTCCGCTGATATCTCCGCTGTCGGTAGCGTTGACAAACGGCACCTCTGCACCGGGGTAAAATTTTCCACGAAGGGTCTCGCCTGTACGAATTTCAATCTGGATTTCTGTCGGGGTGTTGTCCGAAGGATGAGATATAGAAAGCGTGTATGTTCCGTTCGGAATATCCGTAAATTGAAACGTTCCATCCGAACCCGTGCGTTGATATTGCTTGGTTTCAATAATACTCACCTCTGCGCCAACAAGGGGTGTGTCAGTGTCGTGCTGGAGGACTACACCTTCTACATCACCAGTGCGTGGGAAGACTCGCTGCCAGATGCTTCTCTCGATTTTTGGGGGCTTGTCCTTTTCAGTTGTATCTGTCTCGGCTGAGGTTGAAAAAGGTATCATCAACACTACAAACAGAACTGGGTATAAGCAAAATTTCATGAAAAGATTCAATCTCCTGTCAATAATAATGATGCGGAAAATAACCTTACGGACCAAGTCCATCCGACCTTGATACCAAGAATGAGCGGAAATTTTATTCCGTTTCCACTTTTTCTGATTTATGGATTCTGATAATTAATGACGCAATTTATAAGCGGAAAGGGTGCATAACTTCAAAAACACAAATATCTCCGTTTTCATTTATAGTGAAGTCCATAATTATTGAAACACATCAAATCGAAGCGATTCCCATCTTATTCCCCCTGATAAGGGGGGTGTTTTTGATAGAGTGTTTCTTCTAAGGGGGTTATCTTCGTAAAAGTGTTCATTTATTTTCGGATTTTACTATAAACATTAATCGAACACTCTCTTTCGTAGCATAAACTTTTAGTTTGAGCATTTTTCAAAGTAGCATGGTTTCCTGTGAGCCTGTGTCTCTTTCGTAGCATAGACTGTTAGCCTGTGCATCTTTCAAACTCACGTCAGACAGGGTTTCCCCCACAGGTATACCGGATTTTTCTACTGAATCGTGGGTTTTAACGCTAAATTGGACGTTCCCGTTGACAGGATTTTCCGGCAGAACGCGAAACAGCCAAGCCTGTGAGGAATCGTTAGTTCCAACAAATGCTTGGCTGTAATTGCGACACAGAACTATATTTTTTTTGTTATTTGGGGTTACTTTTCAAGCAGCGTTAATTGTCTTCTAACACAGAGCGTTAGCAGCGCTGCTACTATTCTTTCTCTACAGAAATGTGGAACATCCCGCGCTGTTTCGTAGCGATATAAAGTCTATCGTTCTTAATAACAAGCGACTTGACGCTATCTGGCACTTCTGGCGAGATCTTTTCCTATGCCCCACGATTGTTCAATCGATAGACACCTTTGTCACCAGCACCGTAAACTGTCGTGGTATCCACAGCGATTCGATCAATGCGCGTGTGTATTCCCGCTTTATCAACGATTGCGCGCCAATGTTCACCATTTTCTGAGACCAGAACACCCGCGTCAGTAGCAACATACACTGTTGAACCGGCAAAGGTTATATCCTTGAAACGCTCAAAACGTAACGGCAGACTTGAAGTCAAATCCTTCCATGTGTTACCACATAGGGTTTCTGTTTCAAACTCTAATGTTTCGAGTTCCTCTGCAAGTCGATCACTGAGACGAAGCCTGATCTTATTTTTTCGGTTGTAGATATTCAGAATTTCGGTATATGCTATCATTGGGAGTCCCACCACTTTCTTTTTTTTCTGAATGGAGATCTAAACGGTGATACGTAGGCAGCTCGATAAGCGCATCATGCACACCATATTTATCAAAGAGTTCTCCAGCGAGCAAAGCATCTGCTTGTTCAGTTTCTGCGGCGTAATAGCAGCAGAGAGTCCAATCTTATAAGAAGCCGGTTCCATAGACGGAACTTCTTTTTTATTTACTTGGCTCCGTTTGTACAGCGAGATGCCTCTCAAGAATTTTGGCAATTTCAGGGTCTGACTCTTTGAGTCTACGAACACCTTCTTCGGGACCATACCGGTTGAGAGTTTGCATCGCGGTGTTGAGGCGTTGTGGTGAAAATCGTTCGGGGTTAAGTTGTTCTCGGAGTTGTAACTCAATACTTTCCGCTGTTGGAAGTTCAGGCAACTCAAATGCTTCAAGCATCTCTGCTGGAATGGTTTCGGGGTCTTTTTGGAGAATATCGTCCGATGGAAAAGGGTCCATGGAAATATCAGCGGACTCAACATCAATGAATGTGTCGGGTTCTGGAGGGGATACTTTTTGTGGGAGCCGGTCAATTTCGCTCGGTATGTCAAATTCTAACGGGACGGAATCAGCGATTGTTTTACCATTTGAGGTAGTCCCATGAATAAGTTCTTGACGAATACCTGAAGTCCAAGCAGTCAGGGTGTCCTCTCTACTTATCCCCTCTCTATTAAAATATCCCTTAATCCAAGCCTGATTGCGCGAATCCGTAATAAATTTAGCAGCGTTAGCGAAAACCATATCTGTTTCATTTTCTCCAGTGATGCCTTCAAAGAGTGCTGCGTATTTCGCTCGCATTTCGGGTTCGTAATCCTCAGGTTCTCCAGTTGGAAAATATTCTCGAAACGCTTTTTTGAAGCGTTCCGCATCGTAAAAGAAACCGCGTTCTGCCCACCACTGATCAAATTCTTTGGTAGTCGGTTTTGTGGCGAGAAAGTCAAAAAAATCTCCGGAGGCAATGATTTCATAAGCCTTTTTTGCCTCAGCGTCCATGGCCTCCCTATCTTGGTCTGTGAACATTGAATGGAAGGCTGAAACAAGTGGGGTATCTGGATAAAGTTTATCGAGTTCCTCAAAACTCAGCACGTTCGACAAGTTTTTCAAAACAAAGGCGTTGTCGTCTTCCGTCTGCTTTTGAGAAGGATTCACAATTGCTGTATCCGCTTCTATGTTGGAGGTGCTGCTGACAGTAGCGGTTTCTTTTGTTGTGGCGGTCCACAACAAAAGAAACGTTCCAACGAGGCAGATCGTGATTGCACATAGTGTGAGGTGGTACCATCTAATCTTCACTGGACTTTCCTCCTTTTTGTCCATGTTAGAAAAACGTCGGTGTCCCTAAAACTTGAGAGAATTCTTGCAAATAAGAGCGGTTTTTGGATAGCGAGCATTATGAGTCCATCATTTTGCCCGTGTGTTTCTAAAAGTGCTTTGGTGTCTTCTATATCTTCGGTGACGATATCAAGATTAAAAACCATTAGGTCTAATAAGAATTGTCCAATTTGGGCTCCCGCATTCTCCTGTGTAACAATTTTGCGTTGAACCATCCATTCCTGAACATCTTTATTCATCATCGTCTTCATTAGAAACGGCATCATGCCCTCCGGGGTCATCTCCTGACCGTGAAGTTGTTGGACATCCATTTTCCAGAGCTCCTCTGACAGATGATGGAAAATAGCGTGATCTTCATCTGTGATTTCATCAACGTTTTTAACATTGAGGTGTCCTTGAAAGTATTTGAAGTAGCGTTCTTTCGGGGGCAGGACGTTTTTTGGGAATTGCGCAAACTTCTTAAAAGGTTTCCCTGTATCGTAGGTTTCCGAGAGGTAATTCAGATACCTCGGATGTTCAGAGAGTCGCTGGAGTGTTTTGAACTCATCATCAAGCAGTTTTCTTGAAAATTCTGTTTTCAAAAGAGCGAAGATTCTTTGTTCGCTCGTAGATGATTTAGTTTCCTGAGTATTTGACTTCCGCGTAGGTTCTTCAGCGTTCACTACAGTGAGGACAGCCGTGGCGCCTACCAAGAGAATCAGCCAGAGACGAAGAAAAAAAGAGATGGAAAAAAGAGAGGGTTTCAACATGAGAATACTCCTTCCTGAGCAAATAAAATTATTTTAATTAGATTAGACTGCCATATTCCTCTAAAATCACTATGGCAGGACCGCACCAACGGATTTTACATCACTTTTAACGTATATATCTAAAAGACGATTTTTCATCAGAGACCTCCTCTGTTTTTCAATGATGTAAAACATCAATTGTTTTCGTTTTCAAGCCGGACTTGGAACATCCCGCGCTGTTTGGTTGCGATATAAAGCCTGTCGTTGTTGATGGCGAGAGAGATAACGCGATCTGGAACCTCTGGTAGGATCTGCTCCCATCTATTTCGGTTATTCAATTTGTAGACCCCTTTATCACCAGTACCGTAAACCGCCGCGTCTGCCACAGCAATTCGATCTATAGTCCGGTGTGTGCCTTCCTTATCAGTTAGTGCGTGCCAGTGTTGACCGTCTCTTGATGTTAGAACACCTGCGTCTGTTGCGACGTATACTGTTGAATCTGCAATGACAATCTCGTTGAACTGATCAAAACGGAGGGGCAGATTTGGCGTTAAGTCTTTCCATGTGTTCCCACCATCAGGGGATCGCAAAAGATGTCCATCTCGTTTTCCGACATAGACGGTTTCCCCTGAAACAGCAATTTTGAACCCACTTTTAAACGGGTTTTCAAACGGTTGAGTGACATCTCTTAACCCTGTATCTGTCCATTTAGGATCTCCGCGTTTCCACCGGAGAAGCCGTTGCTTGTATCCCACATAGAATGTATCACCGCTGACTGCGAACCCATCAGGTTGTGGATCAGATGGGCTCTCAACATCTGTCTGCTGCTCTGTATTTATCGAATCATCAGGTTTCTCACGATCCTTAGCGGGGTCGTTTTTCGATGCTATCCGCGATTCATTCTCTTGTGTCGCTATAGCGATATCTTCGGGAAAAGCGGGGATGCCTTGAATAGGGACCAACGCATTATCACCAGCAGAAAGACGGAGAATACGCAATTTGTTTTCTTCAACTAAGTCTGGTGCGGTGCCGTAAACTACACCATCAGAAATCAGTAGCTTAGCGGAAATTAACAGATCGGACGGAGCGGCGTTCTCTGCCGGTTTGAGTGTCAGTTCACCGGTATTGAAGCGAAGTGTTTGCCATGATGCTCCCCCATCAATGGACTTGGCGATACCTGTGGCAGTACTCGTATAAATCGCGTTTTTGAATGCCACTAAGTTAAATATGTGAGTACCGACTATCCCCTTCATAAATGGATCCCACGATTCACCACCATCCGTTGAGCGTGTGAGTCCAACAACGCCTGCTTTGATGTACGTTCTTTCGTCTACTGTTATAGCAGGGAACATACTCGTCATAAATGAATTCATAAGTGCATTCATATCAAAGGGGTCAGTGTCAAAGTCGAGATTGAGATCTGTCCATGTTTTTCCACCATCCATTGACCGGAAATTAGTCATCATCCCAAGTGCTAAGACCGTCTCACCGGCTGCTAAAACTTTAACACCCTGCGGGATTTTCATAAAAGGCGATTCGCTTGTCGGTGTTATCTCTGTCCATGAATTACCTAAGTCTGCGGAGTGAAAAATTTCCCATAAACTCGAATGATTGCCCGTCGTCAGTTGCCCCATGGACGCTGTCCTTCCTTCTCGGGCGGAGAAATCGGGACCCGTCCCTACATAGAGATTTTTTTCGGAGACAGCCAAAGACAGGATGGCTTTGGTAGTATCCACGGGTAATTTTTCCAATATGTCTGAATACAAGCGATAGAGCCCTCGGTTTGTGCCAATGAACACTGTATTTTCAATAGCAGCGATTGCAAAGTTAATTCTGTCTGTATTTTCATCGTCTAAGGGAATCCACTGCTTACCAGCATCCGTAGATCGGAAAATCTGTTGGGCAAGCGCAAGGTATAATCCATTGTCCGTTATCACCAATCCGATGGCTTCTCCTTTTGGTCGCCCACCAAGCGACTGCCAGTTCTCACCCCTGTCTGTTGAAGTGTATACTTCACGAGTAGAGACGAGATAAAGCGTATCACCTCGTTCTGCCATCAGTGTGAGGTCCTTGGGTGCCACAGAGGCGTTGATCAGTGTCCACGCAGATGCGTTAGCGGAAAATCTATAGATGCCAACTGGCGAAGCAGCGTACATATCTCCTCTGGAGCTTAGAAATAAACCTGATATGATTCCGCCTTCTGGTCCGCTTGCTTGTACCCACTGCTGTTGTGTTGACGGGCGCGCCTTCTTTTCTATCTGCGTTGGACCAAGTGTAACAGGTTCCGAAAGTTGTGGACCAGCGCCGTTGTTCTGACCGATAGTCTCAAAACGCCCGGCTTGGTTCCGTAAATCGGGTTTCGCTTGTGTGTCAAGGACGATGGAGGTATCAATGATTTCAACAGTCATTTCAGAGGGGGCGTCTATATTGTATGGTTTCTGAAAGCGAGCAAGGTATTGAGAACTGACACCCATTAATAGGAAGATGAATAGTGCTGTCGCAGCAGAGACTGCCCACGGCACGATAGGTTTACCACCAGACGGGGCAATCGGTTTCAAATGCGAAATCTCGCGCATGATATTCGCTGTCAGATGCGGCGTGATTTGGAAATTGCCCAACGCTTCTCTAATCATCGGTTCTTCTCGCTTCAAGCGTTGCTGTGCCCGGCGGAGGCGACTCTTAATCGTATTCACAGAGACACCCAGAAACGCACCAATCTCTGCAGCCGACATTTCACTAAAATAATGCAGCGTGACAATTGTCCGATCGCTCTCTTGAAGTTTCGCAAGCAGCTGTTTCACCACTTCGCGCTGTGCTTCTGCCGTTATCTGCTCATTTTCTTCAATCACATACTGCGAATACGTCGCTTTTTCTAATTGCGCGCTATCCACTTCCTCAAGTGGCTCCGTCTGCAAACGCTTTTTGCGCATCCACATCTTACAGTTATTCGCGGCTATGACATAAAGCCAACCCGTGAAACGTTGCGGCTGTTTCAACGTTCCGAGTCTCTGGTACGCTTTCAGGAACGTATCCTGTGTAATTTCCTCAGCGATATGGAAGTCCCCTATTTTCCGCCATACAAGCGCGTGAACCGGCTTTTGATATTTTTTCACCAGTTCGCTAAAGGCACTATCATCGCCATCAAGAATGCGATGTATAAGTTCAACATCACTATTTTTCATCAGTTCACCTCCGATTAATTTATAACGATGCGTATGAGATGCAAATGGGTGCATAATTCTGAATTATAATCTTATAGCCTTTCTATTTCAATATCCGTGTAGATGGCTCGGTGTTCCAGTCAGTTGGCAAAGATTGCATTTTCCAGCAGAACGCGAAACAGCCAAACCTGTGCGGAATCGTTAGTTTCAACACAGGTTTGGCTGTAATCGTGAAGTAGAACTTTATGCTTCACTTGTAGTTTGGGTCTAATTGAGTTCCTGCCACTCCGATGGAATCCTATAACCGTGTTCTGCCCAAGCGTCTACGAAGAAATTCCAGGTTTGGTCTGCCAGATCTACCGGATCTGGAAGGAGATGGCTTATCTCTTCTGGGAAATGGGCTTCGGATGCTTCAGAATAAATTGATTTTCGGAACTCGTTAGAAACAGCGAGTCTCAGCTGCTTCATAAAGCCATTATTTCTCTCCTTGCTTTTGCTTTCATCTACCAGCCCGGTGTTAAACCATTCCGCCTCACCGTGTTTCCATCTCAGAAGCTGCCCTCTATGTTCTACATAAAAGGTCTTGCCACTGACCGCAAATGCACTGAGGGGTATTTCAAATTGCACCGAAATCAGTTTGCGGTGCAAAAATAAAACGCATCCACAAAATGCTTGTGGATGCGTTAAAAATGCGTTAAAAAACGGTCTACCGCATCGGCTACATACCGAACATCATTCCGAACGCTTGAAAGAGTGGTTTGAAATCACCGAGTGTGAAAAGCAATTTTGCATGAATGCTGTTGTCCCCCGCTTTGGCTGCGAAGCCGATACTATAGTGTTCTGGTAGGTTCATGAACATACCAGAAACCATTTGTATGATGGCTGCACTATTTGGATCCATTTTTTCTGCGATTGGCAAGATACTTTTAAACGCCGTAATTGGAGAAATTGCCAGAAGAACGTTATTGTCAGTACCTAAGCTACCCGTGAGTTTTTGATAACTCGGGTGTTCGGAAAACCTCTCACTATTTCCGGTGCGCCTATCAAGCGATGTTTGAATCACTTGCGGAGTGGTTCCTGTTGCGAAAAGGAGCTGCCCTTCGTTAAACGCGTAATACCAGTGCCATTCCTGTGGCATCTGGTCAAACGGATCGGATGGTGTTACGCCAAAAACTTCATTCGGATTAGGGAAGATGTAGCTTTTAATCTCAACCCCGTTGTGCATTGTAGAGGGACCGGCGTAAGCATCTGTGTAATTGAGTTTTTCCAGAAACACTTCGTCCATATAGGTTTTTGCTTGCTGTTCATCTTTCAGTTCATAAATGAACAGAAAATTAGTTAAAGTAGTTAAAGTGCCATCCCCAAAACTGGCAGAGACACTCCATCGGTCCGACAGAGATTCATAAAAACCCTTCACCTGTTCAAGGAGTCGGTCTCGCTTCTCTTGTTTATCTCGAATGCGTTTTGGCGTAAAGTCTAACCAAGATGTGCTAATCTCAGTTTGTAATTTTGAACTCCCTTGAAAGGCAGCATTCATAGTGGCACGGTTTGGAAGTTCACCGAGGTGTGTGAGTGTGTCAGATACCTCTTCGACAGCGTTCACGAATTCACTATCCTTTTGAAATTCGACGGATGGTGTGATTTGCACATCAGTCCCGTCTATTTGTAGTCTTGTGCTTACAGACTGCAGTTGCTCAACGAACTTTAGCTGTTCTTCCGATATATTTTTAAGGGAGGGTGTTATTGCCAAGGTTACAGGAGAATCATCTGGAAGGTTGTCTATCATTGACTTCCATTCTTCTTCAAGTGAACCATCGAGCGAAGCGATAACGCCTTCGATGTCAAAGCAGGCACCTAACTGATCCGTGCCTTCAAGAATATCAGTAAGGAAAGATTGATAGCCTCGGTTCTCTGTGATAGCTTGTATCGTTCCATTACGGGTATCAATAACATTTTCACAGACCGCGCGCTGCTGTGAGAAGATGAGAATGTCGTCTAAGATAGCAAAACTGTTGCCATCGCCATTTTCGCTCCAATAGGCAGCGTTTTTATATGCTATTGGTGCGCTGCCGCCGGTTTCCGTTTCAATCACCTGCTTAACCGTTTCGGTGTCTTTTAGATGGATAGCTGCTGAAAGTTGCAGCGGTTTCAAACGGGTAAAGAAAATTGCGAAATCTCGGTCCAAATCCAATCCGATGGCTTCAAAGTCGGTTAAGCTCTCAAAATTACCCCCAAGGGCATTCGCTAACATTTGTGCAAGAATCTCTGGTGATCCTGATTGCGGTGAAAGGTCTGCGAACAGTGTGTTAATTTTGTTATTCAGTTCAATCGCGTTGGGACAATAGATAATGCCCACAGTTTTTTCTGGAATTAGATGTAGCACACTGTCGCTCGAAACAGTAAGTGAAGGTGTTTCTACTGCCTGAGCGGATGCTGTATTACTAAAGTATACGAATAGAGGTACTGTCAGAAATGCTAACACGATACTGAAGGATAAGGGGGAAAATTTCTTTCTCATTTTTTCTCCTATGGATAATGCCGCGTAGCATTAACCTTTTTCGTTTCCAAGCGAAACGTGAAACATTCCACGTTGGTGGGTAATAATATAAAGTCGGTTGTTTGTGAAGACGAGTTCTCGGATGCCGTCAGGAACTTCCGGGGAAACCTTCTTCCAATTACCACGATTATCCAAACGATAGGCACCGGCATTACACACACCGTAAACTGTCGTGTCATTAACAGCGAGACTTGCAACGATAAGACGCTCGCCTTCAGTATCAGTGAGCACACGCCAGTGTTCACCGTTTTGTGAGGTTAAGACCCCTTTGTTTATCGAAACGTAAACCGCTGAACCTACAAAAGTAATCTCTCTGAAACGTTTAAATTGAAGCGGCAGGTTTGGCGTAACGTCTTTCCAATTGGTTCCCTCATCAAACGATTGAAAGAGTTTACCGTCTCGCATACCGACGTAAATAGTTTCGCCTGCAACAGCCAACCTAAGCCCTTTACGGCTGTTATGGGGTTGTTTTCCTGAATCTATAAGTCCTGTACTGACCCATTTCCATGTGCCGGGTTTACATTTAAAAAGTTCCCGCCTATACTCAATATAGAACGTTTGATCACTCACTGCAAGCTCGCCGAGTGTCACCTCACCCGCTAATAGATCTTTTGTGTAAAGGGCGTCATCATATTCAAAGGACGGGAGTCCTCGAACGGCGGTGAGTGTATTGCCATCAGCAGACAACCGAAAAATGCGCAATTTACTTTTTCTTTCAGTAATCGAACCGAAAATGCCTCTCTTGCTTTTTTCAAGGAAAACCCCGTAAGGCACACCGTCAGCGACAACTAACCTCTGATTCGGAAAATCAGGATCGCGAGGTGAATTCCAACCGACGCTGAAGTTAACAGGTGTCCAGGACTCACCGCTGTCCGTTGATTTAACAATTTTGCTGTCGTTGTGGACGTAAAGACCGTTGTTAAACGCGACCAAATTCCGCATGGCAGTTCCTATCATTCCGCGCATAAATGGATGCCACGATTCACCGCCATCGGTCGTCCGATAGACTTCATATTTACCTGCATAAAAAGTATTTTCGTCGGTGCCTACAGTTGGTGTGTAAATTGGGATATACGGGAGTTCTCTGAGGTTTGTCCATGTTTGACCGCGATCTCTTGAACGGATGCCGTTCTTGTGGCTCAACGCTAAAAGCGTTCCATCGGCAGCCATAAGTTTGATGTCTGTTGCTTGTTGCATAAGGAAAGGGACGTTTTTCGGTGTTATATCCGTCCACGAATTCCCTAAGTCGGTTGAGCGGAAAATCGCCCAGCGCGTTTTGCCTATTGGGGCTAATTCTAAGTGCTTTTTTGCGGCTTCGGTGTAATCTATCTCGGTCTCGGGTGATTCTCTCTTCATCCGTGAAAGAATATCTATGCTTGCTGCCACATAGAGGTTATTTTCAGAGACTACCAAGGAATCGAAGGCGTTAAAGGACTTGCGCATCTCTATCGGCAATTTTTTCCATGTGCCTGAATTAAGTCGGTAGAGGCCTCGGTTTGTAAAGGCAAACACAGTATCTGCGATAGATGTCACAGCGGCAATTTTTTCGTCTGATGACTCATCCTCAAAGCTAAAACCATCGTTAAGGGCTGTCCACTGTTTACCACTGTCTTTGGATTGATAGATACCCGTTTCTACTGCAAGGTAAAGAACTTGATCTATTGTTACCAATCCGATAGCTCCGCCTTTTGGGCGGTTACCGAGGGCGCGCCAGGTCTTGCCACGATCTGTTGAAGCGAGCACTTCTTTAACAGAGACAATATAAAGCCTGTCGCCTTGTTCTGTCATCGGCATCGGATAGAGTTGTCCATTCGTTACATTGGCGTTGACGAGTGTCCAAGTCTCCTTGTCTGGGGTGAGTTTGTATATACCGATGGGTGAGGCGGCGTAGACATCTCCTTTCGCACTCGCATGGAAACCTAAGATAGAAACGCCTTCTGGCCCGCTCGCTTGTATCCACTGCTGTTTTGTTGACGTGCTTTTTTCATCTGTTACCTCTGTAGCCGCAGCCAGTACAAAAGGTTCTGAGACTTGCGGTCCGATGCCGCTGCGTTTACCGTCGGTTTCAAAACGTCCCGCTTGGTTTCGTAAATCCGGCTTTGACTGTGTATCCAGTACGATCGGTGCGTCAATGATTTCAATAGTAGTTTCGGATTGGGCATTGACGTTATAAGGGTTCTGAAAACGGACAAGGTATTGGGAACCCACACCGATTATTAAGAAGATAAATATGGCAGTTGCCGCAGAGACTGCCCACGGCACTAACGGTTTGCTGCTTGTAGGGGCTATCGGTTTTATGTCGGCGATTTGCCGTATAAGGTTTTCTGTGAAATTGGCAGGGAGTTGCACGCTGCCGAGGGTTTCGCGAATCATGTTTTCCTGCTCCTTTAAACGGTTCCGTGCGCGCTGTAGACGACTCTTAACTGTATTCGCAGAGACACCTAAGAACTCGCTAATCGCTTTACAGGTCATTTCGCCGAGATAGTGGAGTGTCACGACTGTCCGTTCACTTTCCGGGAGTTGTTCCAAGAGATTTCTGATGTATCCGCTACGGTATTCAGCAGATGCCTCATTGCGTTGTTCATCTTCATAATGCCGATAAGATGATTCTTCTATCTCCTCCCCACCTGTGGTTTCCAACGATTCCATTGGCGGTTTTTGTTTTCGGTGCCAAGCAATGCAAAGCCGATCTGCGATTACATAGAGCCATCCCGCGAACTGGTTAGGGTTCTTCAACATCGCGAGTTTTTCGTATGCCTTGAGAAAGGTGTCTTGTGTAAGTTCCTCTGCGATGTGGAAATCGCCAACTTTCCGCCAAGCGAGCGCGTGGACGCTTTTCTGGTATTTCTTTACCAATGCCGTGAAAGCACTCTCATCACCTTCCAAGAAGCGATTAATAAGTTGGGCATCTTCGTTTTTCATTGAATTTCTCCTACGTAGAATACAGTTTCGCGATTTTAACGAATGACCGTCAAACTGCTGTTACTATTAATGACGCGATTTAAAAAGCAAAAGGTTGCATACGAAAAAAATATTTGAACCAAACGCGATAGGACTAAAATGTTTCGCTTGACATAACTTCAGAAAATCGGTATACTCTGGCGTATATGAAACTTTTATCTATAAACGTATCCAAACCGAAACCTATTCAATACGGCGGCAAAACCGTTCAGACTGGCATCTTCAAAGAACCGGTATCCGGTACCGTCATGCTTAGAGAAAAAAACATCGACGGAGACGGGCAAGGCGATCTGCGCGTACATGGCGGCACCTATAAAGCCATCTACGGGTATCCTTTTGAGCATTATGCTTACTGGCAGCAAGAATTGGGTAGAGACGACTTGAGTTATGGACAGTTTGGCGAGAATCTCACCGTTGAAGGGCTGTTGGAGGAGGCTGTGCATATCGGCGATGTCTTCCAGATAGGCGCGACAGTGAAATTACAGATTACGCAACCCCGCGTGCCGTGTTTCAAACTCGCATACAAGATGGGACTCCCAGAATTCCCAAAACAGTTCTTGGAAAGTCGGCGCGTCGGGTTCTATTTCCGGGTACTTGAAGAAGGCGAAATCACAGCAGGCGATGCGATTGCCCGCATTGAAGTCGCATCCGAACCGATGAGTGTCACAGAGATAGTTAACCTCCGCTATTTTGATAGGGACAATCACGAGAAGATCGCACAGGCGAGAAAACTACCTGCCCTCTCACCGAGTTGGAAACGAGATTTTGGGCGTAGCTTGCAAGCCAAAAACTTGCTGTAAAAAGCCACGAAGATTTTGAACAAATGAATATTTTAAAAGCGACAACCAAACAAGAAACAAGTGAAGCAGCAGCGCACGTCGCCAGCAGAAAACTCCGAGAGGCGATTGATGCCAACGGACAAGCGAGTTTTATCGTCGCAACAGGCGCGTCACAATTCGATTTCCTTGCGGCACTGACAGCAGATGCAGCGATTGACTGGGACAACACAACAATGTTCCACCTCGACGAGTACATCGGTATCCCTGAGACGCATCCCGCCAGTTTTCGTAAATATCTACGGGAACGGCTTGTGGACATCGTCCAGCCCGGCACGGTGCATTTTCTCGACGGCGAAGCAGACGAACCGCAAGCCGAATGTGATCGACTCAATCAGATTATCTCGCAACATCAGATTGACGTAGCGTTTGTCGGTATCGGTGAGAATGGACATCTCGCCTTCAACGATCCACCTGCCGATTTTGAGACAGAGGATCCGTATATCCTCGTCGAATTAGACGAAGCGTGTCGCCTCCAGCAGGTAGGTGAAGGCTGGTTCACAGGACTTGATGCGGTGCCGACCCAAGCCATCTCAATGTCTATCCGTCAGATTATGAAGGCACAGACAATTATTTGCACTGTGCCAGATGAACGAAAGGCAGAAGCGGTGCGGAACTGCTTACACGGTGAAATAACGCCGATGCACCCCGCTTCTATCTTACAGACACACCCAGATTGCACGGTATTTCTGGACACTGGATCCGCTTCACTGCTATAAGATGAGTAGGACTCACGCATTGCCTCTTAAAGTCCCCCTGATAAGGGGGATTTAGGGGGTTTTCTTAAAGTCCCCCTGATAAGGGGGATTTAGGGTTTTCTTAAAGTCCCCCTGATAAGGGGGATTTAGGGGGTTTATAGTAAAATCCGAAAATAAGTTTACAGTTCATCTAGGGAACAAACACCCTCCCACCGCTGGCGAGGATTGTATCCTCGTCATTTTGTGAGTGTATAGATAATTACGGGTTTTACTATAAAATACAGAAATTACCGCTTTTGGTGTCTAAATGTCCGATATCTACTCAATTTGCGTAAGTCCTGATTAGGTTAGAACCTCACTCAGTGATATTTAACGTGCCGTTTTGATCTGTCCCCAAGTGACAGCGAGTTTGTCTTGTGGCGCGACATCAAACGGAATTTGACCCAAACCGTAAAGGATTGAACGGTGGATGAGCTCCCAACCGTCCTCTGTTACTTGCTGCCAAGCAGTGGAGTGGGGCCAAATATTAACGTGTATCGCTTTCGTGGAGCCTTTAAGCGTTTTCGCACCTTTCTCATAGACAGAGATCGCAACGAGCTCGTCGTTATCAGCGCGCACGGCTAACACATTGATATCGCCTTCAAAGCCGCTACAGGTCATCAGTTGTGCCGCAGGCTTGCTGACCGTAATGTCGCCTTTAAAGCCTTCGGTTATGGGATGCTCGGTATCAACGATCGTCAGTTTGTCGCCCGCATCGGAGTTGAACGTGCCGTCTGCTGCAAATCCCATATCGTCGTAGGTCCACGTCTCGGCATTGACGACAGGAACGGCTGAATTTTTGTAAGCGTCCAGAATGTTGGCACTCGACGTTGATTCGGAAATGAATACGAGATCAATACCTGCAAGATTGACGGGATGCTTCGCTAAGTGTTGATGCGGTTCGACGACGTATCCCCACTTTTTAAGGTTTTCTATGAGAAGATTGTCCTTCGGATCGGGTTCGCCGGAGCCGACGAGGACAAGTTTTTCACCTTTAGCCAGAGCAGTACTGGTCAGTAGTAATAACATAAGCATAGGTAAGAAAAGGTGACGATACATGTAAGTTTTCCTCCTTCTGGAATGTGTTTGGGTAATATGGGAAACCTGAAGACAGTCTTTGGATTAGACTGATATGGTCAAATATCCGATTGCAGTTAAAAATCGGAATTCGATCTCGTTCTAATTTTAGGTCTATCTATATTCTATACTATAGTTTGGACAATTTTAACTTTTTTACAGACAAATAGCAGAAAAGAGGGTATCCTTTCATAATAAACCTGACATTTATTGAAAGGACATATCTAATGACCCCTCTTTCCCGCTTAGAAGACATGTTATCAGAA
>JAJEDN010000006.1 GCA_022821495.1 Candidatus Poribacteria bacterium
CAATATGCCCTATATCTGTCCCATGTGGGATATAGGGGAAACGCCCGCAGGTGGAGCGAAAATAAGACGGTGGACTCTTTGAGAAAACCGCAGTCGCTATGAAACCGAAGCCCCTACCTTTAGGTAGTGGGTGCTATCACAAAATATGACAACTAATACGTAAACCCTGTGAAAAGGTAACAAAAAATTTAATTTTCTGAAAAAATTGCGTTAATTTTCTGAATCAGGATCTTTAAGATCATCGTTTTCCCCACTTTATCGTCACTTCGTAAATCTATCGAGTGGCAGAAATATAGGAAGCACAAATATGGCATCTGAATATCGCGTTGGAATTATTGGCTGCGGTGGTATCGCCAATGCCCACGCCCGTGGCTATCAGGACGTTGAACAGACAAAAATCGTCGCACTTGCCGACCCGGTTCAAGCCGCTCTTGACAAGTTCTCGAACACCTACGATGTACCGGCTGAAAACTGTTACTTAGATGCGCGCGAGATGTTGGATAAGGAGAACCTTGACATCGTGAGCGTCGCGACCTGGCATAAACTCCATGCACCTATGACAATCGCTGCATGTGCCCGAAGCCCGAAGGCTGTGCTCTGTGAAAAGCCCATGGGGATAAGTTTGGGTGAGTGTGACGAAATGTTAATTGCCGCCAGCCGAAGCGATGTTAAGGTCGTTATTGGCCATCAACGCCGGTTCAATTCCGCGTGGACAGATGCCCGAAACCTCATCGCTGAAGGCGCGATCGGTGAACCGAGACAGATCGTTTGCCACGGAGGACAGGGGTTATTGAATGACTGTTCACACTTGTTCGATATGATGCGTTATGTCACTGGGGACCCAGATCCGCAGTGGGTTATCGGCAATGTTGAGCGGAAAACGGAACGTTACGAACGCGATATTCAAATTGAGGACCGGAGCCTCGGAGTGGTAGGTTTTTCAAACGGCTGTATCGGTATGCTCACGCAAGAGATAGGCAGACCGAACTATCAAGGTGGCATCGTCTATGGGGCAGATGGCATCGCTGATGTAACAGAGGGGCGCGTGCGTCTTCTCAACAATAAGGCAGCCGAATGGGAAGAACGTCCGTCTGATGGTGCGAACCAGCACGTTGCGCAAGCCGCTGAACTCGTCGAATGGATTGAGGGCGGGCCCGAACACCGCGGAGCAGCCAAACACGGACGCGCCGCCGTTGAGATTATCATGGCTATCTACGAATCTGCGCGCATGCACGAGGTCGTTCAATTGCCACTGCGGACGCATGCGAACCCGCTTGATTTGATGATCGAAAACGGAGATTTGCCCATTGAACGGCCCGGACGGTATGATATCCGCGCGTTTTTGTTGCACGGCGAATCTATGAAACCGGAGTAGTTAACGAGTTATAAGTTATAAGTTATAAGTTAAGAGGACTCCGAAGGTTTTGTATTTTTTCCTGACCGTCGTTACCCAATTGAAATGAAAGGTAACAAAGAGGCGTGAGAGATCAGAAAACAAACTTATAACTAAAAACTAAAAACTGATAACTAATGAAAACCTATGCAGATTACACAAGGTATTAGCGTCGGTTTAGCAGCGCTACGGCGTAACAAATTGCGTTCTGTGCTAACCACGCTCGGCATTATTATTGGCATTGCTGCTGTTGTGGCTGTCGTTTCGGTTGGCGGTGGCGCCGAACACCTCATGCTCGCTGAATTAGAACGGATCGGCGGCGCGGGGATGATTGTCTGCTTTAGGAAAGAGGCATTTCGGAGAGAGGACGGCTCCTATGTCGAAAACAAACATCCAGAATACATTGAATACAAGGACCTCGCTTTTATCGTTGAGAACTGTCCGTCCCTTAAACTGGCGACAGTACAGTCCGAGATGAATCTTCCGGTGGCGCACAAACATGTTAATCAGTCCCTTCAAATCCACGGCATCACCACTTCCTACCAAGACGCAAACAACTGGTTCATCCAAATAGGTAGGTTCATTAGCGATAATGACCTCGAACGACGAGATCCTGTATGTGTGATCGGCTCCGAAGTTCATAAAGATCTGTTTCAGAAGCAAGACCCAATTGGACTTGAACTCAGAATCGGGCCAGAGCGGTTCACTGTGATTGGTGTGATGGAGGAAAAGGGCAACAGTATGGCGAGTGAGGGGTGGGATAATCGGGTGATTGTCCCACTCACTACAATGCAGGTCCGTTTTATGGGGCAACGTAAGGGCTGGATGTACCTGTTTTGCCAAGCCGAGAGCTACGAAAAAGTCGAGCAAGCCGTCGCTGAAATCAAGGTCGCCATGCGACAACAACACGGTGATGAAAAATACTTTGAATTTTTCACGGCGAAACAGATTATAAAACAGGTGGGCAACGTCAGCCGGATTGTTCAGATACTCCTTGGTGGTGTCGCGAGTGTCGCTTTGTTCGTTGGCGGTATCGGGATCATGAATATTATGTTAGTCTCTGTAACAGAACGGACTCGCGAGATCGGTCTACGTAAAGCCATCGGGGCAAGGCGTCGCGATATCCTGACCCAATTCCTGATCGAAGCCGTTGTCTTAAGCATTTGTGGGGGACTCATCGGCATCTTTATCGGCAGTAGTCTCGCTTCTGTTTCTGGTTTGATTATTTCAAAACTCATGAACGCGAGCTGGCCCGCTGTTGTTTCCATCCAAGCAGCGTTTATTGCGTTTAGTGTCTCCGCCTTCATAGGTGTGTTTTTCGGTCTCTATCCTGCCAACAAAGCCGCTGGTCTCACCCCTACAGAGGCGCTACGCCATGAATAGATTGATAGCAAATTAATCACAAGTTACGCAAAATCGGAAGGAATACCTATTATGCCGAATCAAACAACGAAACTGCGCGCGGCTGTCGTCGGCCTCGGCTGGCCCGGAATGCAGCATCTCAAAGGCTATACGGCTGATCCGCGTTCAGAAGTTATCGCCGTCTGCGATTTAGACGAGACGCAAGTCGAAAAAGTCGCAGCGGAACACAAAATCCCGAACACCTACACCAACCACTTAGAGATGTTGGAAAACAAGGATATTGATGCTGTTAGCGTCTGCCTACCGAACTTCCTTCACGCACCGATTTCCATTGATGCGTTGAACGCTGGTAAGCATGTGCTGTGTGAGAAGCCTCCGGCTCGGAGCGCACAAGAGGCAAAGGCGATGGCGGATGCAGCTACCGAAAACGGTAAGACTTTAATGTACGCCCTCGTCCAGCGGTTCGATGGAAGTTCCCAGAAAGTGAAGCGGCTTGTCACGGATGGCGAACTTGGCGATATTTATTTCGGTAAAGCCGCTTACGTCCGGCGACGCGGTATCCCTATTGGCAGAGAGGGGTGGTTTGTTGATAGAGATCGTTCTGGTGGCGGCGCACTCATTGACATCGGCGTTCACGCGTTAGATTGTATCTGGTGGCTAATGAATTCCCCAAGACCCGTCGAGGTTATGGGTGCCTCATATTCCCGCTTCGGACATCTCGTGCCTGATGATGTTAAATACGATGTTGACGATGGCACCTTTGCGCAAATCCGATTTGAAAACGGCGCGACAATTATCCTCGAAACAACGTGGGCTCTGAACCTACCCGGCGATAATTACATCAAAATCGCTGGAACAAAAGCCGGGGTATCCCTTAATCCTTTCACGCTTTACACAGAGGCAAATGGCAAGGAAGTCGATAAACCGCTCGACGCACCTTCAATCAATGGTTTTGATGAAGAGGTAAAACACTTCGTGGCGTGCATAGTGGAAGGAAAAGAGCCAATTTCCTCGGCTGAGCAAGGCATTATGCTGATGCAGATGCTTGACGGCATTTATGAATCCGCAGAGAAAGGTCAGTCCGTATCTATCGCTGACCTGAGTGCCGCGAACGGATGAAATCCTTGGTCTTGACTTTCCATGTTTATTTAGCGTTTGCGAGAAAGTCGTTTCAGAGGCGGATGCAATATCGGGTTGCAAACCTTGCGGGGTTGACAACCAACTTTTTCTTTCTCCTGGTCCACGTCTTTGTTTATACCGCTTTCTATGCCGCACGGACGGATCCTCAACCCCTCAATCTGAATGAGATTATCACTTATTTCGTTCTTTGTCAGGTCTTTTTCATGCTCATGCCGTTTTGGGGTGCCCGTTCCGAAGTTACAAGCGCGATTAAAGATGGGAGTGTCGCACTCCAATTAACCAAACCGGTAGACTTCCACGCATATTGGTTGGCAGATGAATGTGGGAGAGCCTGCTATTACCTACTCATGCGCGGATTGCCGACCTTCCTTATCAGCATCCTTTTCTTTGAAGTTGCAATGCCAAAGCAACCTACTGCTTTAATAACATTTATAATTTCAATGACACTTGCGACGTTCATGAGTGCTGCAATCACAATAACAATTTTTAGTTCAGCGTTCTGGACACTCGATACAACAGGAATTTCTGGACTCGCTTATTCCATAATCACCTTATTTTCTGGGATGTTGGTCCCGATCGCGTTATGGCCCGAATGGTTAGCACATATCGGAACATGGTTGCCATTTGAAGGTTTAATTGATATCCCTTTTAGTATCTATTTAGGCAAGATTACAGGCATGGAAGTTTGGATTGCTATAGGCAAACAGATGATGTGGACGCTCTTTTTTATTGGCGTCGGACGTGCCTTTTTAAGTCGAGGGTTTTCACGGTTAGTCATACAAGGCGGTTAGAATGCACCACCTTTCCCTCTATTTCCACTTTGTCAAACTTCGCATCCGATCGCAGATGGAATACCGACTTTCGTTTGTCTTTGACCTCTTTTCCCAAGCAAGCGTCTCGGTCATCGAATTTTTCATGATTGCACTCCTCTTTAACCGTTTCAAGGAGTTAGCGGGGTGGAGTCTGTGGGAAGTCGGATTCCTCTACGGCATGATTGGTATCTGTTTTGCTGTTGCTGAAATGATGGGTAGAGGCTTTGATGTCTTTCAGCGAAATGTTGTCAGCGGCGGCTTTGATACAATGCTTGTCCGACCACTTGGCACTTTTTATCAAGTCTTTTCGCATGAATTTCTATTACGTCGGGTCGGACGGATCGCACAAGCACTGGTTGTGTTTTTAATTGCGAATTCACAGTTAACCATAACTTGGTCATTTACTAAGATCGGATATTTACTGATTTCGCTGGTAAGCGGTACCTGTTTTTTTATTGGGCTTTTTGTGATTGGTGCAACAAGCTGCTTCTGGACCGTCCAATCCATTGAGATTATCAATATTTTCACTAATGGCGGCGTTTTCATGGGAAGTTACCCGTTTGGAATTTATCGTTGGTGGTTTCGCCATTTTTTCACCTTTATTGTTCCGCTCGCATGTGTCAACTATTTTCCGTCCCTCTTTCTATTAGAAAAAGTTGCATCCTCTGGCACTTCACCGCTCGGTGTGCAATTAGCACCTTTCGCAGGATTCCTTTTTTTGGGTGTTACCATGCTGTTTTGGCAGTGGGGTGTGTTACGGTATCAAAGCACAGGGCATTGAATGGTTATAAGTTATAAGTTATAAGTTATAAGTTAAGAGGGTTCTTGGGATAGTTACGTTCTCTGTGAAGGTTTCCACAGAAAACTTCTTTAACTGTTAACTAAAAGGTTTTTCGGAGAAAAACCGTACTGATAACTGGTAACTATTAAAAAATATGATTGAAGTCAATAACCTCAGCAAGGCTTTCAAAGTCTATCACCATCGTAAGGGTTTCTTTGGGAGTTTTGTGAACCTTTTTTCACGCAAACACCGCATCGTCCGAGCCGTGGATAACGTTTCGTTCTCCGTAGCACGTGGCGAAATTGTGGGGTATTTAGGACCCAACGGCGCGGGGAAGTCAACGACTATTAAGATGTTGACCGGTATTTTAGTGCCGACATCAGGTAGTGTGGCTGTGAACGGTTATATACCGCATCGCCAGCGAAAGGAAAATGCGAAGCACATTGGGGTCGTGTTTGGGCAGCGTTCACATCTGTGGTTCGATTTACCAGTCCGAGAATCGTTTGAATTGCTACAGCGTATCTATCGGATTCCAGAGGCACAATATCGGCACAATGTGGATATGTTTGACGAATTGCTAAATCTTGGCGATTTTTTTCAGACCCCTGTTCGCCAGTTGAGTCTCGGTCAACGGATGCGGGCAGACATCGCCGCGGCGCTGCTCCACAATCCTGATGTTTTGTTTCTTGATGAACCGACGATCGGTTTAGATGTCGTCGCGAAGGCGCGCATCCGCCAGTTTATCCAGCAAATTAATGCTGAACGCAAGGTCACGGTTGTACTGACAACACACGACTTAGATGATGTCGAAAAATTGTGCAAGCGGGTCATTCTCATTGACAACGCGTGTCTCTGTTTCGATGGGGAACTTGCCACACTTCGACGCTTACTTTCGACAGAACGGCTCCTGAGTGTTGATTATGCTGAAGCCTACCCAGACATCACTATCCCCAATGCGCATATTGTGTATCAGGAAGGGGTTCGCGTGCAGTATCGGTTCTCACCAGAGGTGATTAGCGCGGCGGATCTCATCGGCGCAATCCTCCAAAAATTCAGAATTGTGGACATATCCGTTCAAGAACCCGATATTGAGGAGTTAATCAAAACCGTTTACGAAGACAACCTCGCACTTGAGCAGAAACTCGCTGAGACAGACGCAATTGACTTGACAAACGAAAAAGCATAAGGTAAAATGTTATGAATAGGTTTTAGGAAACTCAGGTATAAGAGACGTGTCAAGAAAATAGACGCGTTCACAAATGGAATCTAATCTCCATAACCCAAAGGAGTAATTCAAATGCTAAAGAATATGAGCGTTATCTGTGTAATCGCTGTATTTCTCTTCGCTATGGCACCCGTAAGTGATGCGAATCTTGATGAAAAGACGATTGCAGGGATGTGGACATTTGAAGAAGGAAAAGGTAAGACTGTAACAGATCTCTCCGGTAACGGATCCGATGGTGAATTTGTCGGCGACTTGAAGTGGGCAAAAGGCAAATTCGGCGGCGGGTTGGAGTTTAACGGTGCGGATACTTGGGTCAAAATTGGTACCAAGGGCGAAGATAAAACGTTGGCAGCTCTCGATTTCAAGGAGTCTGAGGGCTTTTCAATCCATGCTTGGGTTTATGCGGCGGAAGATCCGACCGGTAAATGTGTCATCTGGAAAGGACTCGGCTGCTCCACTTGGTCACAATTCTTACTCGGAACGGGTGCCCACGAGAACGGACAAAATAGCACAATGGCTGCATTTCATATTCGAGTCGCCAACGGCGGGGAAAAACTGGAAGTCCTCGGCGATGAAGTGCCCGCTAAAGAATGGGTACACCTCGTCGGTACATGGGACGGCGCACAACTTCATATCTACGTTAACGGTAAATTACAGAACAGTGAAGATGCCAAAGGCCCGCCTTGGGCATCTCCCGAAGAGGTTTACATCGGCGCAGACCCTGGCTGTGGTAGACGCTGCCAGTGGAACGGTATCATCGATGAAGTCGTTGTCTTTAATGTAACACTTGATGACGATGACGTCTCAAAACTCGGTGAAGGGATTGAAGGGGCATTAGATGTTGATGCTGCTGGAAAAATGGCAACGACTTGGGGTAAACTCAAATCCACCCGATAGCCGCTTGAAATCGGCACTGTCTATATAATAAACGGTGCGCTGAAAACGAGATGTCCGCCTAAACCGGGCGGGCATCTTCGCTTAAGGTCAATGCTTATGAAACCCATTCAAAAAGCAGTCATCCCTATTGCTGGATACGGAACGCGTCTTTTCCCCGCGACAAAAGCCGTACCGAAAGCACTCTTTCCAATTATCGCGCCAGACGGCATCGCGAAACCAGTCATTCAGTTGATTATCGAAGAGGCACTATCGGCGGGTGTGGAAGAGGTGTGTATTGTTGCGCAACCGCAGCAGGTTGATCCGATTACCGACTATTTCTCTGGTACCGTTCCTAATGCCATTCTCGAAAAGCCGGAATTGACAGCACAGGCACACCGACTCTCGGAAATAGGGCAACGATTGCATTTCGCTATCCAAGAGCAACCCGAAGGATTCGGACATGCTATCTATTGCGCAAAGGGTTTTGCTGCCGGTGAGCCAGTTATGATTCTACTCGGCGATCATCTCTATATTTCAGAATCAGAGACCACATGTGCCAAACAACTCGTGGAGGTCTACACAGCGGTTGAGCAATCTGTAACGAGTTTGGATCTGTGCCATGAAAGCGAGCTCTTCGCCAACGGCATCGTTCACGGCAGTCCATCTGCTGAAAACGAAGTGCTGCCGTTTAAATCCGAAAGACGCTTCGCATTAACACAAATTTCCGAAAAACCGACTGTTGAATTCGCTCAAGAACACCTTCGCGTTGAAGGAATCCCGCCGCAACAGTATCTCTGCAACTTCGGCATAGACCTCCTTACCCCTATTCTTTTCGACATACTGGACTATAATTACAGACACCGAATCGTAACGCACGGCGAGATTCAATTACGGGATGCGATGGCAGAGATGATAAAACAGGAAGGTATGTCGGGGTATCGCGTCAAAGGTCAACGTTACGACACAGGAAACCCACAGGAACTGCTCCGAACTGTGAACGCCTTTGGTCTCCAAGGTCCGTATCGGAATGTCTTAGTCTAATGTTTCCCCGACCTCTAACGTGATAATTTCTACATCTTGAGAAGCAGTCAGTTCACGCAGCTTTTCCGGTGTGCCTGTTAAAAGTGGGAAAGTACCGTAATGGATGGGCAGGATCGCTGGCACGTTGAGCAATTGCGCAGCATAAGCGGCTTCGCTCGGTCCCATCGTGAAATGGTCACCGATAGGAAGTAGTGCCAAATCGGGTTGGTAGATTTCACCGATAATACGCATATCGCCGAAGACATTCGTATCCCCAGCGTGATAAATCTTATAGCCGTTTGCGAATTCAATCACATACCCCGCAGGTTCACCGAGATAGACGGTCGTCCCATCTTCCTCTGTGAAACTACTGCTATGGTTTGCTGAAACCATCGTCGCCTTTATGCCGCCGACCGTGACAGTTCCACCTTTGTTCATTCCAATTGTGTTGTCAACGCCTTGTTTACCAAGCCAGCCGGCGATTTCGACGATAGAGACGACTGTTGGCGCGTGTTTTTTCGCGAGTGGCACTGCATCGCTTATATGATCAGCGTGCCCGTGTGTGATGAGTATCACATCGAGCGCAGCGAAGGTTTTGAGGGCATCCGGACATACGGGATTGTTCGTCACCCACGGGTCAATGAGAAGTGTCTGTCCGTCTGCTTCGATTTTAAAGGTGGAATGTCCGAGCCATGTCAGGCGAATACCGTTGTTAAGTCTCATGTTATGTTTCCTAAGATATTTTTCAGTCTTTGTGCAATAATTTCTATTTCTCCGGGCATCAAGGTCTGTCCATTAATCAGTACGCCGTTCGCGCCCGCGCCTGAAATGTCAATAGAGGGTTCACCTTCCGCGAGTTGCTGAAGGATTTCGTTGCGTGTAATGCCGAGGTGTTCTTCATCGAATCGGATTTCGGTGCGAGGCATCGGTTGACCGGCTTCGGAGGGGAAGCTGCGGTGGACTGTCACGCCTTGGATGTCCGCAAATACTTCGGCGCAATAGGTAACCTGATCCTCGTAAGACTGCTGCAATGCCACATGATCTTGGTTCACGTACCATTCTACGGCGGCAAGCAGTCCTACTAACTCTTCTTTCCCCACTTTCATACCCCTACCGATAAACGGATGCGGGGGACCATTAAAGGCGATCGCCTCAATCAGTGATTTTTTTCCGACAACTAATCCACTACTCTGAGGTCCACATAACCCCTTTCCACCACTAAAGAGCGCTAAATCCGCCCCCATTTGCGTGAAACGCCACAGGTTCTCCGGCGGCGGCAGCTGCGCCGCAGCATCAACGATGAGTGGGACACTGTGCCTTTGAGCAATTGCGATGGCTTCTTCATAAGACACCCAGAGATGTTCTCTGCCGGGGTTCGCGAAGTAGAAGATCGCAGCCGTTTTCTCAGTAATGGCGTTTTCTAATTCGTCAGCCGACGTTCCGTTCTCGTCACCGATTTCCACAAATGTGACACCGACTTGGCGAACAGCGAAATCATATCCGACGCGACCGTGACGATGGACGATGACTTCGTGCTTCATTGATGTGTCGAGATGGGGTAATTTTTCACGCTTAGTCGCGTCAAGTCCGGTGATACACGCGGCGGTGCTAAGCGTTAGGGCAGCAGCTGCACCACAAGATATATACGCCGCTTCGTTGTGGGTGAGTTTTGCGATCTCTTCGCCGACCCGTTTTTGGAGCTCGATGATGTCTACGAAGTGCTTGGAAGCATCAGCCATCGCGGCGACGACCTCGGGCGGCATAATGGAACCACCAAGTCGCGTAAGCGTCGCGTTGCCGTTAATCACTGTGCGGATGCCTAAGCGTTCATAGATGTTCATATTTTAATAGTTATTGGTTGTTAGTTTTAACCAAGAACTCGTGCCTTAGTCAAAGTATCGGAGTCGAGTTCTTGGTTAAAGTTATAAGTCTGGTTTCTGATGCTTGATTATCTTTTTCTAACCGTCGTTTCTCAATTGAGGTCCCGACGGTTACCAACAGATATTGGACAATCGGAATTCTCTTAACTTATAACTTATAACTTATAACTCTAAACTATTTACCCTACTTCCTCGCCGTCTAATTTACCGACGTGGAGGTCAATCTCATCGCGGGACTCGATTTTGTCGACTTTGCCATCCGCCATGTGAAAGATACGGTCGGAGACATCTAACATCTTATGGTCGTGGGTCGCTGTGATGATGGTCACACCGTTTTCATCGTTGAGGCGACGGAGCAGCGCAATAATCTCCAATCCGGTTTTCGTATCGAGGTTTCCTGTCGGTTCATCAGCGAGGACAATCGCAGGGTCGTTCGCGAGAGAACGGGCAATCGCGACGCGCTGCTGCTGTCCACCGGAAAGTTCTAACGGCTTGTGCTGCACGCGGTCACCGAGTCCAACAAGTGAGAGCAGCTCAACGCCTTTTTCTCTGCTTTCGTCAGCACTCATACCCGCGAAAATCATCGGAAGCGAGACGTTCTCAAGTGCCGTCATAACAGGGATAAGGTTGAACGACTGAAAGATATAACCGATCTTACGGCAGCGGAGCCATGCGAGTTCGTAAGCATCCAACTGTGCGATGTCCACTTCGTCAATGTAGACCCTACCTTCAGTCGGCTTGTCGAGTCCACCAATCATATTGAAGAGCGTCGATTTCCCGGAACCAGAGGGTCCCATGATTGAGATATACTCACCCCGCTGGATTTGGAAATTGACACCGCGAAGCGCGTCAACGGTCTGTGTGCCCATTTCGTACCGTTTGATGAGGTTTCGGACACGGACTGTGTTCTCCTTCGGGATAAGACGCTCAAAGCCTTCGGGTGTTTCAGCGAAAGCTGCGCCAACATCACTTATTTGTTCATTCATTTCTTTTCTCCTGACGGGTCATCGGTTTTCAGTTGAGAAGTGTTCAGGTTAAAGTCAACCTTCTTTTAAGCAGTGCGTGATAACTCTCACTGCGAGGCAAACTGACAACTACGCCGTTATCGTTTCTGTAAAAATCCAAAAAACCCCGGTTTCGCAGGTTCGGGTTCCGGCACTGCCGGTGTGTTCTGTTGTTGTGGGATCGCAAACCCGATGAAGTTCCGCTTGCCGAGCTGCTGCATATACGTAAAGAGCGACGTTTCTGCCTCTTTACGAGTCAGCTGGTACTGGTTCTGAACGCTTTTAATAATCTGCGAAATCGTATGTTTGCCATCGCACATCTGCCATACATAGGTTCCGATAGAATCCAAGACAATAACTCTCTTGTTCGGAAGCATAAAAAGTTTACTGGCAAGTCGTGTCCAAAGTTTATCTTTTTGTGGAATGACGAGTGAGGCTTCGCCTTTGTCGTCTACCTCCCAAGTAATCAATTGGTTCCGCACAGGGAAGGACTTCATAACCTTTGTCCTGTCCACGTCCGGACGCTTCTTCAGTTTGAGAGTATAAAGAATTCTATTTAGCATCTTTTTTTAGAGTTTTTAGTAGTAATCAGTACCCAGTACCCAGTTAAAGAGGGGATATGATTTGTCAAGTCTTTCTCTTAACTGGTAACTTGAAAAACTGACAACTGACAACTATTAGTGGCATTTAATGCTTTCAGCAACCTTTTGAACCGCTGAGTGAGCATCGTTGCTCCCGATGGACTGGATGACATAGATACGGTTAGAATGATTGCATTGCCAAAGATGAAACGCAAGGGCTGTCCGTTTGGATAACTTATCGATCATCAACACAGGACTGAAAGGTATACCATCGTAAAGTCGGGTCTGTTCTCCAATCAGTGTCAGGCGTTCATCTTCCGATTCTGTATGAGATGTCACCTCAAATCCGTAGCCGCGAATCGCTTTTGCGTATTTGGCACGAAACCATGCCTCTAACGGGTTTGGGGTATCTTTATAGTCATTCAACATCACTTCTGCCGGTCCGTAACGTTCAACGCTCAGTCGTCCTATGTCCGGTGGCGAAAAATCTGTGTTGCTACCAGAACCGTTCGTTTTCTGTAAGCGGTCCCCTAACCGTTTAGCGAGTCGTACAACACTTTGAAAACGCATAGGCTTTGCGGCAAACGCAAATAGTAGGTAGCCGCTGAGCAGCTTCTGGCGTTCCAATTTATATTCTCTCGGCACACCTAACTTGAGACCGTAAGCACTCCACAATGTCTGGGGTGCATCACCGCGGTCTACAATTGATTGAAAAATCCGCAGTACCGTGGGGCGCCAGTTCTCTTTGAGCCGTCCCATCACTTGTACGATCGTAATCCGTTTCCCTGCGTGAAAGATTAACCCGTTGGCACGGATATCCCCTTTCCAACTGAAACCGAGAACGTTACGTCCCTCAAAAAATCCATCTTCTTTAATGAGGTTAACGTTCCGGCGAAAAGCGAGTTCGGTACCTTTTCTTTTGTAAGTCTTGCGAATCAACTTAAAGTATTCGTCAAGCGTTGCATGGAGATCCGGCTTTTTGCGGCGCGTATGTGCCCACTTGAGCTCAAGACGCGGCATATCACCGTCATCGAGTCGGAGATACCCTGTTTTCTGGTCCCCGCTGAGTCCGCTGAGTTCCCATGCTGTAGGTATTTCAAGTTGTATGCCTGCCCAGCCAAAGAGTGTCCAATCCATGTTTTAATAGTTATAAGTTATAAGTTATAAGTTATAAGTTATAAGTTAAAGAAGTTTCTGATTAGAAGAGTGCTACTTGTAACACAACAGAGTTCTAGGTTTCAAGTCTTTTTAATAAGGTAATTAGCATCTTCTTCACGCTGGTGGTCATATCCTCTAACTGAACATATTGATCAGGGCTGAGATATTTAAGATCATGAGCAAGAAGGATAAGATACTCCGTTTCACTTGCCGAACCTATAGCTATCTGAAGGAAGCGTGCGAATTCGGCTGAACTCTTTCTTCCAGAGCCCTCGGCAATGTTTGTTGGAATTGATGCACACGCTCGCCGGATTTGACTTGTAAGCCCATATATCTCTTCACGAGGGAATTGGGATGTTAAATTATACACCCTCATAGTTAAATCATGAGATTTTTTCCAAACCATCAACTTCTTGAAATCTTGCATACCTTTTAACTACGAAATGGAGCGTTGTTAGTTAAGGCGGTTTCTGTGGCAGCTACAGTGAACAGGACTGACACAAAGGTCTCTTGAACTCACAACTTATAACCAATAACTTATAACTATTAAAACGGTTTGACAATGACCGCTTTAGAGACAAGCGCGATAGCGACTGTCCCCATGCCGATGAGACCGACCCCGCACGCAAATCCTGCTGCAAGCACAGGATTAAACATATACCAACGCTTCATGCCAAATCGCTTGATCATATAGAATCGTCCGATAATCGCACCGAGGAGGCGTGCAATCATACTACCTGGATCCGCTCCGATACCACCAATAATGCCGTAGAACCACATTGACGGTAGTTTGAACACCCATAACATGCCATAGATCGCAAGGCTTGAGGTGAATCCAGCGGAGACGTAATCCCCCCGAATCGCTTGAAGCATTTGGCTATTTCCATCCCGCAGCGACGTTTTCCAGAGACATTCGTTTGTGGCGTTAATGGGCCACATCATCTGTGCAAACGGATACTGCGCACTCGGAATAGGGGCTATCTTCCAGATAAAATGAAGTACCACAATTCCGCTCACAATCAAGATCGGCATAATCAGTAGTGTGCCAGCAAGGTTTGAAGTGAAAGTTGTGCCTGTTAATTCAAGGACCCGCCAACTCTGTGTACCGCGTCCGTAATCTTCATCTGGCAGCGGGGCAAACCAGATATCTATCTCTTCGTATCGACTTAAAATAAAGGTGATTTCATGTAGATACGGTATTTCAAAGAGATCTCGCCCTAAGACACCGAAAGTTCGTGCAGTAATATACGAATTAATCGGTGTGTAGAGGAAAGCGTAGCCCAATAAGAAACTCAACGGGAAATTAGGCACCATCCAGTGAATCAGCCAAACGAATCCACCCATACCGACGAGCCACATTAATCCCATCAACCATATTGGAAAATCACCACGGTTCGGTGGTGTCGCGAAGGAGCCGCGTTCGCCAGCCGTTTTCTTCGATTTCCTTAGTTTGAAGAGCATCGGAATAGAAGCTGCCATCCCAACGAGTGCGAGGCTAAAAGATTTTCCCATGCCATAACTCATCCAGAAATCCAGACCGTTGAACAAGCCAACACCACGGACATCCAACCCTGGTTTCCATTGGTGGAGAATTTCGTATCGGTACAGAATTTGCGGGTTCAAGATAAATTGCGATGCCATCGCGGTAATGAACTCTGTCATCACAATCGGGAACGGCAACACGAACCCAAAGAGCATCTGTCCGAAGTCAGTTCGCAGCGCGAAAACCCCTGTTGGCGCGAAACCTTCAATACTTTGCGTGAAATCTATCCACGGAATCTTCAGGATTTGAATCGGCTGGCTCATCATGACACCGGTGAGCGAAGGCACACCGATATAGAGAAATCCCCAGATTAGCCCTGCCATAGAACCAATAGAGAAGACCCGCCATCGCCATGTCTCTTCTTTGCCAGTTGTTTCTGCAAGCGCAGTTGCTCCTTGTGCGGTAATCGGTGCCATTGGATAAGGAAGCCGTTCGAGGTCCGCTGTGAGCCGGAATAAAATATACTGCCCGCTAACAAATCTTAAAGTACCCAGCAATTTTCCTGCGAGATAGATGGCAATCGGTAGGAACCAGTCTGGGTGCAATAGACTTCGCGTGAGTACGCCGACAGAATCTCCCGCAGGTACGATCCACGCCGGTATTTTGTCCGCAATTTCGTAGGATGCCGCCTGTGGTGTATTGATGAAGTAAGCGTACCAAATAAAACTTCGGTACTGCAGCCCACTCCCGACAGCCGCACCGGTCAACCCGAGTAGCATATAGAGTTCTTGTCGCCGAGCAGTTGTAAAAGAACGCCGAGCGAGCTCAGTGAATAGAATTACGGCAACCCAAGGTGCTGCACCAGCACCGGATTCACCGGATACATAACTGAGATAGATGGAGCCAGGCATCATCAGCAAGCCAACGAACAGTGCTCCTATGAACACTTTAACCGTTAACCCTGACTCAAAGGTACGGATACCACCTTCAATGTCGTATCGCTGCGCCCAAGATTGCCATTCATCTGCTTGTGTTACTCTTTCTCTCGCCAAATTAAATGTTCTCCTTTTATTAGTTATCGGTCATCAGTTATCAGTAAGAATCTTTCTTTCAGACAACCCATAACTGACGGCTAACAGCTAATTCTTACTCGTCGCCTGACTCTTTGGTGCTGTCGGTGTCTCGTAGCTCTTCCCAGAAATGCGCCGTGAAGATACCAATTGTCAGCACAAGAGCCGAGAACATTTGCCATTGCCAACGCCCTCCAAGGGCGATAACACTGAACAGCCATAAGAAGGTACCGATGATGATAATAGTACTTGCTACTTTTTCCATTTTTCTATAGCCTGCTGAGCATCGTTCCACTACGTTCTACGATGGCTTCTGGTTAATGCTGTGCTGGGTTTCGGCACTGAGGAGAATTCAATGAAAATGAGGTTTGCCTCATTTTCATGGATCTCTCCTGTCACGCGCCTAATTTGCGTTTGGACTTCACCGAAAATCTGCCCGAAATGTAGTGGCGGGCAGCCCAGATTTAATAGTTAAAAAAAACTTAGTCCGCTGGTGTAGGTAATGGATCCATTTGTGCTGTCTCTTCCTCTGAACCATCCGTGCCTTCGGTTCTGCCGCGTTCGTGGAACTCTGCTCGGATATCGACGCTGAACGTACGCCAGATAAGCAGCTGCTTCCGTAGCAGATTTAGGAACCGGCGATTAACGCGTTTCCAAGAGGCGATCTCTCCACTTTCGCGATGCACATCTAAGGTAATTTTGTACAGATCTTCCTCTTCACCACCGACAGGAGAGGTAACGAATTGGATTGATTGGCTCACACCCAAATCGTATGGTGCCAACCATACCATCATGCCAATTTGATACGAATCTTCTCCTGTTTCACTGAAAGCAACTTGGTCGGTATAGAAATCACTCGCGGATTCATCTGCGTGTGCCTCAAAGTAGTCGCGCATAAAAACATTCAAGCCGAGTGCTTCCTCTTCCAGCACAGTGAAGGGCAGGTTGAAGTGCCATACGTCGCCTTCTGGTTCCGGGAGTTTCCACTTACGTTCAATATCTGGGACAGCCATCCGGGACGCTTTGATTGCTGGATACATGGTACTCAGCAACACCACAATCATGACGATAATCGTTGCCACAACTGTTGACATTGACGAATAATTGAGCGTCAACCCAGCGAGCCATCCGAAGTGGACAAGGGTTGTCGCAATGGCTTGCCCCATGAGGTAACCTAATACCGCACCAACAATAGCATATACGCATGCCTCCGCAAGGAAGAGGAACGCTATATGAACGGGTGCCAGACCCACAGAACTGTAAATACTGATCTCTCGAACACGCTCATAGACTGCCCCAAGCATCGTATTGAGGACGATGAGGGCGGCAATCAAAATCGGCACGAATAAATTCCCCATTCCACTGAAACTCGTCATCCCGATGCTGCTATAGAGGTATGTATCTTTATCGCGTCCGACGAAGAAGTCAAGCGCAATACGGTTCATGAGCGGTGCCATGATGAGATCCAATTTATCAATCGCTCCAAGCAGTTTTGGATCATCTCCGCGTGGTTCCATATTAACGGCAACGCTACGAAGTGTACCGCCTTGGTTCATAACGACTTCATAAGGCAGAATAGCAATGCTGTCCGGGGTGAGGTGGAGATATTTCTGCAATTCACCCTCAAGTGTCTCATCGCCCGTAGCCCCTCGACTGCGTTGCTGCTGCATCAACTGATAATCGACTGGTGTAAGTTCTTCGCCATCGTTATCTGTAAGATCCTTGAACCCAATACCCAGAACACCGACAACAGTGAAGTCTGCACCATAGACAGAGACAGTCGCTTTGCCCATGTCGCTTTCGGTGATTTTTAGCAACTCTGCCATCCCTTTCGGCAGGACAATCGCATAAGGCCACTCTGTAGGCCATTCGCTGGCATCCTCAGGATCAAACCACTTCCCATATTGCAGGTATCGATCAATACCACTGACCGCGGGTTCTGATTCGTTCATCCCAACGAGCATGTTCGCAGCGAACGTTAACGCTTCTCCAGTGAGTTGATGCGTCGGCGGGGATGGATCTGCCGAGTTTGATGTACGGGTCAATTGCACAAACGACTGATCCCCGGTTCCTGAGGATTGATACCACGCACGCGGGGCAACGACGTTTCGAACAGTCACGATAGATTCTTCGTCTACCTGCTCAATGAAACCACCCTCTTCTAAAACCGCGACCGATTCTGCTACTTCAATCGGTGGTTGGCCCTGCTTGACGAGGAGTTCATTTTTACGGTGCAGAAGCCGTTCCAACGCAGTGAGTGTGATCTGGGTCTTCTGCATGTCATTTAACACCGAAGTCAGTACCGGTTCCTCAAGCGGACGCCAGTATTGGTCTCGGATGAGAAGTCCTGTGTAACGTGGTGTCACCTGCGGGAGGCTCGTCCTATTCGGATGCATAAACGTCCGAACCGAGGTAAACGAGATAACAGTGAAAGTCAGGATTACCAATGTGCAACACGTCAGGATTGTCCTACCTTTGCGTTTCCGCATATTTGAAATCCCTAAGCTAAACGCTGCAGCACTTGCACTTAATCTGCCGACATCAGCTTTGTAAACTTTACTGCCTTCCTGCCGAATTTTTTCGAGCTGCTCCTCGAATTTTCGGACAATGATACTGATCACAATTACTGTCAATGCAAGCACAACAAAGGCTATCAAGATAATCACTGGTGTCGTTGTAATTTGGAAGGCAGGGTGAACTTGGCTTAGGAAGAAGAATACAAGTAAGAAAATACCGAACGAACCGAGAATTTGCTTGTGGATGTTTGGGAAACCGAAGATGAGTCGCTCCATAAAGTAGGCGAACGGCATCAGCAAGGCAAGGTAGAACATCACACCGTTGACAACGTCGTTACCGGTCTGTTTAACATCTGGGTACGCGCGAGATTCATAGCCCCACGCGGCGCGGGCGAGTTTGAGGGCTTGTTGGTAGTCATTTTGAAGGAGTTCAGTCTCAGCACGCGCGAGGTATTCATTCGCAAATTGGTGTAGTTTGTCAAGCCTATCGCTGGAAATCCCAAACCGTTTATAGAGCCGTGATCGATTTTCGTCAAGCCACCACATATCCCGAACAACGACGTACGGCGTAAGGCGTATCTGACCGTTTTCACGGACAACAAACCCTTCACCAGTATAAAGTGTCGGATTTTTCATACCGCTCTTCGTCGCTTTGATGAGCAGGAGCCGTTTGCCAATCTGCCCGTAAGCCATCCCGACTTTGATGCGCGTATTCGGTTCGCTATAAACGAGTGCAATCGGTTCAGCGGCGGAGACGCCTTCCTGCTGCCACGGTTTGGACATTCCATACTTTTCTGGCGCGCTATCGGTGAGAGCGTCGTAAACTTCAAGTTCCCGCAAGGTGCGCAGATACCGCTGATCAACCAAATCGTAGATAGTTGTAGAGACACACGGGAACGTAACGACACGGCACCCACGCCTACGGGTATTAATAGGCACTTTATTCGGCAGAAGTTTCGCACCGTAGTTCCCCAAGTCTGGGGCATAGACAATATCTCCTGAATCTTTGTCAAGAATGTAAGCTTCAACCTCTTGAGCACCGCCGAGCCGGCGTGTGGCTCTACCCTCCATCGCTAACCCGGCAACCTCAAAGTTGCCTTTGTTATCGCCCATAACGAACAAGTCGCCGCGCACACCCATCATGGATTTGTGCTTCCTACGGAGCGTCAAAATCGGATAAGGGACGGGTTTATTCGGAAGTGCCGACTCACGGGCATCGAATTCAACGACATCACCGAAGAGGTTGCAGTAAAAATTCCCAACGCGTGCTGCGGTAGGCATTTCTTCGTCGCGGAGTGCTTGAATGAGTAATGATGCCAATGTCTGTGCTTGCTGATGGAGGTTACCACCTTCCCGAAGGTCAACGCGTTCAATTGTATCGAGGGGTGTGTCTGTTAAAACGCGCGCATCTTCGATAGTTGCAAAAGCAATTCCCGTTTTGCCAACAAGTGTTGCAACCTCGCTATCAAAGGCGATTTTACCGGGGATATATGTTTTCCAAGTCTTTCCACCACTCGCGGATATAGCGTTAACGAAGTTCGATTGCCCACCGAGTCCCGCAATTGAAATGAGGGTTTTGATGTCCTCAATCTCATCCTCAGAGAATGTATCCGGATCTTCGTGTCGAAGTCGAAGCATCGCGTCAAGCTGCTCACGTGTCCGGATATTATTCTTCCGATTTTTCTTTGCTGTGCGTACATCGTTTCGGATAAACCGCTCTACCTCTTTTCGGATATAGTCCATATCTTTGAGCATATCCTCGGAAGGTTCGCCTTGATTCCGCCACTGCTCGAACTGCATCTTCATGAGTCGGCTCACACCGCTGAGCCCTGTGAGTTTATTGAAGTGAGAACTGAGTAGTGTTTCAAGCGTTTTACCTTCAAGCGCGGTTTTGTCAGAAATCCCGTTTGCCACTGTCCATTGGCGTGCCATAACGGCTTGTCGAATTTGGTCATCCGTCCACTGCCAAAGTTTCCGGACGCGAACCCCGAAGTCGGCATCCTGAGCATAGGTGGCGAGTTTATTACCGATACTTGCAAACTCACGGCGCAGTACAAATTCGGGTTGTTGGTCGTAGAACCATCCTTTGTTAAACACACCGAACTGATCCGACTGAGATGAAAGGTCAATGCTAATGTAAAGTGAAGTGTAATAGCGGTTGAATAGGTCTTGAAGTGCGATGGCTGCCTCAATCTGTCCGAGTTTCCGATTATATTCGCTGGTGTCAATACGCAACATCTTCTCAATACGACTCTGAATATTTCGGAAACGTGCGTTGCGGAGCGTCAACATATTATCGCGTAAGAGCACCTTTGTCTCTTCATCGAAATCTGTATCTAATGTCGGCAAACGCTCAAGGAGATTCTCGAGGGCTACGATGTCCGTATCCGCTCGCTTCTTGACAGTCGCTAACAGTTCTGTTTCGATAATGTAAGATGCGATACGCGATCGGAGTTGCAGTGCCTGTTTCACCTCATCACCTGATAGATAATTTTCCAAAATGAGGCGTTCTTCAGCCAGATATTCGCGCCCTAATGTTCCGGCAGTAGCAATCAAGCTCTGGATACGGGTTCGCTCTAACCTCGCATTTCGAAGCGCGATTTCAAAAATACTCTGTTTGTCTTTCAGGAGGTCAGCTGTCAATATACCTGTATCAACAGTATCCGCGGATTCGTTTAAGCGTTGGCGGAGTTGGGTATCAATAGTGTTGAGGCGCTCCACACCCGCTTTCGATAAGAATTTTCCACTGTACAGCAGATTATCGGCACCTTGCCACAATGGTGTTTCTTTTAGTTTCCGAATACTTGCTTTAATTTCATCTTCAACGGGTTGGCTGTCACGGATTTGTGAGAGCACTTTTTCCAGGAGTTGGGTTTCTCGCCGAATTGCCGCTTCTTGGGAATCAGTCGCATCTCGCAACACGCTGCGTGCGTCTTTGGCTTCATTGAGTGAGTGTAGATCAAGATGCCGATCCAGGATTTTCTCAGGAGTCCACATCAATGCAAACTTACGTTTATCGCTCATCTCCCAGTCTGCAAGGACTTTATTAAGTGTCTCAATATCGGGTACAAGTTCTTCAGGGAGATCTTGCGGGACGGGGACGTGCCAGTTGGAACCGCTTTGTACGGGGTTAAGATACGCGTCATTCGGGTGTCTGGCATATTCGTTGATAGTATCTGTTTCTACGGCGCGTATAAGTTTATTGACCGCCCATACATCGAGACGAGCTATCGGTAGTGCCAACTCTACAACCAATTGACGCTGCGCTTTTCGGCTTGTGTTGAGTGCTACGGTACGTACTTCAGCTAACCTTTCAACGACATCCCGGAGAAAGTGTGTCGTTTGTAAAGCTTCTTTCTTGGAACGCGCAAGATTTGCCAACAATCGGCTCTTCTCTTCGCCCGTGAACCCTTGCTTTTCGCGTTTTCGATTTCGATCCGCCTGCTTCTTCTGACGTTCTGAGAAGTCGCGTTGTTGATTTGTAAGATTTTCGATTTCGGATCGGGTTTTCGCTAAGCCGTCAAGTGTTGTTTCCAGCGATTCCAGATCTGCTTTTACGTTGTGTACACCGTGGTAGAAACCGGCAGGAAGATCAACAAGAACGTTTCGGTCAATAGAGAACAGCAGCCTTCTGCCTAATTCTTCAAATTCGATGATATCTGTAGAGAGACCGCGGCGAAGCCCGTGCATTGTTGGCGTCCCGGGTGAATCCGTATCAGCGCCGACGATATCCTGTCCAATACCTTCCATAAAGGCGCGCATACCGGCAAGACCTTGGAAATGACCGTCTACAGCGACAAAGAGGACAGAGTAACCCGGACGATATTGCGGTTGACTAAAGAGACGGGCAAGCTCCATAAGAGCAGCTATACCACAGGTCGGGTCCGCACCCGGTGCCATTGCCGGAACAACAGACATCGAATCGTAGTAAGCTGTCAGGACGATGAGTTCATCGCGGAGTGTCGGATCTCCACCTTCCAAAAATCCGCGTATATTCTGTCCAACGCGACGCTCCCACGTCATCTTACCTCTAACACGGACATTGACTTGATTGCCTTGCGCGTGCTGTTCCGAAAGCAAATTCGTCAGGACATCGGCATCTTCTCTGGAGATCCAAAATCGTGGTATGTTGGCGGGGACAGTGCCGAACTTGTTTTCCGCTTCACCCCGAATGGTTGTTTCGGGTTCGATGAAGATAACAGCGGTGCCACCGAGCATTGCCGCATTGATGTACCGGGTGCTGGAGTTAAAGTCAAGAATGACGATCGCGCCTTTTGGGATAAAAATATTCGATTCGCTGGCTGCGATGAATTCACCCGACTCATCAACTTGACCATCATTGTTATTATCAATGCCATCCGTTGCGTCGCCCGGAATTTCATCCGTCCAACCATCCGCATCATTGTCAATACCGTCTGTCGCCCATCCTCGAATCTCTGAGAGCAATGGGATCTCGCCATATTCATCAATCGTACCATCCTCATCGTTATCAATACCATCGGACGCTTTTTGCAAGTGTTCATTAAGTATATCATCGGTGATGCTGGCTTCAGTGATGCGGTAGCGTCGAGCGAGTATCGCGAGCGTATCGCCATCTTGGAGCTCATACCAAAATCCACCGATGTTGGTACCGTTAAAGTCGGCAAGTTCGCCATCATCGCCATAAAGGAGCGGACCGGACAAGCCACCTGTCGGAATGTAAATTGTACTGCCTTCAACGACCGGGGTTGCCAAAAATTTGTTTCGCTCATCCGCCAGAATAACCGCTTCAGAGACTTGATAGCTTGACGCGATGTCTTCAAGTGTTTCGTTTGCTAACGCGGTATGTTTAATTCCATCTGCTAATAAGGAGGTCCGTACGAGGTTCGGCCAGAGCGGTGTGAGTTCAAAGGTATGAAGAACGGTGGCTTCAGGGGAGATCACTTCAATAACGCTATCCCCATGGTCAATTGGCACAGTAACTGGAAATTCGCGGCTTTCCACATTTTGCAAGCCAATTTCAACAAATCGGTCAAAGATGTACTTACTGCCACTCGCGGCTTGAGGATAACCTGTTACGCGACTCTCAAGGCTTGACAATCGGGCTATATCTTTCCGCATGTTGCCGATAGATAAGTCATCCCGGATCTGGATGGCCGCAGTCTTCATACCGGTGCTCGAAACCGTTTGTGCATGGATCGTATGACACAATGCTGTGACAAGCAATATAGAGAGGAAAAGCGTTAATACAGTAAAGCCGCGTGAGCAATGTTCACAATTCCTACAAGTTCTCATACTTTTAAAGTCTCCCACCTTTTCTTGTTTCTCACATTTCCCACATAGCGCATTTAGAGATTGCCCAGAGGACCTATAAAGACATATTAAGCAAGGCGTATTACCATCGATTGATAATATAGTATATGGCTTGTTAATCCCTCTGTCTTTTCTTACTTCTCTAAATATCTACTTTCTTGGAACTCTTTATAATCTTGATGATAATTTAGTTACATTTTATACCATTATTACAATTTTTGTCAAATTAAAATTTGCATTTAGGGTTTTTTGAGGTTAAAATATAATTCGTGCTTTCGTCTCTCCACTGAAGCAGGATACTCTTAAAACTGCACCGCACTACTATTATTTATAGAAACGATGCCAAAATTTAAAAAAAACTCAAAGGCAGTTTAAGGATGCCTGCCTGTCTGAGCAAAGGAGTCAAACGTGAACAAAAAATCCGAGAAATTAAACGCAGAGAAAGTCGTCTCACGGATAAAAATGCGTCGGCGTGAGTTGAAGTTGACCCAAACAGAACTCGCGAAAGAAGCGAATCTCACACCTGCAGCAATTTCACAATTTGAATCAGGAACTCGAAAACCCTCGTTTAAAACACTTTCCAGCCTCTCTGACGCTCTAAAAGTTACCACCGACTATCTACTCGGAAAATCCGAGAAAAATTACAGTGACCTCTTAGCCGACCCGAAAGTCAGTGCTATGTTCAAAGGAATGATGAAATTTACAGAGAAAGACAAAGAAACGCTCTATGAATTTTATGAATTCCTCAGAACGAAAGCAGAGGCACAAGCGGCTGCCACTGAAGAAACATCCTAAAACACTACATAGCAAACTTCGCATAGCATAAGACGTAGTCGATACGCGAGGCCGCAGCTTCGTATGGGTGAACTACATTTATCTCTGCTTAGATCTGTACAACCCCTGGCGAATTGTATTCTTACATTGCTTCAACAGACCCTCGCGGGACAGACGCAGTTTTAAGACCGCATAGGTATGTACTGCTCTAAGCTTTGATCAAAACCACCTTACCAAAATTCTGACGATTTTCCAACAACAAATGTGCCTCACCGGCACGATGGAGCGGCAAAGTCCTGTCTATAATAGGCACTAATTTCTCTCGTCCAGCGAGATGGACAAGCGTTCGGAGTTCCGTTACTGTCCCGAGGGCGGAACCCATTACAGTCAATTGTTTCTGATACAATTTTCGGATATTAAGGGTTCCCATGTTGCCCGTCGTAACGCCACATGAGACGAGCCTCCCATTTTTAGCAAGGCTCGCAATACTCTGATCCCAGGTCGCAGCACCGACATGCTCAAGGACAACGTCCACCCCTCGTCCGTCTGTGGCATCAAGCACGGCTTCCGAGAAATCTATATCTTTGTAATTGATCGTGGCATCTGCCCCCATTTCCCCCGCACGTGCGAGTTTCGCATCACTGCTCGCCGTAGCAAAGACTCTGGCACCGATTAGTTTTGCGATTTGCAGCCCCGCGCTTCCAACACCACCGCCTACCCCAAGAATTAAGATATCCTCACCAGGGCGAAGCTGGGCGCGGGTCATTAGCATGTGCCATGCGGTGAGATACGCAATTGGCATCGCAGCCGCATTAACAAACGACAAGGCTTCAGGCAACTGAATCGCGTTTTGGGCAGGTGCTTTCACATATTCTGCGTATCCACCGTTGGTTTGAAACCCGATGAGTTCTTGTGTGTCACACAAGTTTTCAGCACCGCCATGGCAGTCGCTGCAAACACCACACGGAATGCACGGCGCGAGAACAACCCGATCTCCAACCACTACACCGCGGGCTGTGTCCCCAATCTCTGCGATTGTTCCAGCGATGTCAGATCCGAGTATGTGTGGTGTCTCGCCGCGTTCGAATTTCTCCGCTATCTCGGGGCGGTTCCGGCGTGCGTGGAGATCCAAATAGTTCACTGCACAGGCTTCGACTTTGACAAGTACCTCGTTGGCATTAAGTGTCGGTTTCGGTACATCTGTATACTGAAGTACTTCCGTGCTGCCTTGTTCTGAGAAAACAACTGCTTTCATGTTGGCTTTCAGTTTTCAGTAGTCAGTAAGCGAGGTTAGAGCACCTCGCCAGTGAACAAACTGCGTATGTTAACGAGATACAGTCTACGAACTGAACCTATCACTATCGGATAATACGGAATTTAACCGTAAGCACCATGATTGAGGAAACCGAGTAATCGACGTAAACGGGGGCTTGCATCTCTGTATACGGAATCCGGCATATTGTAGTTCATAAACGGATAATATTTATGTCCGACAAGTCGGCGCGCGTAGGTTATCTGTGTAATATATCGGGTACGCTGGCTCTGGTTAGGACCGCCACGATGCCACACCTGATTGTTGAACATAATAACGCTGCCCGCTTTTCCAAGATTATACTGGACTTTGTCTTCCCACTCTGTGCCTTCTATCGGATTCGGCGGTGATGCGCCGAAAAGATGCGAACCTGGAACAACTTCTGTCCCGCCGTGCGCTATCTCGGTGACATCGGTGAGGTAGTAATTCGCCGTAAAGAGCAGCACTGGTAGCCGTACATTTTTCGGCGGTTCACCGTCAGTCACGATATAGTGAAGTGCGTCGTCCTGATGCCAAGACGTGATCCCGCCACCGGGGAACGTCTGGAACGAATTGTTATGAATGACGTGACAGTTTTCCGCGACAAGTGCTTCAGCAAAGGAGACAATCGGTTCGAGATCGAACAATCGACGATTGGCTTCGCTATGTTCAAACATCCGATGGCTCAAGTGCATGCGGCTTTCCGGACTACCACCGTTTAAGTTATTTGGATCGTTTTTGAGTGCCCACTCTAAATCCTGCCGAAGTTGTGCGCAGTGATCAGGTGTCAAGACGTTTTGCAGAAACAGGCAACCTTGCTGGTGGAAGGTCTCCACCCATTCTTGGATTTGTTCATCACTGACAACCTGATCCGCCAAGTAGGTTGTTTGTGCCATTGTTCTACCTTCCTCCGTTTTTTGCGCGTATAAAACAGTTTCGTCAGTTATAGGCACGGTTTTCACCGCGCCTTTTGTGAAGCGGGCATGTTCAGTCCCGCTACCATAACATTTCTATCCACCCATTGCAGCGGCGACGATGATACCGAGTGAAACCAGAACACCCGCAACCGCGACACCCGCAGCAACATTGTTCTCTTCGGCGATCTGACGGTTTAGGTCGTACGGAGTCGCTACATCAAAGACTTTATACCCTACCATCAGAACTACTAAACCGACGATACTAAAAACAACGCCTTCAATGATAAAACCGCCAAGGACTTTGAAGTCTACCATCGGAGCATCCGCTGCGGCCGCGTCAGCTTGCGCATTCGCATTATGTGTAAACATAACAAGGGCAACAATCGCCACAGTAACCAGAACAAACGTGGTAAAAACAATTTTTTTAGCCATTTTAAAGTCTCCTTATTTTAGGTAGTACCTATCAACGATCTACCTCCGCGTGTATTTACTTTTATTCCCACTATCGCTATGTCAAAAGTTCAAATTGCACATCTGCAGTGCGGTGCAGATATTTTACCAATATTGCATCTTTATCTTCAATATAGAGCCATCCAGATTCAACGTCGTCAAGCGTTCGCGTCGCAGCGGGAATCTCAGTTTCCGCGTATTTGTTTAATCCGTCAGCTGGCTCAGAGTGGTTTGAAGGGGCATCCGCATCTGGGATTGGTGTGTCATCCGAGGGTGAAGCAAACTGATACCGAGCTTGAAGTCCCCGTGGGGCACGCCCGTAACCAACAATCAGTGCGTGACTTACCTCGTTTTCGGCATAACTGAGTTGCCAGTTTAGCTGCCCCGCATCGGACACGGTGAGGGCGTCTACTTTTGCGCCGGAACTCAGATGGACATTGCCAGCGATAGCCGTCTTAATTCCTGGATCAAGTCCCCGGAGTGTGTAGACATTCACTATAATATCCTCAGGATTCAGATGGGGGCCTTTGCCCTCAGTGCAAAAACCGTAGAAACCATCAGGATAAGTACCTTTCAGCTCGCCATCTTCCCACTGCTGATACATAGCACTCACCGTAATACCTTCAGCGATCTGATGCCACCTTTCATCTTCGGTATGCTGGTTCAAACGTTGTAAATAATAGGCAAGAACTAACCCATTCCATTGCACAGGTACGCCAAACCAAGGGTGTGTATAGAAAGTTGTACCGAAAACCGGAATCGAGCCGAAACGCATACCGGGTCGGTCAGGGAGATGCCAATGATAGAGAAACGGTAATGAAGTTTCTGCCCAATAGAGTGCACGCTTGAGATATGCTTTCTCACCCGTAACTTCATAAGCCTCAACGTAAGCACCGATCGAATGTGCAGCCGCGAGAACATCCGGTTGATACATCGGGCATTCCCACATTTGTGCACCGCGGGGGACTGAGAATTGTTTCATGAATTTCAGTGCCTTCACCCCTGCCTCACGCGAAGTCTTATTGCCTGTGATTCGTGCATGTTTCAGGAGGAGAAGTGCCGATTCAGCACAGGTGCCGAGTACGGCTTCGCCCGCGTTGCCGAGCGGGGCAGTTTTTTCGCTTGTCGGATGCCATCGCCAACTGCCATCGGATTCTTGTGTGGCAACACGTTGCTGTGTTTCCGATTCCATGTAACCTAACGCAGCATCAATATTACCCATATAGAAAGGAAATTCCCATCTTAAGATGTGACAGGAACCTCGTGCCGCCAACCCCTCTGGACCAGAGTCTGCTATAGTATTTCTTGCAATTTCCAAGGCTCGCTCTTTCACTGCTTCATCTTTCGTAGCGAGGTAGTCGTACCAGAGCAGCGTACCGAAACCGGGTTCGTTGTGCGCTGCCCAGCCAACACAATGTCGAGATTTTCGGGTATCTTCGTCCCATGTTGTGTGCATAAACCCGTGTCGTGAAAGCAGGACCTCTTCTTCGTCGCTACGTGGTAATGGTAAGGGTTCAGGGGAGCCGTAAGCATCTGTCCAATGCGTGACCGCATCCAGAATTGAGGAATTGCCATCAACAATAATTTCAGTTTTGATGGAGATCGGACGCGCGGGTGTCAGCGGATACGGAATAGAAGCCTCCGTATGATTCTCCTGGACCCATGTCGGTATAGTTGGTAGGAATACCCCGAGCGCGTGATTCTTCTGAGATTGATGCCAATTAGGTGAGGCGAATGTCGCAGAGAGCATCTGATTCTCGCCATCCCACTTGTCAAGCGGATTCCAAATAATACCGACGAGCGACTTTTGCATCTCTACTGCCATGACTGGCACAGTAATCTTGTACGGGTGTGGCACCAGACGGTTGTTGAGTGGCGGGGCTGCATCACGCGTGCTTGAGGAACGTTCCTCATTCTCCAAAAATTCAAGACCCGGAAAGAGGGCTGCTGTTTTCCGGTCCCGATTACGCCCTTGTCCTGCATAAAGCATTGGACCCTGGAAAGATAGGAGTTCCCGATTCCCATCGGTTTGTAACTCAGATTCCGTTTTAATACGCTTGGCATCTTCGGTAAGTGTCCACTGTGTCGCATAGCTCCATTTCACACCATCAGCATCCGTTTCTGTACCGGTTAGCCGGATGATAGATTCACCCAGATTGTTCCCCGAGAGTTGGTACTCGGTCGGAACAAGCCGAACTGATTGACGGGCTTGTGATGCGTCTAAATAGGCAATTTCAGCAAGCGCGGGGCTGGTTGCCACCTGTTGATAGTTACCGCCTTTCCCAACAAATAGGATATAATACTCAAAACCGATGTCAGCAGGTTTTTCGCTGACGGAGACAGGTTTTTTGCCGCCCTTATCAGTTTTAGTTTCTGCTGTAGTTTCTGCACCGCGAACAAAAACAACGCGGAGATTTTTATTACCTATTACGACGCTACCGCCTTCAACTGTGTAGGTATGGAGTTCTTTCACTATTTTGGATTCAAGTTTCGGGGCGGTCGGACGAATCGCAACAGAACCTTGTGCTGTATCACGCGCTTCACCTGCTGCGGTTTGACATTTGAGTGAAACAGCGATAGCGACTACTGTTGAATGCGAAAAACGACGCGCTACCCAGTAAACCGAGGTGTCTTCGCCGGGTTCCAGTTCTCTAACTGTTTGTCTCGGTCGTCCACGCCTTAACTTCACACCGTTGATAGAGAGCCGAACCTCGTCTGCCCTACCGAGTGGCGCGGTGCCAATGTTCCGTAGCGTACATTGGATTTCAAAGTCTTCACCCGCTCCGACAATCGCAGCTGTCGCGCCTACACTCACGATTTCTAATTTCGGTAGTGCTGTGTAGAGTGATACTTTGATCGGGGACTCTTCTGATTCCGAGGATTCGAGGCAGATATCCGTTAGCGTGGAAACTGCTGTTGACGTAGGTTGGTTGAACTCAAGGAACTCTGTCCTTTCATCACTATAATGTAGAATCGCAATGCCGCATCGCAGCTCTGGTTCTGCATCTCTTTTTCGTTTTCGGAGGTCGGATTGTTTGAGTTTTCGCAACTGTGGTTTGCCCCACAACGCCCAAGCGTAGTTGCTATTACCTGTTACATTGCATTCTGTCAGAAATGACACAACGATTTCTCTACCAGCGTAGTGGGTCAGTTCAACCCCTTTTTCTTCCCAGCGACACTCTGTTGACACTGCTTCAAAACATCTGTCTGCTGTAACTTCCAAGTCTGAATTGTTATGAAGATCGAAAATTTCGATGGCGAATTTTACGCCCCCGGGTTGGCGTGCTTCATCATCAAAAACAACACCGTCCCGCAAGCCTACAGAAAAGTGTAGGAAAAGCTGCTCTTGGTCAGCAACATCGGGGAGTGAAACGGTGTAGTCTATTTTAGCAGCCTCTGTTGGCGTTGGATGTTCAAAGATGGCTGGTTTTGTAACACCGCCGGAGCGATCTACCCCACTTGCGGATGCTTGTTCTGTCCCTGAAACAGTACTTTGTTCAAACATTTCCACAAAGTCGTAAACTTCCTCAATAATCCCAAGTTCTAAGGCGGGACGTTCAGGTTCCGTTTCGGTATTTTCGCTTTCGTCTGTTTCTTCTGTTTCGGTTTCTGGGACTTCGCTATCAGCAACCTGTGGACTGTCCTCTATAGTGTCCTCAGTTTCCTGTTCAGGCGATACAAGCTCTGTATCAGGCACTGTGTCTTCCTCGGAAACCGAATCAGCAGTGTCTGATGATTGCGGTGGGTCGTCTGCATCAGCGGGCGCAGCATCTGAAATCTCACCAGAAACGTCGTCGCTGTCTGGTTCAGTGGTTTCATCTACGGGACCTGGATCACTCTCGGTAAGCGTTTCGGCACTTTTGTCCACAGTAACAGCCGGAACCTCATCCGTTGGAGGTGATTCCTCTAACGGGGACGGTACATCGTTGTCCTCAGTTTCCGTGGGTTCGGAAACCGTTGTATCTGTGGGTTCGGTAGTATCTACGGAATTATCGTCGGTTGTAATTTCCGATTCCGTTTGGGATTCATCATCGCGCTGTACATCGTCGGGTTGATCCGTCTCTTCTTCGGTGTGTCCAATGCAAGCGGCTAATATTTTCTGAAAACCGGTGTGCATCTATTCTTTCTCGCTCCATTTCTGCTTTTTTATTCGGTTGCAGTAGTTATGGTTTCTGAGGCAATTTCATCATCAGAAAAATCTCGTCAGAGGTTTTTTATGATTTTCGATTTCATTTCTGTCATCTCATCGTTAAGCACAAGTTTCGCTGAAGGTGTTTGTGCTGACGCTTCAATCTGCCACGCGCCAGATTCATCTTTCAGTACGGGTTTGCGTTGCGCAATAGGTAAAATGCCGAACGGGGCATGCGGTTCAATTTGGTACCAGTATGCGACAGAGGATGTCTCGTTGCTGAGGTGATTGCCGTGTCCGTGCTCAATTGTGACCCGAATTTCTTTTTCAAAACGGATTGGGTTTTCGATGTGATAGACATAAGAGGTTTGGTAACCCTCAGTATTATTTTCGTGAATAGAAGAGCCATTGTGTGCAAAGGCGTTTTGTTGCATCCCCCATGCTTGGTTGAGGTAATCCTCTGAACCCGTGCCGTGCAAATCCGGGGGCCATTTATAGCCATCCACCCAGATCATATCATCGCCTTCGCCCCACCATGTACCTTGAAAGTTGGTAACCGAGAGGTTACAACCGATATAGTGTCCTCTACCTTCGGCAGATAAGATAAGGTAATTCTGGTCCCAAGCCAGTCGTTCGGCATTGATGATATTGGCTTCGGGCGTATTTACGGTAATCTCATGTCCCCAACCGTCACACGGGTTTTCACGATGGAATTGTGCATGGAAATAAGCGATATCCTCACCGTGCGGTTCAGGATACAGTTCATAGTCAACATAGAAGTATTGACGATGCGTTGTATCGCCTTCGTTGACGAGTTCAATCCTCGCACTGCGATTAAAAGGCATTTGTAAGTAGCAGTTGAGCGCACAGCCTGTATTGAAAGTGTTGTTTTGGTGTGTGGAGGCGGAGAACGGGATGGAGTCGTAAGAATTAACGATCTCGTTGCCGAGTCCAAAGAAGTCGCCTAATGGGCAGAGGACGCTCGGATGTTCTTCATCATCCCAATACATCCGAATCAGCACATTTCGATAACCGTTCGGTTGCGTCATCCAGATATGATTGATACACCCCGGTCCTTGAATATCTGCGATAACACAGGTTTCACCGGGTTCAACGTTCCATGCATCGTCATTTCTGCCTGTCGTGTCCCAAGAGGAGGCGCGCAACGAGCGTGCTTTCTTAACACGCGTCAACGATGACAATAATCCGTCAATATAAGTCATAAATCTAATTTCCTAATATACCTCACCTGCAGCGTTCAAGAATTGGATTTCTAACATTGCCTTCTTCTAAATGGAAGTCTGGCTTTTTAAATTTAGAAATTGGAAGGGAGCCAACACATTATCATCAATTATAACATATAACGTTAAAAAAGCAACAGAAAAATCTGGTTTTTTATCGTCATTCTGTTTCTGGTAAAGTGGAACTTAGACAATGTGGAATGAATTGCCCTATGGGGAGTTGGGATTGGGAAGCCTGACCATATCAGTAAATCGGCGCACTCGAAAACTAATGATGTTAAATCAGTTGGACAAATATAGTTGTTAAACTTCGGCCAATTTGTACTATAGAATATTAGCCGGAAAGAGCGACTTTGCTAACAGCTTCAATGATTTGTGGGGCAGCATTTTGAAAAACTGTAGGGGCAATTTCTCGGAAGGTTCTTTCAAGTCCTTCGTCTTCAAACACGTTCTCAAAGCTGCTGTCGCTGAAAGCTCCTTTATCAAGATCTATGGGAACGGCCTTTTCTTGTTCAATACCGTTAAAAGTGTAGAGCACACGAGCAAATGGAATCCGACCGTACGCTTCTCCATAAGGGACTTCTACTCTCAAGAATTCTATTAATTCGTTGCTGGATACAAGTTCTTTAAGAGAGATGGTATGGATTTGATAAGGTGCTGTTTTAATAATCTGCGTTTGATGTTTGGACATGACGACTTCTCCTATTTCCGCGTAGAGCACTCGGTTAATAGACTTCAAACTGGTGGTTTACACAACTTTCAGGTATTATGCCCTCTGCGAGGATTTCTGCGTCCCGTAATGTTCTCACAAGTGTTTCTAAAGCGATTGTAAGATTAGGTGTTCTGGGTGTTCCAGCACTGGCAGGGGGTTGTGGTGCGTGCTGCGTCAGGAACTTCCTCATATTTATGGGGTCAACAACACCCAGCAAGAAAGCGGGACCCCCATCATGTTGATATGGTGGATGGATACCAAGAGGCGGTGGTAAAATTGGCGCAAGTTCTTTGATTGGATCCAGTAGTTTAAGCTCTGGAAATATCGGTTCATTAATCTCTATTTCATAAACGTACGCTGGACATTCTCGTGTAGGAACCTCGTTTCCAAAGAAATTGGCATAATTTAGAGCAATTCCGTACGACCGCGTCAGTGAGATGAAAGGACTGTTAACGGTGCCCCTTGCAATATGGAGCATCAGCCGGTCTACAGTAGATTGCATTTGAGGTGCCCGAGCGATGAACCCTGTCTGCCTTGCATCGTGTGTATGCCAATAAGTGCCAATGCCTGCGCCTCGGTAAAATATTGCCACAATTGGGCATTTTTTCTGTAAGGGCGTTTGACTTGAGATTAATAATAGCAGACGATACTGTGCTTGTCAAGGACAAAAGTTCGTATGTTAGAAGCACTTTAACTACTCGACCGGTTCCTCTATAGACGATCAAATATCTTCAAGATCTTCGATTGTCTCCTCATTGCCCGCTAGATCTGATGCCTCATTAACAGCCTTTAACAGCCTTTCTGAATGCTTCACTCAATGCCTCATTTGGATCATCAAAATCTTCCTCTAATGCCTCATCCTCCAAAAAATCTTCCTCTATATCATCAAAATCTTCTAAATCATCAAAATCTTCCTCTAATGCCTCATTGGAAATCCGAGAACGGATATCTTCGTCAATTTCTGAGGCTTTCTGCCCCGGTTTCCGAGGATTCCAACGTGCCAAAGCAAAGAAACGAATTGCGTTCGCTCTATTTGAAATAGAAGCTGCATCCCATTGTCCTGTTTCATCATTCAGGAAATCGCGCAATTCGTTTTGCGCCATGAGTGGTGCTCTGCGGAAATACTTTTGATCTTTGTCTTCAAATGCTTGATTTGATTTACTGGCATTCGCGGAGACCGTATCAATTGTCAAATTCCCAATACTGTGGAGATACTCCTCCTTAAATTCTTGCGATTCAAAATCGGTAATTGACAGGATTGAGTCATCTATAACAACCTTACTGTCCTTAGGATTTTGCGGGATGATGTGTTCCATTGAGAATTTTGACCGTGGTTTGGTGTTGGTAAATTCGTCATAGGACATCATCTCGGAATAACCATTTTTCTCTCTGAGATAATTCTCGTATTTCCAAAAGAGATACCGCTGTTCATTTAGATTCACATCAGAATGGAAAGAAGGTGATTCAAGAGCGCGTTCAAAAGTCCAATTCCCGCAATTGTCTCTAATAAACTTTTGAAGTTCGCGGATAAGTTGCTGGAAATCTCCATTAAAACGCTTCGCTAGCCCGTAAAGAAACTCACGTCCTTTGTCTGCTCTGGATCCGATAATACTAAGGCGGAAACAAATAATTTCCACTAATTGTGCAACCTGTTTGAAATTATCCTTGGTATCCGAATTATCCGATCTGTATGTTTTGATAAGTAGAGGGTAAAATGTCGCTTGGCGGCTAAGGGCAAATATATCAAGAAGATAAGGTTCGGGACTCGTAAACAGTGTCCTTACAATTTCAAAACTCTCTTTTAATTCTCGGCTGTACCGGTCTATGAACGTCTCTGCTTCTGCCGTGCTATCCTCATTGATTAGTCCATTCACCTTCTGCTTTATCATTTGGACAGGACGTTGGTAATCACTCTTGCTACGCCACTCTTTAAAAAAAGCGATGAAGTGGTACTGTAATATCGCATCTTCATCTACGCGAGATTCTATTTCCTCATAGCTGCGGTAGATTTCGCTGAACCGATTTTGGAGAGCGTCTAGCTCGGTTTCGGGATTGTCTGATACAATATAGGTTTTGTGCATCAGAAAACTTTTGGTTTTCTCCAGACTGGTCAGCGATTTGCCACGATCATTGGTCGTCTCAAAGATGAGAGTCGCCTCGGCTTTATCCTCAACGGAATAAGTTAGGACCTTCATGCTCTCAATTGTATTTATGAATTTCTCGATCTTGTCTGGACGTGCTTTTATAGTTTGACTAAGGAAGTCTTTTGCTTCAAGCAATCGCCTTTGGGACGGAGTGTGCACTTGACTATCGTCGGGTCGGTTATCCTGCAAGATGTAGGATGTGAAGAAGTCATTATCGGTCTCTAAAACACGGAGTTTGTACCTATCGTAAATCTGGATATAGGTATCCTCTAGCATTGTAACATCACTGCCTGATTTTTTCTGTTCTGCCAAAAGCAGCTTCATAAAGATAATGAGTGTTGTAATCCGCTGTTGACCATCAACGATGTCAATTATCTCAAATCCTTCACGCCGCGGTTGTGCCTGAAACAGGATTGTGCCGAAGAAATAACTTCGATCAGGTTTCTGATTTTCTATATCCTCAACAAAATCTTTGAGCTGTTGTTCTTCCCAAGCGTAAGCACGCTGATACTTTGGGATGTTAAAAATTTTCCTTCCATCAAACAAGTCGCTAATTCTTTTTTGTCCGTTTTCCAATCGGTACCTCCTTATCACTTATTTTCTAGTCATCTAGGACAGCCTGCATCTTCTCTAACCCAATACGAGCAACTTCTGTGGGGTCTTGCTCCCAATAATTTGGGTTGAACAACTCCAGCGAGATAACACCGGTATATCCTGCATCTTCCAGAATAGAGATCATCTTTCCGAGGTCAAGGATGCCATCGCCGGGATACACCCTATCTGCATCTGATTGCTCGGCACGCGCGGGTTCGGCAGGGGCATCGTTAAAGTGGAAGACAGCGATCTTTTCGCCGGGGATGCCTGCCATATCCTCTATTTCCCCGCCACCGCGATAGATATGGAACGGATCAAGCACAATCGTGCTATCTGGATGGTCTGCGACCTCCATCACTTCCCATGCGTGTTTGACTTGGTTAACACCGTCCACGAATCCGAGAAATTCCATAGCAGGTTTAACACCGAATTCGCGTCCAAGTTCGAGGAGTTCACGGTAGTTCTCACCGCCTAACTGGAGATCAGCGACTTCACGCGGTGGGCTTGAGATGATATAGGTCGAACCGACAGCAGCAGCCTGCACCATCCGCCGTTTCGCTTCTTCAATCGCTTCCGCATGCTCCGTACCTGTTGTGTTGAGCCAACCGTGTAATGCGATAACGGTAGGTACTGAAAGTCCGTAGTCGTTGAGCGCGCTTTTGACATCGGCGAGCGAACCACCTTGTGCCTCGTAAGCCGTTAAATCGTCGTTCCACAGTTCAATCGCTGAATAACCGGTTTCGGCAGCGATCCGAATCTTATCCATTAATCCAGCAGGACGGATTGTGCTTGTGTTTAAACCTAACTGAAATTGTGACATGCTATTTTCCCTTACTTCTCTACAACGCATCTCATAAATAGTTTGACAGTATTGCCAGTAAGGATTTCGTACGGAAGAAACCCCCTAAATCCCCCTTATCAGGGGGACTTACATTGCATTCCCCAATATAGGTTTTCTTTAGAGATATGCGAACTGGTATTTATGAGACAGTCTTTAATAAATTTCTAATGAATCGGACATCTACACGCGCGAGGTCAATGACAGTGTCCACAGGCTCGCCGCTGTATTCGCTATGGAAGCTTACGGGACCTGAAAATCCGATGGCTTGTAGCGTTTTTACCGCTGTCTCCCAATCAACGAAACCTTTTCCCATCCGGACGACCCTACCGCCGCCCATACCCGGTGAACGTGCCAGGTCCTTGAACGCCATAACCGCAAGATGTGATTTGACGATATCGAGCGCCATGTTAATCGGTTCACCGACGATGGACAGATGCCCAGTATCGGCAAAAACCCCGACGTGCTGTGGGTCGAAATCTTTGACAAGGTTCATCACTGCACACGAATTCAGCCCCATAGAAGTCCCGGAGTGGTTATGGATGCACGTCCGGGGTCCGTATTGTTCGGAGAGTTTTGCGAACCCTTCCAGCTGCTTACGAATAGCGTCAACCTGCGCCCAATAGCCGCCATCTTCAGCGTGCCAATGCCAATATCCTAATTTGATATTTTCGACACCGGCTTCACCTGCAGCAGCATAGACGCGAAGTGTCTCTTCCTGTGTTGGATCAAGGAAATCGCCGGGCGTTGTGACAAGTGGAATAGATAGACCCGCATCGGCGAATTGCTTCGCAGCGGCAGGCAGGGCTTCTGTCGCGTTTTCTGGGTTCACCGGATAGCCCGGACGAACACACAGATCCGCACCACTTACACCGACTGATTGTAATGCGGTGATAATCTCTGGAATTTCTAAACCTTCCAGATGCTTTGTGAACATTATAAATTTCATAATTTTTCTGAGTTATAAGTCTGGTTGCTGATGTTTGATCATCTTTGTAATCGCCCTTAGGCAATTGAAGCACTGAGGGTTAGCAAAAGGTATCGGAAGCCTCTTAACTGATAACTTATAACCAACAACTTATAACTATTCCTTTACCAATCAACAACGGAACCGTCGTCAGGATGATAGGAGGTTGGATTCTGCCAATCGTGGTCAATTTTATCTTCGAGTGCGTCTTCGTCGAGTTCGATGCCGAGTCCTGGACCGGTCGGGAGTTCGACGAACCCATCTTTGAAGACAAACGGGTTCTTGAGGTAGCCTTCACCGAGCGTAGTATGCTCCTGCATCACAAAGTTCGGGATGGAGGCATCTAACTGGATACACGCCGCTAAGGAGATCGGACCGAGCGGGTTGTGAGGCGCGATACCACCGTAGTAGGCTTCCGCCATGCCTGCAATGATACGTACTTCATTGATACCGCCTGCGTGACAGAGGTCGGGCTGCAGGATAGATGCTGCCTGTTTCTCTAAAATTTCGCGGAACCCCCATTTTGTGAAAACCCGTTCACCTGTCGCTATCGGGAGATGCGTACTTCTCGCAATTTCGGCAAGTGTGTCCACATTTTGGCACTGAATCGGTTCTTCTATGAACATCGGTTGGTAGGGTTCCAACGCTTTAATCAGCACCTTTGCGGTTTGTGGGCTGACTGCACCGTGAAAGTCGATCGCTAAGTCAACTTCTGGGCCCGCGGCTTCACGGAGGGCTGCGAAGTGATCTACGGCTCTATCGATGAAGGCTTTGTTCTCAATGATACGCGCGGGTCTGCCGCCTGCAGGCCCCGTCTTGAAAGCGGTAAATCCTTGGGCAATCCATTCTTTGATACCGTCCGGATCGCCGCCGCCTTTGTAGAGTCTGATACGGTCGCGTGTCGGTCCACCGAAGAGTTGATAGACTGGAACACCGAGCGATTTGCCCGCAAGATCCCAAAGTGCCTGTTCCACGCCACTCAGCGCACTCGTGAGAATGGGACCACCGCGGTAGAATGCATGACGATACATTGCCTGCCAGTGGTGGACCACGCGCCTCGGATCTTCACCGATGAGGTATGGCGCGAGTTCGTCAACAGCTTGCGCACACGTTTTGGCACGACCTTCTAAAATTGGCTCACCGAGTCCCACCAACCCCTCATCGGTATGGATTTTAAGGAAGAGCCAACGCGGTTGTACCAGAAATGTCTCTAATTTTGTTATCTTCATTAAAAACCTCCAGAATAATACGGCTTGTAAGTAGCAGCCTACAACTCGAAACAGACTTTTACGATTTTGAACGTTATATTACTATCCGCCGTGAATTTTGTCAACACAATTAATACGCATCACGTATCCCCATTTTTTGCTGCAGGTACGGGGTAACTGTTACTTCAGATATTATGGACATCTAATATGTTGGTTTTATTTTCCAACAGATGAATGCTAAAAACCATCCACTTATCAACAATTTCTGAAAACTTTCTCATGTAAATATCAAAACAGAACGCTAACAATGTAAACACAGATAAAAAAGTTTGACATCGGCGGTTAAATTTGCTATAATTATACAATTAGGGATGAGTGTGTCTCTATGCGATATTACGCATTTCGGTTCACTGTTTTGCTAACATTGAGAAAGTCATCGGTAATTCCGTATTTTGGGCAGCAAGTGGAAGTCGCGGGGATAGCTCGCACTTTCAGAAAAAGGACGCAGCGATAATGTTTGAGAGTTTAAGCGATAGGTTACAAGGCACTTTCAAAAAACTCAAAGGACAAGGGAAACTGACAGAGAATAATATCTCTGATACCTTGCGTGAAGTGCGCCGCGCTTTTCTGGAAGCAGATGTTAACTATAAAGTCACACGTGAGTTTATAGAGCAGATTAAAGTACGCGCGCTGGGTCAAGAAGTGCTCGGGAGTCTTACGCCTGAACTACAGATCGCCCGAATTATTGGCGAAGAATTGACCCAATTGATGGGCGATAAGGCTGAGAAAATCCAGATCGCATCCAGTGGTCCTACCGTCGTGATGCTCACCGGTTTACAAGGTGCTGGTAAAACGACTGTCGCAGCGAAATTAGCCCTCAGATTTCATAAAGAGGGACGGAAACCGCTTCTCGTTGCCGCTGATGTATATCGCCCTGCCGCTATTAAGCAGCTACAAGTACTCGGCGAACAGACAGGAACACCCGTGTTTTCAATGGGAACGGAAGTCTCTCCCGTTGACATCGCTGAGGCTGCTGTCAAGGAAGCCTCGGCACATGGACATAACTGCGTTATTATTGACACTGCTGGACGGTTACATATTGATGATGAATTGATGGGTGAACTGCGGCAGATTAAAGCGCGCGTCAATCCGTCTGAAATTCTCCTCATTGTCGATGCAATGACCGGGCAAGATGCTATAAATGTCGCTGAAAATTTTAATAATGATCTCGATATTGACGGTGTTATCCTTACGAAAATGGATGGCGATGCTCGCGGCGGCGCAGCACTTTCGATCCGACATATTACTCAGAAACCGATTAAGTTTATCGGGGTCGGGGAAAAAATTGAGGCTTCCTCATTGGAGGAATTCCATCCAGAGCGGATGTCCTCGCGCATCCTCGGACAAGGTGATTTCCAAACCTTGCTTGAAAGAGCAGAAGACGTCTTTAGCGAGGATCAAGCTAAAGAACTTGAACGTAAACTTACAGAAAACAAAGGATTAGATTTTAACGATTTTCTTACACAGTTAGAGCAGCTGAAAAATATGGGACCCTTGGACCAATTAATGGATCTGATGCCTTTTAAGAATCAGCTGCCGGTTAAAAACCTGACACCCGATGAGAGCCATTTGCAAACCGCAAAGGCGATCATCCAGTCAATGACGCTTGAGGAACGACAGAACCCTCGATTGTTAGATAGAAGTCGAAAACTCCGTATTTCTAAAGGCAGCGGCACCACTGTAAATCAGATAAACATGCTGGTCTCGCAACTCCAGATGATGAATCGTATGTTAAGCCAGCAGACGGCGATGGCAATGCCGCAGATGGGGCAGAAAATAGGGGCACTTCCACGCCTAAAACAGAAGGCATCGAGAAAGCCTCGGAAACGAAGACGCCGCAAATAGCCACAAGTGAACCTCTAATTTAAAAGGTGCACTTCTTACGGAAACCGTATAGATACCACGAGGAGGTATTTTTTGGCAGTTAGAATTAGATTACAACGACACGGTAGGAAGAAACGTCCTTTTTATCGGCTCGTCGCGGCTGACGCACGGGCTTCGAGAGATGGTGTGTTTTTGGAACGCCTCGGTCATTACAATCCGTTAACGGATCCCGCAGATGTCTTCATTGATGAAGAGAAAGCCTTGAAATGGTTACGGCGGGGCGCGCAACCCTCTGATACGGCAAAACGGTTGCTCTCCAAAAGCGGGATTCTGATGAAATTTGAATACGAAAAATTGGGAAGACCAATGCCTGGAACAGAAGCCTCCGAGACAGCCGAAGCGGAAGTCCAAAAGGCGGATGACACCGAACCTACTGAAACGCAAGAAACAGAACCTGAAGCCGGAACTCTCCTTACTGAAGAAACATCCGACGAATCCGCCGAGGAAGAAGAATAACTCTTTAGTAATAGATCCTAAGAACGCAGCTGGTGGCGCATCTACCGAAACCCAAAAGTGAACTATGTTCAAAGATTTGATTGAATACATCGTAAAGTCTCTCGTTGATTATCCTGATGAAGTGGTAGTCCGTGAAGTAACCGGCGAAACGGTGGTTATTATCGAGTTAACCGTCACAGAAGCGGATTTAGGGAAAATCATCGGTAGATACGGGCGAACGCTGAAAGCCATAAGGAGTATCCTCTATACCGCCGGATTGCGGGCAAATAAAAAGGTGATTCTCGAACTGATTGATGAACCCAGAGCGGACGAGGCGTAAGGATTTTTACGGACGGGCGGCGTCCTAAAAATTCAGGTTACCAGCCTATGCTAAAATGAAAATTGATGTTCTCGCCCTGTTTCCAGAGATAATCGTGCCCGCTTTAGAGACCGGAATTCTTAAACGCGCGCAAGACGCTGCTACACTCACCGTCAATCTTCACAATCTTCGCGATTGGGCAACCGATAAACATAAATCCGTTGATGATTACCCTTATGGGGGCGGCGCGGGAATGATCCTTAAACCCGAACCTATTTTTGCAGCGGTTGCCGCATTGAACCCGACGGAAACGGCGCATCTTGTTTACCTAACGCCGCAAGGCATACCACTGACGCAGGGACTCGCAGAATCCTTGTCATTGGAATCGCATCTTATTCTTTTGTGCGGGCGTTATAAAGGCGTTGATGAACGGGTTCGCGATAAATTGGTGGCAACTGAGATTTCTATCGGGGACTATGTCTTAAGCGGTGGTGAAATCGCAGCACTTGTTTTGATTGATGCGGTCGGGCGTGTCCTGCCGGGCGCGCTTGGTGATTATGAATCCGCACACGTTGATTCGTTCAGTCAAGATCTGCTTGACCATCCGCATTATACACGGCCTGCTGAATTCGCTGGTGTCTGTGTGCCGGACGTGCTTCTAAGTGGGCATCATGAGAATATCGAGAAATGGCGATATGCAGAGGCTCTCAAACGCACGGCGAAACGCCGGCCAGACCTGATCCAGAAACTGGAATTGAGCGAGGAAGACATCGCAATTCTTAAAGCCGCAGGGTTAGTAGACTAAATCAAAGCAGGAATCATTATTTTTTTTATCAGCACCTACTACCCCACGACGCTGGTGAGGTTTGAGACCTCGCTGCCAATCGTAGGTGCCTAAGTTCTATGATGTAAGAAGGACAAGACTTACGCAAACCCCCGCAGGCGAGGTTTCAAACCTCGCCTGCAGTACATAATATGTGGAGTCTCATGGGAAAATTGCGTGAGTCCTAAAGGAGAAACAATTATGAACTTGATTGAATCTGTTGAAAATCAATATATGAAGAGCGATATCCCTGAGTTCGGTCCTGGCGATGTCGTCAAGGTGAATACACGGATCCGAGAAGGCCAAAAGGAACGAATTCAGGCGTACGAAGGAACTGTTATTCGTCGCGCGCACGGCGGACTCAAGGAAACCTTTACAGTCCGGCGCGTCGCATTTGGTGCCGGCAGTGAAAGGACATTCCCACTGCATTCGCCGAATATTGAAAGCATTCAGGTTGTCCGATATGGCGCAGTCCGGCGCGCGAAGTTGTATTACTTGCGGGATCGTACAGGGAGAGCCGCACGCGTCAGAGAACGCAGAGAGTAATCGCATGCAAATGGACGCTTTTGAGCGTGCTTGTCAACGAAACGGCTACAAACAGATTGCAGGCATTGACGAGGCAGGTCGAGGCGCATTGGCTGGTCCCGTCATTGCCGCTGCAGTCATCCTACCGACCGATTGCGGCATCAAGGGTTTGAAGGATTCAAAAGAGTTAACCCCGAAGCAACGCGACCGATTATGTGATGAAATTCACAACGTTGCTGTGTCCGTAGGTATCGGCGCTGTGGACAATCGCATTGTTGACGATTTGAATGTGCTTCAAGCGACCCTATTAGCGATGCGGCAAGCGATTGAAAAACTCATCCCCCAACCTGATTACCTCCTCATTGACGGCATAAATTTTCCCGCAGTAGATATCCGAGGCGAAGCAATTAAGAAAGGCGACAGCCGAAGCTATTCTATTGCAGCTGCCTCCATTATTGCCAAGACTACCCGCGATGGACGCATGATTGCGTTAGATCGCACCTATCCGAATTACGGATTCCGTCAACACAAAGGCTATCCAACATCCAAACATCGCCAAGCGATTGCTCAGTTTGGTGTATCCGATGTCCATCGACACACCTTTAAACTCCTTCCAGATAATTAAAACAGCGCAAATATAGATAGTGCTTTGACAGACAGGCTTTATAGAGGAAGTGCACAATGGATCATTCACGCTTGAATATCGCAAAAACGGGTGAGGCATTGGCAGTTGCACATCTTAAAGCGCGCGGGTATGAAATCCTTGCCCAGAATTACCGAGCCGTCCGCGGTGAAATTGATCTTGTGGCACAGGATGGTGATTGTATCGTTTTTGTGGAAGTTAAAACGCGACGCAGCCTCAAATTCGGACTACCGCAAGCCGCCGTAACAGTGCAGAAGCAGCGACAGATTTCCAAAGTCGCCTTGGCATATCTACAAACGCATAACCTATTTGACGCACCCTGCCGTTTTGATGTTATCGCAATTCACCTGTCACCGCAGCTTGAAGTGTTAAAACTTGAACAGATTGAGAGTGCGTTTGAATTTCAAGCCAACAGCAGATTCTGATTTTTATCTTCTTGATTCACGGTTTTCGGATTGATTTCACCGGTGGTCTATGGTATAATCTTAAGTATCAGCTTAGATGGTGCTACCTGCCAATTCTGAAAAAATCTGGCTTACTGGATCTCAAGGGAGAAAACTATGGAAAAAATAAAGAGGGTCGAAATTCAAGACAAAGTCTTTGAGGAGACCTATACCGCCCACATCCAAAGCAACGGAACCAACTGGCTCGGGTGGATTCCAGAGGTTCCAAAAGTCAAGTGTGAGGCACCGACAGAAGTCCTCTTACTGAAAATCCTCGAAAAGAGACTTCATGAGGCACTCGTTGACGAGGAAGAAGCATGGGAAAAGCAGTTCGAGGCAGACGTGAAAGCTGGGAAGCTTGATCAATTTCGCAAAGAAGCACTCGAAGATGTCCGGGCAGGGAGATTCAAGTATCTATAGATCAAACAGATCAAGGCACATCCACAAGACAACCCGTCGTTTTTGGGCGAATTACCGAAGCCTTCCAGCACGTGTTCAAAGACTTGCCGACAAACAATTCCAACAACTCAAGGAAAACCCAAACTATCCTTCCCTTAATTTCAAGAAACTTGAAGGATACGACTATTGGTCAGTCAGAGTTACCAGAGGGTATCGAGCAGTGGCGTTTGAAGACGAAGAAGGCTTCGTCTGGTTTGCGATCGGAAAACATGATGAGGTCTATGAAAGCCTGAGATAGTAGCCAATAAGAGCAATCAAAGATCAGGGAACCGTAAAATCCGTTTTGCATTTCCGCCCATAATGTCTGCCAGCTCCGCCTCAGATAGATTCGGTAGTAATTCTTCTATAACCGTCGTCAGTTTCCCATACCCCGGTTCTTCAAGGATCCATGGAAAATCGGTTGCCCACATCAACCGTTTCGCACCAAAGCCGCCCAAAAGCCCATGGTGCCATCCCGCCAAATCTTTATACGGAAACTCTTCCTTGCTAAAGGCATACTGACCGGAGAGATGCACATTAACATTTTCAAAACGCGCGAGCCGATAGGTGGTGTGCATAAACAGGTTGTAACCTGTCACCTGAACTTGGGGTCTCCCGAATTCGTCCCAACTGAATTTGCCTGCGCCTGGGCACACAGCGAGATGGTTTAGCACAATCCGTACCTGTGGGAATGCTTCTATCAGGTACGGCAGAAGATGGGCATTGATGGCGTTCGGATAGAGCCACAAGACATAATCGCGTTCGGCAGCACACTTCCAGATCGGATACGCCGCGAACTCGCGGACATCCATCTTCGCAAAAATATCACGCGGTCCCCCAAATGTAGAGAACCGAAAACCGATAATCCCTGTATTATCCGTCAGTTCTGCCATGTGTTCGACAGGGTTCGGATGTCCCTCTGGAACCAATCCGATCCCTACAAATCGGTTTGGATACGCCTTGAGGCATTGCAGCAGGTAACGATGGTTTTCTATACTCGCACCAGCCATCTGGACAAGGACTGCCTGATCAATCTGGTGTTTTTCCATCTCATCTAAGAGTTTTTCAACAGGTTCTTCCCGTTCAGCGGGCCAAACGTCCGATATCTCCCGCGGAAACTCAGCGGAGGCTTTGGTGAATACGTGCAGATGCGCGTCAATGCGTGGCATTATGATACCTCTCTTTGGTTAACCGTCTAAACTAAACAATTTACGACGTTCGGGTGTCTGGCAATATTCTGAGATGGAAGCATACTGTTTGGGTCCAATGCGTCCGGGGGTTCGCTTCTCGTAAATCAGGATAATCGACTTACGGGGTGTATCAGAATGATTGTCCATCGAAACATGCCATCCACACGAATTGAACATGATCGCTGTGCCTGCTTTACCGGGGAAAGTTTTGTGTCCCGTCATACTCTCTTGCCGCATGGGACGCGTGTACGGACCAGAACCCGGTTTATGACTGCCGGGTACGAAACCGAATTCACCACTTCCCGGTTCGACATCGTTGACGTAGATTTGAACTTTGATGTGGAGTGGATTGTCATATCCCACATCTGGATGCCATCCGGTATAACTCACGGGCCACGGTGCCACTGTCCGAACCTGTGGTCCCAATAGGATCAGGTCATGGTCGGTGAAATCCATTAATGCGCCGTAGTAGCTTGGATAGTCAATAATATCAATGAAAATCGGATCTTTTTCCAGCGGGTTCGGGATATCATAGAAAGTTGCAGCGGCATCCCCCGCTTCGACTCTATCCAGCCATTCCGCTTTGCACGCATCTGCCCAATGGTCGAAAGCGTTTTGGAGTCGTTTGAGATCCTCTCCCTGAATCGCGTTTTCAAAAACGAGATACCCCTCTTCTTCCCACTGTCTTTTTTCTTCGGGTGTCGGTAGAATCATGATCTTCCTCCCCTGATACGTAAAAATAATGCTTGGTCTTATTTGAAATGATAGATGGAAGGAACGGAAAAGCGTAGGATAGTCTCTTAGCTTCCAACCTTCCCATCTTCCAATTCCTCAAACAAACAGATTTCGCGTAAGTCCTATTTAAAATACCTTCCCTCTACCTGCAATGCACCAAGTTGTTTCAACTGTATCGCCTCGGATACCTACCAGCGTGTCGTGAAGATTGCTCGTCATCCCCTGATGTAGTGGGATGACCGAGAGCTGTTCCGCTACCTTAAATCGGTGTGAACACTCGCTGACATCAACATGTCCGTGTTCGACCGACATGCCATAAATCTTCGCGTTGGGATGTTCAATGATATGTCCATAAGGCGTTGGTGGGTAACTCGTAAAGGTCTTCATCCCTCCATCAATAATAATCCGATCAGGCGTTGGCGTGCTGACGACGGTTACAATGACGCGCAGCACACACCGCTCAGGCGTTAGCATCTCAGAATTGCCAACCCGAGTCATGCCTTCATAGACGTAAGAGCCGCTACGGGTCTCCGTACAACCGATCTCTTTTGATGCTGCCTCCGAGCCTGTGCCGCCGCCACTGATGATGTTCACAGGGATTCCGTCGCTTGAGAGCAAGTCAAGTGTCTCTTCAATAAACGGCTTTGCTCGCGTGTTGCTCGGATATGTCATTACGCCTTGGAAATCAATGCCTGGCATTTTCATAATCTGTTGCGCGAGGCGTTGGGCTGCTTGCGGTGATTGCACACCACAGCGTCCACTGCCGGTATCGAGTTCCACGATAACAGGTACAACACAGCCGTCGGCATTTGCTTGCGCAGAGATGCCCTTTGCTGTGTCCTCTGAATCAAGCGCGACAATAACCTTAGCACGTTGGACGAGTGCAGTTAATCGTTTTAGTTTCGGTGTCCCGACGATATTATACGGAATGAGGATATTATCAACACCTGCATCCACCATCACCTCTGCCTCGCCTAACTTCTGACAAGTGATACCTTGCGAACCCGCAGCGATTTGCAGTTTAGCGATTTCTGGCACCTTATGCGTCTTCGTATGGACACGCAGCGGAATATCGAGTTGATGACAGTGCTGTGCCATTCCGTCTATGTTCTGTTCAAGCACATCCAGATCTGCGGCGAGTGTTGGTGTATCCAAATCAGTGATTTTCATAAGGTTCCTCGTGATGTGTACTATCGACATGCTACATCAGATAGATTTCTGCGTTTAATATACCTATTGTGCATTTTTCTGTCAAGTCTGTCAAGAATTTCGTTTATCCTTGATATTTCCGCCGAAATTGGTATAATTAACGCCAGTTTGATAATAGATGATGGAGTTTGATAAGTGGTGTTTTCTTTCAAGGGCCACCTCACGGCCCTTGTAGCACAAACTTTTTAGTTTGTGCGCTTTATCAAACTCACGTTATAATTACACTTCACGGGCGCGACACAGTCTGAGGTATAGACATAACTTTCTCTGAGGAGTATTTAAATAATTGAAGCGATTGATCATCGGTATAACAGGCGCGAGCGCAGGCATCTATGGTGTCCGCTTACTTGAAGTTCTCACGGAGCATGAGGATATAGAGGTACATCTAACAATTTCCGCATCGGGTGCGCGCGCTTTATCTGAAGAACTTCAGATTAAAATAGATCTCAATAATTTCGAGTTGGAGTCACTTATTGGTGTTTCTTCACCGCGGATTATCTACCACCACGAATCGGACATCGCTGCCCCAATTGCCAGCGGTTCTTTCCGGACGGAGGGGATGATTGTCGTGCCGTGTAGCATGGGGAGCATCGCCTCTATCGCTAACGGTATGTCGCGCAACCTGATCCAACGCGCTGCGGATGTGTGCATCAAAGAAAAGCGTAGACTTGTTCTCGTGCCGCGCGAGACACCGCTCAGCCCCATCCATCTGGAAAATATGCTCAAACTATCACGCATAGGCGTCTGCGTCCTACCAGCGATGCCCGGGTTCTATCACTTTCCCAAAAACGTAGACGATCTACTCAACTTCATTATCACAAAAATCTTAGATCAGTTCGACATAGATACAAAACTGATCCAACGGTGGAAAGAATAGGCATCCATCTTAAAGTAAAGTCCTCTGATAAGGATGTTTTTGCTGGGATATTTCTGCGGATTGCTTCTATAGGGGGTTTAAGATACGAATCTTAAAGTCCTCTGTTAAAAATTATTTGCAATGGCGACGAGGTCAAGAATATTAATAACGCCATCACCATTGACATCAGCCCGTTGGTTATTCTCTGTTATCGGTTTACCAAAGTGTTTGGTGACAATTATTACTATAGTTTGGACAATTTTAACTTTTTTACAGACAAATAGCAGAAAAGAGGGTATCCTTTCATAATAAACCTGACATTTATTGAAAGGACATATCTAATGACCCCTCTTTCCCGCTTAGAAGACATGTTATCAGAA
>JAJEDN010000034.1 GCA_022821495.1 Candidatus Poribacteria bacterium
CGCAAATGGCGGTGGCATCATTTTCTGCCAAGTTCAAGCGAAAAACAAACTCACAGAATATTAGCACCGATTTTCAACCCGATACGACACTGCCTTTCGACAAGGCAGCATAAACTTTACAATATCGTCCAAACTTTAGTATTTATAGTGAAAACTAAAAATAAAGAGACACTTTTATCTCTCGGTAGGTTCGGTTTCCTAACCGAACCTACGCAGAGTGTGCTATTAATTCTAAACTTTACTATAAATTCAATTGGTGCGGTTAATGAAGAGTAAATAAATATTTCGGCAATCATTAGGGATCGCGAGCGAAGCTCGCTCCTACAGCAAGAGGTTGTTGCATTACCGAATTAAATTCTTAAACCTCAGCAAACCGCGCCTACTTTGTTGGGACAATTTTGTATCTATGAGATGGACTATGCCTATACCGCGAGTTCCTCTCGGTGTTCAGGTTGCGGGAGGTGAAACTTTCCCTGTCGCCATTCTCTGTAGATTAGAAAAACACCGAACACAAATAAAGATCTGTATAGGAAGGATTTTATATAGCTAACTGTCAATATGAATTCTCCCGTAGTCATGTTTCGCGTTAACCAGTTACTGATCTCACCTGCTGCCCATTGATCTATATATGGGCGATAAAAGTGTTGAAAAATTGAACTGAAAATCCCACTCGTAAGAAGTAATGCAGTAATAAATATTACACCCTTTGACTTCGTCCGAAAGCAACAAAATAGCAGTAACCCTATCAAAGCTAAGTGGGCAAGAATACTCAAACCGGCAATAATGTTAAACATCGCTTGAAACTCCTTCAAATGCAAATTGGGTTGTCACCTTCATTTGTGTTAAAAAAATTATACCATAAACCTGTTGAACAGACCAATTTAATCAGAGTCCAATAAATGCCCCGAAGGTGCTCTGAGAACAGCTTCTATCTTGTGCCTCTGTAAACTCTCGTTAACGCAAATACAGCTCGCTCAAAATTTAGGAACTATCTTCAGATTCGCTAAAGACTTCCATGCCAGCGGAACCGTCTGCAATTTTACGGATTTGTTTCTCAAAGCCGGGCGGTGAGAGTGTCCACGTAATCCAGAGCGGCGCGTCGCCTGTGTTGACAAAACGGTGTTCAACATTCGGTGGGAGATAGATAACTGTACCGGGTTTCAGATCAGCGACTTCGTCACCGACGAAGGCTTTCCCTTGTCCACCATAGACGAAAATAATTTCTTCGGATTCGCTGTGGGAATGGAGCGGAATTTCGCTATGCGGATCAATCTCTTCTAATCCCATAGAGAAATGCTCAGTATTCGCGGTATTTGGTTGGATGAGCGTGTACAGTGTGCGGGGTGCCTCGCCTTCAATGCGGACAACTTCGGCATCTTCTTTGTGGTAGATATGTTTCATTTTTCTCCTCCGTAAACAGAAAGTTTTAGACAGGACTTCCGCATTTTTCTATGATAACGGACATCCGACGCACTCTGCAGGGTTTTTGCTGGGGTATTTCTTCAGGGTTTGAAACCCCGCCTGCAGTGGGGCGTGTTTAGGCAAACCAGTAAGAATATAAGCTCGCGTTCTTGAGTTGAAATCGGAGCCGGATCTCTTTGCCGCTGAGTGTCTTCAACGGCTGCTCAAATTCAACCGATGCATCTAATTGATCTTCGACGATTTGCTGAGAGGTGTAACCGTCCAAAGGTGTGCCAATATCATCGGTGATTGAGACAGTGACATAGCCTTGACTCGCATAGGTTTCTCCCAATGCACGCCGTCGGTTGAAGTCGCATAAGCGAGGAGCGTTATATTGCCGAGTGCGTTTCGTTGACGGATTTGCACCATGCCATCTACATAGGGTCCCGTGAGATACCACATTTTGAACAATGAGTTCTCTGGATCGTAAAGCACCGTGCCATAGAGCGATGCGACACGCTCCGACGGGTTTTCGCCGCGCAAAATCGGGTTATTGGGGTGTCGTTGTGGTTGGTGCATCCGTCTATACAACCCTTCAATTCGGGTGATGTGCTGCAGGTCAAGGAAAAGGTATCGGTGTTCCATGTGTTGGCTCCTTAGATATTCCGTGCCTTCGTGCCGACATATTACCACAGATGCGAAGACGAGTCAATCACAACGAGCGTATCCGATCTTTTATCCGATTGGGTTACAATGTGCGCAACGCTTCAAAGAGAGCCAACTGTTGACGATAATCTGTCCGGAGCGACCGGACTTCTTGGTAACCCTGAAAGAAAATTGTCTGTTCATCTTCACTAAAATGCCGTGAAAGCGTCAGAATATCTGAAAGATAATAACCGAACCCGAACTCCATCACGTCAACTGGACAGGGCTGTCCGTCCGAGATTTTGAATCGTTTCGCCATCACGTCCGGCAACAGGTGAGAGGGTCTTAATCCACCCTTTATCCCCAAGCGCATTTAACCAATAGATTTCGGAGCAGATTTTCTCAATAGCGGTGCCTGACTGATAGATTCTCAGTGTGAACCGTGCGTTTTCAGTGTTTAAAAAAAACAATATATTCGCAAAATCAAACCCAATACCACTAATTCGGAATGAAACATTATCCAACACATACAACATAACAGCTGCTTTTGCATAATGCCAATCGGTGATAAGGTATTGTAAGATATTTTTGTTATAAACTATCAAAATACCACTGTCACAAGCGTGTCGTGTTGATTCGGATACAAATGTTCGCTGTTCATTATTGAGTGAATCCAAGAAAGCAACGATGGCAGGATCAATCTGTGGGTGTGGGTCAGAAATTGCTTCAAGCCAATACTGTCTACATTTATCGTGACAATCAATTCGGTAGACGGGTAAGGAGGGATCGCGATACCAATCCGGTGAATTTTCGATAGCGTATTCAACTTGGGTCCCACAAAACGGGCACGACATTTTCTCTGCCATGGTGGTGCTTCTCCTCCATTGAGGTCGCAAACTGTTTGTATAAAAGCAGGACTTACGCAAAAACAGTAATTTTAGTATCTTTAACCCCCTAAATCCCCCTTATCAGGGGGACTTTGAGAGGGAGCTGCATAAGTCCTAAAAAGATTATAGTAGATTTCAGAATTAAGAGGGCACTCTCAAACAATTCCTAATACTCTTATCGTCCTTGAAAGTGCCACAGGCTGACAGCAGCGGAATGAACCTGTTTGTTTATCTCGGCTCGCGCCGCTAAGTTATTAGGTTCACATATCCGATCTTCAACTTCAATCACAGTATCTAAGCCGGGTCCCATGAGGCTTTCAAATTCCTGATGCGCCTGTTCTAAGCGTTCAAGCACCGTTTCAGGTTTCCACGGACGCTGTGTTTCCGTTTTATGGGTGAAATGCTTCGAGGACGTGCTTGCAACCCCTTTTGTAATGCCCATTAGCAAATTCTCGTCAGTTTTAGCCTCGCTTGAAATCGACGCGACGTAACGCAATATCTACGAGGAACAGAAACAGCGCAATCATAAGGAACGGTCGCCATAGATGGATACGCAGTGCAACTTGCTCTTCAGGGGGACGAAACGCATCTTCGGTTGAAACGTTGAATTTTCCGCCCGACACCGTCGCGAGTTGTGTAAGCAGCGCGTCATCGGCGTTGTGAACGAGGTACTCCTGTGGATACGAGACGACAGTGCCGGTCACTTGGGTATTGACGACTTCACCACCCTGTTTCTGCATGACGTTCAGAAAATAGGGGCCAACATCTTGCGTCGGAAAATCGAGTTCATATCGCCCGGGGGCGGTCTGTGTAACAGCGAGTTGTTTCTTCTTGAGGTCGGGCGAAATGAGAGAAACCTCGTTTTCGAGTTGATTCAGGAAATCCCCAGCGTCATCAAGCGCATCAATGGCGAGATGCGCCATCCCCTTCTCCTTCTTGATTTCCGCCTGAAAATTGCTGAGCGTCGCCTTTCGCATCGTATCGCGCACCAATTGTGTCCAGAACTTGCCGTAACCACCCCAATCCAACCAATCGGAAGCCCAACGTGCTTTGGCATCAGAGGTAAACGCCACAGATTTACCTAAGCCGTACTGCCAACTCGCCAGTAATGGATCACCGCGGTCGGAGACAAGGAAAACTTCAGCCGTCGGACGTGGTTGTGTAGCGACGTAACCGAGCAGGAACGGTGCGAGTTCAAGATCTATTCCGCTCAAGACCTGAGTCGGTTTGATACGCTGCGGAATGAAAGGCTCGTCAATGATTGCAGATTTGGAAGCCGTAACAGTCTCCTTCGCGAAAATCTGTGGGATACTATATGGGTCCTGCGTAAAGTAATCGCGTCCACCGCCCCAGTTGGCGAGGTTACCGAGGAGATTCATATCAGCCCCGCTCCCGATGCCGACCGTTGAGATCGTGATACGTTCATTCCGCATAGAACTGGCGATGCCATACCAGTCCCCATCTTGCGACTGTCCATCGCTGAGGACGATGACGTGTTTGAGTTTTGCTGTTGTCTCCGTCAGGGCGAAATACGCTTGTTCAAGTGCTGGATAGAGATTCGTACCACCACTTGCAGTGATTGAACCGATCTGATCGGAGAGGTACAATTTATCTGAAGCATCATGCATCTCCGCAATCCAGAACGGGGAACCGTCAAAGGCGACGACACCTATTTTATCACGTTTTCCAAGCAGTTCAACGGTGGCACGCGCTGCGGCTTTTGCTAACTCAATCTTGACACCACCCATACTTCCAGATTTATCAATAACCAAGACGATTGCCAAAGAAGGCGTTTCTTTTTTCTTTTCTGTATCTGTTTGGACGGGCAAAATCGTTTCGATTGGCGTTTTGTAGTAGCCGCCGAGTCCGAAGCTGTTTTCGCTACCGAGCATCATGAAGCCACCGCCGAGGTCTTGAACGTAGGTGCGAATAAGCTCCATCTGATTCTGGGTGAGCCGGTTGGCCGGGACGTTACTGAAAATAACGAGTTCATAGTTTTGTAAGTCCGCGAGTTCATTGGGTACACCCAATCCGTTACGGACATCAACGCGAATTTTGGCATCCTCAAGTGCGCGCGTCAGATAGCGGGCTTGCGACTCGTTTTCATCGATGAGCAGTACCTTCGGTTTACCAGAGACCGAAACGATGCCGAGTGCTCGATTGTTGTCATAGCGCGTGTCCTTCGTGGATCGGCAGAGCGCATCGTAAGTAAGTGTGCCGCTGTCCATAGCCGTCTCCGTAAATATTACCCGATTTTCACCCTCTTCAAGCCGAGCTTCCTGTTTCGCCACCTCGAATTTGTTCTTGAAGAGGCGGATCTCTGCCACATCTTCATGGTTGCTGTAGATGAGCACCTCTACATTGAACGGAGCACCCTGTTTGACCTGTGCGGGCATATCAAGTCTCTGAACCATGACCTCCGGTTCATCGCTCGGATATATCGGCACCGTGTCGATTTGTATGCCGAAATCCTTCCCACGCAGTGCAGTGTGAACAGCGTCTCCGTGTGTCTCAACCCCATCTGTAATCAGGACGATGCGTTTATTCGCATTTGCGGGGAAAGTTCCCCATGCGGTCTCGATTGCCTGCGCGATGTTTGTTGCATCACCAGCGTCCTCATCTGTCTCCAGCCATGCCTGCTTGACTTCAGCGAGTTCCAATTCCGCGTCAGGCTCATCTCCATTTTTCAGCAACGCCCGAACGACCTCTACCCTGTCCGTAAAAGCGATGAGACCACTTTGCTGGTTCCCGTCTTGTGATTTCAGTGCCTCGTTGACATAATCCGTTGCTTTCGTCAATCCATCGTCCGAGATACTATCCGAAATATCCGCCAAAAACATAACCGCCAATTTGTCATCGGTTTTTAGGTACTGGACATCAGCAACGCTCAGAATCAGCAGAACAACAATGATGATTCGAGCGATTAGACTAATGATCCGCTGCGTCCGTGACAAATCCACGAGGCTCCGTCGGTAACCGTAGTAAAGAGCCGGTAAGAAAAGTAGAAGCAACAGTAAAAGTGGACGTGTAATTTCCATATTTTTATTTCCGTACGGTCATGAACTTCTTCTATTATTTCAAGCGACATTTACAGTAGCCGCAGCACTTTCGCTATCAAATTCCTCTTTCCGTACTCGTAAGTCAAAATACAAAAGTGTAATACCTATAATCCAAATCGGAAAAATCAAAGCACTAAGGGCTGTACTACTCCATGCCATAATTGTGTAGAACAACGAGTCAGCATCAATGGATGCGGAAAGGAATACCCACCGGACGACATCGACAGGGTTTGTTACATCTGTCAGCCTTGTTAAGAGAAGGATACACCCAACCATGATCCGGGCTATGCGGTGAATTGCGAAACTTAACAAGGTAAAGGAGATTAGCACTCCCCAGACTCGCCACCATCCACCACGGGTTAGCCCACTGCTCCTCTTAAACGCGCGTCGGATCAAGGGTTCCTCAAGCAGAACAGTTGGGGTAGTGAACGTCCAACACACAGCAAAGTAAATTGAGAAAGGCGCGAAGGCTAACGGAATAAAATGCATCCATAACATCCCCGATTTTATCGTAAAAAATAGTAAACCATTGATGATCTGCCCCCAAGGCGTTGGAAGATAGATTGAGAAAGGCACAGAAAATAACCCAATGAAAGCAAGAATGTAGGGTACCCGTATTAGCGGATCAGTAGTAGAACCCGGCATCCACGGAGTTATAGGGTTCATCACAGAAATCGCAGGTAAAATGATACCAATCCTTGATATATCAAAAACCAAGATCCATACAAATGAACACGCTAATACGTACCAGAATCGATGTATGGATTGCTTCAATGCATCTCGGCTTGTGATATGGCGACCTAAATAGATCATAGCCGTTGCAACGATTATTCCGCCCATACTTACAAGCACAAAAGACATGCCAATGAGATCTAATATGAAATCTTTTTGAAAGAAATTAGGCAGGAAACGTCCCAATAAATATTCCACAACATTTCCACAGAAACGGACAACAACAAAGCCCAAGAATAGTAGAAAATGTTTTCGGTAGAGACTAAAAGCTGTATCCAGAATCTCGGCAAATCTCATTGGTCGAGGTGTGAATGTATTGCTGTTGTTCACTTATATATCCGTTCATCAGGAAGTGTTTAGCAGACGCAGTGTTACGGCACGCGGCGCGTTCCTACTACTTTAATCGATTCGTCTCCGTTGATATAAGAACCATTCGACGACACTCAGTCCAACAGCGATAAATACCAAGTAAACCCACGGTGGGTACTGCAAAAGCACAGCATCACTCGGTAACACCGATTCTTCGAGCAGATCCTCAATCCCCGGATCTGTACCAATGCTCGACTCTGTTTCATCGGCGAGATTGACAGCCCACAAAGTTCCATTACTCTCTTCTGCAGAAGCGGCTGCTTCCAATGGTGAATCCTCCTCTCCTATAGGCGCGGTTGCCTCCGGTAAGAATCTATCCATCCGTTTCAATTCATAAAAACCGGCACGCTGTGTTTGATCAAAGAGTATCTCGTTCTGCTCAATAGGAATTTCCCACGTTTCATCCCCTGGTCCGGTGATTTTTACACTTCTCGGCACGTCTTGCGGTGAATTCGTTTCCGATAGCAGTTCAATCCGTTGCTGTAGGACTTCCCCCGTCCGAAGATAATATTCTTGGATTCCCGTACGCTGTTGAAACCACTGAATCGTATTGGCAATAATCACCGGAAAGGCAATGCGAAGCGGCAGATCGGATTGCAGAATATCAATGGCTGCAAAGACAATTTTCCGGGTCGGTGCAACGTCAACAAACAGGACAGGCGACTCGAATGAAAGGGCAAGGACCTGTGCTGTCGCGGGTGGCGTAATCTGATACGCTTCCCCTATCTGAACGTTCTCCAAATGGACGTGCCGCAGAATTGGATGTGTCCGCTCCCAATCCGTGATAATCGGTGTCTCCAAGGACGCACCGATATCCCACTTCAGTTCCGTGCCGGAAACTTCTAAAGTTGAAGAAGTAGCCGGTGGATAGATAAACATGTAATTTCCATCGCCAAGGGTCGGTGGGCTGTATCGGTCAAAGATGACGACCTGATAGGCACGCTTGCCTTCCGAGTTATGGCTTTCAAGCGGTGTAGTGGATTCATACACCGCTGGTGTGACAACGTTGAGATCGAGTTGCTCATCAACGGCGAGTGCTTTTTCAAGAAACGGATTTTCCTCTGTCACAAGGAGAACAGAGATACGCTCACGCTTCGGGAGTGCCGCATAAGCAACATTGTCCGTGGAGAGTGCATCTTCAATATCCAAGACGGCTTTGAGCTTACCGCCTTCAAATGTGAAGTTGCTAAAAATCTCGGACGTGCTTTCGCCCGGTGCAAGTGTGTAAGGGCGCACGTCAAAAAGATCCTCTTTGAAATAGAGTTCAACGTTGAATTGTTTCTCTTCCTCTGAAGCATTGACGACGCGCAAAAGCGTTTCGTAGTCAAAAGGATTGACGAGACTCTTTCGGACCCGGAACTGCGTGATACCGACATTATTTTTCGCTTCTCCTATCCTGACCAGACGGTGTTTGATTTCTTGGTTTGGTTCTTCGGTATCTTCGTTCCGCTCTATTTTGCTATCAAGTTTCGCAAGCAGCGATTCGGAAACAGACTGGAAATCGCTGAAGATAACAATTTCAGGATTGGGCTTCGTTTGGGCGATCGCGGATGCTAAATCAAATGCTGGTTCAAGGTCCGTGCTGATGTCGGTTGGCTCGATTGCGTTAATCGCTTCCCGCAGCGATCTCTGGTGGTTGGTAAATGGACTGTGAATTACAGGTTGCGTATGGGAACTAATCACGGTCATTTCGTCCATGAAACGGAGTCCATCTACTGTTTGTAGGGCACTTTGCTTAGCAAATTCCAGCCGTGTGCGTCCCTCGGAACCCTCAACGGCGTTCATGCTCGCTGACCGGTCAATAATCAACACAAGTTGCCGAGCCGACTTCGTTAGAAACGCGAACTGCGGTTGCCCCACGGCAAGTACCAAAAGTGCCAGAAATAGGAGTTGCAGCAGGAGCGATAGGAGATGCTTCAGCCTCTGAAATAGTGAGGTTGTCTGTCTCTCTCTGAAAAGTTCTTCCCAGAACATCAGTGTGGAGACGGGTTCACGTCGCCGACGCAGTCTGAGGATGTACAGTGCGACAATTGGCACAGCCAACCCAAATAGAAAAAGTGAGGTCGGGGATAAGAAATTCATATTTTAATGGTTGTCAGTTGTCAGTACGGTTTTCTGCGAAAACCTTTCAGTTTTCAGTTAAAAAGTCGCTTGTGGCAGTCTGTTTTATCGTACCGACCACAAGTCTTAACTGGTAACTGACAACTGATAACTGACAACTATTAAGAGACAAAGCCGCCCATCCTGAAAATGCGTAGGATGAGCTCCTCAAAGGGTGATTCTGTCGTCGTCCGTACAAGGCTGATTTCGCGTTGTGTGCAGTATAAATCCAGATCGTCGCAATATTTTTGGAAAAGTGCCTGATACCGTTTAATATGATTTTCGTTGATAGTGACTTGACGGAGCCGATCCGTTTCAACGTCAATGAGATGATAGTCACCGAGTAGGTCGGGGGTGACCTCTTTCTGATCAATGACCTGGATTACGAAGAGTTCATGCTTCTGGAACTTCAACACATTCAGCCCATTTGCAAATCCACTCGGATCAAAGAGGTCAGAAATTAGGACGACAAGACCACGGCGTTTGGTTGTATGAATGAAGTTGTGGAAGGCGTTCTCCAAATCCGTTTCGCCGGTACCATTAATCTGCTCAAGAAAATTGAGCACGGTGAAGATTTTACCCTTGCCACGCTCTGTTGGGAGTCGATTCACGCGCGTGTTGTTGAAGGCGGTAATGCTAATCCGATCGAGGTTGGATAAACCGATGTAGGCGAGTGCAGCAGCGACGCGTTTCGCGTAGGTTAACTTCGGCAATTCGCCATAAGTCATCGATTGGCTCGCATCAACGAGGAAATAAATGTGCAGGTCCTCCCGCTCCTCATAGAGTTTCAGCAAGAGTTCATCCAAACGTGCGAAAGCGTTCCAATCAATATAGCGAAAATCGTCGCCTGCAGTATAGTTGCGATAATCGGCAAATTCGACGCTGACCCCTCGGTGTGTACTCCGCCGCTCCGCTTTGATGCGTCCGGCAAAAATCTTTTTGGAGACGATGTAGAGGTATTCAAGTTTTTTGAGGAATTCGCTGTCGAAGGCAGATTGTGTATCGTTCATCTTTTTTTAACTATTGGGTTTTCGCTCCGATTTTTCCGTTATTTAATCATAAACCGCTGTGTTTCTGCCTCGCGACAAGATTAAATCTCATTCAGCAAATGCTGAATGATGTCATCGGGATCAATCCCTTCCGCCTCGCCTTCAAAACTAAGGATGAGACGATGCCGCAGGCTTGGCAAGGCAACAGCGTGAATGTCTTCACGGGCAACATTGTACCTGCCATCCAGAATCGCCCGGACCTTCCCACCGAGAATTAACGCCTGTGCCCCACGCGGACTCGAACCGTAGCGGACATACTTTTTGGTGAGTTCTGGCGCGTCCTCTGCTTCGGGGTGTGTGCCCAATACCAACTGCAAGGCGTACCTACGCACGTCCTCAGCGACGAGAATATCGCGGACGCTCTGTTCCAAAGTGTTGATTTGCGCGCCATCACAGACTTTATCAACAGTCGGCATTTCACGTCTCGTCGTGCGCTCCATAACGAGGTCGAGTTCATCAAGGCTTGGGTATTCAACCTTGAGCTTGAAAAAGAACCGATCAAGCTGCGCTTCGGGCAACGGATAGGTGCCTTCCATTTCCAAAGGGTTCTGTGTCGCCATCACAAAGAAAGGCAGATCCAATTCCCGCTGTTGTCCCGCAACGGTCACAGATTTCTCCTGCATCGCCTCTAATAAAGCGGATTGTGTCTTAGGGGTCGCACGGTTGATTTCGTCGGCGAGAATAAGATTGGCAAATACGGGACCGTGTTGAAATTCAAAGAACTTGCGTCCCTCTTCATCTTCAGCAACCACAGTCGTCCCGATGATGTCGGCTGGCATCAGATCCGGCGTGAATTGAATTCGGGAAAATTTGAGGTCCAGCACCTCTTGCAGCGTTCGGATTAGCAGGGTTTTACCTAACCCAGGGACACCTTCCAAAAGCGCGTGCCCACCCGTCATGAGGCAGATTAGGACACTTTCAATGATCTCTTTCTGCCCAACAATTCGTTTGGAAACCTCTTGCTGTATTTCCAGAAAAGTCTCACGGAATTCTTCATACTTCTGTTCGGCGTGTTCGGACATGTTTCTCCTATAGTATAGTTTTCAGCTTTCAGTCATTAGTTAGAGATATATTGTGGCAGTGGCAGAAAATGTTATCACTACAGAGATTAACTGACAACTGACGACTGAAAACTATTTACTACTCGGCTTAATCGATTCAAAGTAACGTTTCACGTAAAACTTATAACCCAACGGAATCTGTTCTTGGGTGAGGACATCCTCGGAAAGCTTCTGATACTTCGTGTACGCGTCTTTATAACTCACAGCGGATTGCTGACCTTCTGCAGATGTCTTAGAGGTTTGGATGGTCGATGCACCTTCGCCTTGAACACCGGTAATCTGTTCAAGATTCAAGACAGAATCGAGAGATGTCACTTGACCGAGTTGACTCGCCGATGTTTTATTGCCTATTCCATTGCTCGGACTGGTGCTGAGTGCATGTGTCAACCCCGTAGCCTTATTAATTCCCGCGGCACTACAAGCCCCGGCGATACCTGCCTTACAAGCCTCACATTCCGAAAGTAACTCTGCCAACCGAACGTTTCGATTTTTGAGGAGGGCGAGATCCCGGATCTTTTTGCTCGATGCGCGGAGCCGAACGCTCGCGCCTTCGATATCGGCACCGGCTAAGCCTTCGCCTGCCGCTGATAACTCGCCTCCAAGTCCGTCAAGATCGGTCCCTTTGAGGTGCTGTCCACCGCGTTTGAGTGCATCGGAAAGATTTTGACGTTTCTCCTTGTCGGACTTCGGCAAATCTTTGGTTACGTCGTCAAGTTTCGTCGCCGCTTGTTGATAATCGCCGCGTTTCAACTGATGTCCGAATTCGCCGAGGTAGGGATTACCGATGAACTGTTGTCCTAACCCCTTCATGAGTTCCTGCTGCTGTGCCATCTTGAGCGGATCAATCTTTGTCTTCAAGAGCGCGCTCAACTCAGTCATTCGGGCAAGTGCCTCTTTCGGAGCGATCTGCGGTTTCTTCAATTCCAATGCCCGTTTCTCAATCTCTTCCAAGAGCTCCTCAAGTTCTGTATCCTCGTCCCGTTCCGCTTCCTTCTTCGCTTCCTCAATCCGTTTCAACAGCGTGTCCGCCTCGGCTGCGATTTGCGGCGAAAAATCAATTTCCGTTGAAGTCGCTGAGGGTGCGAAAAATTCAACAAATGAAAAGGCAACGAGGAAAGCAGCGATAAGCACAATGAATTTCGTCTCGCGCGGGACAACGTAGCGGGAGACCTGCTTCACGGGTACTGCTTTTAACCTGTTAGAGGTATCCTGAAGTTGGAGAGCCGTCAAGGGTTCATCAATCCGCTGCTGAATTTGTTCCAAGCCACTCACGACGCGGTCCTTGAGGGAAGCATCTGTGTCAATTCTCCGCGCTGTCTCATAGAGACTCACAGGTCGAATGAGACGAACCACAAAGGCACCTACAGCAACACCGAGCACCACCCAGAGAAAAACGAGGGATGAGACGTTAAAAGATGTGACACTGTCAACAATAACTAAGGGGATACACGCCAAAAATCCGTAAAAGAGGAACGTCGCGAAGGTCTGAAAATACCTTTGAATGTTCAGACGGTGGCGGACGCTCCGAATTTTTTCGAGAATTAATTTTTCGTCCATGAGGTTTGCTCCTTCTTTAATTCTTGTGTGTCTGTTCTTTCAGTTAATTCTCCTCCGACCCACTGAGTTTCAAATCCGCAAAGGGTTCTCCATCCAGGTCAGTAAGCCTTAGATAGAATCCCAAACCGTACATGTTCTCACCACAAACTTTGACGAGAACACTGTTTTCACCTGCCTTGAGCGTTATCGGAATGGTATCCTGATCCATCGCGAGGCTATGAGAGTCGCTATGGGTGAAGACCTCTTTGCCATTTACCCAGAGTTTTGCCTGAACACCACTGCCGAAACGGAGTTGTGCTTCTCGCTCGTCGGGTGAGTTCATAGTTGTCCAAGCGTAGGCAGTACTCCAATTGACATTCTTGTCGAAGATTTCTCGCAAATCAACGAACCCGTCGAAAACATCATCCGCCTGCTTCTTCCAACTTACCTGCTCATCTACCCCATCATATTCCGCAGTTGTGTCAAACTGCGTCTCGGTCTCCGAGATGTAAACCTTATTATACCCGATTCCGTCCGCGTTGTCAAACGTACCAATGATCCACCACGCATTCTCAGGGATGAAGGCGGTTTTCGCCATATACGCTTTTGCCTTTTCAGGGAGATCACGTTCATGATAGAACTGCGCCAGTGTCACATCGGCATATAGTTTAGTCGTCAGATTACTGGAACGGAGATTTACCAGTTCATTCACCATTTCAACGTAACGCTCTTCGTCCTCGGCATTCTTACCTGCTTGAGCAACGCGTGCCCAAAAATTTCTTCCCATATTTGAGTAGCTCCGACTCATGCTGTTCATACCGCGCTTGAATTGTTGCAGTGCTTCCTCATACCGGTCATTCGTGACATAAGCATCCGCCAACGTTAAGGCGAAATTCCAATCACTCCGCATTTGCGATGCGCGCTCAGCGGTTTCCAACGCCACCTCCGGCATGATGCCCTTTTTCAGAAGCTGATCAGCGAGATAACGATAGTCCCACTCGCGTTGCGTCCGATTCACCTCTTTCTGTCGAATCGCCAACCATTCGGCGTATACAGCGTCCGCTTTTTCCACGTCCTCTGCTTCTTTGTAGGCATCCCCTAACAGTTCAAGTAGTGTAGCATTTGTGCGCCCCTTTTCGTCAAAAGCTATCTTCAATTCTTCAAGGACAGCGATGCCCTTGTCTTTTTGCTCCGCGTCAGCGTAAAACTCCCAGATGCTCCGGAGGGCACCACTATATTCGTGATCCTCAAGGGAAATATCTAAGGCGCGACGGTATACCGCCTCTGCCTCGGATAACCGATCCGCTTTCACGTGCGTTTGTGCCAACGCACTGTAGAATTGATATGAACTCGGCTCAAGTTCAATCGCTTTTTCATAAGCAGCACCCGCCTTCGCTAAGCGCGCTGCTTCGTCTGCTTGACGTGATTTTTGGGTGAGGTCGCCGATTTTTTTCTGCCATTCGGCGTTGTCAGGTTGAAGTTCGGCAACTTTCTCGTATTGCGCAATTGCTTCGTCAACTTTACCGCTCCACTCATAAGTTTGCGCGAGCTCGAAGTGGGCATCCGGATCGTCCGGATTGTTTTCAACCCGCTGCAACTGTTCGGGAATTTGCTTTTCATAAAGGTTCCCTTCCCTATGCACTCGGCGCAAGGCTGCTTCTGCCCGATCCCGCGTATAATTCTGTCTGGAGAGGTTTACCATCTGCTGATACGCATTGGCAGCTTCCTCGTACTGTTTCGTGCCTAAGTAACTCTTCCCAAGAATACCATATAAGTCCCCGACACCGTGCGAGAAACCACCGTATCTTGCACTTGCAGCGATCGCATCTTCGATGAATTTGATGGCAGCATCATACATCTCACCTTCAAGACAGATAGATGCAAGTGCCGCGAGGAACCACATATCCCCGCTGCGGTTGTTCGCTGAAAGCGCGACTTCGCCTTGATCCATCAATTTTTTCGCCAGATCCGGTTGACTCGTTTTATAGAGAGCAGCGGCAGCATAGTAAAAACCGCGGACATTGCTGGGTTGTGCTTTACAGAGCACCTGATAGGCTTCCGCCGTCTTTTCGTGGTTGTTGTCATTCCGATAAATCTCAGCGATCATCTCAAGCAGCGCCGGATTATCCGCATCCGCTTCAAGCTTACCCTCAAAGATGTCCTTCAACGCTTCAAGTTTCCCTTGATTCTTATAGGCATTAATCAAGGTTTCGCGTGCCTCATCTCCACCGAACATGACTTTGATACCTGACGGACCGTGGTTGATTGACATACCCATCGAACGGGACTGAGACTGCGTTTCATAGAGTTCCATTGCCAAGTCGTTTTCACCGAGTTGCGCGTAGACTTGTAGTAACTCATTGGCGAGGCGACCTCGCTCCCAACTTTGGGAGGTCATATCTAACGCTTTCTTGTAAGCAGTGACGGCTTTTTCCAATTCTCCGGCGTTACGGTAGTCTCTCGCGCGCTCCTGTTGCATCTCAAGCGTCAGCGTGCCTGCATCCTCTGCCTGCTTTAGCATCTCCTCTAACTTACCTTGACGGCGGTAGAGATCCATGAGCTGCCGCTCAATATTCTGTCGTTCCCACTCTTGACCGGTGTGTTGAATGGCATCCTCAAACGCTTTTTCAGCTGCGTCAAGATCATCTTTACGGAGATAGAGCTGCGCCAACTTGAGATACGCTTCTCCATCGCCGGTACCGAGTTCAATCGCTTCTTTATAGGTGTCAATAGCCGTATCTACTTGATCGTCGGCAGCGTAGAGTTCAGCAAGCCGGACATGGTGAACACTACTTTCCGGATCCGATGCAATATATTGCTGCGCGAGTTCAAGTGCTTCATCGGTTTTGTCGGCATCTCGGTAGGTATCAACAAGTCCGTCCTGATACTTCGTATTCTCTGGGTCGGCTTCGAGCAAAGCACTCCAGATGTCAACCGCTTCATCGTGCTTATTTTGGCGTGAATAGAGCTTTGCCAGCTGCGCCCGTGATTCAAGGTCTTCAGGCATCACCTTTGCAATCTGCTCATAAATATCAACAGCCTTCTTGACTTCACCGCGCTGGGCATGTTGCTGTGCCAACGTTCGCTGCATTCCGACGTTGAACTTTGGCGTTTCTTCAGGTGCTCGGGTTGTCGCAGTTGATCCATCGCGTCGCCGTTTAATCTCCGCCAACTGCCGCTGTGCCTGCTCCCGAGTCCACCGTTGTGTTGAGAAATCATTGATGATTTCGGTAAAAATCACTTCGGCATCATCGAACATTTCGTGTTGCATGTATGTGTTCGCTATCTGCTCTTTTTCGTAGAAACCTCTCCCTTGCAACAGCCGGAGGGTTCCCATCTTACGGAACGCATCCTGTGCTTTCTCCTTCTCGTCTTCGCGAGCGTACACTGTACCGAGTTTTTGGTAACTTTCTGAGAGACCCCACGTATCCTGTGGGCTCATCTTTGCAATTGCAGTCTCAAGCAGGCGGCGTTCACGGTCTCGGTCATTTGCGGTTCGATAGGCATCCGCGAGACTGTTCAACCATTGGGTGTTCACTGATACGGCATCATCATCAAGCAGTCTGTCAACGAATGTTTTCGACCCTTCGAGATCGCCTGCAGCAATCTTCATTGAGGCAACGAGGTAGAGCAACGCCGGGTCTTCCGGCTTCTCAGTAAGTTTCGCCTCATATTCCGTTACCAACGTCTCTATTCCACCTGATGTCTTATAAAGCTCGGTAAGTTTCTTTACAATTTCGACGTGTGCATAAGAATCTTGTGTAAGTCCCTTATCCAGGGTGTCCAGTTTCTCACGCAAGAACTGGATGGCTTTCTCTGGATCACCAGCAGCAGCGTAAGCAGATGCTAAATCGCGATATGTATAGTACTGGTTAGGCTGGACCTCAACAATCTTTTCATAGAGTTCAATCGCTGCTTTGGCTCTGTTATTATCGATACACTCGCGGGCTACGCTTCGAGCAAAATCGTTGCCGAAATTCCTGCCAACAGACGGCACGATCATCTCTTTTGCGAGCGAAACGAGTTCATCAACCTTGCCTGCCTGGAAAAAGGTTTCCATGACTTCCCAGTATTGGTAACCGATTGCATTCGGGTTGTCTTTGAGAAGTATGATGTATTGGGTAACAGCGTCCTTCGCCTGCCCGCTTCGCTGGAGCATCTGGGCGTACCGTTGTCGCGTCATGTTATCCTTGGGGCGCAGTGCGAGTGCTGCCTCAAACGCGTCCGATGCCTTTTTCAGTTGATTGGTACTTTCGTAGAAGGTCGCCAGTTTGACGCGCGCCTGGAACGAATCCGGGTCATTTTGGACGGCTTCAACCAATTGAGGTTCGCGCTCTCGGACGGCTTTGGAACGCCCGACCATTTGTGATGCTTGCTGAAAATGCCATGAATACAACCTCTGACCGTACCGGTCGCGTTGGTTGGCAAAACGCAGGGCACGTTCAGCAATAAGTGCTGCATCCTTCCCGCGCCCTAAATCCTCTAAATGGCGCCCTAAATCTATCAGGAAGTTTGGATCGCGCTGTGACATTGCCAGCGTTGCTGCTTTCTTGGCGACAGCGACGGCGTACTGCGTAAGCCCACTCTGTTGGAGTTTTTGCGAGAATTGATACAGTTCTCGAACACCGATCGGCGAATTCAGTACTTTTGTTACCAACTCACGCACCGCGACGGTGTCCCCTGTATGTGCGGCAAGCTGGAGTGTGAGGTTATAATATTGATGACGGTTTCTTGGGTCTGCCGCAGCAAGTCCCTCAAGTAAATCTAACACCTCCGTATGCTGTCCCGTCTGCACAAGGACGAAAACAGTGTTGAGTTTGAGTGTAAGGTCATCAGGGAGTTCCTTTTGCAAGGCTGACAGGATTTCCTCTGATTTATCGCGCTGTCCTTCCCACCAATAGCAGTAACTCAACGCTAAACCGGGATAGATGCGTTCCCTGCCTTTCACTGCATTCAATTCAGCCTGTAATTTGGCGTACAAAACGTCCTGTTGATTTGCGATCCACAACTGGCTGAAAACCTGCTGGAGATACTGCAAACGGCTCTGATCGTAGTAAGTTGTGGGCGATGGGTAGCTTGATTGAAGCGGTGTGTAACCACTGTAGGAGTGAGAGGCGCGTGCGATGTTTGAGACGCGTCGTGCACTCGCCGCGTAGGGTTTGGTTCGCTCAAAGAATGTCCAGAGCAGGGCAACCGCTTTGTCTATCTGCTCCGCGCGAACGTAAGCACTGACGAGACTCTGATAGATACCTCTATACTGGCTCCACTGTTGCTGCATAGGTGAGGGTCGCCCCATCGTCGAAGTCTGGGGCCCGGTGGATAGCCCTGGTACTGAAAGCTGCGCGAGGATCCTCTCCGCCGCGTCGGTCCTGTTCATCAGCGCGAGAGTACTCACCAGCATTGAACCGGTGCGGAGGTCGGTTACCTCTGCTGCCTCAAGCTCCGCCGCCAGTTTTTCGGCATCTGCTTTCCATCCGCGACGATAGAAATCACCAGCGTATTGAGCAATATACCAGAATCGTGCCTCGGGTGTCAGCCCAGTTATTTCATCAAGGGACTTTTTCAAAGTTTCGTAATCAACGTCCTGCCGCATTGTCCGACTCAATCGCAGGCTTTGATAGAGCGGATCGTTCGGCGATACAGCAAGCAACCGATCTATAGTTTCCTTCGTTTTGTCGGTGTTTTCTGTCAAGGTGTAGATCTGAATCAATGTTTCAAGATTCTGGATATTTTTTGGGTTTGCGTCAGCCTCTGCCTCAAATTGTTCAATCAGTTCCGTCAATTTTCGCTGCTGTTGTGCGATTGTTGTCAACTGCACGAGCGCGCCTGCTCGCGCCTCCTCAAAACTTTTCGGTATCCATCGCTGTCCGCCGCTGCCTCCAAAGGGCTGTCCTTGAATATCCCAGATGAGGCTTTGCGGGAGATCGAATTTGCGGATGTTGATTCCAGGGGGACCCCATGATGAGTAGGCACGAGGTGACCTCGCCCCTACGGCAGTCGTATTCTGCGTTGTGCTATCAGGGGGTTCAGGCATGTCCAGAATCCGTTGGAAGTGTGATTGCGCGCGGTCAAGCTCGTTCATCTGAACCAACGCTGCACCGAGCTGATACAGCGCAATATGGGTATCTGTTCCCGTTATCTTCTCAGCAGCGCGGTCAAGAACAGAAACTGCTTCATCAAGCAGTCCGTGACGAATCAACAAGGTCGCGAGCCGAATCTCTGCCTCAAGCGGTTGATTTTTGGCATGCAGCAATTTCGTCCACGCTTGGATTGCCTCCTGTTCGCGCCCGACATCAAATAGCAACTCACCGAGTCGCTGCTGATGGATGGGATCGGGTTGCGCCTTGGCGAGTCGCTGTTGATAGGTGAGCGCCTCTTGGGTATCACCAAGGTCAAGGCTGACTTTGACGAGTTCCGCCAACAGATCCGAGTTTTCACGCTCCTGATCCAATGCCCGCGCCAGTTGGAAACGTGCACTTGGTAAATCCCCCTCCATCTGATAAAGTGCCGCCAACGCAACCACAGGACCTACACCAAACGTGTTCGTTTTCGACATCTGTTTCAACTTCTCTTCCAACTCACCGCGTCGTCCTAAATCGTAATATACCTCAGAGAGCGGTTTGACAAATGCGAGTTTATCATTCACGCTCTCGCTTAACTCCCAGCACCGCCAGTACTGCTCAATTGCCTGTCGGGGATTCCCCGAAAGTTTATAAACCTCCGCAAGTTCAGAACGGATGTCGGTCGCTTCCGGTCGAAGGCGAATCGCCTGCTTGAGGCTGTCAACAGCGGTTTCATAGTTTCCAAGCTGCTTGGCAATCTGCGCGAGCATTTGATGCCCTTCAGGATTGCGCGGACTGTGCGCCACTGCTTGCTTCGCCGCGTCTGTCGCCGTATCAAAATCCATAATGACCAGATGGGCGCGTGCAATGTTTGCATAGTATTCCCGAGCATTCGCGCTATCAATCTCAATCAAATGTGCGTAGATGGCATCGGCTTCATCGCGCAAACCCTGTCGGGTATAGACCTCCGCGAGCCAACGGTTGATGAGTATATCATCGGGTTGGAGTGCTTTCGTCTTCAAAAGCACTTCAATTGCGTAAGTGATATTCCCTAACTTGAGGTACATCTTGGCAAGCTGCTTCTGTTGGGCAAAGGCATTAGCGGGGTCAATTCCTTGCTCGTTAAGTTCCGCCTCCAATGCCTCAATTTTCCCGACAAGCGTTCCTTGCCGCCGATAGATTTCGATCTGCTGGTCAGCCATCTGTTCAGCGAAAAACTCGTTTGGAGCAAGTTTCTCCGCTTCAGCATATTCTACCAATGCCTCTTCGTAGTTCTTCGTCTCTGTGAGCCGCTGCGCCAATGCCTCACGATAGCGATAGGCATCGGGCATCAACGCGACTGCTTCCCGACTTGCAGCGATGGCTTCGGTGCGAAAATCCTTGGCATCAAGCAACTTCGCCAATCGGTCATAGTTCTCAGCGGTTGCTTTGTCACCGGCAACCAGTTGATTCCACGTCTCCACAGTCTTCTGACGGTTGCCCTGACGGAAGTAAAATTCGCCGAAATACTCAATATAGTCAAGATTGTTAGATTCAAGGGAAATCGCTTTTTGGTATGCTGCGATGGCATCGTCTATCCAGTCATTTCCAGCATAAATTTCGGCGAGGATGAGGTGTGTTCCTGCGTTATCTGGATCCCGGTCAAGCATGCGCTGATATGTTGCCCTTGCCCTGTTTTCGTCTTCCAACTGCAAGTATAACTCGCCGAGTTCACGGTAGATGCCAAAATCGTCAGGTTGCTGCTCGCTGAGGGATTCATAAGCGGCTGCCGCGTCTTCAAATTTTTCAGCACTGCGGTGGGCGGTGATTAAGTTTAATCGGATGCCAGTGTCTGTCGGGGCGAGTTCTACTGCCTTCTGATATGTAGTGATACCTTCGTCTAATTGCTGATTTTCAATGTATGCGGCAGCGAGCAAACCGGTGAGTTCTGGGTCGTTTGGTGTGTCCTCAAGTTTCTTTTCATAGTGGGCAATCAACCCTTCCCAATTGCCATCAGCGGCGTAGATACCGATAATGCGGTGTTGAAGGTCCTTCCGTAGCCAATTGCCCGGTGCTGTTAAAGCCATCGCCGTATCGTAACTTTGAATGGCATCCTCATAATCGCCTTTTGCCTCGTGAATGTTCCCAATTTCCCGACGACTCAAGCAGATCCGATACGGATCCTCTGTTTTAAGTTGAATAATCGCTTCATGCTGCGCGATTGCCTGATCGTAGAGTTCCTGCTCCCGGAAAAGATCCGCGAGTTCTATACGGGAGAAGATGTTTTCCGGATCAAGTTCAGGGATTTTTCCCCACGCCGCAATCGCTTCGTCTACCCGGTCTCGACTGAAGTAGGCGCGCCCAAGTGCTTTATATACATCCATCAACTCTTCAGGAGATGCCGCCTGTGTTTCTTCCGACAATTCTGCTGCCTTCGTCAATTCACTAATCGCCTCTTCATGTCGTCGTAAAGTTGCGTACATCTGTCCCAATGCGAAATGCGCGTAATAATCGTTCGGAGCAAGTTCAACAGCGCGTTGATACGCTGCGACGGTCTCAAGGTCCTTTCCAAGACGTTTGTAGATGTGTCCCAAGATGAGTTGGATGTTTGAATCGTCGGGTTTGGCTTCTGCCTCCACTTGATAGTCGGTTACCATAGCATCTAAACCCGTACCTTCCAAATAAAACTGGTAGAGTCGATCAAACGTACTCCCCTCTTTCGGATTGCGACTGAGCATTAACTTGTAGCGTTCAATGATTTGTTCGTCTTGGGCAAAACTAACTGAGGAAAGATAAAGGTTACAGGATATAAGATACAACACACATACGACAACTGAGAATTTTTCTCGTCCAAACATGGAAAGGTCTCCTTAGGTGAATAAGCAGCTTTGGAAAAGAACTTAGAACTTTTGAGGATTTTAATCGCTTGCCAAAAGCAAATTTAAATATCTGCGGTGTTACTTAATAGTGACACACCTTAGGGGCAAAAAAGGTGCAATATTTTTGATTTCATAACGCAAGGATTTCTTATCTTAAACTTTAGCAAATAGCGTGCCAATACGAGGGACACTATATTGACGCAGTTTTCGCCATACGTTCGGAAAGCACTGCACGAAAAGGTACATATTTCATACCCATCTGCACAAAATGGGGCAGACTTCACAAGTCATCAGTACTGAGACTTCAGAAGACCTCAATCAGATTCGCTAAAGACTTCCATTCCGGCGGAACCGTCTGCAATTTGTCTAATCTGCTTCTCAAAGCCCGGTGGTGAGAGCGTCCACGTAATCCAGAGCGGTTCATCGCCTGTGTTGACAAAGCGGTGTTCAACATTCGGTGGGAGATAGATAACTGTACCGGGTTTCAGATCAGCGACTTCGTCACCGACGAAGGCTTTCCCTTGTCCACCATAAACAAAAATAATCTCTTCGGATTCGCTGTGGGAATGGAGCGGAATTTCGCTATGCGGATCAATCTCTTCTAATCCCATCGAAAAATGCTCGGTACTTGTGGTATTCGGTTCGATGAGCGTGTACAGTGTGCGGGGTGCATCGCCTTCAATACGGACAACTTCGGCATCTTCTTTGTGGTAGATATGTTTCATTTTTTCCTCCGTGATTAAATTTTTACATCTGAACCGATTATAGTAAAACCCATAATTAATTGAGGACTCTCAAACAGTCTGAATGCCCGTTGAGGTCATTCAGACTGGCACAACCTAACAGGTTATGCTACAAAGATGTCTATTCATTTTTACGATTCACTATAAAGTTACTATAGTTTGGACAATTTTAACTTTTTTACAGACAAATAGCAGAAAAGAGGGTATCCTTTCATAATAAACCTGACATTTATTGAAAGGACATATCTAATGACCCCTCTTTCCCGCTTAGAAGACATGTTATCAGA
>JAJEDN010000091.1 GCA_022821495.1 Candidatus Poribacteria bacterium
GAGATTAAAAGATCGTCACAAATCGTATAAACTGCTACAATAGTCAAGTCCATGGGGTGCTCCTTTTGTTTTTGGGATAAAAACACTATAAAGGATATCCCATGGATTTACAACTTGTTTATAGGTAGCAACTTGGGTTAATAGTAATAGATTTCGTCACGTTAATTTTTCTCCTTTATGTATTAAAGTTCAATATAGAAATTAAGTCTCGCCTCGCATCAAAGATTCTACTTCAGGTAGAACTTGTGCAACCTCCGCCTGATCAACTCGGTCTGCGACGCTGCTATAACCCGCCGTGTGAATCATCTCCACGAGGTTTTGTTTGAGTTGTTCAATCGTCCATGCGACTGAATCCGGCACACTCGCTTTATCGAGAGACCGTTGGTCATTCTTTCCGGCTGGATCGTAGTGATAGTGTGGATCCTTGCGGAAGCAATCGAAGCGGAGCAGTTGAATATTTTCGCCGTCCGCTTCACCATAAACACGCACAGAAGGCCCGCCGTCTGCTCCGAAATTACGCTCATCGACGTGGAGTTCAACACCACCGACTTCAAACACTTTTTCGCTCATCATTTCCCTCCAATTGCTAAAAATATAAATATATTTTACACAAAAGTTATAGATATGTCAACAAAAAGTTTGCAGTAGCACCAGACTACAATTCCTCTTATTTACCCAAAATCTTTTTTATAGTTTTTACTATAAAAAAACTTGCAAAAAGAATATCGATATGGTATACTATTAATAAATTCTGGACTTGTCTAAATTAAAATGAAACAACAGATGCTCGACCGCTTTGGGCGGATCCATACAAATCTTAGAATCTCAGTTACGGATGTCTGCAATTTTCGATGCATTTACTGTATGCCGGAAGACATGACCTTCATGCCAGACGCGGCACTAATGACTTTCGATGAGATCCTACAGCTCGCGCGCATTTTCGTCGCGTTAGGTGTTAACAAAGTCCGTATTACAGGGGGCGAACCACTTGTCCGTCCGGACGTGCCAACACTCATAAAACGATTAGCGCAGTTAGAGGGTCTCAAAGACATTAGCCTCACAACGAATGGCATCGGGCTTATTAACCAAGCACAAGCACTTTATGATGCTGGACTCCGTCGGATTAATGTGAGTTTGGATACACTTAACGAAGCGAAGTTCGAGCAGATGACGCGTCGGAAGGTGCTCTCACGTGTGCTTAAAGGGCTTAAGACGGCGCACGACTGCGGATTCAATCCGATTAAAGTCAACGCTGTCGCGATGCGCGGCTTTACCGATGATGAGATCGTCGATTTAGCCACCTTTGCCCGCAAAAATAACTATCAACTCCGGTTCATCGAATTTATGCCGCTTGATGCAGATGATGTCTGGGGTCGGAACATGTACGTCCCCGGCAAAGAGATTATCGAACAGATTAACGCTGTCTACCCGCTCACACCGGTAACCTTGAATGGTGAAGCAAAGAGCGATACTGCACAACGTTATCGGTTTTCAGATAACGGGAACGAAGTCGGTGTTATACCCTCTGTGAGTGAACCGTTTTGTGAAAATTGTAACCGGGTCCGCCTCACTGCTGACGGGAAGTTTCGGACCTGTCTCTTCTCATTAACAGAAACGGATCTACTGACGCCATTGCGCGAAGGCGCAGCAGATGAAGTGATTACGGGCTTAATTCTTGATGCGGTTAAACAAAAAGAGGCAGGACACAAGATTAATGCCGAAGACTTTATTAAACCCGAAAGAAATATGTCGAGGATCGGCGGTTGAGGTGCCTTCTACAGCGGCATGCGTGAGAATTCTATCACGACGCAGACGTAAGAAAAAAGAACACGATATTTTTTAAGGAGTATAAACTAACGGATGAGCATAGATTTGGCGATTAAAGACTTGCATATTAGTGTGCAAGGGAAACCAATTATCAAAGGATTAAATCTAACTGTAAAACAGGGTGAAATCCACGCGCTTATGGGTCCAAACGGGTCTGGAAAAAGCACCCTTGCCAAGGGGTTAATGGGACACCCGCTTTATGACATTGATTCTGGGAAAGTCGTTTTTAGTGGCGTTGATATTCTGGAATTGGAAGCGAATGAACGCGCGAGACTCGGACTCTTCCTCGCCTTTCAGTATCCGACAGCGATTCCCGGAGTCAGTTTAGCGAATTTTCTACGGCTCGCTGTTAGCGCAGTCCGAGCAAAAAACGGAAACGAATCGGACAAAGATGGACTCATTCCGATGCGCGAATTCCGCCGTGAACTCCGCGAGAAGATGCAACAACTCGGTGTTGATGATTCTTTCGCGAGGCGCTACCTGAACGATGGATTTTCCGGCGGTGAAATGAAACGCGCTGAAATTCTACAACTCGCAATGCTTGAACCAAAAATCGCTATTCTCGACGAAACGGATTCTGGACTCGATATTGATGCTGTCCGAATCGTTGGTGAAAGCGTCAGTCAATTGATTGGACCGGACCTCGGCGTGCTAATTATCACGCACTACCCACGTTTGTTGGACTACATCCGTCCGCAGTTCGTACATGTCCTACTTGATGGGAGAATTGTTGAATCGGGTGGATGGGAACTCACGCAGTTGTTAGAGGCAGAGGGCTACGATCCGATTCGCGAAAAACACGGTATTAAGGAGGAGCAAAATGGCGAAATCTGAAACGAACACTATGGAAGAAATTGGAATTAGCAATGATTACCAATATGGGTTCCACGATGATGTTAAACCGACATTCAAATCCCGCAAGGGTTTGGACGAGGAAGTTATCAATCAGATGTGCGACATCAAAGGCGAACCCGACTGGATGCGCGAGTATCGGCTCAATGCTTACAAGATTTTCAAGCAGAAACCGATGACCAAATGGGGTGGCGATCTTTCGCAACTTGATTTCGACGACATCTACTACTATGTTAAAGCCTCTGATCGAAGCGAGCGGAGTTGGGACGATGTACCCGACGATATCAAGAAAACGTTTGATCGGCTCGGCATCCCTGAAGCTGAACGGAAGTTCCTCGCAGGGGTCGGGGCACAGTACGACTCCGAAGTCGTCTACCATAACATCGTCGAAGAATTGGATAAAATTGGTGTCGTTTTCCTTGATACTGATACCGCTGTTAAAGAATACCCAGACTTGGTGAAGAAATACTTCGGTACAATCATCCCGTCTGCGGATAACCAGTTTGCAGCACTCAACAGCGCAGCCTGGAGTGGCGGTAGCTTCGTTTATGTGCCGCCCGGGGTAAAGGTCGAGTACCCACTGCAAGCCTATTTCCGTATCAATAGCGAAAACATGGGGCAGTTTGAGCGGACGCTCATCATTGCTGACGAAGGTTCACAAGTTCATTACGTTGAAGGGTGCACTGCACCTACATATAGCAGTGAATCCTTACACAGCGCGGTCGTTGAGATTGTTTGCATGAAAGGTTCGCGGGTCCGTTATACGACTATCCAGAATTGGGCGAACAATGTCTATAATCTCGTCACGAAGCGGGCATTTGCCTATGAAGACGCACAGATGGAATGGGTCGATGGGAACCTCGGCAGTAAGTTGACGATGAAGTATCCAAGTGTCTACATGATGGAACCCGGCGCTCGCGGCGATATTCTTTCGATCGCATTCGCCAGCAAAGGACAGCACCAAGACGCAGGTGCGAAAGTCTACCACTGCGCACCGCACACCACTTCACAGATTACCTCCAAGAGCATCAGTAAAGATGGCGGAAGATCGAGTTATCGCGGATGGGTTGATGTCGCGAAAGGTGCGAAAGGTTGTAAATCACACGTCGTTTGTGACGCTTTGATCCTTGACAAGGATTCCCGTTCGGATACCTATCCAGTTATCGAGATCGGTGAGAACGATACAAACATTGAACACGAGGCACGTGTCAGCAAAATCGGGGAAGAACAACTTTTCTACCTGATGAGCCGTGGGCTTTCGGAGGAAGAGGCCTCGACAATGATTGTGAATGGGTTTATTGAACCGCTCGTTAAGGAACTCCCGATGGAATATGCTGTGGAAATGAACCGTCTCATCCAACTCCAAATGGAAGGTTCAGTGGGTTAGAATAGTTATTAGTTGTTGGTTATAAGTTATAAGTTAAGAGCGTTTATTATCTTTTTTTCTCCCATCGGTGCCTCAATTTGGTAATGATGGACTACAAAAAGATAGGCAAGCATCAGAAACCAGACTTATAACTTATAACTTATGACTCATGACTTATAACCAATCAAAGGATAACACAAAATTGCAAAACGGTCATTTTTCAAAAGAACTTCTTCAAAAAATAACAGCAACTGAGCCACAGTGGATGCGTGAGAAACGGTTGGAGGCTTACGCTCATTACGAATCTTTACCGATGCCACATACCACCGAAGATGATGTGTGGCGACGCACGGTTGATATGCGTACCCAAGACTATTGGCGACGTACTCGACGCTATCTCCGCGGTTTCGCACTCGAAAAGTATCATCCAAATGGTCTGACAAATGGTGAACACGCCTCAGAAAGCATTGACTATAATGGCGAAGAAACAGCAGACGTACTTGTCCAAGTTGATGGACAACTTCAACAAACCCCCGACGCTGAAGTCCTAAAAGAAAAAGGGGTCTATTTTGCGCATCTCCACACTGCACTGCAGGAACAACCGGAACTCCTCCGCGACTACTTCATGAACAAGGCAGTGACCTTGGAGACGACGTTAAAAAGCGGGAATATCGCGCAACACAACAAATTTGATGCGCTGCACGGTGCATTTTGGCAGGGTGGGTATCTGTTACACGTTCCGAAGGGCGTAAGCGTTGAAGTGCCACTTCGAGTCCATATCAAGATGTCCGAAGCGAATCAAGCCGACCTATCACATACGCTGATCATTGCTGAAGAAGGGAGTCAAGTTGTCGTTTTGGAGGATAATTCATCTACAACTTCAGACGCAACCGGTTTGCATAGCGGTGCTGTTGAAATTTTCGCTGGACAGAATGCGAACGTGACTTACGTACAGGCGCAACGTTGGAACCAGTCCGTCTGGAATTTCGCTTCACACCGAGCAATGGTTGCCAGAGATGCACAGCTCTGCTGGGTGACGGCTACGTTTGGGGGTAGGCTCAACAAGATCAACCAAGCCGTTGTTTTAGAGGGGGCAGGCGCGAACGCAAAAATGTTAGGGCTCGCTTTTACGGATGCGCGTCAGCACTTAGATGTTAGCACCGCACAGGAACACGTTTCACCGCATACCTCCAGCGATTTACTGTATCGGACTGTTCTCAAGGATAGAGCACAAACTGCATGGGGCGGGAACATTTACGTCTATCCATCGGCAAACCATACCGATGCCTACCAGAAGAACGATAATCTGCTGCTCAGTGAACGTGCACATGCCGATACTTTACCCGGATTGGAGATCCAAGCACACGAAGTGCGTTGTACACACGGCGCAACCGCAGGAAAAATTGATGCCGAACAAGTTTTTTACCTAATGAGTCGTGGTTTACCTTATACGGAAGCAGAAAAATTGATTGTTGACGGATTTTTTGAACCCGTCATGGAACGTATCCCGTTAGAATCTGTGCGCGAAGAATTGGGTGCGTTAATTACACGTAAACTTGAATAGTTAGCCATCAGCCATCGGAAACCGTCAGCCGTCAGTTACGCTCTTGTGGTGGCTACACCTTCTGTCTCTACCACAGTACCCCGTCACTGAAAGCCGAAAGCCGATGGCTGATAGCCATCTTACTGAAAACTGATAACCGATAACTACTAAAAAAGGAGCAACTCAAAATGAGTCAACCGACAATTATCGCTTATATGAAGCCCGTCTGCGGATGGAGCAATGGTGTCCGTGCCATCTTCGCCAAATACGGTTTGGAATACGAAGATAGAGACATCATTAACAACGAAAACAACTACCGTGAAATGGTTCAGAAGACACGCCAGCCTTACCAGCCGTGCGTCCAGATTGACGATGTAATGCTCGCCGATGTCAGCGGCGATGAAGTGGAACACTACCTGGTTTCAGAAGGGATCGTCAAATCCAGCGATGCTGAAACCGATGTTCCGACGGATCAGGCGTGTGAAGACCATGGACCGTCTGCTGTTAATATCGGTTTCCCAAGCCGATAGTGTATTTAATCGATCTCCAATAGCAGGCACGCTCAAAAGAGTGTGCTTGCTTCGCATAAGGTGATAAACAGAATGCATGCTGCACACTTTCGTCCGCTTGATGTGGAAAGCATCCGTAAAGATTTTCCGATCTTCGCGACAGAACCGCCGTTGGCTTTTCTCGATAACGCCGCGTCAACACAGACACCGCGTCCGGTTGTTGACGCGATGGATGCCTATTACGACACCTATCGTTCCAATATCCATCGCGGTATCTATCGTATCTCAGAAGAGGCAACGGAGCAGTATGAGCGCGCGAGAGAGAAAGTGGCACAACTGATTAACGCGCCTCGCACGCGCCAAGTCATCTTTACGCGGAATACAACGGAATCTATTAACCTTATCGCTTATAGTTGGGGCACCGCGAACATTCAGGAAGGCGATGAAATTGTCCTTACTGTTATGGAACACCATAGCAATCTCGTGCCTTGGCAGCTGCTGGCCCAGCGGACAGGTGCGGTCCTCCGGTTCCTTGAAATTACCGACGAGGGGTTACTTGATTTCACGCAACTTCGCGAGGTGCTCACCGAAAAAACGAAACTCGTCGCGATGGGACACGTTTCTAATGTACTCGGAACCATCAATCCGATTCAGTCTGTGATTGAGGCTGCGCACGCTGTGGGCGCGAAAGTGGTCGTCGATGCAGCGCAATCGGTCCCCCATTTTCACGTGGATGTTCAACAACTTGACTGCGATTTTCTTGCGTTTTCAGGACATAAGATGTGTGGACCAACGGGCATCGGCGTATTATACGGTAAATTAGAATTCCTTGAAGAGATGCCCCCCTTCCTCGGTGGCGGTTCGATGATTCGGAGTGTTGAACGGGATGTATCCAGTTATGCAGAACTCCCAGCAAAATTCGAGGCAGGAACTCCAAGCATCGCTGAAGCCATTGGACTTGGGCACGCTGTGGATTACATCACACAGGCAAACTTAGCAGCAATTCACGTTCATGAACAAGAACTCCTAAAATACGCACATCAACGCTTAAAAGAAATCGAAGGTATTACTCTCTACGGACCGTCCGCACCGCATCAAAAAATGGGCGTTATCTCATTCAATATGGAGGGCATCCACCCGCATGACGTGGCTGGTGTTTTAGATACGCACGGCGTTGCTATCCGCGCAGGACATCACTGTGCCCAACCTCTCATGAAGCGATTGGATGTTATTGCTACCGTCCGTGCCAGTTTTTATCTCTATAACACAATCGAAGACGTGGACAGGTTATATGATGGACTCTGTAGAGCACAAAAACTCATGACCCGGAGAAAGCAATGAACATATATCAGGAAGACCTGCTTGACCATTACGAGAATCCGAGCAACTACGGGACATTGCCGAATCCTGATATTTCACACGAGGAAGACAATCCGCTTTGTGGTGATCAGATTCGCATTGATCTGATGGTTGAAGACGATAAGATCAAAGAGGTCCGTTTCAGTGGACACGGTTGTACAATTAGTCTGGCGGCTGCCTCTATGTTAACTGAGAAGATTAAAGGCAAAAGTCTTGAGGAAGTCAAGCAGCTCTCAAAAGACGACATTTTGGATATGGTCGGTATCCCTTTGGGACCTGTTCGTCTCAAATGTGCTTTGTTGGCTCTTAAAGTCCTTAAAGCTGGTGCGTATGGTATTCATGCGTGGCCCGGCGAAGAAAATGAGTAGTAAGGAAACTATGCCAGAATTCTATAAAGTTGCAAAAGTGAATGAAGTGCCGCCCGGCACGAAAAAATTGGTTGAAGTAGATTTCGTCCCCGTGCTACTCTTTAACGTGGAAGGCGAGTTTTACGCGATGGAAGACGTTTGCACACATGACAACGGTCCTTTAGGTGAAGGTTGGTTCAAGGGCGACGAGATAGAATGTCCTCGACACGGTGCACGCTTTTGTGTGAAAACCGGGGAACCGCTCTGTATGCCTGCTGTGGAGCCTGTGGAATGTTACGCCGTTAAGATTGAAGGTGATGATATCTTGGTCAGTGTTGACTGATGAATGCTTGGTCTTATAGGAGGAACTCAAATGGTATCGGCAGAATCTATATTAGAAACGATCAAAGAAAACATTATTGACCCAGAACTCGGCATCAACATCGTTGATATGGGGCTTATCTATGGCGTGGATATCAATGACACTACTGTTGATATTACCATGACCTTGACGAGTCCCGGATGTCCTGCTGGTGGGCAGATTGTCAACGGTGCCCAGCACGTCACACAGCAAATGGATGGTGTTAACGAAGTCAATGTTAATGTCGTCTGGGACCCACGTTGGACGCCAGAGATGATGAGCGAAGACGCAAAGGACGAACTCGGCATCTTTTAATAGTAGTAGGCACGCTTCGTGTGTCGCAACTCGCAAACTATAAATCAGCGTGACTCCATGGACAGGATCGCGAAACAACCAAAACGCCTCAAGAAACACGACAACGCCTTTCAGGTAGAATGGAAAGACGGACATGCGAGTTGGTATCCGTATACCTATCTCCGGCAGATGTGTCCATGTGCCGAATGTGCCATCGTCCGGCACAAAGGTCGAGATATCCATTCCCTTTTTGCACCGCAAGGCGACGGAGATATAACACTCATTGAGGTATCAGACGATATCCAACCCGTTGATGTCCAATTAGTCGGTCGCTATGCCCTCCAATTCAGCTGGAACGATGGACACGACACCGGCATCTACCCGTTTGAAGTCCTACGTGAGACGTGCCCGTGTCCAGAATGTGCACCCCTTTCTGAAAATTCACCTATCGCATCGGAGAAAGAGAACTGAGTCATGCAGCGTACACTTCCTGAAATCTCCCCACAAGCATTAAAACAGAAACTCGACAATAATGAATCTGTGCTGTTGCTGGATGTTCGAGAACCGAGCGAATACGACATCGTACATCTTGAAGGTGCGCGATTAATACCGCTCAACACCTTGCCACAGGATATAGACAGTCTCCCGTCAGATCAAGAAATTGTCGTCTATTGCCATCATGGACAGCGGAGCCTCTATGCTACCGCCTATCTACAGCAAAACGGGTTTACGGACGCAAAGAACCTCATAGGTGGCATCGACCAGTGGGCAGCCGAAATTGACCCAACCTTACAGAGATATTAAAAGGGAAATTAAAAAAATGATCGTTGAATTTGAAAACCGCTCCGGCGAAATGGAACAAGCCGAAATGGAAATTGACGAGCCCTGTCCAATCTGTTGCGGAATGCTTTTCCCTGCTGTGGAATCGAAGCCGGAGAGTGGATACCGCTGCAGCAGTTGTGGACTCGTCTTTACGCCTGTTGAAGAAGAATAAGACACACCCTTTCCAGATCTAACCCATCTCTGCTGGTGAGTTTACCAATGGGCACATCTGCGCTTGAAGAAAACCGCGCGGGTATTGCTGCGCTAACGCATGATCGAAAAGATGCTTGGCTAAACCTTTGTAACGGCAATATGCCGTTAATGAAACCGTGTCAATGTGTTTTTAATTTGATACAATTCTCTGAATACTCCTTCCCTGTTGTGTTGAATAACACACACTCCCAAATTTTATAGTAAAACGAAAAAATATATCGACATTTTAGGGACCAATAATCCCTTCTCTTCGCTGGGAGGGTCTGGAATCCCAACTTCTGTAAGTTTATAGTTAATTGTGGGCTTTACTATACCCGTCCATTTTAGCATCTCTGCGTTGGTATGATTCTTGCGTATTTGCATTAAGTTGCCACCTTTCCCTGAAAGTTGTGTAGATTCAGAGAAGGTTCTTCTTTTGATATATATCCTTAAAAAGCGGAGACTTCCCATGAAAGCAAAACTGTTTTCGATTTTTCTGCCACTTACCCTGATCTCAACGCTGTTCTTACCCAAAACCTTCGCCGAGTATGAAAACTATATGCAACTACGTTTACCGGAGGGTGCCAAAGCGCGTCTCGGTAAAGGTTGGATAAACGATACCGCAGGTCCCGCGATTGCATACGCCCCAGATGGTACCCGCCTTGCTGTGGCGGGGAGTGTCGGTATTTGGATTTATGATGTGGAGACAGGTGAAGCACTCGACCTATTCGTAGGGCATACAGATGTGGTCAATAGCATAGCGTTTAGTCCGGATGGAAAGCACATTGTCAGCGGAAGCGGCGACAACACGCTTCGATTATGGAATGCGAACACAGGCGATCCCATTCGTACATTCACAGGGCATGCGGATGAGGTCAATAGCGTCGCGTTTAGTCCTGATAGAAAGCACATTGTCAGCGGGAGTGAGGACAGGACGGTCCGTTTATGGGATACGAACACCGGCGACCTCCTTCACACACTCACAGAACACAAAGGTTGGATCTATAGCGTGGCGTTTTCCCCCGATGGAAAGCATATTGTGAGCGGAGGTTGGAATTCGGCAGTCCATTTATGGGATACCACCACAGGCAACCTCATCCGAACACTCACGGAACATAAAGGTACGGTCTATAGCGTGGCCTTTTCTCCGGATGGACAAACGATTGTGAGCGGAGGTCGGAATCCTTCGACGGTCCATTTATGGGATACCACCACAGGCAACCTCATCCGAACACTCACGGAACATAAAGGTACGGTCTATAGCGTGGCCTTTTCACCCGATGGAAAGCATATTGTGAGTGGCGGTGCGGACGACGCGGTGCGTTTATGGGATGCAAATACGGGCAACCTTATCCGAACATTCACGGAGGGTATGCGTTCGGTCTATAGCGTGGCCTTTTCGCCAGATGGACAAACTATCGCTACGCACAGTCAGGACGATACGCTCCGTATATTGAATTCAAAGATGGGACGAACTACCTATCCTGGCGTTCTGAAGGATACAGTCCGTTTACGAGATGTGAACACCGGCGACCTCATCCACACATTCACAGGGTATACGAGTTCGGTTCGTAGCGTCGCCTTTAGTCCAGATGGACAGACGATTGTTAGCGGAAGTTCGGACAATACAGTGCGTTTACGGGATGCAACCACGGGTGCCCTCGTTCACACACTCACAGGGCATACGGATTCGGTCGAGAGCGTAAGGTTTTCTCCAGATGGACAGACGCTCGTTAGCGAAAGTTCGGACGGTACGTTCCGGTTATGGGATGCGAGCACGGGCAACCTCATCCGAACAATCACAGATCCTACGTATTTGGTCGATAGCGTATCGTTTTCGCCCGATGGACAGACGCTCGTTAGCGGAAGTTCGGATGGTACAATCCGTTTATGGGATGCGGACACAGGCGACCTCCTCCGCACACGCACAGGGTATACGGGTTCGAGTTCGGTCAATAGCGTATCATTTTCACCTGATGGAAAGACTATCGTTGGCGGGGGTTATGACAAGAGACTCTGGTTATGGGATGCGAATACGGGCAATCTCATACGCAAATTCAAGCGGCATATGGGGCCGGTCAGGGGCGTATCGTCCACGGGGCATATGGGTTCGATCAATAGTGTAGCGTTTAGTCCGAGTGGCGAGAGAATTGTTAGCGGGAGTGATGACAGTACGGTCCGGTTATGGGAGGCACACACGGGCAAGCTTATCCGCACATTTACAGGACCTAATAGTTCGGTTAATAGCGTAGCCTTTAGTCCGGATGGACAGACGATTGTTAGCGAGAGTTGGTACAATACGGTGTATTTATGGGATGTGAACACAGGTAACCTCATACGCACATTCAAGGAGCATACGGATTCGATCAAGAGTGTGGTGTTTTCACCCGATGGAGAGACCATCGTCAGTGGAAGTAATGACGAGACCCTCCAGTTATGGGATGTGAACACAGGTAACCTCATACGCACATTCACAGGACATACGGATTCAGTCAATAGCGTATTGTTTTCACCCGATGGAAAGACCATCGTCAGTGGGAGTAATGACAAGACGCTCCGGTTATGGGAGGCAGACACGGGTAAACTCATCTACACATTCACAGGACATACGGATTCAGTCAATAGCGTATTGTTTTCACCCGATGGAAAGACCATCGTCAGTGGGAGTAATGACAAGACGCTCCGGTTATGGGAGGCGAATACGGGCAACCCTATCCGCACATTCACAGGGCATGCCTATGGGGTTGATAGTGTATCGTTTTCTCCAGATGGCGAGACCATCGTTAGCAGCGGGAGTCAGGACCCGATGCTCCATTTATGGGATACGAGCACGGGCAACCTCATCCGAACAATCATAGGGCATACGCTTGATGTCCGTAGCGTCGCATTTAGTCCGGATGGTGAGACTATTGTTAGCGGGGGTTGGGACAATCAGATCCTGTTATGGGAGGCAGACACCCTCAACTTTATCCGCGCACTTAGAGGGCATACGAGTTCGGTCGAGAGTGTCCTGTTTTCTCCGAACGGAAAGACCATCATGAGTGGGAGTGGTGACAAGACGCTCCGGTTATGGGAGGCAAACACGGGCAAACTCATACGCACATTCACAGGACATACGGCCTGGATCTATAACGTGGCGTTTTCACCCGATGGACAGACGCTCGTTAGCGGGAGTAATGACAAGACGCTCCGGTTATGGGAGGCGAACACGGGCAAACTCATACGCACATTCACAGGGCATACGAGTTTGGTTTATAGCGTGGCGTTTTCCCCGGATGGCGAGATGGTCATTAGCGGAAGTCATGACGGTACAGTGCTGTTGTGGGAACTCACATCAGCACCGATCTTCCAATGAATTTAAAGTATGAGGGACGTACCTTGGGTAACCCTAAAAAATGGAGACTTCCCATGAAAGCAAAGCTGTTTTCGATTTTTTTGGCACTTCTTCTGATTTCAACGCTGTACTTACCCAAAACCTTCGCCGAGTATGCAAGTTATACGCAATTAGGTCTACCTGAAGGGGCAAAAGCGCGTCTCGGTAAAGGCTGGATAAGCGAAATCGCATATTCCGCGATCGCATACGCCCCGGATGGCACTCGCCTCGCTGTGGCGAGCAGCGTCGGTATTTGGATTTATGATGTAGAGACTGGTGAAGCACTTGATCTGCTCATAGGACATAAAGATGTGGTCTTTAGCGTCGCCTTTAGCCCGGATGGACAGACTATTGTTAGCGGCAGTGCTGACAAGACGCTTCGATTATGGAACACTACCACGGGCAAACCCATTCGTACATTCACAGGACATAAGGGCTGGGTCCTTAGCGTGGCGTTTAGTCCGGATGGACAAAATATCGTTAGTAGCAGTAGTGATAAGACGCTTCGGTTATGGGATGCCAACACAAGTAAACCCATCCGAACGCTCGGAGGGCATAAGAATTCGGTCTTCAGCGTGGCATTTTCGCCGGATGGAGAGACCATCGCCAGCGGTAGTTGGGACAGGATGGTGAGGTTATGGGACGCGAACACAGGCAAACGCATCCATACACTTACGGAGCATACGTATTCTGTCAAGAGCGTGGCGTTTGCGCCAGATGGAAAGACTGTCGTTAGTGGCAGTCGGGACAGGACGCTTCGTTTCTGGGATGCAGACACTGGCGACCTCCGCCACACACTCATAGGACATGCGGACTCGGTCCTTAGCGTGGCGTTTTCACCGGATGGAAAAACAATTGTTACCGGCAGTAGTGACAGGACGGTCAAGGTATGGAATGTGAACACCCACGCCGTCACCCACACACTCACTGGGCATACAGGTTGGGTCCTTAGCGTGGCGTTTGCGCCGGATGGAAAAACGATCACCACTGCAAGTCAGGACAATACACTCCGGTTATGGAACGCAAACACCGGCGCACTTCTCCGAACACTCGCAGGGCATACGAGCCCGGTCCTTAGCGTCGCATTTTCGCCCGATGGAAAAACGATTGCTATTGGCAATAAGGACAAGACGGTCCAGTTATGGGACGCGAACACTGGTAATCTTATCCACATATTCACAGGACATGGGGATTGGGTCGAGAATGTATCGTTTTCGCCGGATGGGCAAACCATCGTTAGTGCCAGTCGGAACGATACACTCCGACTATGGGACGCGAATACTGGTAAACTCATCCGAACACGTTCGGGATATCCGAGTTCGATCGAGTGCGTAGCGTTTTCGCCTGATGGACAGGCACTTATTAGCGGCGGTTGGGACGGTGCGCTCCGGGTATGGGATGCCAACACTGGCAAACTCACTCACACACGCTTGGGGTATAGAAGTCCAATTGAGAATGTCTCATTTCTGCCGGATGGAAAAACCATCCTTGGTAAAAGTGGAACCAATACGATCCGGTTATGGGATGCAAACACTGGCAACATCATCCAAACATTCAAGGATTATACGAGTACAATCGAGTGCGTAGCGTTTTCGCCCGATGGAGAGACTATCGTTACCGGAGGTAGCGACAGTACGATCCGGTTATGGAACGCAAACACAGGCAACATTGCCCGAACATTCAAGGATCGTGCAAGTTGGGTCTTTAGCGTCGCGTTTTCGCCCGATGGAAAAACCATCGTTAGCGGCGGTTCTGACAACAAGATCCGGTCATGGGATACGAACACCGGCAAACGCATCCGTACATTCAAAGGGCACAGGAATTCGGTTCATAGCGTAGCGTTTTCGCCCGATGGAAAAACAATTGTTAGTGGAAGTATGGACAGTACGCTTCGTTTATGGAATGTGAACACAGGCAAACTCACTCAAGCACTCGGGGGGCATACAAGTACGGTCGAGAGCGTGGCGTTTTCGTCCGATGGAAAAACCATCGTTAGTGGGAGTTATGACAAAACAGTCCGGTTATGGGACGCAAACACCGGCAAACTTATCCACACACTCACAGCGCATACGAGTCCGGTCAAGAGCGTGGCGTTTTCGCCAGATGGAAAAACTATCGTTAGTCCGAGTGGCAATAATACAATCCGGCTATGGGAGGCGAACACTGGCAAACTTATCCGTACATTCAAAGGGCATAGGAATTCGGTCTATAGCGTCGCGTTTTCACCGGATGGACAAACAATTGTTACCGGCAGTCGGGACAGGACGGTCCGAGTATGGGACACGAATACCGGCAAACGCATCCGTACATTCGCCGGGCATACCAGTCCGGTCCGGAGCCTATCGTTCTTGCCCGATGGACAAATGATCGTTAGCAGCGGTTGGGATAAGACACTCCGGTTATGGAAGGCTGATACCGTCACTCTCATCCGCACACTCACGGACCATACGGGTTCGGTCAAGAGCGCGGCGTTTTCACCCAATGGGCAGATGCTTATTAGCGGGAGTCGGGACAAGACGGCGCGGTTATGGGACGCAAACACCGGTAACCCCATCTTCACATTCACAGGGCACACGGGTTGGGTCAATAACGTGGCGTTTTCGCCCAATGGACGAGTGATCGCTACTGGCAGTCAGGACAAGATGCTCCGATTATGGGATGCAAACACCCGCGAACACATCCGAACATTCACGGGGCATGCACGTGAAGTCAATAGCATGGCGTTTTCGCCGGATGGAGAGACACTCATTACTGGGAGTCCGGACGGCACAGTACTATTGTGGGAATCCACACCCGGATCCCTCTTTGAATGAATTTCATGAAAGCCGAGTTTGTGTGTATTTTATACCAAACTCACGTCAATAGTTTACCGACACCTACTTCGTCTAACGTCAGACAGATCAAATCGGAGACAAAACATGAAGCAACATCTTCAAACGACACTTCTTGGACTTACCATTTTGCTGGTACTCAGCTGTTCGGTGGTGAGTGCTGACACCACAACCCCTGAAACTTCTGAGATCGAGTATCAGGGTTACGAGTTTCCAAGTGATCCCGAAGGTCAAAAGTATCACCGCTTTTTTCCGCGCCCGCCACAAGGACTCTTTTTTTACGATACCCGGGGGAAGGTTATTGCAAATATCGATGACACCCCCGAAAAAGAGACGATTGTTAAAATACTTGTCGATGGCGGTGGAAGACTTGAACCATTCGCCGGCTACTGGGCACAAGCATTTCTCCTGATTCTTGATGAGACCGAACCAGGTGCGCCAAAGAAAAAAGCGTTTTTCAAACTCTATGATTCCGGGGAGTATCCATTGGAGGTACCAGCAGCGAAATCCATTGAATATCATAGCCCCGCATTCGTCTTCAAGGGACCGTGGAGAGATGCTGCTAAAGGGAACGGTATCGGCTGTGAACCCATCGATTTGACGGGTGATGGCACTTTAGACTTATGGCTTGACCTCGGCAGGGCTATCGCCGTGATTTCGTTTCAGGATGGTGAGTTCAAGGTCGTTTTCAGCCGCTACACGTATCCACGATGGCAGCCTGACGAGTACGTTGACTTGAATAACGATGGTATCTATGAAATCAAAATTCCATACAGCATCTATATGGTCGATCTGCCCGGCTTACGATACCTGCAATGGGTAAGCCTCTACGAGTGGGATGGAAACACTTACGTCTTAAATAACGAAAGATTCTATGCCAACAATGATGAGTTCCTCATTGCGTTATTGAACCAGTATAATTATCTGCTGATTCGATACGGAAGATACGAACCGTACGGTTTCTACTTAGGGTTAGTATACTACTACCGCGGCAATGCCGCAATGGCAAGAAAGCACCTACAATGGGTCATCGAACATGCTGAAAAGCGAAAGTATATTCAAAGCGATAAAGCACAAGATTATATTCAAGCCGCTGAGGTCCTCTTGAAAAAACTCGAAAAGTCGAAAAAATGAAATCGGATCTAAGTTGGCGATGCCTCGCTGATCAATTGCTACCTATCATTCAATGTTCCGAAAATCCGGAACTTCCATCGGCGCGCCACCGTTCGCAATAGATTGCTCTGAAACCAAACCCGGCACCGTGAAATCCATCGCCGTATAAACATCCATCGGCGGGTCTGTATCGGTGAGGATACTATCAACAAAATCCCGCACCTTGAAATACTCACCGAGATCTCCGGCATTTTCAGCTTCAGCAGGCGGGTTTTTCCATCGTTCGGGCATGCAGTCTTCAAATTGGGAGAGCGGTCTCCACTGTTCGCTCACACCGAACTCACTCAACCAAATTTTCGGCGCCGCGCCGAGTCCCCGCGAACTCTCATAACACCCGTCTGTCCCTTGTAGACTGAAATAGGAATTTGCCGGACGGTTCGAGAGCATATCAATCCGAATCTTGATGAGCCCACCGCAATCCGTTTTACACAGCATCATCACCGTATCTTCCATCGCATGCTCAGGGTCGGTATTAACACCCGTACCGAGACAACAGACACTCGCGACACGACTGCCAAACCACTGCAGCACCGGTCCGAGGCTGTGCGTCGCATAGTTACACCGATTAATGCCGACTTGCCAATAATAACGCCACGTCGGGTTGCCCGCTGCATCGTGATGGAGCGACTTGATGTTGTGGAGGTATTCGCCTTCCCCGAAATAGACCTCCCCAAACATGCCCGCCTCTACCATGCTGCGAATCAGCACATTAGACTTAGAATAGCACGTATTTTCAGCCATCGTGTATTTCGCCGATGCCTTCCGAACCGCCCGCACTAAATCGTAGCATTCCTCTAACTTGACGGCAGCTGTTACCTCGCTGATGACGTGTTTTCCGGCTTCCAACGCTGCAATCGACTGCGGAACATGGAGGTTCTCAGGGGTCGCAAGCACCACGAGATCCACCGCGTCCAGCATTGCTTCATAGTCTGTGAACTGCTGCGGGACATCGAACCGTTCAGTAACGTTCTGGAGCGTCTCTTCATTGAGGTCACAAAACGCCGTCACCTCTGTTTCCGCGATTGCTTTAAAAGGTGCGACATAAGAACTACCGCGATGCGCGCCAACGATTCCCACTTTCAGTTGATTCGCCATTGTGTGTTTCCTCCGATTTCGGCATAACTTCCAAGTTTCCGAAACTTGCTCTACAAAGGTCTATTGCGATAGCATAGCACATTGTATAGAATTTATCATCAACCTTTCAATCGTGTCCCGTTTTAATTTGCAAGCGCGGCCCGAATTTGTTATACTTAACGCGTCCATCGGGGTACTATATTCATGTCGTACTAACCAGTCGGATTGCAAACTCCATTGAGAAGGAAACACCACAAGAGCCAACCGAACACAGCCCTCAAGACGGGTTTATAAGTTCCGGTCAACATGCAGTCAATGAACAAGAAAACGCTTGATCACTTGCTAATCTCGCTTACAGTCCTATTCGATTTCTGTTTTGTTGCTACCGCAATTGTTGTCGCGTATTGGGTCCGTTTTGAATCGGGTTGGACACCCGAAGTCCTCGCGTTGCATAAAGGCGGTACCCCGCCCCTTGACGACTATTTTCGACTCATCCCGCTGATGGCAATCATCTGGCTACTGACCCTGAAGACATTAGGACTTTACCAACCCGAAAGCAACGCAACGCTTTCAGCATTTTGGACACTCTGCAAAGCCGCCGGCATCGCACTTATTGCCACGTTAGCCGCTCTCTTCTTCATCTATCACCACGATGCCTACTCGCGTTGGGTGATGCTCCTCGCCTCTGGGTTCAGTTTTATTTGGTTATTTCTCGGACGACTCGTTGTGCATCGTTTCCGTCAAGCGATTCACGCTCAAGGGGTCGGTGTGAGTCGGGTGGCACTCATCGGTTATGATGCCCAATCCGAAAAGTTTATTAATGCCTTAAAAGCGAAACCAAATAGTGGCTACGAATTAGTCGGTATAGTCGCCGAAAGCGAAGTGCTGTCGTTTAAAAAGGTAGATACCGATGATTCAGCGGTGCCGTATCTCGGTGAAAGTGAAGATATACTGATGCTTGTGCAAGAACATCAACTCGACACGCTCTTCATTTCATCGCCAGCGGTGTCGAATGACGTTATCCTCCAAATTCTCCACGTGTGCGAAGGTGTACCTGTTCAAATTAATGTCCTACCTGAACTCTCGGAGTTTATCAGCAGCGGCACCGCTATCACTTTTTTTCAAGGTATACCAGTGCTACAATTGCGAGAGACACCGATGCAAGGTGTGAGTGGTATCATCAAACGTCTGATAGACATCGCCTTCAGCGTGTTCGCACTGATAGTATTAAGTCCAGTTATGTTAACGATCACGGTGATTATACGCCTGACATCTCCGGGAAAAGCGATTTTTCGGCAGGAACGCGTCGGTAGGGCAGGAAAGCCTTTTAACATCTATAAGTTCCGCTCTATGCGTGCCGATGCCGAAGAAAAAGTAGGACATGTCTGGGCAGAAACCGACGATCCGCGGCAGACCTCGCTCGGAAAGTTTCTCAGACGCTGGAGTTTAGATGAGTTGCCCCAATTCTTCAATGTCCTCAAAGGCGATATGAGCCTCGTCGGACCGAGACCAGAGATGTCAGGTCTCATTGATACGTTCAGCGAATCCATTCCGCACTATCTGGCGCGGCAACGCGTCAAATCGGGTATGACCGGTTGGGCACAAGTCAACGGTTTGCGTGGCAACACCTCTCTTGAGGATCGGGTCAACTATGACCGGTATTATATTGAAAACTGGTCGCTCGCCTTAGATATCAAAATCATTTTGAAAACGTTATGGGCAATCAAAAAAGGCTGACGCTAATTTTTTATTCTGCGAAATACCGCCGCACGAAGGGCCAGGCACCCGCTTTATAGTAACGATGTCCACCTTCACCGATAAAAAGTTCACACCTGTCCGCAACGCCTGCCACCGCGTAGATAGTTTTCAGTCGCTCATAAGCGAACTCAACGTGATCTATCGGAAAGATTCCGTCATCTCGTCCGGCAATCGCACAAAACGGACGCGGCGCGATTAAGCCTGCGACATCGTACATCTCCCCAAGCCGCATCACGCCTGGTACATAGTTGCATTCGCAATGCCGGATCATGCCGATGCTCCCTTCAAATGTGCAGAAATAGCAACTCGGTACCGCTACAGCGATACGCGTCTCACACGCTGCCGCAAAAAGCGAGACTGTGCCACCGCCAGAATTCCCTGTAATCGCGATGCGTTCAGCATCTACCGGCAAGTTCTCTGTTGCCCAATCAATCAGACGCGACATATCCCACACCCGCTCACCGATCGGGGTACGTCCCACAAGTATGCTATGAACCAACTGATGTCGGCACGAATGCGTATTATTCGCTTGTTTATCTGCGTCAGTGCGCGTTTCACCGAAAGCACGTGTCGTCGGTGCAATAGCGATATAGCCTTCCTCCACGACCGCCTGCCGTGCGATGTCCCGCTCACCCTCCAGCATGTGCTCTTCCTCTGTTTCTGAATGCGCAATGCCAGCGTAGATATGCGGATGGTTATGACCGTGCGGTGCCAGAATCAACGGCACTTTGCCTTCGACTGTTTTCGGACGAAGTAGGTAAAACGGTAGCGGCACCGTCGGCTCTACCCACAGATACCAACTCTCCCGGAAGTGGTCGTCCATATCCAAGACTTCCAGTTGTTCCGCTTTCGGGACGTAGCCTGCCAGATCGGATGCCATGTTATCCAAACCGAGGATTTCCTGCAACTTCGGACGGAAATTGGCTTGCCACGCCACTAACGCTTCGCGTGTCGTCGCATGAAATTCATACTGTCTCGGAACAGTATCGTATAAGTTTTTGAAATGCGTTTCAGCGTTGTACACTACCTGCCTCCCTATAAAAAAATCAGTTCGCTTGATAATATTCGCAATGTTGCTCTAACGCCACAATCATAGACGACACGCCTACCTTTGTCAACTCAATTCCAGGGCCATTCAGTTTTTGGTTTTTAGTCCAATTTTGGACACCCAGGCCCCAGTAGGGTATTTCTGTGTATTGATAGGGTGTTTCTGCGGATTCTTTCGCGGTTTCCTAAATGCACCTGGACCGTGAAAGAAGACATAAAAACCCAATAATTTCTTAAAACTGAATGACCCTGTTACCATTGCATCTATGACTTGTAATTCAACTGGCAATATGATATACTATAAGGATACGAACCTACAAATGCAAAATACACACCATCCAAAAAACAGACGTTTGGGTAACTGCCTGACGAACTTAGCCACTTTATCGCATCGGAGCAACGATACTACCACATCTACGGTCAATACACCGGTTGGTACCATTTGCAACCACACCCAAACGCACCAAAAAACATTAAAGGAGATCCCATGAAAATCCAAGCACGCCATCTGAAGCAAAGCCGGTTGTTAGTTGCCTTACTACCCGCTCTGTTCATACTCTCTGTGAGTTATGTGGGTGCCGCTCCGTATGCGACGTGGCGTTTGCCCAAAGGCACCAAAGTGCGTCTTAATAAAGGCGGCGCGGGTAGAGTTGTGTATTCCCCAGATGGCAGTCTCCTTGCGGTAGCGAGTAACGTCGGTATTTGGCTGTATGATGCACAAACTGGTGAAGAACGCAACCTACTCACAAGGGATAATACGTCTGTCAGCAGCATCTTGTTTAGTCAGGATGGTCAGACGCTCGCCAGTTATAGTCCTGGCAAAGTTGTCCGTTTATGGGATGTAAAGCGTGGGCAGCTCCTGCACACCCTCAGATGGTCTATCGGCATGGCGTTTAGTCCGGATGGGCAAACACTCGCCACCGGAAATGGGGAGACCTCTATCTTTTTCTGGGATGTAAAGAGTGGGCGTTCCTTACGTACGTTCACGGAATACGCGCATCCCCGTCTCGTTGGCTTCTCGCTTAGTCCGGATGGGCAAACACTCGCTGCTAATGATCGGAAAACTATCCGTTTATGGGATGCAAACGGTAAGCGTCCTAAGCGGCTGCTCACGGAACATACGGATTCGATCATGAGTATGTCGTTTAGTCCGGATAGTCAGACGCTTGCCACCGGCGGTCAGGATACTAAACTCCATTTATGGGATGTCGGCACTGGCGACCTGCTAAGGACGCTCGAAGGGCATACCGACTGGATCATAGGCGTGTCATTTAGTCCCGATGGGCAAACACTCGCCAGTAGGAGTAGGTATGGCAAACTCCGTTTATATGATGTCAGTACGGGTAACCTGTTATGGATGCTCGAAAGACAGGCAGGGGGTGTCCATCGCGAAGCGTTTAGTCCGGATAGTCAGACACTCGTCAATTGGGGTTGGGACCATATTATCCGTTTATATGATGTCGGCACTGGCAACCCGCTCAGAACGTTCATAGGGCATACATGGGAAATTCGTAGCGCGGCGTTCAGTCCCGATGGGCAAACACTCGTCAGCAGGAGTGCAGACCAAACGATCCGTTTATGGGATGTAAAAACCGGCGCCCCCCTACGGACACTCACGGGGCATATATATCGGGTCAATAGCATGACGTTCAGTCCCGATGGGCAAACGCTCGCGGATGCGGGGAATTATCGCAGCACGGTCCGTTTATATGATATTAACACCGGCGACCTCCTACGGAAGCTCGAAGGACATAGGATGAATGTTGAGAGCGTATCATTTAGTCCGAAGGGTGAAACGCTCGCCAGCGGGAGTGCGGACAGCACGATCCGTTTATGGAACGTCAACACTAACGACCTCCTACGGAAGCTCGAAGGGCATACTGGGAGTGTCAGTAGCGTCGCTTTTTCGCCCGATGGACAGACACTCGCCAGCGGGAGTGCGGACAACACAATCCGTTTATGGGAGGTAAAGACCGGCAATCTCCTACGGACGCTCGAAGGACACACGGAGGAAGTCAATAGTGCGTCTTTTAGTCCGGATGGACAGACACTCGCCAGCGGGAGTGCGGACAGCACGATCCGTTTATGGGAGGTAAAAACCGGCAATCTCCTACGGACCCTCAAGGGTCATATAGGAAGCGTCAGCAGCGTCGCGTTTTCCCCCAATGGACAGACACTCGCCAGCGGCGGTACGGACGACACGATCCATTTATGGGACCTCGACACCGGCAGCACCCTCCGCGAACTTATAGGGCGTACCAAGGAGGTCAATAGCGTCGCGTTTTCGCCGGATGGACAGATACTCGCCAGCGGATATGCAGACACGCCTATCCGTTTATGGAATGTTCACACCGGCAGAATCCTACGCACCTTCAGAGGGCATACGGGGGGCGTTGAATGCGTGTTATTTAGTCCGAATGGACAGACACTCGCCAGCGGCAGTACGGATGGTACAGTGTTGTTGTGGGACCTCACAACGAAATAAGATAATGAAAGGATTTTTTATGAAAGTATTAATAACCGGCGCGAGCGGTCGGCTCGGCGAGTATGTGATCCGCGAATTGGCATCGGAACACTCGCTGGTACTGATGTCGCGCAGAACGCCACCCGATGAATTCTCGCATCTACCCTTTATTCAAGGCGACCTAAACAACTTTGAGGACTGTCAGCGTGCCGTTGAAAGTGTAGACGCGATTCAACACCTCGGCGCACAACCGGGCCCCGTAGACCACCCGGATTTACGGGCAAATGCTGAAGAGAGAGGCATCCCTTTTGATGCGACCTTCAAAACGAATATGCTCGGCACCTACTACCTCATGCAAGCCGCGATTGAGGCAAATGTTCAAACAGTCGTGATGTCCGGTAGCAATTGCGCATTAGGGCATGGGTTACGAATCAGCAAAACACACATTCCGATAGATTACCTGCCGATAGATGAAGAACACCCTTGTTACCCTGAAGATTCCTATAGTTTCTCTAAACGCTGTGGGGAAGACCTCTTGGCGAGTTATACCCGTGCCTATGGCATCCGCACGTACATTACACGTCCTGCGGGTATCAGTCCAGAAGAACGGCGAAAACAGATGGCAGCGAACGCCAAACCGACAACCGCTTGGACACCGTGGCTCTGGTGTTGGGTAGGCAGTGAAGATGTCGCAAGTGCGCACCGCCTGCTTATGGAAAAGGCAGATACGCTGCCATCACACGCCGTCTATTTTCTCAACGCAGATGATACCTCCGCGTTGGAGCCTTCTCAGGAATTGATTGAACGTTTTAAACCTGAATTCCTGCCGAAAGTCAGAACGCTTGAGGGACATCAATCATTTATCAATTGTGATAAACTCAAAAACGCTGTCGGATGGCAACACGAAACATCGTGGCGGGAATAGAATAGCCATCAGCAATCAGCAGTCAGCAAGAGGACTCTGGTTTATCAGAAACCTTTTGCTGATAGCCGAAAGCCGAAAGCCAAAATTGGAGGAAGGTTATGGCGACTCATAACAAAGTTAGGATTGGTGTCGTCGGTGTCGGAAGTATCTCCGTGCGTGGCATCCTTCCGCATCTCACACAAGACGACGTTCAAGATAGATTACAAGTAACCGCTGTCTGTGATCCGGTTCCGGGTCGCGCGCAAGCCGCATCTGAAAAATTCAATGTCCCACACGCGTACGAAACCTACGAAGCACTCTTAGCAGACGGACATGTAGATGCTGTTACGATTGCCTCACCCATCGGTTTGCATTACGAGCAGGGCAAACTCGCGATTGAACACGGGCTGCACGCACATTTCAATAAGACGATGACAACTACTGTTGATGAAGCGGACGACCTCATTGAATCAGCGGCACGTAAAGGTGTGAAGTTAGTCGCTTCCCCAGGGCAGATGCTCCGTCCAATCCATCAAGAAATCCGCAGGCTTATCAACGAAGGTGCCATCGGAACGCTGACATGGGCAGCCACGGGTTCCGCTTTCGGACGATACCACGAAAACGAATCCGTGAGACAGGGGGATGATCCACTCTCGAACATCAATCCGGGATGGTATTTCCGTAAACCCGGCGGCGGACCGCTTTACGACATGACCGTCTACGGTCTGCACACGATGACCGGTATCCTCGGCCCCGTGAAGCGCGTAACCGCTTTCTCCGGCGTGCGCGTCAAGGAACGCGAATTCCGAGGCGAAATGCTTCCTTGCGATATGGACGATAACACCTTTATTCTCCTCGACTTCGGCAATGCTTTCTTCGGCTTTATCTACGGTGCAGCCGCGGGGCATGGAATCAAAGGTGGACTCGCAATCCATGGCACAGGCGGTGCAATCGAGGGCAGTACCCTTAACGGTGAACCCATTGACGCACCCAAAAGGGAGTTACCGCACGTCGTGGGACCGCATCGTAACATTCAGGAATCACACGTCTACGAGGACATTATGCAGCTGGTAGACTGGATTCGCGAGGATAAACCGACGATCGTCACAGCAGAACACGCCCGGCACGTCATAGAGATTTTTGATGCAGGCTACCGATCCGCAGAAACCGGACAAGCACAAGATTTACGCACAACATTTTGATTTTTTCTTTTTCCATTGGAATCCAGCAGTAGAACTGCTATACTTTTAAAAAATCTGTATAGGGTTACCAGATTAAAAAATCTCTGACTCTAAAACATAGGTATAGAATTACCGAAAACCTGCGCGTAATGAAATTATGCCTTAAACGGCATAATTTTGCTTCGCAGTGAGAATGCTTTACATTTGGAGCGCAGACCAGAGGTCTATAGTTAAAAATATGCCAGAAGCTTTATGTATCGGTGAACTCCTTATTGATTTCGTTTCCACGATACCTGATGTAACACTCGCCGAAGCCCCCGGATTCGTCAAAGCCCCCGGCGGTGCACCCGCCAATGTTGCCGTCGGGTTGACAAAACTCGGTATGGATGCCGGGTTCATCGGGAAAGTCGGCGCGGACGCTTTCGGCGACTTCCTGCGCGAAACGCTCCAACAGAACAACGTAGACATAACGCATCTCATCGCAGATGAGTTCACTCGGACGACTTTAGCCTTCGTTGCCACACGCTCTGACGGCATGAAGGACATCACCTTCTATCGCCATCCGGGTGCCGATATCCAACTCTCTCCCGATGAAATTAACGCTAACTATATCCGGTCAGCAGAACTGTTCCATTACGGTTCAGTCAGTCTCAGCCACTCACCGACCCGCGAAGCAACCGTTGCTGCAATTCAGGCAGCAAAAGCCGGTCGTGCGCGCCTTTCTTACGACCCAAATGTACGGTTGATGCTCTGGGACGATGCGGACGATGCCTGGCATTGGATCTGGGAAGCGATGCCCTACGCGGATATCGTCAAAATTTCAGATGAGGAGTGGGAATTTATTACAGGCGATGCAAATTTGGAACAAGGCATTAAACATATCCTCGAACTCGGTGTGAAGTTGCTCGTTGTTACATTAGGTGAACGCGGGTGTTACTACACAAACGGCTTTGTTGACGGCTTTGTCGATGGTTTCGGCGTCGATGTCGTGGATACACTCGGTGCAGGAGATGCCTTCGTCGCTGCTATGCTCACACAATTAAGGCAGTATATGGACCTTACCTCACTTGAAAAAGATCAACTGGATCCTATCATGCGATACGCAAATGCCGCAGGTGCACTGGCTACCCAAAAAGTTGGCGTAATCCCTTCACTCCCAACCTCTTCGGAGATTGAGCGTTTCCTTAAGGGATACCTTAAGAGATAATTGACAGATTTCGATCTCAACCCGGTTTGCGTTCCCCTTTTAGACATGTTATACTAACGGATCATAGACGTTGGATCTTCATATTAATTATTCGATCTCGTTATCCTGTCTATTGAGGTAACGACGAAAAATATTTCCTAAGATAACGGAGAAAATAGAAAATGAAATTATCGCGCTTATTGAGTCTTATAACATTGTGCTTATGCGTTATTTTCGGGTTTACTGTAACGTCAGCGGAAGCAGCGACTTTGAACATCACCGTGACGAATGCCCAAACAGGCAATAAACTAAGCGGTGTTTCTATTACTGTCACACCGGAAATCGGTGATGCTGACACAGGTATTAGTGACGCGAACGGAACACTTGCGATTACAAATTTAACCGCAGGTGCTTATACGCTTACTGCCTCCTCAGTCGGCTACGCCGATAAAGTTATCAGAGATGTCACACTTATCGCTAACGAAACGAAATCTATAACAATTGCCCTATCTTCAAAGGTTATTCAACTTGAGCAGGTCTCCGTTACGGCATCGCGCCGTCGGGAAAAGGTGCTTGAGACACCCGCCTCGGTTGCCCTTGTTGGCGACTCAGAAATAAAAGATCGAGTCACGCCAAGCGTTACGGAGCACTTAAAATCGGTGCGTGCGGTAGATGTTATGACCGCAGGACTCAGCACGTCGTATGTTGTCGTTCGGGGCTTCAACAACGTTTTTTCGGGGTCGCTGCTCTCACTCGTGGATAATCGGATTGCGAGCGTCCCTTCGCTACGGGTCAACAGTTACAACTTTATCCCGACGATAAACGAAGATATTGAACAAATCGAAGTCGTCTCGGGACCTGGTTCAGCACTCTACGGTCCGAACAGTGCCAACGGTGTCATGCACATTATCACTCGCTCACCCTTCACATCTGAAGGGACAACTATCAGCATCGGCGGCGGTGAACGGCGTATACTCATGGGGACCCTCCGACATGCAGGTGTGATCAACGAAACGATCGGCTATAAACTTTCGGGCAATTATTTCCAAGGAAACGATTGGGAAGCGGGGCGCGCAAAAGAGGACCTCGAAAGTGAGGGTGGACTGATATTCGACACTTACAAAGCCAGTGGCGAATTTCGGGTTGATTACCGCCCAGCCGCCGATACGACCGCTATTATTGCCAGCGGTCTTACGCAAGCCACCGGTATTGAACTCACCGGTATTGGTGCAGGTCAGGCACAAAACTGGTCCTACGGGTATCTCCAAGGGCGGTTCATTCACAAAGATCTCTTTGCACAAGCCTTTTGGAATCGAAGCAGCGCTGGAGATTCTTATGTCGTACGGAGCGGTGATCCGACTATTGACAATTCCGATCTGTATGTCGCTCAGATTCAACACGGCTATAGTTTTGGCAATCAGCAACGCTTTACCTATGGACTGGATGTGTTGCTGACCCGTCCCGATACGGAAGGGACAATTAATGGCATGAATGAAGCGGACGACAACATCAACGAGATCGGTGCTTACTTACAATCAGAGACCAAAATCCTTCCCCAGTTGAAGTTCATTGCTGCCGGACGGATTGACGACCACAATCAACTTGAGGATATGGTACTCTCCCCGCGTGTTGCACTCGCTTTCCAACCCGACGATGACCATAACTTAAGAATAACTTATAACCGCGCCTTCAATACACCGAGAACTTCCGATTTATTCCTTGATATTTTGTCGGCAAAAGACGTATTTCAGTTAGGTGCCAACTTTCAACCAGCATTAGGTTTCAGTCCGAATATCGACATACGGGCACAAGGTGTCCGCTCCGAAACAGGATTCACTTTCAAACGAAGTGCGAACGGTCGCCCAGAGTTTCGATCCCCTTTCTCGCCGTTGGCACAGCTTCCGGCAGAGACCTACATTCCGCTCGATGATCCTGTTTTCACCAACGTCATGTGGAATGTTGGACGCAGTGTCGTCCTCAGTACTTTTAAAGAAGGTTTAACCGCGCAAGGTCTTCCTGAACCGAGCGTTAAGGCACTCTCCGATGGGCTTGACAACCTTATTCCGCAGCCGATCGTGGGTGTAAAAAATGTCTTACGCGCACTGGATTCGCAGACAGGCAGTTTTGTTGATGTTGAAGATGTAAACAACGTTAATCCACTTAAACCGACAATCACGCAAACCTATGAAATCGGATATAAAGGGATTGTCATGAATAGATTAGCGTTTTCCGCTGATGTTTATCATTCAAAGATTAACGATTTCGTCGGTCCCTTGGTCGTTGAAACCCCGAATGTCTTCTTGGACCCTGCCACGTTAGGAGCGTTCCTTGATGGATCAATAACTGCCGCCTTAAATGACCCCGCAAACGCGAACCTAAAGCAAGCACTACTCGGGTTTGATACACCTGCTCAAGGCGGGAACGGCAACGGTTCACCCGTCGATGAATTGGTGAAAGTGATCGCCGCTATTCCCTTCGGCACGGTGACACCCGAAGAGGCAGCAGACCCAAACGCAGTCATGCTCACCTATCGGAACTACGGTGACATTTCGCTCAACGGTTTGGACCTAAATCTTACCTATTACTTCAATCCGAGTTTAAGCTTCGGAGCAAACTATTCGTTTGTCAGCAAGGATCTTTTTGAGGATGTTGACGGACTCGGTGATATCGCACTCAACGCGCCGAAAAACAAATTCGGGGCAAGCGTCCAATATGTTAACACCGATCTTGGATTCGGGGTAGGACTCCGAACGCGCTTTGTAGCAGGATTTCCTGTGAGATCCGGCGTCTACGTCGGTGAACTTGAATCGTATTATACAATCGATCTAAACGCCGGCTACGCGCTGCCGATCGCTCCGAGACCGCGCCTCTCTCTGACAGTCCAAAATCTTTTGAACCGCCAGCATCAGCAGTTTATCGGCTCCCCAGAAATCGGGCGTTTATCAATGATTCGTTTGACACAGACTTTCTAAAGAAAAAATTTGCAACTAAATCCCCTGCTCGGTGTGTATTATAGACAAGCACCTCCGGAGGGACCCGATGCCTGAGTTAGACGATGAACTAATGGAACGCTACCAACAAGGGGATGAAAACGCGTTTACACTTCTTGTACGCCGGCATCAGCAGCCGCTCGTCAATTTCATCGCTCGGTTTATTAATGATAGGGATAGCGCTGAGGATCTCGCGCAGGAGACATTTATTCGTATCTTTAAAGCAGCGAACCGCTACAAATCGGAGGGTGCGCATTTTAAGACCTGGATGTATCACATCGCCTCGAATCTTTGCAAAAATGAACTCCGAAATCGAGGACGGCGCGACCGTTACAGAGCTGATAACGTTGTGAACAGCGGAAACGATCGTAACGGAGACGTGGAACAGATTGATCTGATTGCGAGTGCGCCCGCGGACCCGGCTTTTGAACCAGAAATCGCACTCGAACGCAAGGAATTACGGAACGCCATCCAAAACGCAATTGCCGAATTACCAGAACAGTACCGACTCCCGCTTATACTTCGGGATTTACAAGGGCTGAGTTACGATGAAATCAGTGAGGTATTAGAACTTCGGGGCGGGACAACGAAATCTCGGATCAACCGCGCCCGGATCCTGCTTAAGGAAAAGTTAAAACCGTTTATTTGATGTTTTAGGAGTAACCCATGAACTGCTTACAGGCTGAGGAACACTTCTCTGCCCACTTTGAGGATACACTCGATTATCAGACGCTGCAGGGTTTTGAGGAACACCTCGCGGAATGCGAAGCGTGTCAGCACGAATATACCCACTTTCAGGCATCTGTTAAGGCAACACAACAATTACCACAGATAGTGCCTTCGCCGTCCTTTATGTCAACATTACAACAACGACTCGCTACAGAACAACGTGAACCTGATAGCGTTAGGGATATTACGGCAACAGGTTGGGGCAGATTGTTAGACGTATTTAAACAGCACTTCGCTTTCCGTCGCCCCAGATGGGCGTTCAGCGGTATCATCGCATTAATGCTCGCCGCAGTCGGGACCTTTTTCTATCAAGACGGTGCATTCTTCAATCGGGATCTGCGTCCAGCATCAGTAGCACCGGTGTCTCAAAACGGGCAAATAGCAATATCGTCTGAGGAACTTCCGGAAAGATTACCACGTTTCAGTACAGACCGTAGCCAGTTTCAGCGGGGCAGTATCCTTTCGACACCGAGGCAACCGACGCAGCAGCGTTATATGTTAAAGCAGGTCAGTTATACCACCACCTCCACCAGCGGTGGACTTTAATTGAGTTAGGACTCGCGCCCTGCTTTTAAAGTCCCCCTGATAAGGGGATTTAGGGGGTTAAAACATGGAAAATACCGCTTCTTTGTGTTCAAATGTCCAATATTTGCTCAGTTTGCGTAAGTCCAGTTGAGTCATACATGAGAAACGCGTCCTAAAGATAAACAACAAGGATATAACACATGTACGCGATAGAATCAAAACGTCAACAATTCATCATCGGAGTGCTCAGCCTATTTTTTTATACGATCACCCCCAGCCTCGCGAACGAGAACGTGCTGCAGCTGCTTGAAAAGGAATTCCAGAAGGTCGTCACTGAGGCGCGGCCCGCCGTTGTGAAAGTTGTAGCGACACAGGCGATATCGGTACCGCTCTCACCGGACGCTGAAAAATTGGTATTCACTCGCGAAAATATCGGATCTGGTATTGTTATTGACTCCGCTGGACACATCGTGACAACAACGTTTGAAATGGATTCACCAAGCAAGGTTGAAGTTATCTTTAACGACGGCACCGTTTCTTCAGCTGAACTCATCGGCACTGATATATTCACGGATATTGCGGTACTCCGAGTCGCGGAGGCACATGCGACACCCATACATTCACAGCAGCCTGAAACCACAGCACCCGGGCAATCTCGCGCTTTACCGCGGCATAAAGCACTTATGTCGAGAAAGTTTAAAACCACAACCTCCGTGAAGTGGGGCAACTCCTCAAAAATCAATACCGGTTCTTGGGTTGTAACGATAGGAAGCTCTTACGGACATAGCCCGATTGTCTCTTTTGGCATCGTCGGAGGTAGGGATACCTTACCCAATCAAATGTGTAGAGAATTGATTAAAATCAATGCAGCGGTCACCCCGGGCAACAGCGGCGGTGCTGTTGTGAACACGTCAGGAGAGGTCGTTGGAATGATACTCGCAGTGTTAACAGAACCCCCCAATACCACCAATCCAACGGTTGACGCGCTGCTTCAGGGAAAACTTCCACCGGACATTACACAATTTCTGTTTCAAGAACCAGCGCAAACTGTTCGCAATCAGGAGATTACCTTTGCAATGCCGATGGAGACAGTTCGTGCAGTTGCCGAAGAAATTATTGAACACGGAAAAGTCGCACGCGGTTGGCTCGGCGTTGAAGTTGATGTCAGTGAGGTGGGTGTCTTCGTTACCGGCGTAGTTGCAGGCAGTCCGGCACACAAAAGCGGTCTTTTACCGAGAGATTTTATCCTCGAATTTAACAAAGTGCCTGTCCGCTCCTATGATGAACTGTTGAGATGCGTTGTGACCGAGCGACCCGCCACGAAGGTCCACCTCAAAATCGGTAGAAACGGTTCCGAACAACATTGTACAGTAATATTAGGCGAGAAACAGTAATAGGACTCACCCACCGCTTCTTAAAGTCCCCCTGATAAGGGGGATTTAGGGGGTTTCTTCCTCTCAAAGTCCCCCTGATAAGGGGCGGGGAATGCCATACGGAAACCTTCATACCCGGGGAGGTTCCCACACGGGAAACCTCATACCGTTGATTCTGATTCTTTAGGGGGTTTAAAGTATAGAAAATCCTGAGTCCCACGCCTAACGCGTTATCTTCTCAAATTCGGCGAGGTATGCCGCCGCAATCTCGCGATTCCCCTTGATAATCAACAGATTCTCGTCATTCCGCTGTTCCGCGTTCTTTGAGAAATTATAGGACCCCGTAATCACCGTCTCCGCATCAATAACGATTACTTTGTGGTGCATATCCCCCCTGTTTCTATCCAGAACAACTGGCAAACCCGCCTTTTTCATCGTCTCATATTCGGAGTATTTATCGACTTGCCGCTCTTCAAAAACACCTTGGACATCAATCCCGGCCTTAAAGCGGGTCCGCATCGCATTGCCAAGCATATCGTGCGTAAACGCAAACGCCATAAAATGAATAGACTTTTCCGCGGCATTGATCTCTTTCAGAAGTGGCGAAATCGTATCGTTCCCCGGCGAGAAATAGGTAAAAACCTGCATCCCATCCGCCAATGCTATCTTCGGATACGCGATAAACGCACCAGCGGACTTTTTACCGTGTGGATCAAGGAACAGGTCTCGGAACTCTTGCGTAAAGTTATACGCCAACGGCACCGAATCAATGAATATAACGTTATTGTTGTTTCTATACGCGCCGTTATCGGTCGTATTATAGGAACCCGTCCAGACGTACCGCGCATCAATTACAATAAATTTGTGATGCATCAACCCGTCATGTTCATCATCATCAGCGACAGAGATGCCGACTTCTTGCAACCGCTCAATCGCCGCTTCATCAACATTATCTGTCTCAGTAACAACACGTACCTGCACGCCGCGATGATGCGCTTCAATTAAAGCATCGGCTATGGGTGCAGAATCCAAACGATAAAGTGCTGCATCAATCTGCACTGCAGCATCTGCAAGTCTGGCGACAAGCCGTTTGTCAAGCGAATACGGGGTATTCTTATCAATCGGTGCTGTTGAAACACCGCTAAAATAGACATCCCATGTCCGATCAGTAGCCTCTTGAGGCTTTCCAATATAATATCTGAAAAGAAAACCCACCGCGACCGCAGCACATAAAACAAAAAGCATTTGAATCCATCTTGAGGACTTATTTGTGTCCGCTGCAACATCCGACTGTTGATCTGAATCAACGTTCATATTCTTTCCTAACTCTGACAACGCGAATTGCCAAGCCTTATCTTAGACACCCCATCTTTGGCGTGACTTCTCCAACGACTCAATCTCAGCATCTTGCTGTTTCCACGCGTAATGCCCTTTCGGTCTTTCACCGACCCACCTCTCATCAATCGGTTCCGACGCAAGTTGATAGCGCGTATCCGCTGTTATCCGAATCTTATCAGACGTGTTAACCAGAGAAGCATGCATCAGGAACATACTGAAAATAATAATATCCCCCGCCGAAAACGTCGTTGTCGCCCAGTGTCCCCCAAATTTCTCGATAATTTCAAGCGGATCATCGCTAAAATGTCCCTCAATCATATCCCGATCGACATCAGATTTCCCGTAAGTGGCGCGAACCTTATCAAAGCGGTTAGAACCGAGACAGAAGACGATGGGACCCATATCAAGCGATACATCGCCAAAGGGTGTCCAACAAGAGTAGAGATCTTGCGTACCTCGCCCCATAAAGACGATATCGTAATGAATCGGGGAACCTGAACCCGGTCCTGCGGTGCGAAGCCATTTGAAATCGAACGACCGCGCCTCGCCACCGAGGAAGTGCTTAAAAAAGTCCATCACCGGCGCGCCTTCAACGACTGCTTTGAATGCGGGGAGCTGCGTCAACGCTTTATTCCCCATCGAACCCGTTGATGTTGGTTCGGGATACCCTGGATTAAAGATCCCGTCCATGAGCGGTGTATCCGGGGCAAGCATCCCTTTTGTTTCCAGTTTCTCAAGAATCTGGCGACGCGCTGCGAGCACAGTCTCTTTCTCGTGCAGTCCACGAATGAGGAGGTACCCGTCCGTTGTTATCCGTTTTTTCAGAGCATCGGGGTCGTTAAGGATGTCATTGCTATCCCGTAACTCCGTGCTGACTTCTATTTCTTGATGCAAAAAAGGGAGTTTCATTTTTTTAAAGTTCCTTGCGGTTCGTTTAGGATAATTTATGACTTAAGCACTATCTCTTACTAAAGTTTGGACGATATTGTAAAGTTTATGCTGCCTTGTCGAAAGGCAGTGTCGTATCGGGTTGAAAATCGGTGCTAATATTCTGTGAGTTTGTTTTTCGCTTGAACTTGGCAGAAAATGATGCCACCGCCATTTGCG
>JAJEDN010000055.1 GCA_022821495.1 Candidatus Poribacteria bacterium
AAAGCAGGCGTTTCTAACACAATAGAGACCCAAAAACAGGTTTAGAAGGCAATCCTAACATCTGTTCGGGAGCTCTAACGGGAGAACACTGCCAACTTTTCATAACTTGTAATTTGATCAAACTGTCCAAACTATAGTAAGAGGGTCCCGAGGGTTTCATATTTCTTGGTAACTGTCGGTGCTTCAATTGGGGAACTTCAGGGTTACAAACCCTTCCCACTGATTACAAAGGGATGATAGGTAACCAGAAACCAGACTTATAACTTATAACTTATAACTGAAAACCAAAGAAAAATGACAAAAACAGAACTCGCAAAACAGATGCGTGAGGTCTCGTATCTCACAGGTGAATTCAAACTCCGTTCAGGAAATATCAGCAATTTCTATTGGGATAAATACCGATTTGAAAGCAACCCCGCACTGCTGACAGCGATCGCAGCGGAGATGGCGAAACTGCTACCGTCGAGGTGTGACGGGTTGGCTGGTTTGGAATTGGGGGGTATCCCGCTTGCGACGGCACTCTCGCTACAGACAGGGATTCCCTGTTTTTATGTGCGTAAGGAAGCGAAAACTTATGGCACTTGTAACCTTATAGAGGGCGGTGTCGAAGCGGGGAGCAGGCTGGTAGTGATAGAAGATGTGATTACAACCGCAGGACAGGTCTGTACATCCATTGGACAGATCCGAGCGGAAGGATACACAGTTGAACATGTTGTAGCAGCCATTGATCGGCAGGCGGGCGGTGCGGCAAAAATTAATGCACTCGGATGTGCGTTGGCATCCGTATTTACACTCGCGGAGTTAGAGTGATTTTAATTATCCTGTGCGGAGTAACAACGTGCGTTTGGACTTTGAAGCGCGTTTCTCAAATCCGCCTGCGCCTGCTTCGCAGTGAGAATGCAGGCTACCGGTTTGTTTAAAGGGCGCGTAGCCCGTAATGAAGCTGGACACTTATGGGGTTTTTGCAAACGCTAAAATCCAATGCGAAGAAAGTGTTTCTTCAAGTACGCCGCAAAATGGAGGGTGTTTTTGATTGGGGATTTCTGCGGATTTCTTCAGATATACGGAAAAGAACGTCACACTTGAAATCGGCCTGACCGAACCGCAAGGAACATTAAAAATATGAAAATACTGTTTATCGGAGATATAGTCGGAAATCCGGGCAGAGCAGCAGTAACGAAATTTTTGGAAACACATCGAGACGCATACGATTTTATTGTCGCTAACGGAGAGAACGCAGCGGGCGGGAAAGGCTTGACCTTTGAAATTGTTGATCAACTCTTGGGATCAGGTGTCTCCGCAATTACAACCGGCAACCATGTCTGGGATAACAAAGAGATTTTCAATTTTATTGAGACGACACCGCAGCTGATACGTCCAGCGAATTATCCGGCCGAGGTAACCGGGAGCGGCGTAACCATTGTCCCCTCCAGTGATGGGCAGGCACAACTCGGTATCATCAACCTTGCCGGGCAAATTTTCATGAGTCCCTACACCAATCCATTCCATGCCCTTAATGCTATTTTACCTGAAGTCAAAGCGGAAACCCCTTATATCCTCCTCGATTTTCACGCTGAAGCGACATCCGAGAAAATCGCTATGGGGTGGCACGCCGATGGTAGGGTCGGCGCGGTCGTCGGTACGCATACACACGTTCCCACCGCGGATGCGCGCATCCTACCGCAAGGCACGGCTTATATTACGGATGTCGGTATGACCGGACCTTACGATTCAGTCATCGGTACGCGGGTGGATCTTGTACTCGAACGGTTTTTGACAATGATGCCGACACGTTTCGTTGTCGCTAAAGGCAATGTCAAGCTCTGCGGCGCGGAGATAGAACTCGATGATAAAACAGGGTTAGCGGTGAGCATTGTGCCGCTACAAGTCCAATATTAAAACGGTTGTTAGTTATTGGTTGTTAGTTATTGGTAAGAGTGCCTTGCAGTGAGAGTTTCTTAACCAACCACCATTAACCAACCACCATTAACTATTATGCAATTAGAATTTTCGATGCCAGCAAAAGTTATCCGTAGCGTTAGTGAGATAACGCATCTGCTAAAAAGATTGATAGAACAGCAACCGGACTTCCAAAATGTTTGGATACAGGGAGAGGTATCCAATTTCAGCAAGTCTGGTGCTGGACACATCTATTTCACGCTTAAAGAAGATAATCATCAAATCTCAGTCGCCATTTTTCGGAGTAATGCCGCCCTCCTCAAATTTTTACCGAAGGACGGTGAAGAGGTCATTGTACAAGGGCAACTGAGCCTCTATGCTGCAAGGGGACAATATCAGATTGTCGGCCGAAACGTCGAACCGGTCGGGATTGGTGCACTGCAGAGAGCATTTGAGGAATTGAAGCAACGACTTGCAGACGAAGGGTTGTTTGAGGACATCTACAAAAAACAGTTACCAAGATATCCGCGGAAGATCGGCGTTGTTACGTCAGAGACAGGCGCAGCAATACAGGACATCCTCCGACAACTCCGTGAACGCTACCCGTTAGCTAAGGTGATACTACATCCGACGCGCGTCCAAGGTGACGGGGCACCACAGGGGATAGCCTTCGCGATACAAGCGATGAATCAGCGAGAGGACATAGATGTACTCATTGTCGGTCGCGGCGGTGGTTCCATTGAAGACCTCTGGGCATTTAACGAAGAACGCGTCGCACGTGCGATTTTCAATTCCAGCATCCCTGTCGTCTCTGCAGTCGGACACGAAACGGATTTCACCATCGCGGATTTCGTGGCGGACTTCCGAGCGTCGACCCCCACGCATGCAGGACATATCGTCCCAGATCAGGGTGAACTCTTCGCACAATTAGACGGTTTTGATGCACGGCTGCGTACAACAATTCAGCACCAATTGAATGGACACAAAACACGGACCCAAGAACTTGAGACGCGACTGGCGCCCGAACAACGCAAAGACAAAATCTATCAACTCTACCAAACAGTTGATACTTTAGACACAGCAGGTCGTAACGCTGTAAGACGTAGCCTTACCGATAGTGAAAATAGGCTGCACTCACTCGCACAACGTCTTAACGCCTTGAGTCCATTAGCCACATTGAAACGCGGGTATAGCATCAGCCGAAAAACGGATGGTGAAGTCTTAACTGATTCTGAGCAGGTATCCCTCGGTGATAGGGTTGAAGTCCAATTGGCACACGGACATCTCGCCTGTCGCATTGAAGAACTTCTCGACGAAGATCATCAAAAGTAAAAACTGCTGACTTCTAATGGAGATAGTACATGACCTTTGAAGAAAAACTCACAAAACTCACACAGATCGTTGAAAAGTTGGAAGCAGGCAACGAACTGCCACTTGAGGATTCTCTCAAACTCTTTGAGGAAGGCGTTGGCTTAGTCTCATCGTGCAGGGAGATGCTTGAAAAAGCCGAACAGCGGGTAGAAAACGTCCTCGAAACAGATTAATAGTTATAAGTTATAAGTTATAAGTTATAAGTCACAAGAGGTCTCTTAACTTATAACCAACAACTATTAACTATTAACCACTCTTAAATAACAGGAATTAAAATATGTTCTTAGAAAAAATTAATAGCCCCGCAGATCTAAAAAAACTTGAAATTGACGAACTTAAAGTCGTTGCTGAGGAAATGCGTGCCTATCTACTAAAAGTCCTCTCTGAACACCCAGGGCATTTCGCTCCGAATTTTGGAACCGTCGAATTAGCGATAGCATTACATACCGTATTTGATACACCGCGCGATAAAGTCATTTGGGATATCGGGCATCAGGCATACCCCCATAAACTCCTTACCGGCAGAAGAGATGCGTTCCCGACCCTCAGACAAAGCGGGGGCATTAGTGGGTTCCTCAGTAGAGCCGAAAGTGAATATGATGTCTTTGGTGCCGGGCATTCCAGCACCTCCATCGCCGCTGCGTTAGGCATCGCCACCGCGCGGGATCTAATCAACGAGACCTACAAAGTTGTCGCTGTTATTGGGGATGGCGGACTAACAGGTGGCATGGCGTTTGAAGCCTTGAACGCCGCTGGCGACTTCAGGAACGACATGGTCGTTATTCTCAATGATAACAACATGTCCATCTCTGCGACTGTCGGCGCGTTCTCAAAACACTTTCATAAACTCACAAGCTCGCCACAATATAACTTCTTCCGCTCCGGTGCGAAAGGATTAATGAACCTGATCTCGGAGGACGCCAAGCAGATAGCCCGTAAAATTGAGGCGTCTTTGAAACCCGGCACCCTGTTTGAGGAATTCGGGTTCCGGTACTTCGGACCCCTTGATGGCAATGATTTAGAGGCACTCCTTCCCGTCTTGACGGGCATACGTAGTCTCACAGGCCCAATCCTGCTCCATGTGGTAACCGAAAAAGGACGGGGGTATACGCCAGCCGTGGAAGATCCTGTAGGGTTCTATAGTGTCAGCGGTCCCATCAACCTAAAGACCGGTAAAACCATTAAACCGAAATCGGCAACACCCTCCTACACGGAAGTCTTCAGCCGTACACTCATCGAATTAGCGAAACGTGATGCACGGGTCGTTGGTGTGACGGCGGCGATGCCGGGTGGAACGGGACTTGATAAATTTGCTGACGCATATCCGAGTCGCTGTTTTGACATCGGATTGGCAGAGCAGTGTGCTGTTACCTTCGCAGGCGGACTCGCAACACAGGGGATGCGCCCTGTTGTTGCTATCTACTCGACCTTCCTGCAACGGAGTTATGACCAAGTGTTACACGATGTGTGTATCCAAAACCTCCCTGTCATCTTCGCGTTGGATCGGGGCGGACTTGTTGGCGCGGACGGTCCAACACATCACGGTGTTTTTGATCTGGCATACCTACGCTCTATCCCAAACATAGTCGTGATGGCACCGAAAGATGAGAACGAACTACAATCTATGGTGAAAACTGCGCTTGCCTATGAAGACGGGCCTATTGCCTTCCGCTACCCGCGAGGCACAGGCATCGGCGTAAAGATCGCAGCGGAACCACAAGTCCTCCCTATCGGAAAAAGTGAAATCGTCAGAGAGGGTGAAGATGTGCTTGTAATCGCTCTCGGCAACAGGGTTTATCCTGCCCTCGAAGCCGCGCAAACGTTAGCCGATAACGGAATTTCCGCTACGGTTGTCAACGCAAGATTCGTAAAACCGTTAGATACTTCAACAATTCTGCCACTCGCAGAACGCATCGGCAAACTAATTACGATTGAAGATGGCGTGGTGATGGGCGGTTTCGGGAGTGCTGTCTTAGAGGCTCTCGCCGCAGCGCGTATCACGAATGTCCAAATTACGAATCTCGGAATGCCAGACGAATTTATTGAGCACGGTGATGTGCAGCACCTTTATGCATTACACCAGTGCGATGCCGACGCTGTTGTTCGCACTGCACAGAAATGGTTATAAGTTATAAGTTATAAGTTATAAGTTAAAGAGGTTTCCGATGATTTAAGCCGCTTTTGATAACCGTCGTTACTTCAATTGGGTAACACCCTTTACAAAGAACTGTCAAACATCAGAAACAAAACTTATAACTTATAACTAACAACCAACAACTATTATGCAACGGATAGACATCTTTCTCGTGGAGAACGGCTTAGCAGAGAGCCGAGAGCAGGCGAAACGACTGATTCTTGCTGGGGTTGTCACTGTTAACGGAGACGCAAGGATTAAGCCGGGACAACGCATCCCTGCCGACGCTGAGGTTGTTCTGCGGGAACAACAAAAGTATGTCAGCCGCGGCGGGTTGAAGTTGGAAAAAGCGTTATCTATCTTTGAGGTAGATGTACAAAATCGGGTTGCACTCGACGTTGGCGCGTCAACCGGGGGTTTCACAGACTGCCTCCTCCAGCACGGTGCGAAATTTGTCTACGCTGTTGATGTCGGTTACGGGCAACTCGCGTGGAAACTCCGGACGCATCCCCAGGTTCAGTCAATCGAGAAAACGAACATTCGACATTTACCGCCATCACTTTTAAGTAGAAGCGAGGTTACATCGCCCCTACACGATAGCGAAAATTTTATCTCTATCGCTGTGGTTGATGTCTCCTTTATCTCTCTGAGGACGGTGCTACCGAGTGTCATCAAGATTCTGACAAAGCAAAATAGTTGTCAGTCGTTAGGTGTCAGGTGTCAGCCAAAAGGGACACCCCGTCAAAACGATAACCTCTTAACTGAAAACCGAAAGGTTTTTCGCAGAAAAACCGAACTGACAACTAATAACCATTCCTATGATATTATCGCACTACTGAAACCGCAATTTGAAGCCGGAAAAGCGCATGTGAAAAAAGGCGGCATCGTGCCTGATAAACAGGTACATATCCAAACAATAGATAACCTCAGCACTTTTGCTACTGCGAAACTCGGTGCCACAGTCAGAGGATTGACCTATTCGCCGATCCACAAAGACATCGGGAATATTGAGTATTTACTCTGGCTCACGATTGATCCCGATGCACAAACAGATGAATTCAGCGGTTACCAGCAATCCAAACAGACAACTGCCGAGGTCGTCGCGGAGGCACACGAATTAAGAGTATCCAGTAACCAGTGACCAGTTACCAGAAAAGAGGTTTTTTCTTACTGTAAACTGGTAACTTGAAAAACTGGTAACTCGTAACTGTAAACTGTTAACTGTTATGCCTAAAAGAGTCAAAAAAATCTCTATTTTCCTCGGAATATTCTTTATCATCGGGCTATGCGGCGCCTTTTTCTTTGTCCATTCAGAAGGATTCTTGAATTGGGTGGAAAAACGGCTTGTGACCGAAATCGAATATCTGCTAACTGAGGATTATATGGCGAGCATTGGCGATATAGAAGGCAGTATCTTAGGGAACGTTACAATCAACGATATTACGATTTCCAAAAACGACGCACCCGACGAGCCGGTAATCGCCACACAGAGAGTTGTACTCAAATACCGCCTACTCGGACTGCTGACGCGCAAATTTGAAATAACACAACTGACGGTGACCAAACCCCGAATCAGCGCGAAATCCAACACCGATGGCAGCCTTAATCTGGCGCGTGTTTTTAAGGGAAATCCAACACAAGATTCCGAAGAAACAGGAAAAACAACGCAAGATACCACCGAAGTCGCTTTTGCTGTCGAGCGTATTGAATGTAATAGCGGTATCATCGACTACATTGATACACAACGCGACATTCACATAGAGATTACTGGTGTTTCTATTGATGTAGAGGGACCCCTCGACACATGGCGGCATAAAGGCGAACTCCGAATCGGGAGCGGCAGTCTCAGTTTCAACGGCTCCGAAACCGCTATTGATAATTTTGAAGCCGATTTCCAACTCTTAGCCAACCGTAATACATTGGACAAATTCCAGTTGGAATTTGGCGACTCAAATTTGGCGGTTACGGGTGAATTTCCGCATCGAGACACCGGAATGCCTTGGGCAATTAAATTTGATTTACAACAACTAAATATCGCAGATGTAGAGGCGTTTTTTGGCAAAGATATTGAACTTGAGGGTATCGTAAGCGCGGATTTGACGATGACCGGCACGGATACCGCCTTAGATGGTACACTCTCTGTAGAAGCGCCAACGCTTTCTATGACACAAGCAGAGAACAATAGACAAATTTCACTGAGAGATATAAAGATTAATGCCAGCCTCAATTCTGAACCTACCCTAAATTTCTCCTTAAAAACCTTCAGCACACAGATTGCTGGTGGCACGCTGACGGGAGCAGGAAGCATCGGATTACAAAGTGAGTTCAATGGCGATGTAATAACGTTCCTGCAGCAACTAACGCAACACCCAATTGTCTATGAAGGACAATGGGATGCTACAGACATGCAGCTCATACCGCTCCTGTCAATGGTTGTCCAACTTCCCGATTACCTTTCGGAGAGTACAGGACTCCTTTCAGGGTCCGCTACATTCAGCGGAGATGGCACAGACTTCTCAACACTCAAGTTGACCAGTAGGGTGGAGGTAACAGAGACAATCCTCAACGAGGTGGAATTTGAAAATTCAGTGCTTAATTGCACAATCGCAGCGGGAGCATTGAAAGTCGATGGCAACCTTGACGAAACCGAGGTTATTGTTACAGGCGCCTTTCCTTTGACGGATCAAGATACTTTGGATCTCCGCATATCAGGCATCAATTTTGACGAACTGACGAAAATTACTAACAACGCCGATTTCGGTGGGACCGGAGAATACACCGCGAAGTTATCATCAGAAGGTGTACTGACCGGGTTTATGGAAATTCCGAATGCAAGTTTCACCGACATCGCAATCGGTGAGTTGTCGGGCGACCTCCGCTATCAAGATGGACAGGTATTTATTGAAAATGGATATCTCACTAAAAACACCAAAAGGGATATTTTGACCGAATATGAGAGTCGAGCGACAATTAACGGTGTTGTGGATATTGAAGACGAATACCCGGCTGTGTTCAGTATCGTCGCTGATCCTGTCTATGTCCAACACTATCGGAACCTATTGGTCGGGGCAGACCATCCCGTAAATGGTGAAATCAGAGGCGAACTCAAATTAGAGGGAACACTCATCAACCTTGATGGTCGTGCCGATTTCAGGGTCACCGAAGCCGAAGCATTGGATGTCCATTTTGATCCGATAACACTCCCAGTGCGAATCGAGGATTATAATATCACGATTTCTAACTGTGAGATAACCACCCGCGGTCAGAAAATTACACTCAATGCTTCGGTAGATACCAAAGCCGATTTTGACTTCCTGCTCGAAAGCGACGCACCTGTCCGCTTAGAGGAGATAGCGAAAGCCGCAGAAATATCCGACTTCCCCTTTGAAGCACAATTCGGTGTCCGGTTCGTCGGCAGACTCAAAAAACCGGAGCCTGTCGATTTTCAGGTCGAACTCGACTTCAGGGATATAACCTTTTTAGACTATGGACGCGGTACGAAACATCCACTCGGGCACGCCAACCTACACGGAAAACTCGTAAGCGGTGAACCCGATCGTTATGATTTTACGGGAAACGGGTTTAACGGTCAGATTTACGGACATGTTAGCACAGCACCGGACACGCCTTATGAATTTGTGGTGGAAAGCACCGCACTTGAAGTTACACCGATCCTGCGTATCTTGAATCCTGCACTTGAGGCTATTACCGGGACTGCCGATGGACGTGCAAAAATAAAAGGAACAGTGGCCGCCCTCGCACCAACGGATCAGAGCGAAGGCAGCGCCGCTGACAGACCTGTCTATCCCTACGATGTCAATGTTGAAGTTCATACCAGCCAACTTCGCTACGGAAATTCGACTGAGAGTGAAATAGTATTCACAAACCCCAAACAGATTCAGCTACACCTGAAAGACGACAAATGGTCCATTGATGCGTTTGCGCTAAGGGCATCAACTGATAAATCCGATTTTATTCAACTCACAGGGACGTATGATGCAAAAACTGAGAGGATGGACCTCCACGCGAAATCAGATAAATTCGCACTGGCCTCCTTTGCGCCAGTCTTCGGACTTCCGCGTGACATGTTACAGACTGGAACGGGACGTTATACCCTCAAATCAACGGGTACGTCTGAACACCCAATAGTGGCTTTGGACTGGGAAATTCCAGCGTTGGATTTAAAAACAGAAGTTGGCGATATTCATATCAGCGATGCAGGCGGTGCAATAGAGTACCGAGATAACTTGATGACCCTGAAAAAGAACGCCTTGAAACTCTTCGGGAATGCAGTGGATATAGACGGAAAAATAACTGTTCATCCCGAAGCTATCCACAATTCGCGCCTAAACCTCAATCTCAACGCCCCTGAATTGAAACTCAAGACCTTCGGAGAATTGATAGCAACGGCTTCTGCAAACAGCATCAAAGCTGCGGATTTAACGGGCGGCGCGTTACAGGCTTCAATAGACATCACAGGCACCCTCACCGAAACCGCAATTGCCGTAAATACCCAAACGGTACTCCAACAACCGATGCGTCTCGCGCCCTTTGTTGATCCCATCGCATTGGAAAATTTACGTACAAATGCCATCCTTAATTCAGAGTCCTTACACATCCGATCGGTGGAAGCAAACGGATTGATAGGGGATGGCAGCTACTTGATACAAGGAGACGCGTCGTTCTCAACCCAAGATACGGCGGCGATGCAGTTCGCTATTGACGTATCAGCATCCGATCTGGAGGTCTCAAATTTTCTGACTTTGTTGTCAGGTCAGACCTCACCCGTGCACGGCACCATTTCCGGACACGCTAAACTCCAGGGGACAGGGACACATCAACATCAGATTTCAATAACCGGTGAAATAAACAAGTTGGAACTTCGCGGATACGATAGCAGTGCCACCAACGCAGCATCGCTCCAATTCCGATCCGAACGCGGTCATCTCACCGCGCACCTCCCTTTAGAACTGAAAGCACCGCGAATCGTAGCAACGACGAACGTTAATATCACCGGCACTTTTGACGCTCCAGAAATTACAGCAGAATGGAACGGATATATCAACCAGATGGAATGGAACGGCGATATCCGATACGGCGATGAACGCATAACAATCGCCGGTATTGCGTTAAAAAACCGTGTAGGTACGTCAACGATTACTGGGACTATTCCGATTAATTTGGCATTCACACCGATAGACATATCAGACCGGTTTTTGGAGCAACCGATTGATGTACAGTTCCAAGGACGCGAATTGCCGCTCGCCTTTTTGCCCGGCATTGACAGGCTCTTTTCTGAAACAGATGGTACCGTTGACATAGATTTAGCACTACAAGGCACAAGCCGTAATCCTCATATAGTCGGGGATGTTCTGCTGGAAGCATCACAACTCCGATTGCGGAATTTCCATGTGCCAAAAGAAGATGAATCGGAGATTCATTCTCTTTTCCCTCCTATCCAGAATATGAAGATGCAACTCAAAGCACGCGGAGACAGGATTGACTTCACAGAACTCGGATTTGACATAGGCACAGGCTACTGTACACTCCAGCAGGGACAATTGATATTAGATGGATTAATACCTAAAAATTTCAGATTGGTGGGATTGAAACTTGAAAAATTCCCGCTCGGTTCGATGGTTCGGCATGCCGTAACGCCAGAGCAGCTGGAAGCCGTTGAGGGACATTTAAGCACTGTACTCAACGAACTCACAATCCCGCTTGATAGTTTTCTAACAAATGGGGAAAGCACACCGTTTCCACAAATCCAAGTAGTACCCTCATTCGCGGATATTGCGACTGTTTCAAGTGCAAACGTTTCAATTAATGATGTTCGCCTCGCCTTCAGGGCACTGGATCGGGATTACGATTTCCAAGATCCGCAACCCACTCAGATACAACTCAACGCTGGCACAGTCACCTTATCTGAATTTATCCTTGAAAACCAACGCCCGTTCTCTGTCAAGCAGACGTTTACCGCTGAAGATGAGAAGCCAGAAGGGGTCGCCGGTAATGTCCACATAGTTGAAGATGCTAAAACAACGCTCAGCATTGATGCCGGAAGTCAATGGTCAATGAATGGAGAATTTGACGCGGCACTACGACTCAAAAATTTCGATGTCTCGGCGATAACTGACCCTTGGCCCGCACCCTATCGGATTAAGGGCGCGTTGTCAGGAACCCTACAAATGAGCGGCACCAGTGAAAACCCGAAAATAACTTTGCGGCGACATAAGTCTGAACCGGCGGAACTCTATCTACACGATGTCCCTATTGACCTTCGATGGCGGATTCGGTATCAGAACGGGAAATGGGAAATCTCAAAGAAACGGTATGTTGAGGTTAACTTTGGTAAAAATCTGCTTACCTTTTCATGGACGATGCCTTATCAACTCAAACTCATCCCGTTTTTCATGGAACTCCAACAATCCCCCGAAACAGTTTGGACGGAACTCCAAAAAAACGATATGAATGGGATACTGGACATTGTACTCGGTGATCTTGACATCTTATCATCTGTGGTACCCGGACTTAGATCCGCAACAGGGACAAGTACAATCTACGTTGTCCTAACAGGGGCGATGGAAGCCCCACAAGCTGAAGGTCGGGTGAGTTTCAAAGATATTGGATTTGAACTTCCGGATGCCAGTATTCATGTTAAAGAAATAACTGGCGATGTCCAACTATCAGAGAAGGGCGCGACGGTTAAGCGGATTGATGGTATATTGAATAATGGGAAATTTTTAGTCGCAGGTGAGGTCATGGCACCCGAAGATGGACGGATATGGGAAACATCACCAACACTGGATTTGAACACCAGTATCTCAGCGGCGGTCTTTGAACAACCCGGGAAGTACCAAGTTACCCTCGGATCCGACCTCACTGAACTCCATCTACGTGGTGGATTTGATGACCCGTATCTCACCGGCGATCTGAATATCAGTGCCGGCGATTACCAACAAAATTGGGAAAGTGTTCGAGATTGGCTTGCGGGTGCCTCTGTCAGTGAAATGGATGTCGCCTTGGATTACCCTATTTTGCGGCATTTAAATTTGGATGTCGGTGTCAATATCCCCGATAACTTCCGGGTGCTTTCATCCATTACGGGACCCACAGACATTGAAATCGCGAGTTCGGGTAGACTCATCGGGCGAATTCAAAACCCTGTTTTCAATGGAAACATCTCTATCCTCAGAGGGAAAGTTTTCTTTCTACAGACTTTTGAATTCGTTGAAGGTTCAAGAATTACCAACCGAAGCACCGATGAATTTGACCCTGAACTCAATATCTCGCTCCGGACACCGAACCGTATTCGAGGGGTGCTGTCAAGAAATCAGAGCACTGTTGACCTTGAAATCTATGCAAGGCTTACGGGCACCTCAACAAACCCAGAGTTCGTTCTGAGTGCGCCGAACGCGCCTGAAGTCCTTTCGCATGAAGATATTTTCACGTTCCTTGTGCGGAACGCCGCATTTTCACATGCACTCGGCGGATTTACATTTAATTTTCACCGTCCGCTTGATGAAGAAGCGCGCTCTATTAGTGCGGAATATCAGCTCAGAGAAAATATGTCTATAAAAATTGAAAGCAACGAAAAAGGGGAATACGGTGTCGATGTTGGGATAAAGGGACGCTTTTAAAGGAGTTACCAGTTACGAGTTACTAGTAAAGAGGGGAAGATTCTTTTCTGACTGGAAACTGTTAACTGGAAAAATGCTTATGGCCCGTGCAAATTACAATACATTCATCAATAGCGTGATTTGCCTTATTTTCATGCTCTGCTGTCTTTTTTCGCAATCTGTAGGGGCAAATCAACCCGCGGAAACTTCGAGCGATACACGGACAGAGAAGTTTCCGATCACAGAGGCATCTGATGCGACGCGCATCGTAAAAATTGCGTACTACATCGACACGGAACCTATAGAGGATACGACAGAACAATTCAATCTACTCAGAGACCAGACTTCGACGCGTGTCGGTGATAGGCTATCCCGATACGCTATCCAGCAGAGTATTAAAGCCCTCTATACAACACAGCAGTACGCCGAAATCCAAGTTTACGCACAGGAGGCTTCCAATGGTGTCGTGTTAAGCTATCAGTTGACCTCCTTCGCACGGATCAAAGCGATCGCAATTACCGGCATTCCTGCCAATGAATTCAGCCAGACTATTGAAAACGCGATGAGATTGAAGCCGGGGATGAAGTATGTACCCGCAATTGCCAAAACAGATATTAACGCCATTAAGCGGATTTGTGAGGCGTATGGATATTTTAACGCCCAAGTTACGGTGCCCGACGCGCTTACTGCGGATGGCACGTTAACCTATCAGATGACAGTAGGCGGTCCCTCAATTATCAAAACATTGCAAATCCAAGGCAATTCCGCTATATCAACCCAACGCCTAAAAAGAGCTTGTGGCTTCAGCATACGCCACCCAATTTATAACACAGCCGAAGTTGCTACCGATGTGGCATCAATGGAAGAACTCTACCGTGAAAATAATTATCCTACCGCCACTATTGAACCGATCTTTAATCCTAAAACCGGGCTCCTGCAGTTCCAAATTAACGAGGGCAAGTATGTCGAGTTTAATTTTGTTTCGGAGGGCGGCGCGAAACATGCCAAATTTAAAAAAGGTATAGCCAAGCAGATAAACACTGCAATCCCGACGCTGTGGGAGCGGAGAATAAAATCTTATTTTCGGGATCAGGGGTACCATGACACGACCGTGCATGAAAAGGTTCTCGATGCATCAAAGATTCAGCTTACGATTGATCCCGGCACACGCTATAGGGTTGCGCGCATCACCTTTTCTGGGAACCGGGCCTTCTCAGACCCACAACTACGGCGCGAAATGATAACAAGACCGATAGGCGGCGCATGGCAGCGTTTGCGCGCTAATATTACAGCGGTGTTGTTAGGCGTAGAACGAAAAACTTTCTTTTATGAACAAGACCTCGATACAGATAAACACCGACTCGAAATCTTATACGAAAAAGCGGGGTATCCCAATAGGGTCATTGAGACAACATTTCAGAAGCTGAATCCAAATAACCGAAGCATCGGCGAAGTCGCAATACATGTCTCAATTGTTGAGAACTATAAAGAGATCATTCACCGATGTGACATTACGGGTAATCGGGCAATAGATACCGCTACACTTCTCAAACGCTTACAAAGCGAACTTCAACTGCCACAACCGAACGCCTCCTTTGAAACAACGGTCTACCAAAATGCTATCTTAAAAGCCTATGGTGAACTCGGATACATTGACGCACAGGTTAAGAACTTTTATATACCGGAGACAAAGGACCCTGTTTTTGAAGTCAAAGGTAATTTCTCGGAGTCTCTCGCGGATGGCGAACTCTCTATGGAGATCCGTGATGAATTTAAAAGGCACAAACTTCCACTCACAGGGCTTTCCATAGTGACAAATATCGGGAACCGCTGGAGTATTCAAGATATTGACGGCAACCCGCGCTATACACTCGAACAAGAGTCAACCGTCCTTAAAGTCTTTGAACACGGTATCCTCAAACTTACTGTGCTTACAGAAGGTGAACGCGTGACTTTCGGTAAATTCTATTTTGAAGGCGATACGGATATAGTGAAACCGCATGTACTTGAACGGGAAGTCGCGCATCTTGAAGGTCGCCTCTGGACTTGGGAAAAATTAAGTCGCGCTTGGCAAAACCTCTACAGTTTGGGGATTTTTCATAGCGTTGAACCTGAACCCATCAAAACGGTTCGGATAGAAGGAGACAGCCAAGCGAAAAAAAGAGATAGCGGAAACCCACATCCGGTTCTTAAAACCTATGACGTTTCAATAAAGGTCAAAAAGCAGAAATCCAGAACCTATAGATACGGGGGCGGCTACAGTTTCGCTGAAGGCTGGCGCGGGTCGCTGGAATTAACAAATAGCAACTTCCTCTTTAAACGGAATATCCAAGGGCGTTTCCTCAGTAGATTAGGGTGGCGGGATGAATTAGGGTACCTTGTGGATGCAAGGCTCACCGAACCGTGGTTGATTGGCAGGACGCGAGGTACCTTACAGGTATCCGCTAAGAAGTTAGAGGTAGATGACAATGTTCGCGCCCTACAAGGGAGTTTTATCCTCAGTAGAAAATTAGGCGAATTGTATCATTTGGATTTGCGATACAGTTACCGTGACTTGAACCAACCGGTGCCACCAATGATACAAAACGCACCGACAGAGACCGGTTTACCGCAGGAACAAAATCCATTCAGCACAACCGTCAGTAGCCTTCGCTTTTCTTGGGCGTATGATAGCCTCGTGCAGCGTCTGAATCCTATAGGCGGTATGCTAAACGAAATCACGCTCGAATACGCAGGCGGTCTTTTGCAAGGCGAAACCAGTTTCATAAAAACGACAACGAATACCCAATATTACCAAAAACTCATCGGCGATTTTGTCTTGGCAACTGCCGTTCGATTTGGCATCACTACCGGATTGCGTTCAAATCGCCGCGCGGAACTCATCTCTTTTGAGCGGTTTTGGGCTGGCGGCAGCACGACGGTTCGAGGCTATGCTGAGCGTTCCCTCGGTCCTGAGGTTATCACAGGGATCCACCGCGGTGATGTGCAATTCATCTTTAACACAGAATTACGGTTCCCAATCTATTCGGTGGTCCGCGGGGCATTCTTTTTTGATGCCGGCAACGTCTGGAATTCACTCGCGGACATCGAGACCCTCACGCGTTTACCCTCCGCTGTTGGTGCCGGACTCTATCTGGATTTTGGCGCACTCACAGTCGGGCTTGACTATGCAATCCCACTCGTATCCGTTCCGGGTTCACCAGATACGAGGGTGGCACATTTCCGACTCGGCAGTCCTTTTTAATGGAAAGATTGGAAGATTGGAAGAATTCAGGACTGGAAGAATGGAAGGATGGGTGCCCCCCAATCTTCCACCCTTCCAGTCCAACGCCTTCCACCCTTCCATCCAAGTCCTATCTTAACTTATAACTATTCCCCATACGGCTTTCCCAACGCAAGGGGTGCCTCAGCACGTCCGACAAATCCCGCCAGTACTGCCAAGCACAGCAAGTATGGTAACATCAACCACAATTGATACGGGATGCCCCAACCCAATGCTTGGAACCTCGCATCCAGGGCTGTACCGAGTCCGAAGAGCAGCGCAGCACCGCACGCCTTCACAGGATGCCATTTCCCGAAGATAACGATTGCCAGCGCGATGAACCCGCGCCCAACTGTCATTCCCGGCGTGAAATACGGGACATCGGCGAGCGAGAGATACCCGCCTGCGATACCTGCCATGCCACCCGCGAAGAGTAGGCACATCGTTCGCAAACGGAGCACACTCGCGCCGACAGTGGCGATCGCCTTCGGATGCTCACCACACGCTCGGATTCTCAACCCCAGCTGCGTATGATAGAGAAAAAAATACACACACGGCACCAACAGAAACGCAATGAAAACGAGGATATTGTGTGAAAACAGCGCACGTCCGAAAATTGGGATTTCGGAGAGCAGCGGAATCTCAAGCTGCTGAAACGCTGGCACGCCTTGTGCAATGCCTGTTACACCGAAGAGCCGTTGATAGATGACCTCTGTCAAGCCTAACGCCAAAAGCGTCATCGCCGTGCCGATGATTACCTGATCGCCGCGCAATCTAATTGCGAACAACGCGAACAACGCCGCAGCCACAAGTCCGCTGAGACCTGCCACTATAAGCCCGAACCACGGTGCGAACATCACGAACTCTGCTGTGTAGAAGGAACCGACCATCCCAAAAAACGCACCGATGAGCATCATCCCCTCAATCCCGATGTTAAGTACACCCGCACGTTGCGAGATGACTTCGCCGAGTGCTGCCAGTAAAAGCGGTGTCGCCCCACGAATCGTAGCCGAAAGAATATCTTCAAACATAATTTTAAATATTAGACCTCTGCTCGTTTTTCTCCGTTGTCGAAAAACTGTTGCTTCTTAAGTCGTTGGGGTATGGAAAATAATTAACGTGAATCTGATAATACTTAGGACAGATGCCTTCCTCTGAAAGTCCCCCTGATAAGGGGGATTTAGGGGGTTAAAATACGGATTGGACTTACGCATTTCCTCTGAAAGTCCCCCTGATAAGGGGGATTTAGGGGGTTAAAATACGGATTGGACTTACGCCTTTCCTCTGAAAGTCCCCCTGATAAGGGGGATTTAGGGGGTTAAAATACGGATTGGACTTACGCATTTTGAGCTTCTGATAATCGTATCAAAAAATTACTTCCGTATCAACATCTTTCGCGTCGCTGTAAAATCCCCCGCAGTTAGCGTATAGAAATAGACACCACTCGCGACAGCCTCACCGAAAGAATTTCGTCCATCCCAATACGCCGCACGGCTACGGGACTGATACCTCCCAGCAGATTGATGCCCCAATGCCAACACCCGCACCAATGCACCATTCACAGCATAGATGCGCAACGTCACCGCCGCAGGTGTCGCCAACTGATACGGTAGCCACGTCTCTGGATTGAAGGGGTTGGGGTAATTTGCTAACAAAGCCGTCTCTTTCGGTAGTAAGCGTGCCAGTAGCTGCTCCAGCACCGCAATCCCGCGCAAATAGGCAGGGTCTGTAAGTGCGAGCTGCCGCGCCTGCGTGAGCATCTGTTGGACCGCTTCGGCGGTAAGTCCTTCAAGATCCGAGGTGTATAGGGACGGTGAAGCAGCCGTTCCCTGTCCCAACGCACCAGCAACCCTAACGAGGTCTTGGATATTCACAACGCCGTCACCGTTGACATCCGCACGACTTTTGCCCGTCTGTCCGAGACTGGACGATACCAAAACGAGGTCTTGGATATTAACGATCCCATCACCGTTGACATCTGCAGATAGAACGGTATCCGGTGGACGTTTATGGATGGCATTAACATCTGCTTCGATACCGACGAACATGCTCCAACCGCCAGCCCGTTCACTAACTTTCACCAATAAGAGATTATCGCCTTTCTCCAAATTAACTGTGAAATCATCCTGAAAATCGGATGCCCCCCGATCAATAGGATTGTTATGCACCACTTCCCCGTTGAGCCAGACCTTGATAGCGTCATCACTGCCGACTCGCATCAGCACACCGGACTGCGCCGTGGCGGATTCAAGCGTGATAAGCGCGTAAGCGGAATGATCGTTTATATCACCTTGTGTCATTCCGATACGATTCAGGAGGTCATTGATGTTATTTCCACCGCCCACAGCAATTCTTCCCAGTTGCCAGGCATAATCACCAACGGTGTCACCGTCTTTGGCACCATTTGCTGCAACTTCTGCCTCTGTCACAGTACCGGCACTCGCAGCAGCAAGTGAATCTACATTGATAGAGCGCTCCCCACCTTGCCAACGTTCGGTTGGCGCGATTATCCAGAGCCAGGGACCGGTAATCTTGGCGAGAGTCAGATCATAGATGACTTTAATCCCCTTCGCCTGCATAGCGGGAATGTGTGTGTTGAGAGAAGCGTAACTCAGTGGGTTGTCCTCAATATACAGTCCCGTGCTCTCCCACTCTGTTCCCAGCAGGTCTAATGCTACCAGTGGCGATACGTCCAAGATTGAATTTCTATTAAGACTTAGGACCTTCAGTTGTGTTAACCCTGCCAGCGGAGATACATCTCCGATGGTATTGTTTGAAAGATATAACCCTGTCAGTTGTGTTAACCCTGCCAGCGGAGATACATCCGAAGTCTCATTGCCGGAAAGATTCAGGGAGGTGAGCTGCGTTAGACCTGATAGCGCGGAGATATCCGAGATGGCATTCCCCCCAAGAAGCAGATGTGTCAATTGCGTTAGATCCGCCAATGGCGAAATGTCTGAGATGTTATTACCCTGAAGATCCAACCATTTCAGTTGCGTTAGATCCGCCAATGGCGAAATGTTTGAGATGTTATTACCCCGAAGATCCAGTTGCGTTAGTTGTGTCAACGCCGCGAGCGGGGATATATCCGAGACAGAAGTTCCAGAGAGGCTTAAATTAGACAACTGCCTTAATCCAGACAAAGCAGAGATGTCAGAGACGGAAGTGTCACGAAGATGAAGCATGCCTAATTCGGTCAATTCCGCAAGCGCGGACACATCTGAGATAGGGTTCCCTGAAAGATGGAGAGATGTCAGTTGCGTCAACTTCGCGAAAAACGATATATCTGAGACGGAACAGTTTGAAAGATCCAACGCTCTCAAATTTGTTAGTGCCAGCAGCGGCGTAAAATCCGATACCCCATTCTTGTTAACTGGCTCTTCATAGAACTGATCGTTCCAAAGGCCCAGTCCCCTGAGATTGTGTGCGTGTTCAAGACCCGTCAGATCTGTTATCCCCTGATTAGGAACATAAAGATGTGTTAAATGCAGCAGTGTGTGTGTTGTAATTGAATCGCCAATTTCTTCTCGGATTGCTGCTGCTAAATTCGCATCTGGGATGGATATAACTTCAGAGGAGGATAAGATGGAGGCAACATCAATGGAATATCTCTCGCTCCCGGACATATTTCCGCGCTTATCAATTACCTGCACGGATACAGACTTGTTTTCCGGTCCCAAATAGGTGGTAACAAATTCGACGGTACTGTCTGAATTACCGCTTAAGCGTTTATAATCAATCAATTCCGAGGATCCTTTTGCAATTCCACTAAGCGTTTCCGTATGCAACTGCGCTTGGTGAAGTCCATCAGCATCGTCTACTTTGAAGCGAAAACGGATAGCATTCGGGGAAGATGCCCGCCTCGGTGGAAGCATCTCAATTGTACCCGAGTTACCTGCAGCCGACTCGTTGGCGGCAGCTTGGCTGGCATTGAAAGCACGATGGACGTCCAACCATTCCGCAGCGCATTGAGAGATTCTATCTTTGGGACTACCATAAGACATGATATAGGCACCATTTCGGAAATCGTGCTGCAAGCCAAAGGCATGTCCAAGTTCATGAGCAGTGGTAGAAAAACCAAAACAATGACCGGAAGCGGGGATGAGTGCTGACCCCCTATGGTTCCAGCCGCTCCCTGTACCGCATACAGTCTGGCCTCCACCGCTGCCAATCTGTTCAGTGCTAACATCCAACGCTGTGAGATAGATATTCTTTGACATGTCAAACTGTTCACGTATTTCTCGCCAAACTATGTTTGATTCGTCATGATAATATACATCATCAAATTTTCCGTTAATATGATAGACAACAGCGTTTCCGTGTGCATCAGTTTCAAATTGGAACGTTTTCCTACCCACCCCATACTTTTCCATCTGTTTCTCGTAGAACTCCTGGATCTCCTTGATCAACCGATCCGCCTTGGCATTTATATCCGGTTGAGCCTGACGGTCGCGCGGAAGGAAATAGACGAACCGCACGATGGGTCGCTGTTGTGTCGAGGTGCTATCAAAACGGACATTCACCCCCGCTGCCTGTAACATCGGGATATGTGTGTCAATAGAGATGTCACTGAGTGGGTTGCCTTGTAGATACAGACTGTTCCAGTTTTCTGCCCCTTTCAATTGCACTAAGTCTATCAGTGGCAGGACATCTGATAGACGGTTGTTCCTGAGATTCAACGTCGTCAACTGGGTCAATCCTATTAAGGCGGATACATTTGATATACGGTTGTTACTCAGCGATAGTTTTGTGAGATTAGCCGCATGCTGCAGTCCTGTGAGGTCGAGAATGTTAGCATTGTTTGCCGTCAGCGTTGTCAATTTCAACATATCCGAAGCGGTAGGTGTTTCATCAAGAGGTCTCCCCAGGGTTTCCATGATCTTCATGCGGAGGTTGGCATCTGGGATCATCACAGATGAACTACGGAGGATCGCCGTCGCCGTAAACTCGACTGGTTGCGAAACAGCAGTTGCGGCCACGCGGACGGTTGTCGTCCCCGCGGTTCGCCCGAGGGTCAAGTGTGCCGCTGCCTTACCCATGGCATCGGTTTTAACAGTTGTAGCATTCAACCTACCCCGACCTGCAGTAACAGCAAACTTCACAGGCACACCCGCAAACGCCCGATCCTCCTGATCCAACACTTCCACAACAAACAGGAGTGGCAACGCAGTATTGACGATACCTTCCTGTGCTGTATCTGAGATTTTGAGCAGCGTCGTTGGGACGCGCGCATCAAATTTCACCTCAACGCCTCTTGCTTGCATCGCGGGGATATGCGTATGGATCGAGGTGTAACTCAGCGGATTTCGCTCAATATACAGTCCCGTGCTGTTCCACTCCGTCCCCGGTAGGTCTAACCCCGCCAGAGGGGATACATCTAAGACTGCATTATTGCTAAGACCTATCACTCTTAATTGCTTCAGACCCGACAGTGATGATATATCCGAAATAGCGTTGTCCCAAAGATATAGGTAAGTCAGTTGGGTTAACCCTTTCAGCGCAGATATATCCGAGATAGCGTTGCGCCCAAGACCGAGATCAACCAACTGCGTTAACCCTTTCAGTGCAGATATATCCGAGATAGCGTTGCCCTCAAGTCTGAGATCAACCAACTGTGTTAACCCCTTCAGCGCAGATATATCTGAGACGGTGTTGTCCCAAAGATATAGGTAAGTCAGTTGCGTTAACCCTTTCAGTGCAGATATATCCGAGATAGCGTTGCTCCCAAGATGTAGAAAAGTTAACTGCGTTAACCCTTTCAGCGCAGATATATCTGAGACTGGGGTGCCTGAAAGCTCTAAGTCCACCAATTGCGTCAATTCTGTGAGCGGCGATAGATCCAAGATAGGATTGTTGTAAAGCCGTAACGTCGTTAGTGCTGTCAACCCCGACAGCGGAGATAGGTTTGAGACATCATTGCCTGAAAGATCCAGATGCGTCAGTTGCGTTAGCTGCTGAATCGGTGAAAGATCCGAGATGGTATTATTGTAGGAGTTTCTTCGCTCCTCTTCGATATATTTACCCCCAAGGTACAACCTTTTCAGATTACGTGCATGTTGAATGCCGGTGAGGTTATGGATATTCGCATCTGGCGCGTGAAGTTCTGTCAGTGCTAACAGATCCGCAGCAGTTATTGTGGCATTTCTCCCCTTGCCGAGTGCTTCTGCTATCTTCGCACGGAGAGCCGTATCCGGAAAGTCTATGGGGCGATTCCCTTGTGCCTGTGAAAGGGTTGGAAGTAAAAGACTGAACAGAATAGTTATTGTAATAAATAAACGTTTCACCTGCATGTAAAGAACCTCATAACCTTATTCTGTTGAAGTTTGCGAAGACGCACGCTTGCGGAAAAGCTGGATAGAACCATAGCCAATAACAAATAACAGAATCGTCGCTTGCATCACAAACGTCACTTTATCAGAAATACCCACCGTTCGCTGCATGCTATACGAACCCGTCGTTAACGCACCAAACAGCAAGGCGGCAGCAACAGTTACCAAAGGATTCAACTTCGCCAACAACGCAACCGCAATCGCTGTGTAGCCGTATCCGGGCGAGAAATTGAGATAGAGCCGACGCGTCAGGGCTGTCAGCTCAATTGCACCGCCGAGTCCCGCAAGCGCGCCGCTAATGAAAAAGACTCGGAGCGTGTTGTGCATAATCGAAATTCCTGCCGCTTCCGCTGCAGCCGGACCTTCTCCTACGGCACGAAGTTGATAACCAAACGCTGTCCGAAAAAGAATAAATGTAAGGATAATTGCTAACAAGACAGCAATAACAATGCCGAGATGAATCCGATGCGGTGGGAAAAGTCGAGGCAGAAACACCCACTCGGCGATCCGATCGCTCTGAGGGCCCCGTTGGGACGCTTCCTGCAAGGGACCCCCATCTATCATCATACCCACCAGATGGATAGCGACATAGTTCAACATAATCGTACTGATAACTTCGTTCACACCGCGGGCCACCTTGAGGACCGCGGGGATGAGTCCCCAGATCCCACCCGCGAGGGTTGCGATGCCAAGGCATACCGGTACTGCGATCCATGGGGTTTCAGGGAAAAATGGTGATAGTTTCGTTCCAAACCACGTCGCTACCAACGCACCTATCAGAAATTGCCCTTCAGCACCGATGTTCCAAATCCCGCACCGAAACGCCATCGCGACAGAGAGTCCTGCCATTAGAAACGGCGTGCTCTTTACCAACGTCTCCCCGAATTTTCTACTATTACCGAAAGCACCACTCACTGCTGCCTGATACGCTTCCAAAGGGTTATAGTGGCAGAGCAGCATTATAATAGCATTTAGGGCAAACGCACTCGCGAGAATTAAAACCGGTGTCGCCACCCAGTGAATATCAATTCTTTTGAATAGGTTGACTATTTTGGGTATCATGTTTTAAGAGTTGTTGGTTGTTAGTTATAAGTTGTTGGTTAAGAGGCGTTTGGTAACAATTAACCCGAGTCGCTACTAATGGGTTTTGCCTGTTTGAAAAACCCTGTTCAGCACCTTTCTTCACCCCAGAGGGGTGGTATGTCTATAGAAAATCGTGTGTTTAATCTCTTGCACTCCAGCGGAGTGCTATGTGAGTAAGTAAGTGACAACTTAGGTTAACAATTAACCTTGCTCTCGAATATTCCAAGACGCGTTGAATCACTGCAAGGAACCTCTTTAACTAAAAACTTATAACTTATAACTTATAACTTTTCCCCTGTCATTAACAATCCGAGTGCTTCAATATCGTTGCGCTGCGCGGTCGCTTCGATCAACTGACCCCTCGACATCACAAAGAGTCGATCGCTCAAGAGTAAGACCTCGTCTAACTCTGTTGAGATGAGCAGAACAGATCTTTTTCCGTTGCGTTGCACCAGCAAATTCTCATGGACGTAGCGCGCAGCGTTGACATCTAAACCGCGTGTCGGATTAACAGCGATAAGTAGGTCAGGATGAAGCGAGATTTCGCGGGCGAGCACAATTTTCTGTTGGTTGCCGCCGGAGAGTGCGGCGGCAGGAATGCCACCGATAGGCGGACGGATGTCGTAATCAGCGATAAGTTGTTCTGCAGTGTTCCGTTTTCTTTTTTGATTCAGGACATTCCACCGTGCCGTGTTTTCCAAATGCGTTACATTCAACAAAAGGTTTTCCGTAACCGAGAACGACGCGATAACGCCAGTCGTCTGTCTATCTTCCGGGATATAGCCGACCCCACACTGCCGTACTGCCTTCGTCCGCTTCGGATCGGCACCCAAGATGCTGATCGTCCCGGATGCGTTGTGCCGTAACCCCATAATCGCCTCGGCGAGTTCGCGCTGTCCGTTGCCATCAACGCCAGCGATACCGACGATTTCACCACGATACGTCTCTAGAGAGACATCTGAGACCGCAATCTCGTCGCGACTGCCGAGCACTGTCAGGTTTGAGAGGTGTAGCACACTGTCTGACGATTTATGATCGCTGTTTCCGTCTGACGAACGTTCGACTTCGTCGATGTCCTCTCCGATCATCTCCCGCGCGAGTTCTCGTGCGGTCAGCTCACCTGTCGGACCGAGATAGACCTTCTTCCCGCGCCTTAACACAGTAATCCTGTCGCTGATACTCAAAACCTCTTTCATCTTGTGGCTAATGAAAATAATCGCTCTACCATCGGCTTGGAGGTTGCGCAAAATTGTAAAGAAGCCTTCTACTTCCTGTGGACTCAGAACAGCCGTCGGTTCATCAAGGATGAGAATCCGAGCATCAACCGCCAGTGCCTTCAGGATTTCCACGCGTTGTTTCAAGCCTACTGATAGGGTCCGCACCAATGCCCTCGGGTCGACAGCCAAACCGAACTGCTCCGAGAGTGCCTCCGTTATTTCAATAGCCTCTTCCTTCTTAAACCGAAACGCACCGAATTTTTTCAAAGATCGGAAGATTGGAAGATTGGAAGATTGGTGGCGATGCGCTTTTTCCATCCTTCCATCTTTCCATCCTTCCATCCAAGTCCTACCTGTCCGTAATTGTCCAAGGCTCAACGCGATGTTCTCGGCAACCGTGAGATTCTCAACCAGCATAAAGTGCTGATGCACCATGCCGATACCGCTAACAATTGCATCCCGCGGAGACTTTGCCTGTAATCTACGCTGCCAGCCTTCACGATCTGTGACATAGATCCGTCCGGCTGATGGCTGATAAAGTCCATAAATGAGATTCATCAGGGTAGACTTACCCGCACCGTTTTCACCTAAAATCGCGTGAATTTCACCCGTTTGCAGCGCGAAATCAACGCTATCAACGGCAACAAAGTCACCGAAAGTTTTCGTAACATTCCGAAGTTCAAGGATCTGTTCTGCCATAGTTACAAGGTTATGAGATTTTCAAAATAAAAAGGCACTCGCCTCAAGAAAAAAGATACCGCTATTGTATCCATTGTGCTGCTCTTGCTGTTGTCAGTTCGCCATCATAAGCGATAACCCGAAGCGAGACTTTCCAACTTTCGCCTTCAGGTGTTGATACGGCGCCTGTCCAAGTCGGGTTATAGAGTGCCATCCCGTAATCCCGAATAAACCATGGTCCCCGAACACTTTCATTAAGAATGCTCATAAAGACCCCAAACGCGCCATGCCCTGCCAAGACGTTCTGGTAGGCAACAAAATCCGATTCGCCTTCGTGGACGACGTCAACGCCGCCGCTACGTTCATTGTCACCCAGCACAATACCCCCCATGAGGGGTAGCAGTCTCGGTTCAACGCGGATACCGATGCTCCCGAACTTCGTCTGTGGATACGTCGCAGCACCGTAAGACGCGATCTTCTCACTCGTCATATCGCAGACCGTAGCATCCGCAAGCGTGTAAAGATTGACAGTACGAATTTCGTCAATCAACGGTGCCTCGTTTTCATCGCGCCAGACAACGTTCTGAACAAATTGAACGCCGTTCGCATGCGGTGTGATGTCAATGTCTTTCTGTGTATCCATCCGTCCCAATCTTTCAAAGACTTTATCCGTCCAAGAACGCCGGGGTGGCGATGCCCAAAAACCCGCCTCCCTATCACCAACCTGAACCGGTCCCTGACCAACGAAAATACCGTTATGGAACGGATGATCAAAGGCAAACTCCTGAACGACGGTATTGCCCGCTGGCGTGTAGAACGGAAAGACGAACGGACGATAAAAATTCGCACCGACACCGCCCAAACAACGACCCGTATCGGCTTCAACAACTAAATGTGTTTTGGCATTTACTTTAACTTCAAATTTTTCTTGCATATTTCCTCGGCTATTTAGAATAGGACTTACGCAGCCCCCACTGCAGGGTTTTTGCTTGGGTATTTCTTCAGGGTTTCAAACCCCGCCTGCAGTGCGTCATACGCCCGTTATTTCTTATCTACTTTCCAGATTGCAGCAATATGCTGTTCAGGATTTTCAGTAGTTGTATAATAGTAGATTGTTACGAGTTTTCCATCCGAACGTTGGATGGTACGTGTGTAGCCGAAATCCCAATTATACGGAGTTATGGTTATGTGTCAAGTATTCCTGAAAAGTATAGATTATTTGTGTGAGTGTGTCAACAGGAATTCTGTAGTGGGTAGGAAACGGATCAATTGTTTGATTGGTGAGTTTCAGAATTAGGGTGAACAGCTGAAGGGCGTTCTTGCACCACAGGTATGACATAACTCCGGATTGTCAACCCTTTGAGCGTCTCAGTCTCCATACGAGGTTCGGGCGTTTGACGATGATCGAAGACAATATAATACCCTTCATCCGCGCCTTCTAATGTAAGGTAGGCGGCGAGCTGCTGTTTGCCTACTTCATAGCGCAGGTCGCCTTCCCAAATCTTGGTCTCGACGATGTACTTGCTTCTGTTGTGGAGAATAATCAGGTCCATCCTGCCGCGCCCTGTTTGTACTTCAAGATAGATATGAGCTCCCACTAAGCGGACAAATTGATCGAGGTAACTAAAAAGCAGATATTGCCCCACGAACTCCTGCGGTGTATCTGGTATTTGCAGAATTCGGAAGCCCGCCCGAGCGATGAAGTCTCGGAAGTTATCAAGCAACGACTCCATAGCAATTTCTCCTGTATCTGTGAGATACCCTTTGAAGCCCGCACGGGTATCTTCAGGGAAATATTCATCCTCTAATCCGTTCACTGTCGGCTTGAATGCTTGTAGGATCGCATATAGGTAAATTGGGTTGGCGATGTCACAGAGACCGTCCGCACCTTCCGAGATAACGCCATAAGTCGCAAGTTCATCTATAATCTTGTCGTGCAAGTTGAATGGCACGCCATCATCCTGTCCAGTGATCCGCATGAGGATTTTTTCAAATCGCGCGTCTTTTCGGATATTCGTTGTCAGATGCGCAATATTAGTATTCCGACTGTGGAGAAGGCGGGTATGTGCCGCTGTCCAATGTTCCATCGCAATTGTTTCAGTTTTCGGGATGTCCATATCCTCAGTAAGAATCTGTGCCAACCGATTGACAAGCACAGGTTGACCAGCAGTCTGCTTGTGAATAGATGCGACGGTTTCGGGAGCGAAGCCTTGTCCCACTTCTTCAGTATACTGACCAAGCAGTTCATGCACCTGTTCAAGTGTAAAGTTAGGTAAATGGAACTCATCTTGGATATTGAACGGCGAGATGGACCTGTCGTAGTTGAGTTGGATGATGTTCTTGACACCGACAATGCCGACGCTGTGCGGACATCGCGTCTTACCGGAAAGATAGATATGGCGTAGCGACCGCAGAAAACCCGTAACAGCATCCCGGGGGATCGCATCAAACTCGTCAATGAGAAGCACAATCCGCTTGTCAGTTAGCAGGCGCGCTAATTGTCGAAAAAATCTTCGGACCGAGAGATGGTCGGTTAGTTGGACATTTGCTAAAAATTGCATCAACGCCGTAGGCGGTAACTCTCCACGTATCTGAAAAATAGTCTCTACTTCCTCGTGGATATCTTCACAGAAGCCTTCGTAAAAATCGGAAGGTGTACAGCCTTCATAGGTCTCAAAATTTAAGCGGATAGGGAAGTAGATGGGTTCCTGGACGACGAGCGCGTCCAATGCTAATTGGAAAAAGGTCGTTTTACCGGTCTGGCGTGGTGCGAACAGGACGATATATTTGCCTTGTTTGACACGATTGATGAAATGAGTCGTCTCTTCTGTACGTGGGACAATGTAGTTATCTGTAGGGTACAAACGACCTTCGGTTCCAAAACGTCTCATCTTCCTTTTTCTCCAATTTTTCTAAAGACACAATCGGTCATAACGGTGCCATCGGATGCTAAGTTGCAATGCATTGTATCACACCACCCTGCAGAAGTCAAATATTAACATGAACAGGCAACATCATTAACACTTTACATTTTTCGCGTAAACATGCTATACTTTAAATCAACATCCAATGATGAAGGAGAAATTATTGACGTGAAACAGTTACTCAGCAAATTACAAAACAACGTTGCAATCTACATCCCACTCCTATGCCTTTTCGCCATCGGATTCATACTCGTTGGGAACATAGATCTCAACGCAAAAGGGCATGAGAAATTCAAGGTCGCCATGCTGCTACCCGGTTCAATCAGTGATGCCGGCTGGAACGCCTTGGCTTACGAAGGACTCAAAGCGATCGAAAAGCAACTCGGTGCGGAAACCAGCCACGCTGAGACCCGAACACCATCGGACCAAGAAGAACAATTCCGTTCTTACGCACTTGACGGTTACAGCATCGTATTTGGACACGGATATGAGTTCCAAGACCCCGCGAAAGCCGTCGCACCTGACTTTCCTGAGACGATTTTCATTACGTCGTCAGGTGGTACCATCACCGACAATATCTCACCCGTTAACTTCCGGGTTGAAGAACCTGCCTACCTTTTAGGAATGATGGCAGGGATGATGACGAAGACCAATAAACTCGGTGTTATGGGCGGACAGAATATTCCGTCTGTAAACAGCACGTTTATGGCGTTTGAAGGCGGGGCGAAAAGTGTCAACCCTGATGTAGAAGTATCTTGGGTATATGTCGGGAATTGGGAAGACATCGGTAAAGGCAAAGAACTCGCACTCGCGCAAATTAACGAAGGCGTTGACTTTATCTTCCCGAACGCAGACGCAGCAGGACTCGGTGCCTATGAGGCCGCTGAACTCGCTCAAAAAGAGGGTAAGATTGTGTATACCTTTGGCGCAAATCGCGACAAGAGCGATATTTCCCCAACTGTAATTGCGAACGCTGTAATTACACCGAACGCTTTTGTGAAAATTGCCAAGATTATTAAGGACGGTGAGTTCAAACCGCAGGTCTATACCTTTAACATGTTGACAGACGAAGCAATCACCCTTACATACAGTCCCGCATGGAAGGATAAGATCCCAGAAAATGTCCAAAAAGCCGTTGAGGACGCAAAAGCCAAGATTCTCGCAGGTGAATTGAAAGTACCACAAATCGATTTCACTGAAAAGGAAGATTAAAAGTGAAGCGAATCATCTGGACGAAACAGCGGATTTATTGGGGATCGTTAGATAGACTCGCAAGCGCTGTTTTCATTTTAGGGTTTTTAGCAATCCTATCTATCCTCGGTTGTCAGCGTGTTCAGGACGCAACCAAGGATGTCTATACGCCTGAACCCGAAACATTTAAAGTCGGTATGCTGCTCCCGGGCGCGATTAGCGATCAGGGTTGGAACGCACTCGCCCACGACGGCTTGAAGGCGATTGAAACAGAACTCGGTGCGGAGATAGACTACGTTGAGAGTTTAACCCCCGCTGACTGGGAAGCAGATTTTCGTGCCTACGCCATGGATGGCTATGACCTCATCTTCGGGCACGGCTACGAATATCAGGCGGCAGCGATAGCTGTCGCGCAAGATTATCCTGAAATCGTCTTTATTACCTCTGCCGGCGCAAGTGGTGCTATTCGTGAGAATGTCGCCCCCATTGTCTTTCGGCTTGAACAAGCCACCTATCTCTTAGGGATGATAGCCGGTCTGATGACCGAAACCGATAAGATCGGGATGGTCGGTGGACAGGAACTCCCATCTGGTAATAGCGTGTTTATGGCGTTTGAAGGCGGTGTGAAAAGTGTCAATCCTAACGCTGAACTGCAACGTGCTTATGTTGGGGACTGGGAGAGCATTGCTAAGGCAAGGGATATCGCTACCACACAAATTCAGGAAGGCGTTGACTTCATTTTTCACAACGCGAATGAAGCTGGACTCGGTGTGTTTGAAGCCGTTGTCATGGTGCAAGATGCTGGCAAAACCGTCTACGCATTTGGAGCGAACCGCGATCAGAGCGCGGTCTCGCCGCGCGCTGTGCTCGCGAATGCCGTAATTACACCGAAAGCTTATGTCGAACTGGCGACGGCTGTTAAAGCAGGAACGTTTCAATCTAAACTCCATGTCTTCACAATGACGACTGACGGTGCAATCGCTTTGACTTATAACCCTGAACTGAAATCTCAGGTGCCTGAAGAGGTACAGCAAAAGGTTGAAGCAGCGAGGCAGCAAATTCTTGCTGGTACATTAGAAGTACCACAAATCGATTTTAGTGCAGCAGAATAAACTGCTCGGTAGGAGCGATCTGTGGTCGCGACACTCCGGTCGCGACACGTTGAGGTTTATAGCAATGACACATAAAATAGAAATTGACGGTGTTGAAGTTACTTTCGCCGAGGGTGAAACGATCCTTGAGGTTGCACAACGCCATGAAAAAGAGATACCAACGCTTTGCTATGATCCGAGGCTTGAGCCTTTCGGGGGGTGTCGCCTGTGTATCGTCGAGTTAGAAGGGGCGCGGAACCCAGTGGCATCTTGTACCACGAAAGCGACACCCGGAATGGTCGTCCGCACAACGACTGATACAATAGAAGCGTACCGGAAGACGCTGCTGGAGATGGTCGTTAGCGAGAACCGAGAGGTTGATGTGTCCCCGTTGCGCGGTTATGCGTCTGGCGAACTCGCGGACCTCCGCGACAAGTACGCAGTAAATGGCACCCGTATATCGGGGGCAACATCCGGCATGAGCAAAGACGATGAGAATCCGTTTATACTCAGAGATTATGAGCTCTGCATCTCCTGTTATCGCTGCGTCCGCGTCTGTGCTGAACAAGAAGGCGACCACGCGATTAACGTCATGAACCGCGGTTTCCATACACAGATTACGACGGAGTTCGACGGACTTCTCAAGGATTCCGCCTGCACGTTTTGCGGACAGTGTATTCAGACCTGTCCGACAGGGGCACTCGCGGATAAAAAAGCACTCCGCGCTGTTGATGAAGTCGCTGATACTCTTCCGGACAAAACCCGCACCATCTGCCCGTATTGTGGGGTCGGTTGTTCTGTTGATATACTCACGAAAGACGACAAGATTGTTGGTATCCACCCCGCTATGGATGGCCCCGCGAATCAGGGCGCACTCTGTGTCAAAGGTCAGTTCGCTTACGATTTCGTGCAACATTCTGACCGACTGAAAACCCCACTAATCCGGGCGGACGATGGCGAACTCTATGAAGCTACTTGGGAAGACGCACTTGATAAAGCCGCTGAAGGTTTCCGAAAGGTCAATGCCGAACACGGTAGACATAGCATCTACGGCATCGCTTCAGGACGCGCACCGAGTGAAGCGGCGTATCTCATGCAAAAGTTTATCCGCGTAGGGTTTGGCACTAACTACATCGACAATTGCAGCCGTGCCTGACACGCACCAACCGTTGCCGGTCTGGCAGCGACAATCGGACGCGGTGCGATGTCTAACCCGCTCGTTGATATGCAGAAACCGGATGTTATCTTCTGCATCGGCACAAACATGACGGAATGCCATCCTGTTGCAGCGACTGGACTGAAGAAGGCAGTCGCTCGCGGCGCGAAACTTATCGTCGCCGATCCGAGACGTATCGGGTTAGCGGATATGTCGCATCTTTACTTACCGCTCCGCGTCGGTTCGGACACCGCACTGCTGCTTGGCATGGCACACGTGATTGCCCGTGAAGGCTTGATTGATGACGAATTCATCGAAAATCGTACGACGGGATTTGACGAATTTTTTGAACATATCAGCCAATGGACACCGGAATGGGCGGAGACGATTACCGAGGTCCCCGCGAAAGATATTGAAACAGCAGCGATGTGGTACGGCAGCGCGAGCAAGGGTGCTATTTACTACACACTTGGCATCACTGAACACATCTGTGGCGTTGAGAATGTGCAGAGTCTGTGCAACCTTGCCCTAATGACCGGCAATATCGGGCGCGAGGGAACGGGGATCAACCCCATGCGCGGGCAAAACAACATCCAAGGCGCAGGCGACAGCGGGGCTTTGCCGAATAACTATCCGGGCTTCCAATCTGTCACGGATCCAGCACATCAGATGAAGTTCAAAGCGGAATACGGCATAGAAGTTGATTTGGAGAAGGGGATCACGAAAGTAACCGCCTTAGAACTCTGTGGTGATAGTATACACGCAATGCTTATTGATGGCGAAAACACCCTGCTCTCCGATCCGGATCGAGAGCATTGTGAGCACGCGCTCCGCGCATTGGAGCATCTTGTTGTCATCGATATTTTTCTCACGGAAACCGCAGAACTCGCTGATGTCGTGCTGCCAGCAACGGCATGGGGCGAAACAGACGGCGTATGCACGAACACCGAACGGCGTGTCCAACGGATGCGTGCTGCAGTCCCTCCGCCCGGTGAAGCAAAATCGGATTGGTGGATTATCTGTCAAATCGCACAGCGTCTCGGGTTTGATGGCTTCGATTTTGATACACCAAAACCGATCTTCAATGAACTCTGTCGAATCTCACCGATTTATGCTGGATTAGATTGGGAACGTATTGAAAACAGCGAGTATCAGTGGCCCGTACCGCACAAAGAACACCCAGGTACACCACGCTTACACGAAGAAACCTTTGTCAATGGACGTGGTATCTTTTCAAATGTCCATTACCGGGACCCCGCTGAGACGATTAGCGAAAATTTCCCCGTATGGCTGACAACAGGTAGGCGTTTGCAATCTTATCATACTCGGACACAGACCGGGAGAGCGCAAGGGATTGATTACCTCTTACCGGAGGAATCATTGGAAGTTAACCCTGCTGACATTGAGAGATGGAACTTATCCGATGGCGAATGGTGTAAAATGAGCAGTGCGCGCGGCAGTATCAACATCAAAGTAAAAGCGACGAACCGTTCACCGCGCGGCACCGTCTTCGCCAGTTTCAGTTTCGCGGATGTACCAGTGAACCTATTAACCGGTTCGGGTTATGATCCGATTACGCACACGGCTGAGCTAAAGGTCTGCCCGGTCAAGTTAGAACCGCTTTAAGATTTCCCACTAACAAAAAAACGAAGCGCGTTTTTAGTTTTTAAATGAGAGTCGCTATGAATTGGAAATCACGTTGGTCAGAACAGCATGCAGATGCTGACGCTCTAAAGCAACAATTGGAAACCGAAGGCTTCAATGCCTACGAGTGGTCGGGCCGTCCGGGCGGTGCCTATCTCGATTATATCCACACCCAAGATGAAGTCGTCTGTGTACTATCTGGCACAGCAGATGTGAAGGTCGCTGATGCATCAGGAACAATCGAGAGTGGAGACCGGATTGATGTTCCCGCAAATACATATCATTCAATTACTGTCACGAGCAAAGAACCCTTAGTCGTCTTAACGGGGATGCGAAAAACTTAATATTCTATGATTTGCAAAAAACATTGAAATATAAAGGAACATTTATGAATATTACTGTCAAAACAGGTGGATTCAACCAAGAACAGACCGATGTCATTGCCATCGGTATATTGGAAAACCCAGACTTCTATAGCGCACCGCTCCAAACTATAGACCAAGTCCTCGGTGGACGCATTCGTGAACGCATGAACCTCGGCGATTTCACAGGTAAACTGAAAACTACCAGTTGGCTCTACACAAACGGCGCGATTACGGCACCTCGCGTGCTTTTGGTAGGCTTGGGTGAATATCATGATCTCACTGTTGAAAAGGTCCGGCAAGCAGCGGGACACGCTGCCCGGACGATCCGAGACATGGGATTAAATACCGCAGCAATTCCGATTCCAAACGAAGCCACTCCCGAAATGGTTCAAGCCGCAGCCGAGGCAACCCTGCTCTCGCTTTACCAGTTCGACGAACATAAAACAGATAGCAACAACGATGATGAGAAAAAGAAACTGGAATCTGTTACGTTTTTAGTCGAAAGCGAGCAGAGCAAGGCAACAATAGAAGCCACAGCACAACGTGGAGAAATAATCGCTAAGGGGACATTGCTCGCCCGGGATTTGAGCAATCAACCCGCAAACTATCTCACACCAACGCAACTCGCAGATAAAGCGGAAGCGGTCGCTGAGGCAACCGGACTCGGTTGTGAAATTTTTGACAAAGCCACGCTAACAGAAAAAGGGTTTCGGACGCTTCTATCTGTCGCGCAAGGGAGTGCTGAAGAGCCACGATTTATTATTCTCGAATACACACCTGACGGCGAAGGACAAGATACCGTCGTGCTTGTCGGAAAAGGGATTACCTTTGATACAGGCGGGATCTCGCTCAAGGGCGGAAGCGGGATGCATGAGATGAAACACGATATGTCGGGCGCCGCTGCGGTGGTAGGCGCGATGCAAGTCATCGGTCAACTTAAACCGAACGTGCGTGTCATTGGCTTGGTTGCCGCAACCGAGAACATGCCGAGTGGGACCGCCGTTAAACCGGGGGATGTCGTCACCTCTTATGGCGGCAAAACGATTGAGATTCTCAACACCGATGCTGAAGGACGGTTGGTATTGGCGGATGCACTCGGATGGACGGCACAATACAACCCAAAAGGCGTGATCGACTTAGCCACGCTCACCGGTGCCGTGATCGGTACTTTAGGACATATCGCAGCCGGAGCATTGGGGACAGATCCTGAACTCATGGCGAAAGTGAAGTCTGCAGCTGAAAAAACGCATGAGCGCGTCTGGGAATTGCCACTCTGGGACGATTATGACGAAGCCGTTAAAAGCAAGGTGGCAGATGTTCAGAACATCGGCGACGGCACTGCTGGCACGATTGCTGGCGGCGCGTTTCTGAAGAAATTCGCGGAAGGCTACCCGTGGGTGCATCTCGACATCGCTGGCACCGCTTGGGGGATGAAAGGCTCTAACTACATCCCTGAAGGCGCGTCAGGCTACGGTGTGCGGTTGCTGGTGCAATTGGTTGAGGATTGGTAGGCTCTGTAAAGACAAAAATAAAAAGCCCTGTCGGATTTTTCCAACAGGGCTTGACGTGTTACTATTGAAAAAGATTTAGCCGTTTATGGTGAATTATAGAAATAAGTTGACATTTATCAATACCCCTGTCCTTCTCAAAGTCCCCCTGATAAGGGGGATTTAGGGGGTTGACATTTATCAATACCTCTGTCCTTCTCAAAGTCCCCCTGATAAGGGGGATTTAGGGGGTTGACTTTAGTTCACAAGCTCAGGTTGATGCAATATCTGCTTTTCATCTGAAACGATAAATTCAGCTTGAATATCCCATATACCGTGCTGATCAATTTTAATTTCGTAAATCCTGCATTTGAACCTATATTTCTCATTCGGAAAAATTTCCACTTCCTCACCATTTTCATCCATGCTATGAAGACCGGCACCATGCGTGGTAATCGAAAACTGTCTCAGTTTCTGGTTAGTGTATAACTCTACATTACTTCCATAACGTGTGCGCTTTACAACAGCCTCAAAGGTTAATACCTTGTCGATATATGTTTCCGGATCGTTTAGGACCTCTGTAAAAGATAGGGAAACATTTGGATCGCTTGTATCTCCTTTAGATACACCTATCGTTCCACATCCCATTGAAATGAAAGACACGATTACAAATATGTATAGGAATGATATTCTCAACATTGAATTTCCCCCTTTCAAGCAATTCCTCCACGACACCCTATATATCACGCGCCGCTGGCGAGGTTACAAACCTCGCCAGCAAAGGCATTTCCGTAAATCCTGACTTCCTTACCCTTCAGACCGGATCTGAATGAGTTTATTAACAGCGTGAATGTATGCCCGAGCACTCGCTTCGATGATGTCTGTGCTCGCACCGTGTCCGGTGATGATATGCCCGTTGTCTTGAACCTTCAGCGAGACCTCACCGATAGCGTCTTCACCCTCGGTTACAGACCGGATCTGGTAGTCAATGAGGTTCAGTTGAATATCAACAACCTGACCGATCGCCTTGAACGCAGCATCGACAGGACCATCACCCGTTGACGCTTTTTCAATGATGCCGTCTTCCGTCTTAATACCGACTGTCGTTGTCGGTGAAATCTTTGTTCCACTGACGACTTGGATATAGTCCAGTTCATAGACAGCAGGGATCGCACGAATCTCATCGCTCATGATCGCTTCCAGATCGGCATCCTGCACGGCTTTTTTCTTATCGGCGACCTTCAGAAATCTTTCATAAACCTTGTCTAACTGATCTGCTTCCACTTCGTAGCCGAGTTCACTGAGTCTGTGTCTGAGCGCGTTACGTCCGGAACGTGGGCTCAGAATCAATTGACTCTCTTTCCAGCCTATCTCTTGCGGATCGATAATCTCAAACGTCACACGCGATTTTATGATACCGTCCTGATGGATACCGGAACTGTGGGCAAAAGCGTTCGCACCGACAATCGCCTTGTTTGGTTGAACAGAAATACCCATTGTGCGGCTCACACGCCGACTAATCGGGACAATCTCTTTCGCGTTAATCTCAGTATAATATTCTTTGAAATAGTCGCGCCGGGTTCGGATCGCCATAACGACCTCTTCGAGTGAGGTATTCCCAGCGCGTTCGCCGAGTCCGTTAATTGTACATTCGATCTGACGCGCGCCTTGTTCAACCGCTATGAGACTGTTCGCAACTGCTAATCCGAGATCGTTATGGCAGTGCACACTAATAATCGCAGCGTCAACATTCGGTACATTCTCCATGATACCTTTAATCAGATTACCGAACTCCGTTGGCACTGTCCATCCAACGGTCTCAGGAATATTGACGACGGTCGCGCCTGCAGCGATAGTCGCTTCGACGACTTCATAGAGAAATGCTAACTCCGTCCGTCCTGCGTCCATCGGGGAAAATTCTACGTTGGCATCTGCATGCCCTTCACAGAGACTTTTCGCGTATGCCACAGCATCCGTTGCCATCTTGAGCGTGTCTTCCGGGGTTGTCCGTGTGATGCGTCCCATGTGAATCGGTGATGTACCGACAAACGTGTGGATACGCGCCCGCGGTGCATCCGCAATCGCTTTCCATGCGGCTGTAATGTCTTTTTCTACTACGCGAGAGAGCGCGCAGATTTCCGGTCCTTCAACCTCGTTCGATATCCGTTTAACTGCCTCGAAATCGCCCGGCGACGAAATTGGGAATCCGGCTTCAATGACATCAACATTTAATTTGGCAAGGTGCTTGGCAATTTCGAGTTTTTCCTCGATACCCAGAGCAGCACCGGGGGTCTGCTCGGCATCACGGAGCGTTGTATCAAAAATATAGACTTTCTGCGGGTTAGTTTCAAAATCGTCCAAGGCTCTTTCCTCCAATATTAGTTATCAGTTCTCAGTTTGCCTCGCAGTGAGAGTTATTAGTTAAGAGTCGTGCTGTGGCAGGTACAACTACAGCAACTGCCACAAGAGATTAACTTATAACTTATAACTTATAACTTATAACTATTCCCTACATTTCACGACCAACAGCGATAGCAATCGGTTTCAACTCTTGCATGAGTGTCTCGAATTGATCCGGGAACAACGACTGCGCACCATCTCCCGTCATTGAATGATCAGGATCGTGATGCACTTCAAGTAGCAGCCCATCCGCGCCTGCGGCTACGGATGCCTTCGTCATATCACACACCAAGCTCCGAATACCCGTGCCGTGGCTCGGATCAACGACGATTGGAAGGTGGCTCAATTCGTGAATGACGGGTACCGCGTTCAGGTCGAGTGTGTTCCGGGTATGGGTTTCAAATGTGCGGATGCCGCGTTCACATAGAATGACATCCGGGTTTCCTTCGGCGAGGATATATTCGGCAGCGAGCAGCCATTCTTCTATTGTTGAGGACATCCCGCGTTTGATAATCACCGGTTTCTGTGCCTGTCCGACTTCACGTAACAGATAGAAATTCGTCATGTTCCGGGTACCGAGTTGGAACATATCTGTATATTCACCGACGAGTTCTACTTCGTGCGGGGTCATCACTTCGGTAACAATACCGAGTCCGGTTTCGGCTTTCGCCTCTTTTAGCATCTTGAGCGCGCTTTCACCGTACCCTTGGAAACTATAAGGACCTGTCCTCGGCTTAAAGGCACCGCCTCTGATGAAACTCGCACCTGCTTTTTGGACCAACCGGGCAATGGTCACAATTTGTTCTGTACTCTCTACCGCACACGGACCGGCAATAACAGGCACCTGTTTGGCACCTATCTTTGTGCCGTTGACCGCAATCACTGTCGGTTCATCCCGAAACTCTCGGCTCGCCAACTTGAACGGTGCCGTGATCGGCATCGTACGTTCGACACCGGACATAGACTCTATCGGAATATCACCAAGCAATGTTTTATCTCCTATGACACCGATGACTGTGTGCCGTTCGCCCGTCGAGATTTGGGCTTTCAGACCCACACTCTCAATCCGTTTGACAACAGCATCAATATCTGATTGTGTCGCATCTGTTTTGGTAACGATTACCATGCTTTTCAACTACCTCCACCTTCTTAATAGCAAGTTTTCGGTTTGCAAGCTGCACCGTCTTTTGAGTAGCAAGTTTTCGGTTTGCAAGCTGCACCGAAAAAAACGCTGTCCGAAATCAAATTCGGTTAAAAAAAATTACCCAACATCGAATTGATTTTCAACGCTGGGTGGTGATACTAAAATCGGTTAGTCATACAATTAGGGCGTTACCTACGAACTTTCACCACCTATCGCTGCCGTACAAATATAAGTACAGATAAAACACAAACACGCCTTTTAGCAGCAAACTGCTGCTCGCCTGCGTAAAAAGAGCCCAAGCACTGAGAGCGTTATTCTGGACGATCCCCACACTCGTTATTTGTGTTGCGATGGTCTTGTGTTCAAGTGTTCGCATTATCAAGTTCCTCGAATCGGGCAACGAAGAGACATACCTACTACGTCTCAAAAACGACTCTTGTTCTTAAGACGTTATTCAGAAAAAAACGTTTAGTCTTTGTAATAGGGAACCCCCGTTATGCGTTCTAAACTGCCTAAACAGAACGGCAGCCCCTTCTACTACTGACTTTAAATATATAATAACATATTTTTTTATGCAAGTCAAATTTCTTTTTCAGGAGTTGTCAGAGTATTAGTAGTCTGCCCAGTCCAAAATTCGGAATAACCCTGTTCGTAGTAGGGCAATTCTGCGGCGTACTCATCTACCCCCCTGATAAGGGGGGATAAAGGGGGGTTGACTTTGATTTTCCAAGCGTACTCCACGACCCTAACCACAAAGTGGATTGGCGTCTACCATCAGATCCAGATTTGCCCCCAACTGTCCAATCTGTTAATATTATCTCTGATCCAGGTCCTGATAACACGTATGGATTAGGTGATAAGATAGTCATTGCCGTTGAATTCGACCAGGAAGTTATCACTAAATCGCTCCCGTCATCTTGGTCGGCGGCATTCATAGACACGGATTTTGATTTACAGGAAATATGGGGCACGAAAACCGCTCAGTCTGTTAGGGGAAGTGGCACAACAACCCTTGAATTTGAATGGGAGGTCCGACGGCCTAATT
>JAJEDN010000125.1 GCA_022821495.1 Candidatus Poribacteria bacterium
TTTACCGTGCTTCACACACTTTTGTTCGAGTATTTGAAGAAACTGGTAGAAGGCATGGTCAGAAACTTTACGACCCCAAAGCCGTTTCATGCCATCAAGGTTCAGCGTTTCAAAAATGAGCGTATCAAACTCTCTGCAGAGTTCGGTCGCAAGTTTCCATTGCCAATCTGCTCGTTGTCGGGCGACTTTTCTATGGTGCCTTGCCAAAGCACGACACGCACGATACCAATTGCCTGAACCTTTGACTTTACGACTCAGTGCCTTGCTCAGAGATCGCAACGTCTTCAGGGATTGTTTGAAAAACTGCGGAGATTCTATCTTATCGCTTTCGCTACTTGTGAGGAATGTTTTGTTTCCATAATCAAACCCTGCGCTCTTACCCGTCTTGGGTTTGGGGTCGGAATCCTCAACATCCTCGCACGAAAAGCAGATCCAATAGTCGCCGCACTTATCGCGTTTGAGGGTGATCGTCTTGATTATACCTGTCCAATCACGGTGTTTATGGTAAGAGAACCACGTGTCTATACAATTGATTTTGATACGATTCTCTTCCAATGTATAGCCCGCTTGTGTGAACGTCATGGAGTTATATTTATGACGCGGTTGTATTTTCGGTCTACCCACTTTACGCGTCGTTTTACCCGCTTTGCGGTCTTTGATATTATCCAAAAAAGCACCTTGCGATTTACCGTAACGCAAAACAACGTCTTGCACAACTTGGCTCGGCAAGGCTGCCCAATGTGGCTTTGTTCGTTTTTTCAGTTTCGCAACATGGGCATTGATGCGAAACGCTGATAGGTTTTTACCAAACATCCGGTAATACCTACGTTGTAAACGCATGATATGGAGATGGATACTCCACATATCGTCAAGTATGTTGCCCAGCTTGATCGTATTAGATTGAGACTGAAGTTTGTATTTGCGGGCTTTTCTCATGGTATATCACGTATCACGCTTTTATCCACTACTACATCGGAGGAAAGCACGGAGCCGAAAGACGACACATTGTATGCTATTTTCCAACGTGATACTCTCATTATACTACATTTGTTATGTAGAGTATCTCGTTTATTTTTCTATTAGGTGCTTCGCCGTCTACATCCGACAAGTTGAAGCATAGGGATTTGACGGAAGAGTGTTAAGGAACCTCTGTGTAAACGGAAAAACCATCCATGCCAACAACACGACAAGGACGCAGAAAACCAGGAATGCGACTCCCCATTTCGGCTTAGATTTCAACCGCGTAAACGTGGCACTCGGTCTCACAATGAGATCAATGAGGTTTTGCCAACTTTCTCTCATGATTTCCATACTCAGGTGGCAGAAATAACCTCAGGTAAAATGCTAATCCCCCACAAGATTACGGCTGTGATACGTGCCCGGGTCTTTTCTACATCGGCAAGGATAGAGACCGCTATTGCCATCACTACAATTAGCCATAAACTCAACGGGTTAATGTGACTGAGCAATATTGCTAACTTCGGTGCCACGCCCTCTCCGAAGAGTAAATGTAACCCCGGAATCATTTTTAGGTCTGCCGCGCTGGTGACATCCCCAACGTCTCTAAACACAAGGAGCAGCGCAGTGTTCACCAATTGTATAACGCAACCGATCAGCGAGATGTGAATAACAGCAGCATAGATATGTCTAAATCTCTTGGTTCAGCTATGAGCTCCCCAATGTTTTGTAAACTCTCTTTCATGGTTCCAACCTCGTAGATTAGACAATATGTTATCCAAGAAGTTCTTTAAAATACGATAGTATAGAAAATGCCTACAAGACAACAAAGGTTTTCTCGCCTGCGTTTACAGGTATTGCGTCTTGTTTTTCTGCGAATTATATCGAAGAATCACAATTTCAGATTTCGCCTATAGCAGCACGGTTCTTAAGAATACGCCGTTACTGTTTACTTTTTTCTACCTCCAATTGTGCCTTTTGCCAGCCGTAATCCACGCCATCTTCATAGAATTTGTCTGGATGCTCCACTGCCCAAATTTGCTTATGGATAATCCAGTTTTTCGGGTCTAACGCGAGTGCTTTTCGCCATTCCGTCATCGCTTCCGCTTTCTTACCGTCTTCCAATAAGACGAGCCCGAGTTGAAAACGGGCAGCGGCTTCAGCGTTCGTCTTTGCCGATGGCTCGCTTGATGGTTTCATATCATGGAGCAGTGCAGCATTGTAGCCGGGATCTGACAACCACTTCTCAAGCATCTCGATCGTTTTTTCATCTTTGACGTTGACGTTGAAGGGTGCTTTCACCAGCCGACCAGCCTCATCAATCATGACTCCGTAAGGGATAGCTTTGAGATTATAGCGAGTGCCGAATATATTCTGTGAATCAACGAGTGTAACAAAATCGGCATCCGCGGCATCATGCCAAGGACGCACGACAGATACACCTTGCGCATCAATGGCAATGGAAACCAAGTTTAGTTTTTCACGGTGTTTCGCGTAAAATTCCTGCCAGCCTGGCAGTTGTCCGCGGCAGCCTCACCAAGAACCCCAAACATAGAGAAAAGTCTTTTTTCCACGGAAATCCCGTAAACTTCTTGGCGTATCCTGCAGATCGGGGAGTGTGAATTCAGGGGCAAGGTGCACTGGATGGATAACCTCCAATCGGTTGGCTGATGCTTCGTATATTTCAAAGCCAAACGTTTTTGAAAGATACGTAGGTTCCACATAAGTCACATCATCAATTTTCACAGCACCTTCTTTGTTATCTTGGAATTGGAGTGGGACACACAATTCTGATTCTACACCGCCGCATAAAACTGCCATCTCCGATTCTTCTGGATATTCAACCTTCAATCCGAGTTGCTCAGCAAAGGGCTCCAAAGGCACTAACCATACACCATTTTTGGAAATAGGTGGCACAGTAAATGTGACGGGCTGTCCATCTACTGAAACCTGAAAATCCTCTTTTTTCATACCATCCTCTTTAGTGAATCCTACTGGCGTGCTTATTACGGAAAAAAATATCACCAACATCAAAAATCCCACAATAGTGTAAAACTTGCGAGTTGATACTATTGCAATACTCATTTTGTTTTTTTCTCCCTATGCTGCGCGTCATAAATCAGGAATTCGGTTATCTCTTCAGCGGCTTTTGGATTAAGTCCGGACCCCGGTTTCCGCATCATTTTATAGACATACTTTCGCCACTCTTCCGACGTGAAGGTAGAATTAATGGGACGTGCGACGGTATGGCAGCGGCTACATTTATTGGTAAAAAGTTTATAAGTTTCCTGCATTTTCACAGGATAAGCAGTAACGTCAATAAAATTGGGTCCGTTATCCGCTGGATATGTTTTAGGTCCTGTTCGCTGCGCACGTAAGGCAAAGATCATCCCAATTGCTACTAAGATGATAACGCCCAAGACAGTGCCCCAGACAATTGCCTTTTGCATGTTTATATTAACTTGCTGATTGACTTTCTAAGTAAATTTTCCGACCAACGAAACACCGTCAATCGGCACGGTTTCAAAGCGCGTCTACTCAGGCGTTTTAGAGACCACCGCCATCAAGCGATAACGTCCTTTACCTTTTGGACAATAGCACTTGCGCTGATACCATGGTGTTCTAAAAGTTCTTCTGGTTTTCCGGAGCGCGGTATCCCTGTAACGGCGAGTTTATGGACCCGAACATCTTCAGTCGCAACAGCATCCAAGACAGCATCCCCCAAACCGCCTTCAGGATAATGGTCCTCAACGGTGATTAAAATGTTGTTTGTTTCGGCTGCTGCTGCGATTAACGCTTCCGTATCAACAGGTTTAATAGAATATAGGTCGATAACACGGATAGCAATGCCTTCCGCGGCAAGCGTCTCGTGTGCTGTCAACGCCTCATGAAGCGTAACTCCGGCTGCAACAACAGTCACTTTATCTTCACTGCTTTGCTGAACAACCTTACAACCACCGAGAGGAAAACGCTCGTCGGCATCATAGAGAATAACGGTTTTAGGACGTGAGGTCCGGAGGTAGACGATCCCTTCGTGTGCGGCGGCTTCAGCGACAAGCCGTTCGGCACTGACCGCATCGCTCGGATATAGTACGACTGCCTCTGGAATCGCCCGAAACATCGCTATATCCTCCAAGCCCATCTGTGAAGGTCCATCTTCGCCGATTGAAACACCGCAGTGTGAACCGGCATATTTGATATTCGCTTGCGAAATCGCGGACATCCGAATCTGATCGTAGGCGCGCGATAAAAATGCAGCGAACGTAGAAACAAACGGAATCTTCCCACGTTTCGCCAAACCGATGCCCGCGCCCACCAAATTCTGCTCAGCGATGAACATTTCAAAATATCGGTTCGGATGAAGTTCCATAAACTGTTCAGCATAGGTGGAGTTCTTGGTATCTCCATCCAAGGCAACAACATTAGGGTTTGCGCTGCCGAGTTTGGCAAGTCCCACGCCGTAGCCCCCGCGCGTTGCGATTTCTTCGTCCGGTGGATAGTCAGGCGGTTCACATTCGGTTTCAGGATCAACTTTCACGACCACAGACGTCGGGGACTCACTCTGAACAGGAATATCTTGTAAAGGACCGAGTTCAGCTAACGCTTTGTCAAGTTCCTCACCTTTGGCAAGTGCCTTTCCGTGCCAGTTATCTGCATCTTCAAGGAATGAAACGCCTTTCCCCTTGAAAGTCTTGGCGACTATCATAGTAGGTTTATCCGTTGAGGCTTTGGCTTGTGCGAGTGCTGGTAATATTTCCTCAAAATTGTGTCCATCAATCCCAACAGTTTGCCATCCAAACGCTTCAAAACGCTGGCAATAGGTATCAACATCAAAGGCGTACATAGTGCGTTGGCTCTGTCCAAGCGCGTTGACATCGACAATCCCGATCAAGTTATTAAGTTTGTAATGCGATGCCAGAGCCGCTGCTTCCCAGACCCCACCTTCGGCAGTCTCGCCATCACCGAGAAGCACGTAGACGCGATAATCGGATTCATCTAAGTATTTACCGTTGAGTGCCATGCCAAGCCCAAGTGATAAACCTTGCCCAAGTGACCCAGTGGCCACCTCTGTCCATGCAAACCGCGGTGTCGGATGCCCTTCCAAGATGCTATCAATTTGGCGGAGCGTACATAATTCTTCGGTTGGGATGATACCGGCTTCCGCGTAAGCTGCGTAAAGTAGCGGTGCTGCATGTCCCTTCGACAAAATGAATCTATCGTTGTTAGGGTGCTGTGGTTCGCTGCAGTCATAACGCATGGCATGAAAAAAGAGTGCTGAGACGATATCTGCAGCAGAGAGGCACGTGGTTGGATGTCCAGAACCTGCCTCCGATGTAGCGAGAATAGAATGAATTCGTAAGTTAGTCGCCTTTTGTTTAAGAAAGTTTTTTACGGTTTCCACTTTTTTATATTCCCTTTTTTTATATTCCTTGCGGTTTGGTCAGGTGATGTTGATGATTGAAAGCATTATTCCATAGATCCGTCTTCACAGACGGAAACCTTGCTAAAACTTCAAACGCTGCGAACCGAACTGCAAAGTCATATAAAACCTTTTTTAAGTATAGGTTGCCGTTAGCAATATAGCGTTGTAATCGGCACAAAACGCCAATAGTTTAAGAGCTTTTCGCGTTTAACTCATCTACCCTGCGTTGTGCGGCTAATACGAGGTAGTGTCCTCGACAAGTTTCAACCAAGTCTTCAAGCGTCACAATGGCTTGAGAAGGGTCCTGTAATTTGATGTATGCTTCTGCCTGCCAGTACTTCGATTTCGCGACAATTTCGTTAGGGTCATCTATTTGCGGCTCGGCATGTCGGCTCTCATTCTCGATAGCCTCCCCAAATTTCTCAATCGCTCTTTGATAATTTTTTTCTTCATAGAAGGCTGTCACTGCCTCCGCATAAGCGTAGTTGCTCTGTTCCTGTGGTCGGAAAGGTTCAACTTCTGGCGAGGGTAGTTTTAATGGAGGCGGTTCTACGTCTAAGTCCTCTAAATCATCTGAATCGTCCGAATCGTCTGAATCGTCTAAATCCTTTTCATCAGGCAGTGGTTCTATAGGTTCTACAAGTTGCTGTGCGTAAGCATCAGCATCAGCATTAACATCGGCATCAGCACCATCGGCATCGTCAGTGTCATCCTCTTCTTCACTCTCCTCATCTTCCTCATCATCATCGTAGTCCTCGATCGTTCCCGCGGTAGCTTCACGGAAAGCCTGAGAGAGCGCAGTATTAGGATTGTCATCCTCTTCGTCCAGAAATTCTTCCTGAGATTCCTCATCAAAGTCGTCTGTTTCATCAAAATCATCTGTTTCGTCATAATTAAGAGCCATTTGTTCCTCCGTTTTCTTTACACCGTTGTGTGCATGATAGCACCCGTATTAATTCGCGCACTATCCGATGTGGGCTATAGAACAAGATTTTGGTTGAGTTTCACGTGAGGATGGACATAAAAGCCCACCCTCTACGTTATTCTTTGAGTTGACAGACTGCATTACTTCACTAACACGAGTCTACAGGCTCCCTTGAATATTGACAGGAACCTAATACTTGACCTTCACATCCGCCCAAGTGGTTGTCATTTTATTTGCAGGTTCAACCGCCAAGACACCAAAATAAAGGCCATCTTTATACAGTTTTTCAATATCTTCTTGTTCCAAAGCAACACTGAAAATTGCCACTTCGTCGACAGCACCTAAACCAAAACGTGTGCCGCCGCAACAATCATCAAATCCGATATTGGCGGGACCCGTATCAAGATCAATCGGATTTTTAGCCAGATCCAATGCACTCGCTTCTTCTGCATCAATATAAATATACCACTCGCCGGTATTGCTATCATAAGTGGTTGTGTACATGTGCCATTCGGTAATATCATCTGGGCCGACATTACCGTCATTCCAACCTCCCGGTTTATTCCAACAACCGCCATTGCAAACTGGCCATGCGACATTTTTTGTCCCGCTGTTAGGATGGATAATATAGGCATTCCGTTTTTCAATTATCCAACCGGGTTGGTTCCAAAGGTCGGCTCCACTCTTCGCCCAAGCGGATACGGTGATTGCCTCGGTTGGGTTCTCATGGTCAGGAATCTGAACGTAAGCCGATTTACCATCGAATTCAAGTGCCATCCCAAATTTACCTTCAACCCATTTCGGGTTGCCTTCAAACTCGCCGTCCAACCCGTTTTCAGAGGCATCGGTTGCGACTTTTCCTTTACCTTCATCAAAAAGCCACATTCCGACAAGCGTATCGGGATCAATTTCGGCTGAAGTAGTGGAAATGAATAGAACACCAAAAGAAAAAAGGCTGAAACATATAAGCGTTATACTCGAAAGCCAGAACCTTCGAGAAAAAATAACATTGAAATTCATTGGGACCTCCATTTGTACAATTCAAGCATTTCTAACCGCTACTTAAGATACAAATCGCCTAAAACACTCATATACTTATCGTATCAGATTCAGACGGTACATGTCAAGCGAAAACTAAATGATCTTGGGGTAAATTAGAAAAAGCGTTGACATCGTAGAAAATTTCGCCTACAATGTCTTCATATATTTTAGATAAAGCGTAGGGAAACATGAAGGCAATAGGATTTATTTTTTTATTTTTCAACCTTGGTGTGCTGCCTTTTTTCGGGCAGTCTGTAGCATTAGGAAATCAGCAAAGCGATAACCGGCAACTACACCCCGATTTCAGACATGAAAATCTCGCGAACGGCGTTTTCATCGCGCAGGGTTTAACAGAACAAACAACCGAGTCGGAGCATCCCACACCAGAAGACAATTCTGTAGAGCGTGCTGATCCGGTAGACGTAGAACCGACTTTGGAAAAGGTCCCTAACACGCTATCTCAGCAAACTGAAACTGCCAATTCGGAGAACAGCGAAACTGCTGGAGACACAGATGTGCAGTGGGAAAAGACGCAGCGAGTTCTTAAAGTTGTTAACGACTATGAATTGGCATCAGATGAAGTATTAACAACCCTTGTTATGATTGCGGGTAATGCAAGGTTACGAGGAAGTGTCACCGGAAATGTGTTGGTACTTGGCGGAAATGTTGAACTGGTACCAGGTGCACAAGTGAACGGAACACTTCACTTGATTGGTGGACAGGTCACAGGAAATATGGAGGGGATAGCGGACCTTCAAGTGAGCAATCGCTGGCAGATGGTACCTGCTGCAGTGCGACTCCTAATGCATCCGCATGCGCTCTGGAGCACGAATAAAAAGACAAGTTGGCAATTGACACTCGTCAAGTTTGGACTTTTCCTGATCATGTATTTACTGGTGGTAACTATATTTTCCAGACCGGTAAATGCGGTAAGTACCCTGTTGACACATCGACCCATCGGGAGCATGCTATTTAGCATGCTGATGTTAGCTGTAATCCCGCTGGTTCTCGCGCTGCTGACTTTTTCAATTGTCGGCGTTCCGTTCATGTTGTTAGCACTATCTGCCTTACTGCCGTTAGCGATCTGTGGTAAAGCTGCGATTTTTCTTGCGATCGGCAGTACCCTTTTTTCAGGTCGATTGAAACCGCTTGCAGTAATTTTCGGTTATCTGCTGTACTTTATGGCGACAGCCCTACCATATATTGATTGGATAACGTTTTTGATTATCAATACTATCGGCATAGGACTCTGTTTCCTAAGTGGTATCAACATGATGAGACTACAAGATACGCGTCAAAATACCGCCTCCTTCCGCAGTAACGAGTGGGGATCTCGGTCAGAAAGGGTGTAGTGTGTATGCAACTGGCATCTCCGTTTTTTTTAATTTTGCTAATCGCGGTACCGCTGTTGATAATTGCTTCTCGCTGGCTACACAAACGGACAATCACACCCGTTGTGCGTTTTTCCGATTTTAACCACGGCTTTGCAGTAAGCGTTCAGAAGATGCGACAAACCCTCTCGGTTAGAGCATTAGCCATACTGAAAATTCTGAGATTCGTTGTTCTCACGCTTCTTGTTATCAGTCTCGCCCGCCCACAACTCTCTCAAAGCCGTGAACATCAATCAGCGAAGGGGATTGATATCCTCTTAGTCCTCGACATCTCAGAGAGTATGCGAGCAGAGGATTTTGAAGGCGCGAATCGCATTCAAACCGCGAAATCGGTTGTCAACGCCATGCTTGAAAAGAGACTAACGGATCGCGAAAACGATCGCATCGGTTTAGTTGTTTTTGCGGGTGAAAGTTTTACGCTCTGTCCTTTGACTTTGGATTATTCGGTGTTGGCAGAATTGCTCAGCGACGTAGAGATCGGGCAGCTTGAAGACGGCACAGCCATCGGTGAAGCACTCGCGACTGCTACGCAACGTTTACGTGCTTCAAAATCAGAAACGAAGATCGTTATCCTGTTGACCGATGGCGAAAACAACGCTGGCAGCATCAATCCAGGGGCAGCAGCATCTCTGGCACACGCCGACGGGATTAAGGTTTACACTATTGGAATGGGGAAAGAGGGTGGCGCGCGTATCCCTTACGCGGATACGACATTCGGGAAACGATACCGAGAGGTGCTCACCTATCTTGACGAGGACACCCTAAAGCAGATCGCTCAAACGACAGGCGGACGCTATTTTCGCGCCACCGATACACAATCACTAAAGCAGATCTACACAGAAATTGATCGTTTTGAAAAAACGCAGTTCGAGGTCATTAACACTATCGCTCGGAAAGAGTTGCTCGGATATTTTTTAATACCTGCAGCGTTGCTGTTGGGGGTTGAAATCTTATTGAGTAACACAGTCCTACGAAAAATTCCGTAGAACGGGGGAGAAAATGGAAAATATTATTGCATGTAATTTAGGCAGTTATCGACAGTTTGGTGCTGGTGCTTATGCGCATCTGGCGGAAATCGGATTGACGAACGTAGAAATCGGTGTGCCTTCGGCTGAATCTGTTGACGAAGTTCAGTCAAATTTGAACGCACACGGACTCACCGCCACGAGCCTCTTAGGGCGTTGTGACATTCAGTCGGAAACGGTTGTCCCAGACTTTCAATCGACGCTGGAGATTGCCGATCAGATGGGTGTGAAGATCATCTTTGTCAGCGTCCACGCTGGTGAGACAGATAAGAATGCTGTCTATGATCGGCTCCGTGCTATCGGAGAGAATGCTGCTCCATCGGGTATTAAGGTGTGTTTGGAAACACATCCAGATCTGATACACAACGGCGATATTGCACTTGAGACGATGCAAGCCGTGAATCACCCGAACATCTGTGTCAATTTCGATACAGGCAACGTCTATTATTATAACCATAATGTGACGGCTGTTGGCGAAGTCGAGAAGGTTATTCCACATGTCGGTGCGGTTCACCTCAAGGATACAAACGGTGGCTATCGGACGTGGCATTTCCCTGCACTCGGTGAAGGCGTCGTTGATTTCAAAGCCGTCTTCCAGACGTTGAACGCTGCAGGTTTCTACGGTCCCTTCACTATGGAATTGGAGGGTATCGAAGGCGAAGACCTTAACGAAGCAGGCGTTCAAGCGCGCGTAGCAAATTCGCTCCAACACCTAAAAGATATTGGAGTTATCTAATGGATACAAATCTTTGCGTTATTCGACTGAGTGAAGGCGAGCGCATCGGCGAAGTACTTGGAGAAGTTTTGGATACCCCAGATATGACGACGATTGGGGCTTTCGCTGTTTCCAAGGAAAATCCGACCGAACTTCACTATCACGATTTCGATGAGTATTGGTATTTTACCGAAGGCACAACCACAGTGAAGCTCCGAACAGCGGACGGGCAGTCTGAATCCTATCGTATCGGTCCCGGGGATCTGGTTGTCACGCCGAAAGGTGTTGAGCATGGACATACCCCTGATGATGTTGTTAAAGGGGTGCAGTGGGTAAGCGTAATCGATCCCGATGCCCGTCGTGGGCATCTACATCGAGTTTTTTAATTTTACCTTGCGGTTCGGTCAGAAAGGTTTTAACAGGAAAGTTCTTCGCCGTATATCCGCTTTCCACTACGTTCCAAGCTACGCGCTTTTGTTTTTCTAATTTTCGTTAAAGGAAGTAAATCATGTCAACACAAACGAATCCGTTGCCTCGGCGGCGGTTAGGACGCACAGAATTAGAGGTTACGTGTCTCGGTATGGGCGGTGCTGGACTCGGCAGAGGTGATGTTACTGACGATGAAGCCGTCGAGGCGGTACACCGAGCAATTGATTTGGGAATCAATTATCTGGACACCGCACCCCTTTATGGTGAAAGCGAAAGACGCGTAGGACTCGCACTCGCTGATGGAAACTGGCGGGAGCAGATCTATCTCGCCACGAAAACAGGCACACACCCTGAATGGCGCGGCGATTTTAGTGCGGCAGGCACGCGCCGCAGCGTCGAAAATAGTCTACGCCTGTTGGGCACAGACTACCTTGATGTCTGCTTAGTGCATGATCCGGATAGTATGGACCCTGTCGTTGCAAAAGGTGGGGCGTTGGATGAACTGCAGCGGATGCGCGAGGAAGGGCTGATTAAGTTTATCGGACTTGGGGTCCGACAGCACGAATTCCATAAAATTGCTATCGAAACCGGTGTCGTTGATGTGATTCTAACGTACTTGGATTATACACTCCTGAGCCAAACCGCAAACGAGTGGTTAATACCGCTTGCTGTTGAAAATGACATCGGGATTATTAACGGGAGTCCTATTGCCATGGGATTGCTTTCAGGTGTTGAACCGGATGTGTCAGCCAAAAGTGATCACATCAGCAACCCTGAAGGTGAAAAGGCGTATCAACTCTATCAGTGGGCAAACGATAACGATTTGAATCTACTGAATCTTGCGATTCAATTCTGTTTCCGGCAACCGAGGATTGCAATGAACCTAACGGGTTCTAAGAATGCGATGGAGGTGGAGCAGAATTTCGCTGCCGCAACCACACCTGTCCCTGATGATGTGTGGGAACAACTAAAGGAATTTTTGTAGAGGGAAGTTTAATGAAATTTTCAGGAAGGATAGCGTTGGTAACCGGCGGGAGCCGTGGCATTGGCAAGGCAACTGCGCTTAAACTTGCGGGTGAAGGTGCGACTGTTGCTGTGCACTATTCTCGCGCGATTGATAAGGCGGAAGCGGTCTGTGAACAGATTCATAATATGGGACAGAAAGCGATACCTGTACAAGCCGATATTGCGGATAGAGATGCCGTGAACAGAATGGTCGAGACGGTGACAGCAGAACTCGGTTCAATCGAATTGTTGGTGAACAATGCCGGAGATGTCGGTGATATGACGTTTGAAGAACTGACCCCGGAACATTGGGATCGGATCGTCGCGGTTAACCTGACGGGTCCCTTCAACGTGCTGTGGGCAGTTAAGCAAGAGATGATTGAAAGGCAATTTGGACGTATTGTTAATGTATCGTCGATTGCTGCGTTGGCAGTCCGCCCGAATCAGTTGCCTTATGCGGCGGCAAAAGCCGGGGTTATCTCACTGACGAAATCGTGCTGTGGACCGCTTGCGGCACACAATATTCGCATCAACTCGGTCGCGCCGGGTGCGATTGCCACGGATATGTTAGGTGAAGTCTCAACAGAGATGGCAGCGCAGCTGCGATCTACGACACCGCTCGGTAGGTTCGGTGAACCCAAAGAGATGGCAGATGTGATAGCTTTCCTCTTAAGCGAGGAATCGAGTTATATGACGGGTTCAACTGTTATCGCGAGTGGCGGTAGGATTCTCATACCGTGAGCGTCAACGCCGTGTCCCCAATTTCCAAATCAAAAGCGACGAATGTCTGCCGGTTTCCTTCACAGAGAAATGTATTGCTCTGAAAATCGCGTCGCGAATGCACTTCGCGGAGGTCCCATCCGTTGACCTGAACATGACGTATTGGGGCATCAATAGCGAGCGTAAAGTTTGCTGTCGGGAATTGGGTGGAGATGTTAATCTCTCGCGTAACCCCCCTACCCCCCTTCTCAGGGGGGCAAGAATGAACCCTCTTACCCTCCGAATGAATCCCCTGCTGCTCCTTCTCAGAGGGGCGAGAGGCATCTTGTTCCGAAACTGAGATATTTGTGAGTTCGCGTGCCATCCAGTAATGCCCGATTTCCGAGGTCTTCATCCAGAGCGTCTTTGTACCATCTGGATCATAATTGTCAAGGCGCGACTTGACGGTTTTTAACACATCAAATCCCAATTTTTCGCCGTTGAAATAGAACCCGGGCCAATGTCCGACAAGCACACACGGGAGCTCCTTTTCAAGAATTGGAGGCAAGCGACCGCCTTGTAAATCCTCTGTGATAAAGCGATCAGCATCCCCTAAATCGTACCCCGTCCATCCACCGAACCAATCGCCAGCGCATGCGACAATACTGGCAATTGCGATGCCGTTCTCCTTTTCGGCATACCAGATAGGTACATCGGGGAGTTCATCGTGTTTGAGCCAAAGGAAATAGAAAGGACGCGGATCGTTATTGACATGCTGAGAGGCGGTTAGCACGGCTTTCGCATACGCTGCCTCTTGGCGTTTTCCGAAGGCACCTGGACTGGTCACGCCTTCGCACGGGATACCGACATTATTGAGCATTTCCATCGCTGTGATGATGTAGTCCGTGAGTCTATCATCAATAGGTGGATCCACCCACTCAACCTGCTCCCATTCCTCGGTGAGTGTGAATGTGTTGAGATCAACGACAGCCGTATGCGTGAGCATCTCCGGTGTCAAATCGAAACTGGGCCAGATAAGTTCTCGGTAAACCCGCAGCCATGCCTGATATTCCAATGTTGAAAAATTAGAAAACCCTTCATCAACGCGTCCCATTCCTGCAGGATAGGGAATGAGACTGAATTTACCTTTCACACCGTTCTCCCAACACCATTCCGCCCATTCTGCTGCGAAATCTGCGGGGATCGTTGGTGGTATCTTTTTGAGTTGCGAGGCGTTTCCTTCCCAACGGTCAGGTGATACGCCTGGCTGATGTCGTGCTTTCCATGCGTGTCGTTGATGTATCCAGTAGTAAGTAAGGTTGATGACTGGACACGAATCGTCAACGATAAGGGATAGAGGTGTTCTCAACAGCGGGTTGCAAACAGTGATGTTCATAATTTTCGTTTTCCGTAGAGGTGGTAATTTCCGTATTTTAAAACCCCCTAAATCCCCCTTATCAGGGGGACTTGGAATGTTGTAAATGTATAGGTGTTTTTGGAATCCACTATAAAACCCCCTAAATCCCCCTTATCAGGGGGACTTTAAAGAGAGCTAAATCTCTTGGAGACAACTTCTGATGTAAGGCACATCATCTGCCCACAATCCGTCAGCACCACTTTTTATTGCCCAAGCAACATCCTTTGCTGTCTGAATAAACCCTGCTTCCACAACAACGCCGTTTTCTTGAAGTTGCTTGACCTGCCGCGTAACAGTGCGCGTGAAAGTGTTATAGAGTTGAAAGTGGTTAATCCGGCTCCATCCTAAGATGATACGATTTACATCAATCGTAGCGGCAGCCTTGAGAAAATTCGCCATCGGGTTGATGAGAATCGCACTCGTCTGTAATCGGGGTTCTAAACGTTTGGCATCAACAAGGAGCTGCTTCCGAAGGTAAAAAGTGAGAATACTGGTGAGGTGGACAACTTCAAAGTGGCGCACCCGTTCTACGATGATAGGGAGCACTTCCGGTACATCTGTCTTCGGCTCAATGAAGCACGGCATCTGATGCTCCCGTGTAAATCGGAGGGCATCATCAAGGTGTGCAACCGGTTCATCAGAGGTTAGCATCGTCAACTGTTGCACTTCTTGCCAAGTCAGTTCACTGAGCGGTATCGAACAACCCGTTGCTTCCTGAATATTGTCTCGATTAAAATCGACATGGATTAACACGGGTTGCTTGTCTTGGGTAAGACAGACATCGTATTCATATCCATCGGCACCGTCTGCCAATGCCTGCTTGAAGGAAGCGAGAGTATTTTCAGGTGCGCGTCCCATACCGCCGCGATGTGCAAGGAGTTGAATAGTCATAATGTATTGCTCAATTGCTTAACTTATCAACCAACATTCGGCAGGTGCTGGCCCGAACCTCGCAATGCTCTTCTCAGATTTACCTGTTCAAGACGATTCATATTCAGTGCCTCAACCGTCGCTCTACCGGTTCGCGTGCGCCCAATGACAAACAGAAAGTCATCACTCCACATAAAATGTCGACTCCATTTTTTTAGGCGTGGATTAAAGAGCGGAACGCGTTGTTCTGTCCGCGGATCAGTAGCGTGAGTTTTGACGTGTTTATGATTGTTACACCATGGACACGCCCATGCCAAATTATCTAATGTACTTCCGCCTCCAATTTTTCGAGGAATAACGTGTTCACAGTGAAAAGGGGAAGTAGTAAAGTTATCAGGTGCCTGGCAGTATTCGCAAAACCCTTCGGCACGCTCGCGCACCTGATAGCGTAGGGATCCAGAAATACGCTCAGAAGGCATCGTTTTTTACCTTTTACCTGATTCCACGCTGTGATTTTCAGCATAAGTCTCTGGTGTAGATTCCGGGGCAAATTCAGGCTCATCTAAGTGAGAAACAATCAGTCCCAATTCTGCCATAATTTCTTTTACAGGTTTCCCCCAACGATGCATTAAGATAGCGAGGGCTTCCAAGCGTTTAATGTCCATAACTGTCGACTGCTGCAAAAGTTCTTCATACGCTTGCTGCTCCTCATCGCTTAAAGTTTCATCTTCACGCTTGCGCCGCAACTCCCAATAACGCCGATATGCTTTTTCAGGCAATTGCGAATTTTTCCTTATAAACGCTATCACTTCTGCATCTGTGGCATCTGGATCAACCTCTTCGCCTATCCCCACTTCTTGCTGTCGCTGCCATTCTGTAAACTTCCGAGTGAATTCATCCAATTCGATCGGCGTTAATTGCTTAACACCACTCAGCAAATGTTCAACCTTTAGCTCTGTTGAGTTCTCAATAGTTGCCATCACTATTCCTCCTGTAACATCCGATAAGTGTTGTGTGCACAACTTGACTTAATCCTTTTTATGCCACATCCGCTCGAAGTTATCCTGTGGGGCAAAACCTAAGATCCGTTTTGTTTTGATATTTGAGAACTGCTGATGTGGTAGATCTGCGAAGATATTGAAAATTTCACAGCGCGAGGGAAGGTCCTCCAGATTAATCTCTAAACCCAGTCGGAACGCCTCACCTGCATCCCGCCAGCTGACGGAAAACGGGTTGAGATCCGTACCTTCCGCTTGGTCTTCGTGTTCTCGGAAACTGAGGAACAGATAACAGAGCACATAGATGTCGTAATGCTCGGTGAAAACCTTACAGATTTCCTGTCCTAACCCTTTCGTCAACGGATAGAGTCCAGTGCTTGTGTGGGGTGGGACATCCGGATTAATTTCATAATCGTAGGTCGTATAATCATCGCCTTGAATCGTGAAATGCGGTCCAGTGTTGATAACACGGCGGATTCCGTGTTCAACAGCGGCGCGCATCATGTTATAACATCCACGCGTGCTGACATCAAAAGCCAATTGTCTGTCGTGCCGGAGTACAGAGCAGTTGAGAATCGCGTCCATTCCTTCAGTCGCGCGCATGACCTGATCCAACGAACCGACATCAATATGCATCGATTCGTGTTTTGTTTCAAGGTCATTGATGTCTGTGACACGCAGCGTATAGTAAGGTTCCAACGCCTTGACGACATGTGGTCCAAGATAACCGTTACCACCTAAAATGAGAACTTTCATGCTACGCCTCCTTTGCCTGTGGTGGCACGAATTGCGGTTCAAAATTCAGATGCCCCTTGGCTTTCCCAATCGAGAAACGGGCACCGGGAAACTCTGACTGGACATGAAAGATTCGCCACGGTGATGAAGACGCCAGCGCGCCTTGGAAAGCAGCGACTGCATCGTTCATCTCAAGCCACATACTTTTTACATGGGGGGCATGTTCAGCGGTTGCAGTGGCATCAGCCGTGATGAGATTGCCGAGGCGGAGGCACGTTACGTCGATCTTACCTTCGCGCCCGAATTCCCTGCAAGTGAACTCACCGAGATGTTTTGAAAGCACAAAACTATCAACTGACGGACGCGGTCGCCAACTCTCTGTGACTGTCCAGTCTTCACCGTGTTGCTCGAAGAGACGGAGTGTACTTGCGTAAATAGCATGTTTCACACCCTCCGCCGACGCTGCCATCAACAAGTTATAGGTGCAGCGTGTCTGGTAGTCAATGGCGTAATTGTCGGGTTGATCAGCACCAGCGAGGAGGTCGGGTGGGACTTCGGCAATGTGTATAATAGCATCCATGCCGCGGACGAGTTCGTTGGTTGACTCGTCGTGTCCAAGTTCGCTTTGCACGAACGTTCCTTCAGCATTTTCAACGGGGTACAACTCTGTTAAACGGAGCGTATGTGTTTCCGCCAACGTTCCCGCTATGTTGCGCGCCAGTTCTGAACCAGCAGAAGTAATCAAGATGTTCATTTTCTATAGAGCCTCCCGAATCTTTGCCGCGACGTTGCCAATCTCTTCCATATCTCCTTGACTCGGTCGCCACGGTAACCGAAGTGGATCGCTTTCCCATCGCGGGATTAGGTGCAGATGGAAATGGAAAACGGTTTGAAATCCTGCGGCTTCATTCGATTGAAAGAGGTTCATCCCATCAGGGTTCAATGCCGTTCGGATCGCGTTTGCGAGTGGGATCGCGGCTTGCATAATTTTGCTGCCGATCTCTGTGGGCATATCAAAGATATTTCGATAGTGCTGTTTCGGTATCACAAGGGTATGCCCTGGGTTTGCAGGGGCAATATCCATAAACGCGAAGACGTGTTCATCTTCATATACTTTGGCTGCCGGAATCTCACCAGCGACAATTGCACAAAAAAGACAATCCATTTTTTTAATTTTCCTTGCGATTAAATGACGCTAACTGAGAATTTGACGTGCCTTCCTTAAATCAATCTGAAAATCTGAAGAACACCCCAAGCAAACCCTTCCATTTCATTATAGGCTATGCGATTTGAATAATTAAAAGAAAAAATAAAAGAGTTTCAAAGAGCGGGTCTTTTTGTTATTTTAGCAAATTTGGTGCACAAAATCAATTGGAAACTTGCTACGAAAAACAGAAATATGGTATACTGACTTGTGTAAGAACAATAGATGCGAACCGCTTTGTTGAAAAAGCACAGGAAACAAAAGCCAGGAGAATCAAAATGAGACGTACTTTCATCCCTCTATGTATAGCAGCGTTCAGTATCTTCGCCTGTCCCCTCATCTTTTCAGGCTGTGCCAGCAAATCTACCACGGTTAGAAAATCCGAAGTACGCTCCGAAGATGGACAAACTGCTCACTTTTCCCAACAGAAAACTGGAAAAATAGAGAAACGGAAAGAAGATTTTATCATTGGGTTCAATCCGTTCAAAGATGACCCAGATAACCCGAGTCCACACAATCCGCTTGTGAAGAAGTTTGGGGACATCCCGCAAGTTCGGACCTATATACGGCTACAACGAAAATATCTAAGCGGGAAACCGCTGACAATCGATGAGGCGATTGACCTGTTTGCTGCAGAGCATCACTTGTATCAATGGCAAAAAACGAAAGCACTTTTACAATATCTAAAAAAGCATAAAAAGGAGTTAGAAGTGAGTGGAAAGTTAGGTAACTTTGAATGGAAATACACCGGAACAACAATGGTCGATTATACCCATAAAGGCTACACGCTCAAAACACATACCCATCCCGATGGCAGCAAAACCATATACGATTCGCGTGTGGAAGGTGTGATAAAGGTGCCACCACAAGCGAAATCGCCGTATACAGATGATACAGGTGATAAATGATATCCGAGATGAAATACCGTAACAGATTATTACAGCAGCAATCAACGGTACGTATATTATATGCAACGGTTGTGATCGCAATCCTATTCGCTACTGCGACAACATCGCTGTCTCAAACGACTGAGGAGATCGCTGAGAATGCATTAGCCGCTACGGTTTACTTAGAGATGCAGGGTAGTAACGGTTTAACGGTCGGTATTGGTAGCGGTTTTTTTGTCCGTCCAGACTTGATCGCGACCAATTTCCACGTCATCCAAGGGGCTGTACGAGGCACCGCAAAATTGGTCAGCAAAGATACCAAATATACGATTGAAGGTATCACAGCCACAGACGTGGACAACGACCTCGTGTTGCTAAAGGTTATTGCTGACGGGATCAAACCTTTGTCGCTCGGTGACAGCGATGCAGTGAGGATTGGGGCACAAGTGTACGTCGTCGGTAACCCGAAGGGTATGGAAGGGACATTCTCTGATGGTATCATCAGTAGCATTCGGAGGGCGGACGTTCAGACACGTTTCCAGATGACCGCCCCAATTTCTTCGGGAAGCAGCGGGGGAGCTGTACTAAATCGTAAAGGTGAGGTTATTGGCGTGTCCGTTTCTGCTCATCAAGACTTAGATGCTCAGAATATTAATTTCGCAATTCCGGTGAACAAACTCAAGGAACTCCTTACGCGCGCAGAAACAGCAAAACCTCTAACGCAAGGCAGTAAACCTATATCTACAAAGACGTATTTCAATTGGGGAAATAGGAAATCCGATTTAGGTGACTATGCAGGTGCCATCTCGGACTACACCCAGGCTATTCGCCTAAAACCTGACTTTGCATCGGCATATTATAATCGAGGTATCGCAAAGGCAGCACTGGGACACTATATTGCTGCGATTGCCGACTATACAGAAACCATTCGCCTAAAGCCAGATCACGCCTCAGCATATTACAATAGAGGTATTGTCAAACGTAAATTAAAACAATACGATGCTGCGATTGCTGACTATACAGAAACCATTCGTCTAAAATCAGATCACGCCTCAGCATATTACAATAGAGGCATCGCAAATAGTAAATTAGGAAAATACTTCGCCGAAATCGCTGATTATGACATGACAATCCGATTAAAACCTGATCACGCCAAAGCCTATAACAATCGAGGTATCGCAAAAGCAAACCTAAAGCAGTACAGTGCCGCCATAGCAGATTACGATATAGCTATCCAACTCGATCCAGATGATGCTTCCGCATACTACAATCGGGGAGTCGCAAAGGCAAGTTTGGAAAAATATAAAACTGCCATGACAGATTTTGATATAGCGATAAGACTAAAACCTGATCACGCTAAAGCCCACCATGGTAGGGGACTTATGAAAGCCTTGTTAGGACGCGCTTCAGAAGCGAAACAGGATTACCAAACTGCTTTGAAATTAGCAAAAGCGGTGGGCAACAAAAGTCTCATAGAGACCATCAATCGATTACTTAAAGACTCTAACTAATGAGAGATGAACGCGGAAAAGAAATAGATGGGTATAGAGCTACGTCCCTACACCAATTCTTAGGTGTTTTTTAGCAAACTACAGGATCTGCCCTAGCATTCCTTGTTTATTATTTCCGTTTCGGGAGGGCATTGATAGCATACCATAGCAGCGTTGCAAGCGTGCGGTGTCCATAGTTTCTCGACCGCGAGCGTCTATAGTGATTGCTACCGTACCGACATCCCATAGCGTTATAGAGTGTAGTTTTTTTGACTCTCATCAATTTTAAGGCTTTCAAAGCCGCCAATTTGGGCATTGCTCAATCCTCCAAATGCTCCAATTTGTAGAATTTAACGGAAAAAAAGCAGATCGGGTACAAATATAGGCGCGGAAATCCACACCTGTTGACCAATCACCATAAAACTACGAACAGTCTCTCAATATTGTGTTCAGACGCATAATAGCGGATAAGGTTTAGGCAATATCACATTATCAATCTAAGCGGCAGCTACTTTTCCTAACGATATATCTTAAACCCAGCCTCCACACGGCGTTTATGATAGAGGTTTAACGTGTTGCCCTCAATGCGTGCAGTTACGCGTCTGCCGTCACTGAAGGTTACCTGAAATTGCGTATCAGAATCTTGTGAAATCTCCTTTGTCTTTGGTAATGGAATGTCCTTCTGTTTTGCCCATGCTTGAATCAGTTTTGTGACGGAATCAGCATCACTGTTGCTATATTACCCCTTGCTTTTAGTACCACATCGCTTTATTGACGACGTTTTTCAACGGTTTGCCTCCAGCGAACCGACGTGCGTTTTCCAAGAAAAGTTCAAACCGCCGCGCTTCGATATTCTCTGCATCCTTGACAGCGATATGTGGCGTTATTAACACATTCGGCAATTGCCACAACGGACTTTCAGCAGGCAACGGCTCAATTTCAAACACGTCCAAACCACAGCCTGCAATAATGCCCTGTTCAAGTGCTGAAACGAGGTCAGCGAGTTTCGTCGTCTTGCCGCGTCCGATATTGATAAAGTAAGCGGTGTTTTTCATCAGGGAAAACCGCCCTTCGTGCTACATTCCTTCGGTTTCGGGAGTATGCGGTGTCGTGGTTATCACAAAATCGGCGAGCGGAAGGAGTGTGTCCAGTTCAGCGGGTTCGTGTTTCTCTATAAAATCGACCTCATATTCCCAGCGGGCATCAACACCGATCACTTTCATCCCGAATGCGTTACAGAGATGTGCGGTTTCATGCCCGATACCACCGACACCGACAATCAGTGCTGTTGCCTGAGCGAGGTCGATGTATCCACTTTTGCGGGCATCTTTACGCCACGTTCCTTCACGTTGTGCGTCCATATAATACGGCAACCCGCGGGCAAGTGAAAGCACAAACATCATGATATGCTGTGCGATATGGTCGTTATAGATACCGCGTGGGTTACAGACAACGACCGGATGTTCAATCAGGGCGGGATAATAGTAACCCGGAAACGGACCTGCGGCAGGGTTCTGTAGCCATCGGAGGTTTTTCGCTAACGGCAGTTGTTCAGGGGACACCCAACCGTAGACAGCATCCGCATCCGGGAGGTGTTCCGCTACTGCGTCGTCTGTCTCTGGCAAGACAACGGTGTATGCGGGTAATTCATTGTGAAGACGTTCAGCCCATTCGTGTGATTCCGCGTTCTGTGGCGGCATAATTATGAGTTTAGGCACAGTATCAGTCCTTGGGAGTTATATGATTTTTCACATTTTCGCTTGAAATTTACACGGAAAATATGTTATGATTCGGTATATTAGCCCCGATCACTATGTTGGAAAACGTTCTTGACAGGAGACTAATTTATTTTTTACTTAACCCAACTAATGATGAGTCCGATGATACTTCCAATACCAACGACAATACTAATACCGATGGCAAGGTTCGCGCGGTGCGTTGACGCTAACTCAGAACGCCCCTCCATTTTTCCTTTTATCCAACCCACGTCCTGCTCAAGTGAACCAAGGCGATCATTGACGCGCTCAAGACGAGCATCCACGCGCTCCATCCAACTCAAGACGAGTTTTTGGAATTCTTGATTATCCATGTGTAACTCCTTTATATGACCGAAAGCCTAAAATGAACACCATTAAAATTTTAGCACAATTTCATGAAAATGCCAAACTTTTTCTTTCCACATCTCGGTGAAAACGGAAAGACGTGATTTATGGAAACTCCGCTAAAAATCAACTTTGACAAAGGCACCCTCATCCTACAGAACGTCCCAGAGGCACTTGAATCGCAGCTGCCAGATCTCCGTTGGGACGAGCGCACCCTCACTTTCCGCGCGCCCGCCTATCGCTATCGGAAGATTGTTTCGCAATTGCGTGCCCACGACATTCCGTATCAAGACACAGCAAGGCAATTCACAGCAGAACCCTTCATGCACCAAAAAACGATTTCACCTTACCCCTATCAGAGTGAGGCGATTGACGCTTGGCACGCCAACGGCAAACGCGGGGTCGTAAGCCTCCCTACGGGTGCAGGTAAGACCTTCATCGCAATTCTACTCATTGCTGATACGCAACGCCCGACACTCGTGCATGTCCCGACGATTGATCTCATGCACCAGTGGCATACAGTGTTGACGGAACACTTCGGACAAGAGATCGGACTTTACGGCGGCGGTCAGCACGAACTGCGAAATATTACAGTAACGACATATCAATCTGCTGTCATGCACGCGCCGCATTACGGCAACCGGTTCGGGTTCGCCATTTTTGACGAATGCCACCACCTACCTGGGGAACAGTATCAATACGCCGCGATCAGCAGCATCGCACCTTTTCGGTTGGGGTTAACAGCCACACCTGAACGGGTTGACGGTAAAGAGAGCCGACTCTACGCACTCGTCGGTGAATGCTGTTATGAAGCACAGGTGCAGGAGCTCTCAGGGAAAACGCTCTCCGAGTACCGCGTTGTGACGATTGCGGTTGAAATGGAAGACACCGAACGGGTCCAGTATGAAGAAGCGCGCAGTGCTTACTTAAATTTCCTCAAGCAGGCGAAAATTAATATGGGTACCCCGCGCGGATGGCATACGTTTCTCTGGAAGGCATCACAAAGTGAAGCCGGACGTGCCGCTTTCAAAGCGTATCTCACGCAGAAGCAACTCAGTTTTGCCTCCACCACAAAACAGGAATGGGTGTGGAAACTGATCCAGCGGCATCGTGGCGATCGGATGCTCATCTTTACACAAGATAACGACACGGCGTACCAACTCGGCACGCGTTTTTTTCTCCCAGTGCTAACGCATCAGACGAAACTCAAAGAGCGGAACGCCTTTTTAAACGGGTTCCGAGATGGCACCTATTCTATCTTGGTTACCTCAAAAGTACTCAATGAAGGCGTAGACGTGCCGGAGGCGAATGTCGCTATCATCGTCTCAGGGAGTGGGAGCGTCCGGGAGCATGTACAGCGACTCGGACGTATCCTTCGCAAACGCGAGGGCAAACAGGCGGTGCTTTACGAACTCATCTCCAAACAGACCGGCGAACACTTTGTCAACAGACGACGCAGACAACATCACGCCTATCAGCCCCTCAAAAATTCGTATAGTCTAAAATCGCGTAGCTCGTAATGAAGCAGATCGCTTATGGGGTTTTTGCAAACGCTAAAATCCGTCCAGCAGGACAAAAAATGAAAATGCTTTGCATTTTCATACTTTTTGCTTCTGCAGCGAAGAAAGTGTTTCTTCAAGTACGCCGCAAAATGGAGAGCGAATTCGAGAAAACAAAGCTAAAGTCCAAAACGACGTTATTTAACCGCAAGGTATAATTAAAAAATGCTTACCAAAGACCTGCTGCAATATAAAACTAAAAAGGGCCAAATATTGCCACAGTTTGTGAATCCAGTCGATAACCAGTTATTGGCAATCGCTGAGCAACTGATCGCTGTTTTTGAAGCATCGCCAAACACGCCACGTGCAACGCTTTTGGAATCGAGTAAGCAAATTATTGATAGCACACCCGGATCACCAATCGTCAAACGTGGACTCGAAAAACTCCTGTTAGACCGGACAGAATTTGATACTGCCCCGAACGAAGAACTGATTGCGTTTCGGCACAAACTTTTTACCGAGACGAGTCGCCTGCTTTCAGAGAAACAGTTTCGGGACTACACAGACTATCAACAGTCCGTCCAAGAACAGTTCGATGAAACCGAACTCGGTGTCAAACTTTATGCGGATTTACCGAGTTGCCAGCCGGTCCTGACATTCAACACCCTTTCCGCCGAACGCCTCCTTCATCGCTACAATGCCGCGCAGGTGCAGGGGTTACTTCTACACTGCAATACCGTTACGCTAAAACTCGCCGATTCTATGACGGCTGAACTGCGTCAACTGTTCAAGTACCTCAGATTCAACCAACTCCTCTCCACAATTCGGAAAGAAGGTGAACTATATGAGATTACAGTGGACGGACCGCTCAACCTTTTTTACAAAACGAAGCGGTACGGTATGAATCTGGCAAATTTCTTTATCGCTGTGTTACATCAACCGAAATGGGAACTCGCTGCGGAGATCCAGTTTCGGAATAAACAGCGTTATCTGTTATCGCTTGACGAATCTTGTGGTATCAAGCCGATTTCACAACAGTTTCTTGCTTATATTCCCGAAGATATCCAACTTTTTCAGGCGATGCTTCAGAATAAAACCGACGACTGGCAGATCCGACCTGGCAGCCAATTTCTTCCATTAGCAGGCGATTTCTATTGCTTCCCCGATTATCAACTCGTCCATAGCAGCGGTGTAGAGACCGCTATTGAGTTGTTCCATCCGTGGCATCAAGGGCATCTCATTGCGAGGCTCAACACACTCGCTGAACAGAAAGATGTGTCCCTCATCCTCGGTGTCTCAAAGGAATTAGAGAAAAAACCTTTGATTGCCGAGGCATTGGAAACTTCAACATATTTCGCAGCGTTCGGCTTCACGTTCCGAGATGTCCCGACAATGCGTTCTTTGCTCCCAATTTTGAATACGCTCGTGTAGGGCTGCGCAGGGTACTCCAGAGAAACTGCCTTCCGCTTACGTCAGGATTTCATCAAAAAGTGAATTGGAAAAGCGGTGAACGGGTTAAAGAAAAAAACGATTCGCATCCGACTCAATTTCACTGGAATTCGTCCAGAAGCTCCGAAGGTCTACACCGTTTACGTGGAAAAAGCGCGAGAATCTTGATTTCAATCTCATCTTCTGCTAAAATGTAAAGAACGATGGAGGAAAAATTATGAATCTTCTGTATAGATCGGGCGCGCTGCTGTTAATCACGGCGTTAACGCTTTGCTTTACCGCGTGTGGTACGAAAACAATACCGTATTCCCAAAGTACAGATATCCCCGAACCGAACGAAGTCGCCGTCGCACACTACAATTGGGGCATGGCATCCGCCAAGGACGGCAATTTCGACCAAGCTATTATGGAACTCCACTTAGCGATCCAGAACGAACCGGGGTGGGTCATGCCGTTTTTTACACTCGGTGTCGTCTACGGCAATCAAGGGGAACTCGATAAAGCGATCCAAGCATGGGAGCGCGCGACGCAGTTAGATGTCGATTTTGCGAAGGCACACTATAACCTCGCCGTTGCCTATTCACATAAGGAAGAGAAGATGCGATCCATTGCATCCCTACGTGAGGCGATTCGGATAGATAAAGAGGCTCTTTCCACTGCGAAAGTGGACCCAGCATTCGACAACATTCGGAATACCACCGAATTCAAAGAATTGGAACACACCCCTGAAAGGGAGCAGCCGCAAGCACAAGATTAATATTGTGCAAAGCAAGATATGGCACGTTATACTACTCTTTCATCGACGGAACTCACAGGTATCGTCGCACAATATCCGATCGGCACATCACTGAAACTTGAGGAAATTCCGGGCGGATTCGGGAATAGCAACTTTAAACTGACAACTACAACCGGCGAGTTTTTGCTGAAAATTTGCGATGAGAAAGACGCGACAGAACTTAACATGCAAATCGCACTTTTGCAGCACCTCTATCAACACGCATACCCAACGGTATATCCAATCCTAACGAAGGATCAAAATCCTTTAATTCATGAGACATTTGGCAGTGTGATGCTCTATCCATTCCTGCAAGGCACGCAACCGCAACCTTCACCGAATGTACTGGCACAACTCGGCACGGCGTTGGCGAAGCTACACTGCATCTCTCCTATCACAGCATTACCGAACTTCGCGATGGGAATATCGCAGATGCGACCTTTTTTTCAAGCGGTGCAAAACACAGAATTTGCGACGCATCCGTTCGTTGAATCGCTAAAATCGGAATTGGAATCGATGAAACCCCAACTCAATGCATCACTTCCGAGAGGTCTTCTACACGGAGACCTTTTTTTAGACAACACACTCTTCGACGGTGAGGAGATGGTTGCAATCCTTGACTTTGAAGAAGGCTGTTACGATACACTGCTAATTGATATCGGGATGACGATCATCGGGAGTTGTTATACATCACAACACGAGTTAAATCTTGAGGTTGCGTGCCGATTTTTAAATGCTTACAACGCTGTGCGTCCTATAACAGCAGATGAATGGGAATATTTGGACTGTTTCGTTCACTATGCAGCACTCTCAATAGCGTTCTGGCGATTTAGGCAATTTAACATCCGCCGCCCTGATGCGCATCGCGCAAATACATATCAGGAGATGTTGACCCGTAGTACCGACTGGCGGGCACAGTCTGATCTCTTAACTAACAACTAACAACTAACAACCATTTAGAATATGTCTTTAATACGATTAGAACACGTTACCAAACGCTACGATCCAGACCTGATTCTTGACGATATTTCGGTCTCAATTGCGCACGGAGACCGAATTGGATTAATTGGTCGTAACGGAACTGGAAAAACAACGTTAATCAAAATTATTAATGGTATGCTCGCTAATTTTAAGGGTAAAGTCACCTCTGCAAAAGGGGTGCGTATCGGCTATCTTAGTCAAGAATCCGAACTTGCGCGCGACTGCACTTTAAGACAGGAAATGCTCAAAGTTTTTGATAAACGACGCGCCCTTGAGGACAAGCTGCTTCTGTTAGCAGAGGAGATGGAGACACAAGAGGCACCAGATCTTCTCGCACGTTACGCCCAAATTCAGGAACAGCATGAACAGCTTGGCGGCTACGATTACGAACATCAGATTAACCGTATTCTTGGCGGCTTAGGTTTTAACGAGACAGATTTCAATCTTCCAATCCGGGTACTAAGCGGCGGACAGAAAAGCCGTGCGACACTCGCAAAGCTGCTCCTTGAAGAACCGGATCTATTACTTTTCGACGAACCGACAAATCATCTTGACATTAAAGGAATCGAATGGCTCGAAAATTACCTCAATATCGAATACAATGGCGCGGTTCTCGTTGTTTCTCACGATCGGTATTTCTTAGATAAGGTTGTCCGAAAAGTCTGGGAGCTCGCAGACCATAAGATAAAAATTTATCGAGGAAACTACTCGAAGTACATTGAAACTAAAGACGTTGAAAGACTTGTCGGAGAACGGCAATTCAAAAAACAGCAGGCGTTCATCGAGCACGAAGAAGATTTTATCCGCCGTAACATCGCAGGACAGCGCACCCGAGAAGCACAAGGCAGACGGAAAAAATTAGAGCGACTGGAGAGAGTCGATAAACCGAAGCCTGACGCATCAACGCTTACACTTAACTTTACGCCCGAAACTCGCGGTGGAAACGATATTCTCCGATGTCAGAACGTCGGTAAAACATTCGGGGACAAACCCCTTTTTACGAATCTGAATTTTGAGGTATACCGTCGTGACGTTATCGGCATCATTGGGGCAAACGGTACCGGAAAGACAACGCTTTTTCGTATGATTTTGGGCGCAGAACCCGTTACAGAAGGCGAAATGTGGGTAGGTCCTACGCTTAAGTTTGGATACTACACACAAGAATTGGAAGGTCTCAATCCGGATAACGAAATCATTGACGAAATCTGGGAGCTGCAGCCACAACAGACACACGGTGAAATACGCAGTTTTTTAGCCAAGTTTCTATTCTTTGGCGACGACGTGTTCAAACGAATTGGGAACCTGAGCGGCGGTGAGCAGAGTCGTGTACTACTTGCCAAATTGCTATTAGCAAACGCTAACGTGCTGTTACTGGATGAACCAACGAACCATCTTGACATACCCGCCCGTGAGGCGTTAGAAGCAGCACTGGCGGAATATCCAGCAACACTTTTTATCATTTCTCACGATCGCTATCTCTTAAATAACCTTGCAACAAAACTCCTAATTTTTGATGGAACGCCGAGCGGGACAGCAAATCTTTTTGAAGGCAATTATGCCGAGTACACAGCCCAACAACAAGAACGTCAAGAAGATCAGCAGTCGATCGAAAATGAACAAGTATTACAACGTCCACAAACGCCTCCACAGAAAAGCAAGTCGAAATCCAAGCGAAAGCGAAAGATAAAAGCGCAACGCCTCGTCGGTAGTAATTAAAAAAAGCCGCTACGCTAATTTAAGGAAATTAAAAGCGTCAAATTTTACCGCAATACGAGGTTTTGGCTAAAAAATACGCCAAAATTGAATATTTTTCGCATTTTAATTTGACATTCGGATAAAGTGGGCGTATAATTATTATATCGTATACGACGGGAAATATATCCGACATAGGATATATTATTTTCTGATTCGAGTCCGTTCAACTTACCACTTCAATATAGGTTTAGTAATTAGCATTCATATTTACTATTAATCTACACTTTAAACTTAACAATGCCCAAGATGTCCAAAGACCAAGAATTCCATAATGAGATTGATGTCGTCATGCGTGTGATGCGCCATGCACAATCGGCTGTTAAATCTCGGTTTATTCAAGAAGTTGTCCCGAATCGCCTGACGATTGTCCAGTTTAACGCCTTACAACACCTTCATTGGTATGGTCGTGATGCTGGTATGTCGGTGAGTGAGCTCGGTGAGCACTTGGGTCTCGCCCATAACACAACATCCGGGTTAGTGAGTCGCCTGGAACGGCATGGTTGGGTCATCCGTCGTAAATGTGAGAAGGACCGGAGACGCGCTCGGATTCAACTCACGCCGCAGTCTGAAAAACTTTTCCGAAAGGGTGTAGAACACGCTACAGATTTTTGGCAGAGCACTTTCGGGCAGCTGTCCACGCAAGAACGTGAAAACCTGATTGAAAGCCTGAAACGGTTGAAACAGGTGATGGCAAAACCCGTGTGGCCAAGTTATGCCCAGTTACACCCACGCGATGCGGATCATCTCCAAAAACGGTTTAAAACCGATTTGGATGAACTTGCACAAGCAAAGCTGAAACTTGTCGGGATGCGCTTGATTCTCGCGCAAATCGCAGAAAAGCAGAATGAACACGAACTCGCAGCGTACTTAAATCAAGCTGCCTCCGAGGAAATCCGTCATACGAACCAACTGTTAAGTCTACTCGGCCGTGGTGAAAATATGGAAGTGCTACTCTCAGCACTCGCTCATGAAGACAATGTAGTCTATGAGGAACTGGTTGCATTGCTTGAAACCGCTCCGCATGCCAAAGAAGACGAAGAATCAATACTTCTACAACAGATGGTTCAAGATAGCCAAAGATATAAACGTTGGTTTTGTAGTGTTTATAAACAAACGAATCAGTGACTACTATTTTGTCAATGGCCACCAGAGTTTCTGGTTTTTGGTTTCCAAAAGCATTAGGAACCGATTTTCCGGCCGATGACGCTTAAGAGGAGAACATGCAGTCCCAAAGCCCCGAAAGCCTTCCTCCAGAGTGTTATAATGATACCGAACTGATTGAGCGATTTCAACAAGGCGACACCGCCGCGTTTGATTTGCTCTTCACCCGTTACCAGAAACGCACCTACCGCTTGGTGCAACGCTTTATCTCAAACCGAGAAGATGCCTTGGACCTTACGCAAGACGCGTTCATACGTGCCTACCAAGGATTAGGCGATTTCAAGAGCCAGTGCCAGTTTTATAGTTGGCTTTATCGAATCACAGTGAATCTTTGTATCGATTTCTTAAGGAAAAAATCGAGATCAGAGGTGCTTCTGTATGATTCCGATGAATCGGGAGAATTGCCGATGGCAAACATCCCTGATCCGCGTTCAGAGTCCCCAGCAAAAGCAGTTGAGAATAAGGAGTTGAGGATCCACATCCGGAAAGCCGTTCGTCGGCTCCCACCAAAGCAACGGCAAATTTTCATTCTGCGACACTGGGACGGACTATCCCTTAAAGATATTGCGGCAGTCGTTGGTAGATCCGACGGAACAGTCAAGGCACATCTGCTTCACGCACACCGCAATCTTCGGAAACATCTACGCACTTACCTACAGGAAGCAGATTCCTAAAAAAATTAAGGTGGCAGGCTGGAAGATCGGAAGGTTGGTAAAAAACTTCCGCCTCTTCCAACCTTCCAGTCTGTATGGAAGCGCGTCAATATCCCCACCTTCCACACTTCCAGCCTGTCAGCCGGTATTTAGGACAAACCTATTGGCTATGTATCCGCGGTTTCTTCTGCTGCAAAGAGTGCCTCAATGAAATCCGCACCTACAAAATCCCGTAAATCATCAAGCTTCTCACCGATTCCGATGAGTTTGACGGGTGCCCCAATCTCAGCATTCACTGCAATCACGATCCCGCCTTTCGCAGTACCGTCGAGTTTTGTAACAGCGACCCCCGTAATCGGCACAGCGTCATTGAAAGTTTTCGCCTGCATCAAAGCATTTTGACCCACTGTTCCATCAACAACAAGGAGCACCTCATGTGGCGCGCCAGCATGTGCTTTATCCATCACACGCCCGATTTTCGCCAATTCATCCATTAAGGGTTTTTTGGTATGCAGTCGCCCGGCAGTATCCACAATTAGCACATCCGCGTCACGATGCTTGGCTGCATGAATCGCATCAAAGACGACGGAAGCCGGTTCAGCATTTTCTCCGCCCCGTATCAGTTCAGCACCCGCACGTTCGCACCAGATCGCAAGTTGATCTTCAGCTGCTGCGCGAAACGTATCACCCGCTGCAACAAGTACGTTAAGACCGTCTGTGATGAAACGACTCGCGAGTTTACCGATAGTCGTCGTTTTGCCTGCACCATTCACACCCAGGACTAAGATCGTATAGGGTTTCTCATCTTTAACTCGCAGCGGCATATCCTCGCCAAGCAGATTTAGAACTTCTGATTTTAGAACCGATTCCAACTCTGAAGAATCGCTCAATCCCTCTGCTTTCACTCTTTCCCTAACGTTATCCATTAACGTCAACGTCGTATCAACCCCCACATCTGCCTGGATTAAAATCTCCTCGATTTCATCCATCAGGTCCTCATCAATCCTTCTACCCATCCGCAGGAGTCCTGACAACTGAGACATCAACTGATTCCGAGTTTTCGCTAAACCGGATTTGAGTCGATTAAACCAATTTCCCTTTTTATCGCCAGTATCGGATTCACTGTGGCTTTTATCACCACCTTTAAATAAATTCCTAAGCATTATTACTTCCTTTTCTTCTGTTGTATCTGTGGTTTTCAGCAGCAACCGCATCTGAATTTTCTACATCTTTATGATACTGTAACAACAGACAGAAAGGCAAACGAAAATTAGTCGTTAGCTGAATACAAAACACCTATGAAGTCGTCCGTTACCGGAAGAGAACAGGGCACGTATAAACTCCCTTGAAATGTTTGCCGTTTTGTCTTATACTAACGGTAAAGGATAATTCGTCCTTGCATTATATCTTGGACTATTAAAAATAGATTCTTGTAGAAATTGGCTTGGGTAAAACCTTGCCAACAAACTATAACAAATTATCTACAAAAAAATTGAGGGTATCAAAGTCAAGGCACCCAAACCTAAAGGATTGGGCTTGTGCTTCGTAGCGACTGCGGTTTTCTCAGAGAGTCCACCGTCTTAGTGTTGCTCCACAACGGGATCACAGGCAGCCCGTAAAATGTTGATCGCAGCGTTGATGTCTCTATCGTGGTCTGAACCACATTCAGGGCATATCCACCGCCTATCTGAAAGTGAAAGATTTTCGTTATGATGCCCACAATCCGAACACGGCTTTGTCGTTGCCGTCCATTGACCGACTTGACGCAAATCACGATTATGTTTGAAACACTTGTATGCCAAAATCTCGACAAAACTTCCGAAGGCAAGGTCGGAGACTTTCCGACCCCAAAGGCGTTTCATGCCATCAAGGTTCAGCGTCTCGGTCGCGATAATGCCAAACCTGCGGCAGAAGTCGGTCGCAAGTTTGAAATGCCAATCTCTGCGTTGGTTGCTGATATGCCGGTAAAGTCTTGCGAGGTCTCGGATCGCACGCCACCAATTGTTAGAACCTTTGACTTTACGAGAAACGCTTCTGTTGAGTTTGCGAAGTTCGGTCAAGGAGTGTTTCAAGAACTCTGGCGATTGTATCTTCTCACCCGTGCTGAGGGTCAAATACGTCTCCATACCGAAGTCTGCACCTACACTTTCACCCGTAGCGGGCAGAACTTCTTTAGACACATCATCTGTC
>JAJEDN010000108.1 GCA_022821495.1 Candidatus Poribacteria bacterium
ATGCTTACAATGTCTGCCAGTGTGATATGAATATTATACCACATTCTTAGGTAAAAGTCAAATCTATTTTGACTATCAAACGCAACGCCCGCCTACATCCCGCAAGCTAAAGCATGGGGTCTTGGCGGGAAGATTGATAAAGCCATTATAACATTTTTGATGATTTCTTACCAAATTTATTTGTCTGAATCAAGGATCACCCAGATTTCGTGGATTTTTTTCGGAAACTGACTGCCAACACAATACCTTATGTATGCGGGGTATCCGGGAACAATCGGGGTTAGAAACCCTTTTATTAAATCTTCCGCTACAAAACCCAATCCTTTAGGTTTGGGAGGAGGTCAAAAGTGAAATGCCAAAAACTTTACACCCCCAATTGACATAATAAATTTGGCAAACGCTGAAAACTATGATACAATTATGACCTATCGTGGTCCTATTGATACAGAAAATTTTGATGCTGGATAAACCGGATTGAGGAGCACACGTTATGAACATTTCACACCTGTTACCTTTGGCAGAACGCATCGTCTGTGACGAAAACATTCTTACTGGGAAACCTATTATTAAAGGCACACGGTTAGCCGTTGAATTCATCATAGATTTACTGGCGCACGGCTGGAGTGAGACAGAAATTCTTGAAAATTATCCGCATATTGTCCAAGAGGATATTCGCGCATGCCTTGCGTATGCAAGCATGGTGCTAAACACACAAAAAGACTATCAATCTCCCAGGCAATTAACAGATGCGCCTATTAGCAGACGAGAACATCCCTAATTTAGTCGTGGAACTCTTGTGTGATCACGGACATGATGTGCTTTGGGTAGGAAAAGAGCCCCCCGGTATTAGTGACCGAGAGGTACTTTCTCTCGCTATAATTGAAAAGCGGACCCTCATTACATTTGACACAGATTTTGGCGAGTTGGTCTTCCGATTAAAAGTTAACGCTCCTTTCGGTGTAATTCTGTTTCGCCTCCCTCCTAACTCACCATCAACCATTGCACAAATTATAATTAGAACACTGGAAACGCAATTAGACTGGACAGGACTTTTTTCTGTTGTTGATGAGAATCAGATCCGTACAAGGTCTTTACCAAACTTATGATTTCCACGGACTGAGAGCTGTGGATTTTTGAATCTTGCCTGAAAGTGCGTTGTGCATCTCGTTGTCATATCTTCTTCTCGGAAATTGTTCTCAGCAAATCTCCATCCATGCAATGCGTTTAGATTTTGCACCCATCGGTACCTGTATACGCATGAGATACTTATACCATTTCTATTTGAATAATTGGAAATGGTATTACGTATATGGCTTCATTTTTTTTATTCTCCTAAGTTCACGCTTGCAAGTTATGCCGAAAACTGATAAAATGGCTCACATCGTGTTACAAGCCACACCGAAACAACGAGGAGAAACCTTATGCCGAAAATGACGGGTGCTAAATTTATCGCTGAAACTGTTCACGGGTACGGGATTACGCACGTCTTTTTTATGCCCTACATCGGACCGCGGGCTTTGATGGAGATGGAAAATCTTGGGATTAAGCGGGTGCAGACGCATGGCGAAAAAGCGGCGGCGTACATGGCGGATGCCTATGCGCGCGTGAACCGCGCGCCGAGTCTGTGTATGGCACAATCGGTCGGCGCCGTTAACCTCGCAGCGGGGTTACAAGATGCGTATCTCGCTTGTTCACCGGTGGTTGCACTGACGGGTAAAGAAAACCAAATTAACCAACAACGACACGCCTATCAAGAGGTAGACCACGTTAACCCGTTTTCCGCTGTTACGAAATACAGTGCCTATGTCGCGACCCCGGAGCAGCTGCCCTTCTATTTACGCCAAGCGTTTCGCGCAGCGACAACGGGAACACCGGGACCCGCTCATCTCGATTTTGAAGGTATCGCGGGGTCATCGGTTATTGATCGGGAGGGTGAACTTGAGGTAATTATCGAAGAGGCATTTACGCAATTACCGCCGTTCCGACCGGAGGCAGAGGCGGAGAAGGTAGCGGAAGCCATCAGACTTCTCACGGAAGCGAAACGTCCCATCATTGTAGCGGGTGGCGGCGTAACGGCTTCGGATGCACGCACAGAACTCGTCGCGTTCGCTGAGAAACTTTCAATCCCTGTAGCAACATCCTTGAATGCCAAGGCGATGTTTCCGAGTGACCATCCGTTAGCAGTAGGTACTCCCGGTTCATACTCGCGGGCGTGTGCGAACCAAGCGGTATGCGAGGCAGACCTTGTGTTCTTTATCGGAAGCCATACTGGTGGACAGGTGACCAACGGCTATAAAATCCCACCACAAGGGACCCCGATTATACAACTCGATATTAATCCGGACGAAATCGGACGGAATTACTCGATTCAGTTGGGGATGCAAGGAGATGTGCGGAATACACTGCGTCGGATGCTTGAAACGGCAGAGCCTACATCCGAAAGAACCGATTGGATTAGCCGCGTACAGGAATTGGTGAAAAACTGGAAAGAGAGTGTCAGCGAGAAAGTGAATTCGGAACGACTCCCGATGCTACCGGAGCGTCTCTGTCGTGAACTGACTGATTATCTTCCGTCAGACGCAATCCTTGTATCGGATACGGGACATTCAGGTATCTGGACAGGGACGATGATTGATTTTAAACACCCGGATCAGAGTTTTATACGGTGTTCGGGTTCACTGGGGTGGGGAGTCCCGGCGGCGATGGGTGCGAAGTGCGCGCAACCCGATAGACCCGTACTCTGCTTCACAGGTGATGGCGGTATCTGGTATCATCTGACGGAACTGGATACGGCGATGAAATGTGGGATTAATGCTGTTATCGTTGTGAATAATAACCACTCGTTGAATCAAGAGCAGGGTGGCGTTGAATCGGTTTACGGTGCACGGACACCGGGTTCCGATGAACTCTGGCTGTTCCCGGATGCGGATTTCGCGAAGATGGCGGAATCTATGGGATGCCTCGGCATTACGGTGAACAAGCCGAGTGAACTTTCGGGTGCGTTGGATCAGGCACTTGATTCAGGAAGACCGGCGGTTGTGGATGTGAAAACGCACGTTGAAGGGATTGCGCCACGGGCGTGGATGCCTTCGTAAAAATAAATTTGGGGCTGTGCAAGGTCACCATGCCTCGCACAGCCTAAAACTAAGGACAGGTATCTTTTCTGAGCATACGTTGGGCATGTCCCTTTCGTGTATATACTCTACCGCCAACCAAATTCCTATCCCTAAAATCGTCAAACAAATCTCTGTCGCCCTCTCGGTAAGATACCAGCACTTTTACGTTTGCTATCAGAGCCAATGCGATGATATGCTCGTCGTTTGATGCTATTCTGCCTTTCAGTTCATCTGCCTTCTCTTGTACATCTTGAGGAGACACTATTTTGAGTTTACCGGTTTGTCTTAATCGATTTCTCAGGTGCTGCATCCCACCTCTATTCCATTCCTCTTCGAATTTCTCTATATCGGAGTAAGCGACTTTGCCATCTCTTTTCTCTAACCAGGTCCACACAGGCTCCATCTCTTCATCATCTGGTTCCCTAAATTTATGAAAAGTGTTCGTATCAACAATAATGCACATTGATTAACCCTTAAACCCCAGGAGTCGTTTGGACTCTTTCAAGAAAAATTCTCCGTAATGTGGTGGGACTCCAACCATGTTGGCCATCTTATCAAAACCGATATTATGTACCTTGACAATATTTCCTTTGGGTTCAAAGTATATCAACGACACATCTTCAGGACGGATGTTGCCTCTTATGATCTCAATGCGTGCACGGTCGATCATATAGTCGCTGTGGGTCTCAACGATGAACGACTGATTTCCCTTGTTAGTCAATTTCACTAACAAAGAAGATAATTCTGCCTGTGCTTTTGGATGCAAGTGGATTTCAGGCTGTTGTAATAAAGAAAAAAACGACTGCATAGGATCACGCTGAACATTTTTAGAAATACTGGGATTTAAAATCTGCACTAAAATCGGTAGAATTTGACTGACACCGTAACCGACATCATTGATATTTGCTTTCGGACCGCGCACTTTGACCTGCAGTTGGAATGGAGCTCCTAAGATACGTCCCAGACTTTTTATTTCTATATTCTGAAATAAGCCAGAACTCTTGCCAAATTCAACTAATTGCTGTTTCAGTACTTCCCAATTATCTTTCTGGGTCGCTTCTATCCGCATTAAATACATAGGAACATCGCTGCCTTCTGGATCACCAAACTCCCTTGTCGGATCATAGGTTCGTTTAGGTTGTGAACGAACTGGCGATGTACTAAACGCTAACAAGGTTTTAAAGACATTCCATGGTGGATAGATGTTTTCTTCAAATTTTTCACTTATTTTTTCTAAATATCTCAGAAGGGCAATTTCACCCTTAGATTCATTGCTAAAAGAGTAAGCATAGCGAAAAAGAGAGACACGAGGCTCATTCAATATATCAGTACCACAAATTATTTTGTATTGATTTTGCTTTTCGTCAAACGAATCTAAACGCGGCTCTTGCTTCGCAGTATTTTCAACCTGAATAACAATTTCACCATCGGCAAGTTGTGTGGCTACCGAATTAACAGTAGGTTCTAATCCTTTGGCCTTTTCAACAAGCTCAACCGTTGTCTGAATATCTTCATTATTGTATTTAGAAGCAAATCCAAGCTTAAATTTTTTTTCTTTTTTCTTACTATTTCTAACAATATCTCTGAAGGTCCCCATGGAATACGGGTGCGAATTAAAATCCAGTCCCTCACCGCGCAAGTACCGTGCTAACACTTGGAAACACGCCAAGGCAGTAGTTTTGCCTGTGCTGTTTTCTCCCACTAAAAACGTCAATGGGCGGATTTCAAGCGTTTGGCGTTCACCAAAACAACGGACATCTTCCATTGTGAATTGGGTAATGTTCATGTTGTGACTCCACAACTTCATTGCGTTATCAACATTCTACTTAGATTTGGTTTTAGGACCTGTTATAGTAAAATCCGAAAATAAATGAACACTTTTACGAAGATAACCCCCCTAACCCCCCTTATCAGGGGGAATAAGATGGGAATCGCTTTGATTTGATGTGTTTCAATAATTATGGGCTTTACTATAATATGCCGTATTCTCAATACATCCACTCATTATCGTAACACATACAATCAGAATCTGTCAAAAGAATTCACTGAGAAACCAGAGCCATTCAATTTTAAGAATTTATTGGATTTCACGTCTTTTTTCAAGGATCCGGTTCGGTTAGGAAACCAAACCTACCGGGCCTGGGGTGAAAATTCGATGAAAAAATGGACAATTGAATGTCTCTGCTGAGAGACATAGATGTTTTGTCTTAGGATACTGCAAAAAAAAACTCTTTTCCCCAAAAGAGGCTTTAATTGATTTTGTTATGTCTTGGGTTCTTCTATGTCCTCAGGTGAGGGGTGGTGAAACTTGCCCTGTCGCCACTCTTTGTAGATGAGAAACGCACCGAGGAGGTACAAATTGACGTATATTATGAATAATATGGATTTTACATGTGCAACTATTATGGCGATATCCAATCCTCGTAGCAATTTCTCATCCCTTACGTCTTGACCCGGCTCCCATTGCCCTATATACGCCTTGAGAACCTGACCGAGAGCTGCATCGAAAATCAGATCCAGAAACTGGAATCCGATGTAGACCGCGGTGATGAATATCACACCTTTTGACCGCGTTCGGAGGCATAAAAACACCAAAAATCCTGCCAGGACCACGTATGAAATATATATTAGACCGATAAGAACATTCCCAAACATACTTGAAAGTTCCTGTAAATCTAAACTTGATTGTCGTCCTATTGGTAGGATTCACCTATGATTGAATATTTTCCCGGTAATTCGCCATTCAGTTTATTTATACTATAGTTTGGACAATATTTAGAATTATAATGCGAAAAAGCAGAAAAGCAGGTATCCTTTCATAAACACACTACTGTTGTGAAAGGATGCTAAAAAATGAACCTCCTTTTCTGCTTAGGAGATATTCTATCGGATT
>JAJEDN010000059.1 GCA_022821495.1 Candidatus Poribacteria bacterium
ACTCGCATGTATTGGCTTAACCGCCAGCGAGAACTAAACTTTTAGCCCTGCTGCGGGGCTTCGTGGAGAGCGGTGGGTTACCACCCTCTGTGAAGCGAGAAACAAGAACGAAGCACGAGACTTAGGCTTCAAAGAAGCCCAAGTCTTTAGGCTTGGGTAGTTGACATCTGGAGCGTATTCCCCCAATATCAAGTAATTGAGGCTGTCATAGGTTGGATTTAAGACATGCGGGTGACGTGTTGCACGCCTTTTAGCTGCCGAATCGCTTGCATGACTTTATCGAGCTGCTCAGCCCCTGTAACATCAATTGTCAAATTATCAGCGGCTGTAGCATCAAGATGGACAGCAGAGGGTTGGAAGGTTCCGCAGCGGATATTCACCTTGTATTGCGCGATAGCAGTCGTGATTTCACCGAGCATTCCGGGACGATCACTACATTCGACGAGGATTTTGACGGGGTAGATATCTAATGGATGGCTCCCGTTTTCGGAAGTCGGTTTTTCGGGCCATTTGACAGTTAAGAGTCGTTCGGGTTCCTCAAGTATACGGATGCATCCGGTTCTATGCACAGAAACCCCGCGTCCACGCGTAAGATAACCAACGACCTGATCACCGGGGATTGGGTTACAGCATTTCATGATCCGTATCATCCCTAAGTCAATATCGTTTTCAAGTTGGATGGCGAGTGATGCTTCTGACTTATGCTTTGGTTTAACATTATCTGCGAGTTCAGCTTCAGGTTTCGGTGCTTCAGGCTTCAAGAGATTGACGACATGGATAGCGGATTCATCGCCATTGCCAATGCGGACGAAAAGTTCTTCAATATTCTTAAGCTTGAGTTGCTTGGCGATGTCGAGTAATTTGGGTGAATTGAGATAATCACGTACGTTAACATAGAAGACGCGTAATTCTGCTGCGAGAAATTTCTTACCTAATTCCAGGGCATCCGCCCTATCCTTTTCTCGGAACCATTGCCTAATTTTACCCCGCGCCGTAGCCGTTTTCACATACGGTAACCAGCTTCGACTCGGTTTTCCATTGGCTTGTGTCCGAATATTGACTTGGTCTCCATTCTCAAGTACCCGTCGGATGGGTGCGACGGAACCGTTTACTTCTGCGCCGACACATGTATGCCCAACATCCGTATGAATTTTATAGGCGAAATCAATAACAGTTGCCCCTGCCGGTAGCCTAAAGAGATCCCCTTTTGGCGAAAAGACGTACACTTCATCCTGAAAGAGTTCCAACTTCATCGATTCTAAAAATTGATGCGGACTGTCCTGTGTCTCCTGTATGTCTTCCAATATTTGCTTATAACTCGCGAAAATGGAGCGTCCTTGTTTGCCTATCGGCACCCCTTCCTTATAACTCCAATGCGCGGCGATACCGTCCTCAGCGACTTTATGCATCTGATAACTGCGGATCTGGACTTCAACAGGTTTGCCGTCATCTAAAATCGTGGTATGGAGTGACTGATACCCGTTTTTCTTAGGTTGACCGATCCAATCACGAAGCCTGTCGGGATGGTAACTCCATTGATGGTGGAGCGCGCCGAGTGCGGTATAACAATCAGCATCGGTTTTAACAAGGACTCGAAGACCAACGAGGTCCCGGATTTCGCTGAAAGGGGTTCCTTTCTGTTGCATTTTCTGGTAGATACTATAGATATGCTTCGTTCTCCCATGAACATCGGCGTAGACATCCCGTTTTTCAAGGACTTGACGGATCTCCTTCACCATTTTCTCACAGTAAGCTTCGCGTTCAGCGAGCTTCTGGTTCAGCAGTTCGGCAATTTTCCGATATTCATCGGGATAGAGGTACTTAAACGCCAAATCTTCGAGTCGGTTCATAATACGCCAAATCCCCAATCGGTGTGCGATCGGGGCGTAAATCTCCAATGTCTCCTTTGCAATGCGTTGACATTTCTCACTGGAAAGGAAGTTCAGCGTCTGCATGTTATGAAGTCGATCAGCGAGTTTAATGAGGATGACCCGCATATCTTCTGCTGTTGCTAAGAGGAGTTTTCGGTAGGTTTCTGCTTGGCGTTTTCGATGGACGCGCTCCTCAACTGTGATTGTTGTACCAGAAGCAGCGGAGGTAACGCTCGGTCTATATTGCCCAATCTTTGTGACACCTTCAACAAGATTTGCGATGTTAGCACCAAACCGCACCTGCAGTTCTTCGCGGGCGATGCCAGTATCTTCGAGGACATCATGCATGAGCCCGGCGCAGATTGTATGGGTATCTAAGCGTAGTTCGGTGAGTATTTCAGCGGTTTCGACACAATGCGTAAAATAGGGTTCACCAGATTTCCGTTTTTGCCCTTTATGTGCCTCTCGCGCGAAACGGTAGCAACGCTCAAGGAGTTCAACCTCTGCGTCGGGATTATATGCTTGAATCTGGTTGATTAGGGATTTGACACTCATTTTTCACGCGCTCCCACATAGATTCAATATTTTCTTTCAACTGAAACTCAATGAAAGAAGGGCTTGTCTGCTTGATCCATTGCCCTCTCACGTAAGTTGGCGAACGAGATAAATCACTTTTCTGAGCAGGACGGAGTTTCACAAGCCTGTGTCCTGATTCCGCATACCGCTCAATAAACGCCAATTCTTCAAAGATAGTAAGTCCGGTTTCAACTGTCGCAGGAGGTCCTAGTGCGCCATTTAACATTGCCGTTTCAGGGTATCCGTCCGCTCCATTTGACTGTATGGTTTTACGTATCCCACCGTACAATTGCTGTAATTCGGCTTTTTCGGGATATTTTTTGGCGACCCAATTTTGCATCTCCGTTCCGTCTGCATCGCCGTAGATGAGATGCAGGCAGGAGGTTTCTTTTGTTGCGAAAGCGGGTACGCATCGCTTGAAAAAGAGGTCTGGACTCGGCGTGAGATGGCAAAAGACAACATGCTTTACGAAAGGAAATCCTTTGTGCCTTGATAGACTACGACTTGAGGCGATTGTCCTGAGTTCGCCATGCGCCAATTGCTGCAATAAGGTTGCTTCCTCTTCAGCGGATGTTGTCTCATCGTGCCGCACAATCCCCTCGATGCTCTCTGGTAGGAGCCTTGTGAGCAAAAAGTCGAGCATTTCGTTATTCTGTACATAAATTATACACGATTCTTCTCGTTGAAGCAACTTTAAAAGATAGTCTTTTTTCTTCGTATTCCGCCTGTCGGCAATCTTTACAGAGGATTCATCATCAAGTCTGGGAAAAACATCCCAGTTCATGTCCCTGCCTTCAGCGTGTATCTCCCAATCTTTAAGGATAAGTTGTACGGATTGGGTCCCTTGCCACTCGTTGATCTGTGGTGAAAAGGCGACATCGAGTGAGACATTGGCACGATTGAAGGTAACGAGTTGATCACCAGCCCCCCATGCGATGGCGCAGTGTCGCACGTCGCCATCGTTGACGAACATTTTTAAGTGTTTTCCATCGCTCATAGTTCTGGGTGTGCCGTTAGCAACTTTGACACGCCGTTTGCCAAAAAGCGGCGCCGGATTTTTTTGTCCGAAAGGTTCAAACTGTTCGAGTTCCCTTAGTGTGTCTAACGTTAAAAGCGAGAAGTGCGTTTCAAACTCAAGGTCCAGCTTCGGTTGGAGTGCTTCTCCTGTCAAATGTTCAGAGGCGTATTCGTTGAAGGTTTGGCTGAATTGAGGGATGTTCCTTGTTTTGATTGTTAGTCCGGCGGCGGCTGCGTGTCCACCGTGTTTCACCAGCAAATCTGTGCAGGCGACAAGACTATCGGCGAGGTTCATACCTTCAATACAACGTCCGGACCCCGTCGCTTCATCACCGTTAACCGCGAGAACAATGGCAGGCTTGTAATAAGTCTCTTTCAAACGGGAGGCAACAATACCAACGACACCTTGTGCCTTTGCGTCCCATCTGTCACTGGCGACAACAATCCCAACGGTGTCATCGTCGACCTCTCTTTCAATTATCTCCATCGCTTGATCTTGGATTTGTCTTTCCAATTCTTGCCGTTTCTGATTTGCCTGATTGAGTTGGAAGGCGATCCGAGTTGCGACATCCTCAGAATCGGCGGTGAGTAGCTCAACTGCGGTGTCTGCGGTGTCTATGCGTCCGATGGCGTTGATGCGGGGTGCCAATTTAAAAGAGATAGCGTACCCATCAACGGGCGCATCAATTTTATGACCGGCTGCTTCGCACAAAGCATGAATGCCCGGACGTCCGCGTTTATTAAGTTCCGCTAATCCTAAGCGGCTCAAAATGCGGTTCTCTCCAGTTAAGGACGCCATGTCCCCGACGGTACCCAACGCTACCAAATCAAGCAGAGACTCCAGAAATTCCGTATCATCTACCAAGCCCTGTGCCAACTTGAAAGCTAAACCGACACCAGCAAGTTCGGTATAAGGATATTCATTCCCTGGCACCTTAGGGGAAATCAACGCGTGTGCGGGTGGCTGTTCTTCCTCGGGTTGGTGGTGGTCGGTGATAATAACATCTATACCGAGTTGATTGGCTAATTTTACCTCATTAACCGAGTTGATACCACAATCTACAGTAATTAGTAATTTTGCATTGTTTTCTTCGTGGATTGTTCTTACTGTATCCTCACTTAGCCCGTAGCCTTCATCAAATCGATTCGGGATATAGTAGTCAGCAGGGACATCCATCTGACGAAATGTGTGGAGCAGTAGCGCAGTTGCGGTGGTGCCATCGGTATCATAATCACCGTAAACACAAATTTTCTCACCGCGCGAGATCGCCGTGTGTATCCTCTCCACGGCTTTGTCCATATCGGCTAATCTAAAAGGGGAGTGAAGTTGATCAAAAGTGGGGTAAAGGTAGGCATTCGCTTCGGTAGCAGTCGTTATCCCGCGATTGATTAGCAGTCGCGCAGCAAACGGAGAAACCCCCACCTCGGCTGCCAATGCTAAACTACTATCAATATCTGTATTCCTGAACCGCCACTTCTTGCGGGGGGGGCTTTTCATACTGCTCCTACTGGTGTTGAGACGGAAAACCCGCGTTTTGCAATACAGCGGGACTTGTAAGCGACACTTTTTTCGATTATTGACATACTAACACAAAACTTTAGGATTTGTCAAATATTTTGCGATGTCGTCCAATTTTCCGTTTATCGGTAGGAGTTTTAAGTGCGATGATCTATGAGTAATGCGTTAATCTGAGAAATGCCAATCTTCTTTCCCAATCGGGATATTGAAGGCAGCGCGTTGGACTTGCATGGTTACCTTCATCCACGGCCATGTGAGTCTCTCTTCCTGAAACGACTGAGGTCTGAAGCACATTACTTGTTGTTCTCCTCTGGAACCTCAAAACTTTCTCGGGTCCGCATGTCATACCCTCTTGCTCCGGGGGGTGGTTCAATGGAAAATCGGGAGTCAGGAATAGGTTCGTTAATCCGAATGTTTGTGAATTGCATCGTTGTGGTCGTGATGTCGGTTTTCGTGCCGGTCTTCATATCGGTTATAGTCGTAACCCACTTGCCAGATTCTGGGAACCAGAGATCGGGTGCGGCCTCTTTGAACTTGAAATCCTTTATCACGGTAAACATTGGTTGAGCAAACATATAACGTACGGGTCGGTAGCTTTTCTTTGGGTTCAGCCACAATTCTATTGTGATCCCAAACATCTTCCCTGTAAGATGATAGACATCACTGTCGTTAAAGCGCACCTCTTTAATGCTTTCAACATCAAGCCCATCAATAAGCATTACGAGAGAATCTTCTCCACCACTAAGGTCCCATCCCCAGAAGCGTGGATCATCAGATGGGTCATCGACAATTTCGCTTCTGCGACTCAGCATAATACCGTTAAATGTTTCTCGGAGTCTCTCAAAGGTTTCGCCATCATAAGCGTATTGCTCTGTTCCCGTAATTGGAATGTTCCGGTCAGGATCGTACTGAATAGCATCTCGTGTCACGAGGCATCTCATTTTGCGTCCTGAAAACTCGAAAGTCCCCTTCCAGGTGCCACTTGGGGCACGTCCCATCGGTCCATCAGATTCAACACTGGTAGTTTTCCGAAGAAAGTCAACACGCCCGCTTTTAAGCAGTCCATCGTAATAGGCAATCCCTTCGCGGATCAGTTGAAGCAGCTCTGCTTCACTTTTTGCCAGCACAGGCGAGGCTGTTGATGCCTCAATCTTCGCAAGCATCTCAGGATCTATCTCACTGCGGATTAAGGGAATCTGGGAATTTGAACTATCTTCGTAACGTTGTTTTGATCCTTCATCAAAATGATAGAGTCCTATGGTATCAGTATCTGCGGTGAACGCGTGTGTTGGCACGTCGTAGTTTCCTTTATAGCGAACAACGCTGCTGATTCGCAACTCGTCAATGTAGACCCCTGAAGCGAAACGCATTTTGTCCCCCAAAGGTGCTGGCAGATTCGTCAGAGTTGGCATACCGCCAAGCACAAGCCGATTCTCATTTGGCACTGGCAGTTCGCTCCCTTCACCTCCGCCTGGTAAAATAAGACCATCGCTGCCGATAGCAGCACCGCGGTCGATTGTCGCGACATAATGCACCCACTGACGGATCGGCAGACTTTCCATTTTCGTCACCATTGAAGGTTCTTTAGTCCCATTGGAAAGGATACCGAGTCGGGTATCCATCACATTATCTCTATCTTCGTCCACAGGCATCCCAGTCATAAAACAGCTGAATCGGTCCGTTTGACCAACGAGAGAAAAGGTGACTTGCTTCGGTAACGTCTCGTCTACGTAGATCCACGCTTCAATCGTGAGTTCGCCGGTCAGTTCGGGAAACCAAGGTGCCTCCGTTTGGGCTTTTCCAAGTTTAGGGTTCAACTCAAGCCAACCGCCACCTGCAGGAGAGGGTTCGTGCGGTATTGCGAACAATATAATTGGAGTCATTAAAATGCCAATGAGAATTATTAGAAATGTACCTCTGAGATATTTCATCGGATAGCTCCTTTTCTGTTTTTAGTGTGTTCGGGCACGAAACACCCTACTTTGTGACGAAAGCAAAAATTGGTATCTTGATAACGGACATCTTTGGGTGGCTCGTCCGAAGTCGAACTTCGCTTTTCAGGATGCCTTTTGTTAAAACCGATGGCAACGTTAGCGTTAATTGATAGTTGTTACTGTTCTCTTGGCTTTTTACCGTGATTGTTCCGATATCGGTTTCGGCTTTCTCGATCTGGAGCTCAGTGCTCGTCAGATTCTTCAGGACCAATACTTTCGTATTTTCCTCGCCGGCATTAACTTGTCCAAAGAAAAAACGTTCCGGCACGAGTGTATAGACTTGACTTCCGTCGCCAGATATCGGTAACTTGATGGACCTTATTTCGCCTTTGTGGTCCATGTATTCAACCGTGAGTTTCTCATTAAACCGTCCTTTGGGCATCTGATCTGTTTCAAAATTCAGTTCAATATCCGCAGTGCGCCATGGGTAAACGACGTTGTCACCGCTGAGAACAGGCTGAATCCATTCTTGTGAACTTTTAATATTCTGAATCATCAGAGCCGTTTCACGAGGATTTTTAAGCCTCACGGTTTTCTTGGGTTGCGATGCGCCGGTACTTTCCACATAAATGTTCTCAGGGACGAAGACGACAGGGAATTCCCTTGCGCGCCCGAAAGAGACAAAAGTATAGGGACGTTGTGGTGAATCTGTCTGAATATGGACAGTCATAAAAGAGGTGCTATAGGCTGCAACTGCAGTCGAACCGATACCTAAAACAGCATCTTTTCCGACAGGGATGACATCCGTCTTAGGCTTAGCAACAACCGTATGTCACGTATTGCCTGCCACAGAGGCGATGCGTATCGGCACATCACCCCGATTTTTCAGTCGGACAGGAAATTGGTACCCTGCTAAGTCCTGATCGACAGCATCGCGCTGAAGCGTGATTAAAGCATCTAAATCCAGCAACGTGGGAAAAACCTCCAAAACCGGTTGCTTTTGCTGACGTTGGTTTTCTGAGAGTGTGAGCACACGTCCGGTCCAGCGATCCAAGAAGCGATCTCTGGAGACAACAGTGGCTGCCTGATATAGCGATCTATTGGGTGTATCAAAGAGACGCACCCACTTTTTATTTCCGTACTCAACGACGATGAAATGTCCAACGGTGGCATCTACTTTTGCGGGGGTTTTGTCTTCAAACGGAGTCTTGAGATGCGCGATGACTGGCGTTTTAAACTCTCGGAGTTCTTCATAGCTGAGATTGCGTTCTTGCAATTCGAGTCCGATTTCCTTGGCAGCATCAATAAGATTCGCAAAATCGACGGTATGATGCTCCGCAGCCTGCTCAATGAGCGTGTTTTCGATGTGCGCCAGTGACACTTGAATGCCTAAGATATTAGCGAGGTGGTAAAGGCTGGTAACATCAGAAGTCTGTTTGTCCTCAGCGGCGAAAGCGAGCGGGAGGACAAGTAGAACGATCAGAAGGGAAATTAAGACTTTCATGGTTTTCCTTCTACCCATTTTTCTTCTCCAAGCGAGATGTGAAACAGCCCGCGTTGTTGCGAATCAGTTGAACATCGCTTTCTACCATCCGAGTTCTCCATGATTAGTGAATAGTGTTGAAACTGTTTAAATTTAAAACGCTGCTTTACGCTTTATAATTAAAGACCAGTGTTTGATTGAAAAAGGGTGCATAATTTGGAGAAATTGTCATAAACTGTTGGAAATGTAATTTGACAAAATAAGGTGCATGTGGTATTATTATTGTGTCTTGAATCGCAACTCAGCAGACACAGCAAAAAAAATCCGCCATATATGACGATGTTTTTTATGCCTTCTTCATCAAAGCGGCTAACCTCGCCTATTGCGTGAAGTTATTACTATAAATTAAGCGGAAAGGAGTTTTTCAACATGACGTATGTGATTTGCGAACCCTGTATTGATGTTAAGGATAGTTCGTGCGTTGATGTATGCCCAGTGGACTGCATCCATCCCCTACCGGATGCTGACGAGTTTGAAGAAGTCAATATGCTTTACATCGACCCAGAAGAGTGCATCGACTGTGGTGTATGCGAACCTGAATGCCCCGTCGAGGCGATCTTCATGGAAGAGGATGTCCCTGAAGAATGGGAAGAGTTCATTGATATCAACGCGGAGTACTTTGAATAACAGATAGCAGGCGCAATCCTTAGATTCGTGATTCCTGGAACGGTTGTTGATTTGCGAGGCTGCTTGCGGTCGCACAAATTGGCAACCGTTTTTTTATATCCACAAGGTATTTGAGGGTTATCATGAAAAAATTTCAACCGACCCGCATTGAAAGAGGCGACACGAGTTTAGAAATTCAATGGAAAGATTCTTACCGTGGCGAACTGTCCTACCGTTTCCTCCGCGAAAAGTGCCCGTGTGCCCACTGCGACGCTGTCCGTTTCGGAAAAGATCCCTTCCATATTTTACCGTCTGATGACTTTTTTGAAAATTTACGGCTTGTGGATATTCAGCGAGTCGGACGCTATGCGGTGCGTTTGGGGTGGAGTGATGGACACCGTACTGGGATTTATACTTTCCAGTTTTTGCGGGAATTAAGCGAAAGCGCGCCTAAAACACCTCATGTGTGCTAATCATCGTTCCAGTCTATATTATAGAATGAGATACCTTCTGCTCTCGCCTCTCGGAATTTTTCGAGGATTTGTAGCGGTTTACCCGCCCCAATAGGTTGGATCTGGTCCACTGCTTCAAACGTAGCATAGTATTCATAGCGTGAGCTTGATCCGAAATCATCAGAATCAACGTAGAGGGTGTTGTACGCCTTAAGATAGGTGTGGCATTCCTCGTCTGTTCTGGGTAGATTGAGTTCCACTTTTCGTAGAAAATTGGCAATCGTATCAACTTCTGGAATATCTCCATATTCTTTAATAAGAAAGGCACGCATGCCTTTTATCCAAGCTTGGGGATCTTCCATTCTGAGCTGTTCCAAGGCACGAAGTTCTTCTTCTAATAAACGACGTTCTTCTTGTTCTATTGTTTGTTCTATTATACGTTTTAACTGCTTTATCTGATCTTCAAGCAAACGCCTATGCGCTTCAGTTGGAACAAGAAAATAGGTTGCTGCGCTATCCGCAACGAGGTACTTAGCAAACTCAGGTGTTACACGTATAAACCCATCTTTCCCCGCCATTTTCTGAGAATTTCGCCTAAATTCTACATCATAGCGAGCCTGTGGGATGTCTCCAAACTTTTGGAAGAAAGCTGCCGTGTGAAATTTTTCACGTAACGCCTCGTCTTTCGTCTCAGCGACCCAACCTTTTGGAATCTCAAGGTTCATGAATTTTCTAACTTCGGCGTTTGTTAACCTGACCCAATCTTTGCCTTTTAACTTTTCCCAATCTCTGTCTTTTAAATTTACCCAGTCTTCAACTGTCAAGTGTACCCATTTTTCAGCGTCCTTCAACTTTTTCCAGTCTTCCTCTGTCAACCCTCGCTGTTGTTCAGCGGGGTGTCGCGATGGTTCATCAAGTTCGCCGAGGAGCGTATTGTTGGTAGAGCTGATTGCCTCTTGTTCGTCTTCAGCATCTCCACAACCGAAGCAGAACAGGAGGCTCAAAACAGATGTGAGATAAAAGAAATAGGGAAGGATAAATCTGTTTTTCATGGAGCCTCCACAGTTCCAAAAACGGTGTGTTAGGATTTTACTCCGAGAGCAATTGCGCGACGAGGTAGCAGTTTGGTGTTTTCTGGGTGGCACCTAATTCGGTGCTAAGGTTTTGACAGGTTTTCCAATAGCGGTTATAAGCGAGGGGTTGGAAGCGATTCCGTTTACCGAGGAAGGTTTTGTGGCAGCAGGCTAACTCATTGCCGTTATCAATTGGATATCCCCAGACGCGGCAGATGACCGGACGATGTTCGTAAACAGAACAGACACCCCCGATGAGCATAGGACATTCACCTTCTGGCTTACCGCGTACCACGCTAACGGCTTCCATACCGGTATCTGGCATGATGCTTTCAGCGTTATAGCCGTGCGCTTCTAACTTTTTGATGGTTCGTTCCGCTCTTGCGCGAATATGTGTCCGGAGCTGCGCGGGCAGTGTATCTAACCCTAATTTTAGGTGTCGTGCCTCAACCTCACTGATCGCCATTGTCGCAGTATTGTGGCAGCAGGCGAAACAGGTAGATGGACACGGCACACCTCCGGATTCCTCGCGCAAGCGTTGGACATCGCGCTGAATCTCATCAAGAAGTTCGTAATATGCTTTCATTAGGAAACACCTAATCTACGGAAAGATTGTAGACGGCGTGCCGGAAGATAACGACTTTCGATCCGTTCTCTAAGATGAGTTTAATTTCATAAGGACTCACCCAGTCTACAGTCCCTCGGAAGATTTCACCCTCCCGGAGTGTAATCTGGATCGAGGTTCCATTTTTTCGGGCATGCCGTACGGCTTCTGTATCAATTTCACACGCCTGTGCCTCAGCAGGTATTTGCTTCAATTGCTGTGCTTTAACATCTTCATCAATCTCAACTGCTGCTTGAACTCTCTCTGCATCAACATCTTTATAGCAATATTTAACATCTGTTTTAGGGATATGCTGTTCGCGCCCATTGCTATTGAGTGTCAAATTGGCAAGCGTCATTTCAAGGACAGTAGCAGGGAGTTGTACAGTGTCATACAGTGCGAAAAACATTGATGTTTCAAAGTTAATTTGCTTGAGGATATAGAGGTCCCCGAAGCTGAGTTGCTTTGAAGATTGTTCGTTTCCTGCTTGTGTTGATGCCTCTGCATCATTAGGGTCTTTTGTTGGGGTAGATTGGCTGTGCTGCTTTGATGTTGAATCTGAAGGGATTAAGGAATCATCAGGGGGACTGCGATCCTGCTTTGGCGCGGCTCTGTGGCCAGGGGCAGGTGCTGCCTCGTCATTCATAAATTGCCCTTGATTTTGACCTGGAAATCCAGCGTAACCGCGCGGAATAATCGCCTTGCCTTGTCGCAGCCATCGGCGTTCGGTCGGTGTCAATAATACTTCAACGTTTTGGGCAACGAGTCCCTTTTCACCTTCGATGACACTGTACTTCACGCGTTGCCCAACGCGGAGTTCTTCGTATTCAGGTTGCTTAATAGCGGAACTGTGTAAAAAGACATCCGCGTCACTGCTATCTTGAGCGATAAATCCGAAGCCTTTATCGAAATTATAGTACTTTATCCGTCCTGTAGGCATTACATGCTCCTGTGGTCTGGTCCTTCATCAAGAAGGCAACTTATAACCATTAGCGTTTCTGCGTGAGCATTTCACATTCAGAGGGAGGCTTCACCTGTACCTCCCCAAATTTTGTTAGAACCACTCAACCTTACCGTAAACATGTCTCGTGACATACGAGCATCGTTGGATCGTACCTCTCATTGAAAAATCGGTAGAAGGTCGAAAACCAAATGGCACTACTGAATGTACGGTTTTTCTTGACACAAACCGCTGCCCCTCTTATAATAGGGCAAATCTCGTTTTCACTGTTTAAACAACATTGTAAAGAGAGGCAATTGCCAAGACATTTTTATATATTAAACCACAATTCAACACATTTGTCAAGTTACGAGACTCTAAAAACTTGGTTTCAATTTTTATAGGAGACTATGCATGGCAACCACCGATTTAACACACCACATCCAATCTATTCGCCTTGTTGATACACACGAACACATGAAGCGTGAAGCCGAATGGGTTGAAAACGGGCCTGATATCCTCCAAGATCTATTCCAAAACTATGTTCCAGCTGACTTGGTAACAGCCGGTGCTTCCCCGGCAGCGATGGGTAACCTGATGGACGCTTCACAAGACATTAGATCACGGTTTGAAGGGATCCGAGACGCATGGGAAGCGACACAGTTTACTGGATATGGCGAAGCAGTCAGCCTCATCGCGAAACACATCTATGGACTTGACGAACTAACGGGTGAAGGTCTTGCGGCGGCCCAGGATAAAGTGAAAGCAATTCGCACCCCGGGGAAACGCCATCATATCTTACACGATCTCGCGAACCTTGATCACATTCAAACAGACGATTTCAGTTGGCAGTGCACACCAGACACCTCTGGTCCCGATTTTTTCCTCTACGATCTTTCGTGGGCAACATTCTGTAACGGACAGGTGGATCCGGGTGCTATCCACGCCGAAACAGGTATTGAAGTCAACGACCTTGCCACACTCAAGGGGGCTATGGAGGCAATTTTTGCCAAGCACGCCCCTTGTGCGATCGCCGTAAAATCGCAACACGCTTATAACCGCACGCTCGACTGGAGCGAAAGGAGCGATGCGGAGGCTTCCGCTGCGCTGAATGCCGTTCTCACGAAACCCGCTGGAGACCTTGATGAAGCGACGCGTCTGTGTCTCGGTGATTGGTGCTGGGCGCGCGGCGTCGAACTCACGATTGAACACAACCTGCCCTTTAAAATCCACACGGGCTATTATGCAGGAAATGACCGGATGCCGGTGCGCCGTATCCCGGCTGGCAACATGTGTGCTTTATTTGCTCGCTATCTTGATGCGAAGTTCGTCCTGATGCACATCTCCTACCCTTACAACGACGAATTGGTCGCACTCGCCAAACACTATCGCAATATTTGGGTTGACTTCTGCTGGGCATGGAGCATTGATCCGTACAGCTCGCGCGATTTTCTGCGTCGGTGTATCCATGCTGTTCCATCAAATAAATTGTTTGCCTTCGGCGGCGATACGGGGTGGCCAACCAGTGCGATGGCATACGCGATTCAAGCGCGGAATGAAATCCGACGCGCCCTTGAAGCCGAAATCGCAGACGGTTACCTCACAGAAAAACAAGCAATGGCATTCGCGACTCGGATTATGCATACGAATCAGTACGACTGCTTTGATATAGGTGGCACCCGGGCGAACATTGCCAAAGCGGCATAACCTGCGGAATCGTTTTATGCATCCCGTAAAGCCTTCAAGCTGTCGGTATAAGGTGCGTGTGCGATCCCTTTTTCGGTGATAATTGCTGTGACTAACGCCGCAGGCGTAACATCGAATGCGGGACTATAAACTTTCACGCCCTCAGGGGCAGTAAGTTTACCGAAGCCCTCTGTTACCTCCTCTGACGCGCGTTGCTCAATGGGAATCTCTGCGCCTGTTTCGAGGGCGAAATCTAACGTTGAAGTCGGTGCAGCGACATAAAAAGGGATGCCGTGTGCCTCAGCGAGGATAGCAACGTTATAGGTACCGATCTTGTTCGCAGTGTCGCCATTTGCTGCAATCCGGTCAGCTCCGACAATAACACATTGGATTTTGCCCTCTTTCATAACTTGTGCAGCCATGTTATCACAGATAAGGGTTACATCAATACCAGCTTGCATGAGTTCCCACGTGGTGAGACGTGCGCCTTGTAAAAGCGGACGCGTCTCATCGGCATAAACTTGGATTTGCTTACCGGCTTCGTGTGCACTAAACATTACAGCTAACGCCGTGCCGTAGTCGGATGTAGCTAATCCGCCAGCGTTACAATGCGTCAGAATGGTATCGTTTTCGTTTAGCAACGTCATACCGTGTTGCCCGATCGCCCGGCACATCGCCTTATCCTCATCAATAATCTCCAAAGCCTCAGCGAGCAGGACCTCTTTGAGCTCAGGAATTGGAAGATGATTATTTTTTTCCGTTGTGCGTGTCATTCGATCCAATGCCCAAAAGAGATTAACGGCTGTCGGTCGAGATGTTGCGAGATAATCGGTTGCGGACTTGAGTTCAGCAGCGAATGCCTCGTAGGTTTTCGCAGTAGAATTCCAAATTCCGAGTACTGCCCCTAATGCGCCAGCGATTCCGATCGCGGGGGCACCGCGAACACGTAGCGATTTAATTGCCTCCCAAGTTGACGGGAGGTCATCACAATAAATATGTTTGAATTCGTTGGGCAACAGCGTTTGGTCAATCATCCGAATTCTGCCGTCAGCCCATTCAATTGTTGAAACTGCCATTTTTGGGTAGAGGGTCCTCCTTAAGAAAAAACGAAGCATCTCCGAAAATAAATAGACTAAAACCACGATGAGCGTCTGAAAGATGTTTACGGCACGCGGTGCGTGCCGACTACTTTTAAATGGGGCATGTGAGTTGTCCGAGTTCGTTCGTCAAGCGTAGATTTTCTGCGTAGTTGACAGGGCAATCAATGACGGAAGGAACCTTTTGGCTGAACGCATCTTTGAGTATAGGAACGAGTTCGTCGCTGCCTTCAACTCTATAGCCTTTGGCACCGAAGGCTTCGGCGTACTTGACGAAATCAGGATTTGTGAAATCAATGTGTGCCGGTCTACCAAAGCCATTCATCTGCTTCCATTCAATGAGTCCGTAAGCCTCATCATTGAAGATAAGGGTAACAAAAGGCACTTCTGTTCGGACAGCGGTTTCGAGTTCCTGCGAGTTCATCATGAACCCACCATCGCCGCAGACAGCCAAACATTTACGCTCTGGATAGATGAGTTTGGCGACGAAAGCCCCCGGGAGTGCGATCCCCATAGCGGCGAATCCATTGGAGATGATGCATGTATTGGGTTGAGAGCATGGATACATGCGTGCAATCCACATTTTATGTGCGCCGACATCGGAAATGAGAATATCATCTTCGGCGAGTATAGAACGGACATCGCTTAAAACTTTTTGTGGTTTCATCGGAAAATCTGCGTCATCGCGATGTTCGTCAAGTTGATCAAGTATAATTTTCCGCAAAGTGTTTGAAGCATACTCCGCATCTTTGGGATAAATTTCTTGTGCCATGAGGTGTCTGAGACTCTGTCGGATGTTGCCCACCATTTCCACATCAGTGACATAAGAGGCATCGGTTTCGCTCGGTTGTGTATCAATATGGATGAGTTTCTTGTCTCGATTCGGGTTCCAGAGGCGTGGGTGGTATTCGACAATATCGTAACCGATGGCAATAACGAGGTCGGCGCGATCAAACCCGCAGGAGACAAAATCGTTTGCTTGCAAGCCAACACTTAAAAGCGAAAGGCGATGCGTCCAAGGGATGCTCCCTTTACCCATAAAGGTATGCGCCACCGGGATATTGGTCATCTCTGCGAATTGGGTTAGCATTCGAGAGGCGTTTTGTCGGATGACACCGTTCCCTGCGAGGATAATGGGTTGTTTTGCGTCGTTAATCAGTTGTGCAGCACGTTGTAAGCAAGAGGCGACAGGTTCTGCTTCACTCGGAAAGTCGTGTGAAACAGGTTCCGCGTCGATTTGCATCTTTGCGACATCTTCAGGAAAATCGAGGTGGGTAGCCCCAGGCTTTTCGCCTGTTGCGATTTTGAAGGCTTTGCTTATTGATTCGGGGATGATTTCAGGTAGATGGAGGAGCGTATTCCATTTTGTCATCGGTTTGAAGACAGAGACGACATCCATGTATTGATGCGATTCCTTGTGCATCCTGTCCAGACTGGCTTGTCCGGTAATCGCAACGAGAGGTGCCCTATCCATATTGGCATCAGCAACTCCCGTGACAAGGTTCATAGCACCAGGACCAAGCGTCGCGAGACACACGCCTGCGCGTCCAGTGAGCCGTCCATAGACATCTGCCATGAAGGCAGCACCGCGTTCGTCGCGCGTCTGAATAAATTGAATTTCGGATTCCAATAAGGCATCCATGAGATCCAGGTTTTCCTCGCCCGGTATTCCAAAAATATAGTCAACGTTTTCATTTTCCAAGCATTTTACGGTGAGTTCTGATGCTTTCATGCGTTTATTCCTTATATTGATTTATGAAACATATAAAAATATTTGTTTTTTGTCTCTGAATTCCGTACCATACTAATATATCAGATTAGGTTTGAAAATGCAATTGTAAATATATAGTGGATAAACACAACCAAGGGAGTGTCAACAAAACGGAGGCAATCCAAGCCAGTAAGCACAAAGAATCATGACGAAAAAATCTATCTATATCTATATTCTCGTGTCGTTCATAAATGCCCAATTTGTCTTTGCACAGAGCAACTCAGACAACTTTTCTCAAATCACTTACACGCCGGGCGAACTGATTGTCCGCCTACGTCCGGATGTTCCGAGCAAGCAGCTTGACGCGTTGAGTAAAAAACTCGGTGCGGTATCTGTTTCACCTGTTTTTTCACCGACGACATCTGCCGGACAACATCCGCTGCTCCGCCGTAATTATCTGATTCAGTTTCCAGCAGCATGGGCATTAGAACCGTTGCGGCAACGGTATGCGAGACACCCTGCGATTGAAGCGGTTGAGATGAACCGTCTCAATCGACCTTGTGCCGAAATAGTACCGAACGACCCCAACTATGGCGAACAGTGGAATTTGGCTGTAATGAATATGCCACAAGCGTGGAATATTGAGCAAGGGACTCCAGCAGTAACAGTCGCTGTTGTAGACGGTGGTGTAGATATGCAGCATCCGGAATTTCGTTCGCAACTGTGGCAAAACGCTGGTGAGATTCCGAGAAATGGTATTGACGACGATGGAAACGGCTATGTTGACGACATTAATGGCTGGGATTTCAGTGATGCCCCTACCCTACCGGGTAGTGGGGATTGGACAGTGCGGGATAACGCACCTGAAGATGAAATCGGACACGGGACGCACGTCTCCGGCATTATCGCTGCGGCAGCAAACAATGGTATTGGAATTGCGGGAATAGCATGGCGGTGTCGTCTCATGCCGTTGAGAGCCGATTTTAAATATGGGGGCGGTGGGTATCTCCAGAACGACGATGTTGCTGCGGCTATCGTTTACGCAGCAGATAATGGTGCCCAGGTGATTAACATGAGTTGGGGAGATACAGTAAATGCCTTCATTATAGAAGACGCTATAGCGTATGCTCACGCCCGTGGATGTGTGCTGGTTGCTGCCGCTGGAAATAACGGCGCAGTCGGATCGTGGTACCCTGCCGGGCTGAAAACTGTCATCTCTGTAGCAGGGATTGATGCGGAGCGGCAGCTGTACATTGATTCTAATTTCGGCGCAACAATTGATATAGCCGCTCCAGGGGACGAAATTCTTAGTACCGATTTGAACGGTAGATATCAAAAATCATCTGGCACCTCGATGGCAGCTGCGCATGTATCTGGGGTCGCTGCTTTAGTTTTGTCAGCAAACCCGGATTATACTAATGCAGAGATTCAGGCAACCCTCATTCGCACTGCAGGCCCGCTTTTCATTAGTAATCTCGTTGGTGCCGGTTTGGTTGATGCGTCCGGCGCACTTACCGCTTCAACAGAACTGATCGCACAGATTGATGCACATCAGATGAAGGCACAGGGTCCAGAATCCAGCGATATTGAGAATATTGAGATTTTCGGTAGTGCAGGAGGGATTGGATTTACTGAGTATTGGTTGGAATATGGGATTGGTGAAGTGCCGGATTTATGGTTTCCCTTGGAAACTGTGCAAACGAAACCGAAATTCAATATCTGCCTGTACAAATGGGACACCTCTGGCTTATCGGAGGGGCGATATACAGTGAGGATCAGTGTAAAATCGGAAAACGGCGACATCAAAAGAGACAGAACCGTTGTTGAAGTGGATCGGATTGTACCACGCATTTCTATGCATGAATCGCAGGCATGGTTTGTCGGAAATAACGTTGAATCAGTAGTGATGTGGCAGACGGATGAGGTATCTATTGGCGAGATAGAAATTTTTCAGCCAAACGGGAACGTCGTTAGAGCTGCCCGCTCAGATTCAGAGAATCTTCTTCATATCGTAAATTTGTCTGATTTAGGTATATCCGCTGGTGCCTATAGGTATCGTTTGTCCGTGGAAAATCGCGCAGGGGTGTTGTGGGTTGATGACAACAAGGGTGTATTGTATGAGATCGCGGTTCAAAACGCGCCGATTTATCCATTGCATCTCTCGGCAGGAACATCAACGGCAGATGCGTTACACGCTGTAGACACACCTATGGATATAAATAGAAATGGAAGACTTGAGTTTATCACTGCGAAAATGGGTACAAATCTGGCACAGATTATTGAGATAGCGGATGATGGCACATTCAGACCAATCTTCGCATTCCCTGAACCCTTCCTACCGCGGGCGGTCGTGGACACCGACAACGACGGACTTATAGAGATATTGTGTAATTCTCCAGGAGTAACATTCTTATTGGAACAACCCACACAAGATAGGTTTCCAACGGAACGTATCTGGGAATCACAAGGGGATTGGAGCATAGCAATCGTGGATGCAGATGACAAGCCTGAGATTTTCACTCGCGATGATACCACCAATTCTATTTCAGTGTACGAGGCAGATGGGGATAACAACTATCGTCCTATCGCTACTCTTGAAAATCCGACGTTAGGCAACAATGGCATCCGTGCGAATGCTGCCACAAGTGATTTTGATAACGATGGACAGATGGAAATTTTAATAGGGGATAGTGACGGGGATCTATTTATGTACGAGACGATTAGCAACAATCAATATAGACAGACATGGACAGTTAAATTGCCTGAAGGCAGTCCTCAACTCTTTGCCGCTGGAGATATGGATGGTGATGGTAAGGCGGAGTTTGCTGTCTGTGCGATGTCAGGCACTGAGGTCGGTCCCATCGCACTTGACATTCGGTATAACCACTGGCTTTTAACCATTTTCACGTCCGATGGTAATGATACTTACCGTCCCGTATGGACACAACGTATCCGTGATGTACGAAATGGTGGGAATGGGATGACGATTGCCGATGCGAACAACGACGGACGGAATGAATTATGCCTTATCCTTGCACCGAACTTTTACCTTGTGCAATATGATGGCATAGATTATCGTCCGATCTGGCATCATGCTGCAACAAACACTTTCAGTCCGATTGTAGTAGATACTAATGGGGATGGTGAGAATGTTTTGTTGTTCAATAGCAATAATGTCTTAACTGTCTTTGGAACACCTACATCTTTGAACTTACAATCAAGCGGTCCGCTGAATGTTCCGTGGAAAATTATCGCTAAGCCTGTTGGATCAACATCCGTGCAGCTTTCATGGCAGTCAGTGCCAAACGCTGCAACATATACCCTCTATCGCGGCGAAACTGAAGATTCCCTGGAACAGATTCGAGAAGGGATTCAGGGGACAGACTTTACAGATACAGGACTCACAACAGGACGAATTTACTGGTACACGCTTACGTCTCAGGATTCAAGCGGTAAATCTTCAGCACGATCTACACCTGTATCTGTTGTAGCAACGCAACGACCCCGACTACGAAATGCTGTGTATTCACCACCGAATCAACTGTCCTTGGCATTTGACAAACCGATGGGCATTTCAGCTACGTACGCTGGACGCTACCGCTTGCACAAGCAGCAAGATATGGCAAGCGAGATAGAGAGTTACACCCCACGTTCAGTGATTCTTGATAAGACAGGGCATCGGGTTGTTCTCACATTTCCTTCGACAGTCTTTCGGACGGGCAGCCGCTATCAAATTGAGGCATTACAACTTTCAGACATACACGGTGCTGACCTCGAAGACGATGCAAGAATACTGACGATAACACTACCAGTCCCCGAATTAGGCGATATAATTGTCTATCCAAACCCCGCGAAATGTGATCAGGTTACGTTTGATAAACTGCCTGCGGGGATTCAGATTTATATCTACGATGTCAGTGGAAAGTGTATTGCGTCGTTCGCTAAGACAGAACGGGAAAGGGATAAAAAAGTTTGGGATGTATCAGGTATCAGTAGCGGTATTTATATTTACGTGCTTTCGTCTGAAAAGGATCGGCGTGTTGGGAAACTTACGATTATTCGTTGAAATCCTGCGTTGTCGCTACTCACCAGTTTTGAAAGACACGAAGGAAGGTTTGAGTTTGAATACGTTACGGATCGCTTTTACCGCTTTTTTCCGATCATTGACTTCAAGTGCGACTTGTGCGAGATGGTAGTGCGGTTCAATAGCATCTTTTTGAAGATCAATAGCCCGTTCTAAGGTTTTGATCGCCTTATTCACCTGTCCCCGCTTTGACAGAATCCAGCCCAAGGTATCATGATATGTGGCTACATCTGGATTCAGTGTAACTGCCGTATATGCCAATGCCTCAGCGAGTCTCAGTTTTTGAGAAGTTGTCGGATTCCCGAGCTCTGCTGCTAACAGCTGTTGGTGGTTGTCCGCATAGAGGCGAGCGAGGTTATTGTAGGCTTCCCCGTACTTTGGCGCGATACGTATTGCCTGCCTATAAGCGCGCTGGGCATCTAACACACGTCCAAGTTTTGCATACGCCATGCCAAGGATATTATAGGTTTCGTAGTCGCGCGCAATCTGTTCCTCGACCGAAGTGAGCGGGTATACATCCGAAAGCGAGGCTTCAGCCGCAAACACATCAGGTGTTCCGTTATTCCGTGCCTCTAAAAATAGTTCATACGCCTCAACGGCAAGGGCGTATTGCCCTTCCTTGAAGTATGCAAATCCGAGTTTCCTATAGAAACTAACAGGCAGCACGTCAAGCCTACGGCTCAATTCATAAGAACTAATAGCTTTTCTATAAAGACCTTCTTGAATGTAGAAGTCCCCTTCAGCCAAGGATCGTTTTACGAGTTCCGGCAGTTCATCAACCGAAAGACCGATAGGGAAGAGTGGATTTGCTTCTGCTCTGAAGTGCTTTTGATGTTGTATGAAACCGACGACTGCAGCAATGAGCACAGCCCACAATATTAGATATGCGCGCGTTCGGGATACCCATTGTTTAGAGAAATATTTGCTTGGGTGCAGCAGTGTGAGAAAGAAATTGGCATGTGTTGGTTCAAGTGAAGTTTCCTTTGGATGATACGGCACAGTCTCGGCATTAGGCACCAATATAGGCAGGTTAACAGAGGAACCAGCAAGTCGCGGCGATTGTGCTATTGTTTCCGATAAATCCTTTATATCCGTATTTTCTTCTGGTTGTGGTGATTCCGCATCAGCTGCGACTGTCTCCGTCCCTTCTCCTTCATCTATAGTTTCAACTGACGCTTCAGCAAACTGCGTATCATCTATGGCTTCAACTGTGTCTTCGGAGTCCGTTGGAACCGTTTCATCCGGATCGGTAAGCAAATTCGTGACGATGTCTTCTGTTTCTGTAGGCTCGGTTTCATTTATAATTTCACCAGATTGATCAGTAGGTTGGACACTGTTTTCTGTTTCAGTCGGTTTTTCCGGGACAGTTGCAGTATCGATAGTATCTTGCGTTGGATCGGTGAGCGGATTTGCAGAGGTTAATTCTATAGAAATGCTCGGTCGTTTGTCAATTGATGCTTCATTTGTTGCGGTTTCTTCTGTTTTTTCTATAGGTGTATGGTTAGATGCGTCTACCTGAGCAGTATCATCGGCGTGGCGTTCTTGGATTCGGGCGATACTTTTCTTGATTTCTATCCGTGTGAGCATAGAATCAACATTAGAAAGTGATTCAAGTACAGGCAGCACACTGGGGGATCCCAATTCACTGACCGCTTCAAGCATTGCCCAAAGCGTTATATCATTCGACTCTGTTTGCAGCGCGTGGAGCAGCGGTTCTATTGCACTTGTGGCCTCCAAATCCTGAAGTGCTTTCGCCGCCTCGCGCCGTATTACTGCGTCAGAGTCGTTGAGTGCCTCAACCAGAAATTTTACGCCCTGTGAACCGTATTGCGCGACAATCCCAACGATAGCAGTGCTTCGCACAAGGTTCGGCTGCGTCGTATCTGTTAAATTCTGGAGGAGTTGTTCAAAAGATAACATATCTATTTTTTCATGAGATTTAATTATTCACACCAGTAATGCTTTGAAACACATGTGTGCCTCGAACTCAAGGTATTCAAAATTTTGTTGACTTCACTTAATATACTACGCCTTTTAACAGAACGACTTTTATGGGATGTGGTTTCAAATCTTCGTAGCACGGTAGGCGCATGGAGTGTATAGAAACCGTAAAGATGAAGGATATTTATCAGTTTTCAGAAAAGTCCGCTTGACATTTCGCAGAAAAGCCTGTATTATGGAATATATTTTTACTACACATCGGAGAAATTTATGCAAAAGAGATTTTACGCACAGGTCTTCTTACTCATCATTCTGGTCCTACCCTTTGTAATGCTTTCAGCGGCGTTTGCGGATTCTCACCTAAAACGCGGTGGCACCCTAATTTTTGGGCGTGGTGGAGACTCTGTCGGATTGGATCCAGCACTTGAAGAAGATGGGGAATCTTTCAAAGTTTGCGATAACATCTACGATACACTCGTTGAATACAAAGATGGCAGCACTGAAATTGAACCGGGTCTCGCTACAAGTTGGGAAAGTTCAGCAGATGGTTTGACCTGGACGTTTCACTTGCGACAAGGTGTAACCTTCCATGATGGCACCCCTTTCAATGCCGAAGCCGTTCTTTTTTCGCTTAACCGACAACACGATGACACACATCCGTTTCATAACGTTGGCGGCAGCTATATTTATTGGATAGCCACCGGTTTGGCTGAGATCGTGGACACAATTACTGCTACTGATGAATTTACTGTCCAGATTCGTCTTAAGACGGCTTATGCGCCGTTTATTTACACGATTGCTATAACGCCTTTTTCTATCGTCAGCCCAACAGCAGTGCAAAAATGGGGTGACGAGTTTTCCAACAATCCAGTTGGCACAGGACCTTTCAAATTTGTGAGGTGGGACAGGAAAGATAAAATCGTGCTTGAGGCGAACGAGGCTTATTGGGGCGGACGTCCGATGTTAGACAGGGTTATCTTCCGCTCTATTCCTGACAACTCGGTACGTCTCATTGAACTTCAGCAAGGTAGCCTCCATGCGATGGAGTTTCCGAACCCGGACGATCTGCAACAGATTCGAGATGATGCGTCACTTGAATTGCTATCACAACCCGGGATGAGCATCGGTTATTTGGCAATGAACATGGACAAGCCGCCATTTGACAATCTCAAAGTCCGACTCGCTATCAATCACGCGATTAACAAATCTGCGATTATTGAACACTTGTATCAAGGTTTGGGGATCCCCGCGAAAAATCCGATTCCACCGACACTTTGGAGCTATAATGATTCGATTGAGGCTTACGCCTACGATCCTGAACTGTCAAAGCGGCTTCTTGCAGAGGCAGGTTACCCTGATGGCTTTGAGACGACACTCTGGGCACTGCCAGTGCCGCGTCCGTATATCCCCGACGGACGCGCCCTTGCGGAAGTTCTGCAATCTGAGTTCCGAAACATCGGAATTGAGACGAAAATCGTGACCTACGATTGGGGCACTTACCTTGAGAAAACAAAGAATGGCGAGCACGATATGGCAATGTTAGGATGGAGTGCGGATCTCGGCGATCCAGATAACTTCCTCTATTTTCTTTTAAGTAAATCGTCAGCGGAGAAACCTGCTGGTAACATTGCATTTTATCGGAGCGATGAGATGCAAAATGTCTTAGAGCAGGCAAGAGCGACTACAGATCGAGAAAAACGGATCTCGCTCTATCAAGAAGCACAGCAGATTTTCCACAAAGATGTGCCGTGGGTGCCGTTGGCACACGCCAAACAGATTTTAGTCATCAACAAAAAGGTTAAAGATCTTAAACTCCATCCTTTGAAGTGGCGGTACTTCCGGCACATTTGGATTGAAAAATAAGCATTAAATAGGAATAGTAATGAACAAATCTGTATTTCGCGTAGGTGTTACACGGGACTTTTTGGGACCCGATGGCACCTGCGATTTAGACGACATTGCCGGCCCGCTTTTTGACGGTGCCGGTCTACAGTGGGAATATATTTCAGAAAACACACCGGTGTTACAGGCAACACAGGTACAAGATTATGATGCGCTCTTAGTATTGGGCGCGGGCATCACAGCGGAGACGTTGACGGGTGCTGATAGATTGAAAGTCATTGCTCGCTTCGGTGTGGGATATGATAAGGTGGACGTGGAAGCCTGTACCGAAAATGGCGTGCTGCTGACGATCGCACCGGATGGCGTTCGTCGTCCGGTTGCTACTTCCATCATGACTTTTGTCTTGTCATTGAGCCATCAGTTGCTGATAAAAGATCGACTTACCCGTTCAGGTGGATGGAGAAATACCCAAAACTATAGAGGGATGGGGTTGGTAGGCAGGACATTGGGACTGGTTGGTATGGGTAATATCGGAAAAGAGGCGTTCAAACTGGCAAAACCTTTTGGAATGCGCCATATCACCTCCGATCCGTACGTCACACCGGCTGAGGCAGCAGAAGTCGGGGTAGAACTTGTTGACTTGGACACCTTGATGCGAACCGCTGATTTTGTCTGTGTCTGTTGTCCACTCAATGAAGAGACGCGTGGTCTTGTTGATGCGAGACGTATCGGGCTGATGAAGCCGACAGCCTACCTGATTAACACAGCGCGCGGTCCCATCGTTGACCAAAAGGCACTTACAGAAGCGCTTCAAAATCGACGGATTCAAGGGGCTGGACTCGATGTCTTTGAGCAAGAACCGATTCGCGATGACGATCCGCTCTTAAGTCTGGACAACGTTATCGCCACGCCGCACAGCATCTGCTGGACAGATGAGTGTTTCGACGGCAATGCTAAGAGCGCGTGCGGCAGCATTATTGATGTGGCTTCTGGGAAAATGCCACCCTGGATTGTGAATCGGGAGGTCATAGATAGCCCGAAACTGCGACAGAAGTTAGCGCGATGAAACAAGGAGGGACATCATGCTTACAGAACAGCAAATCAAGCACTTCCACACCTTCGGATTCCTAATTTTTCGGCAGTTAATCAACCCAGACGAACTAAACACCATACACAAAGAGTTTGAAGCGGCGATGGAGACAGCGTATCGTCACGCGCCATTTGATGGCACACACCGACATTGGCTGCCGATGCTGGGACCTGAAACGCCATTTTTTACGCATCTGCCAGAAGATCCAAGGTTCTGTGAAGTAGCAGAGCAGCTTTACGGGGATGACGTATTTCTCGTTGTCTCGGATGCGAACCGTTATGTCGGTAACACCAATTGGCATCCGGACCACAGTGCCGATTTAACCCAAGACTGCTATGGCGTGAAATTCGCATATTACCTTGAACCCGTTGACGCTGAAAGTGGTGCGTTGCGACTGATTCCGGGTTCTCACAAGAACCCGCTGCACGATGATCTACGTGAAAATTTAAAGGCATTGGGATCAGAGATTTGTGATGTGCCGAGTTACGTTTGTAACTCAGAACCGGGGGATGTAGTCGCTTTTGATATGCGTTGCTGGCACGCCAGCTGGGGCGGCGACGATGATCGCCGAATGTGCACTGTGGTTTATTATAACAACCCGAAGACTCCTGAAGAGGAAGCTGCCACACGCAATCGCGCGCGGAGCAACGCGAAGAGTCCCGAACATTTTAACCGACCAGGCACCTCACTCTACGATCCCCATTGGGTTGAAAACCCAGCGGGCAATGAAAGGCGACAACGGTGGATTAATCGGTTAGGTGAATTGGGGTTTTTGGATCCCGTTTAAATTTAGAGTCATCTAACTTTCCCTTAATGTTAATGTTTGAAACTATTGGGTTAACCTATAGTTGTAGTAGATTGCGCTGCCTACCCTCCACAACGTCACCTTATCTTTTTAAGCAGTCGATGCTGCTTTCCGCAAAACACGCCTATCCATTCACTTGCAGAATTATGCAACCTTTCTTGCTCAGTTCGCGTCACGTAGGTTAAAAATCAGATAAATACTGAGATTTGAGATTCAAGCTTAACGGCAATAGCAAGAGGATCTGATGGAAAATAATGACGTTGCTTTAGTTCACCGCACCCTTGCCGGTGACGACACAGCCTTCACCACATTAATGGAAAAGCACCAAAAACAGGTTCACGCGACTGTGTGGCGAACGATTAAGGATTTCCATATTGCTGAAGACATCGTTCAAGAGACCTTCCTGAAAGCCCATCAGAAACTTGGCACTCTGAAGGATCCACATCGTTTTTCTGCGTGGATTAACGCCATTGCTACACGTCATTGTCTTGCGTGGTTTCGTGAGAACCGCCTGACTTCCGAACTTGCTGATAATATAAACAGCGCCATGAGACAAAGCGACTTATACTCCAGATATATATCGGGAGAGCAAGCGAAAGCGGCAGCACAAGAACTGCGCGAAATGGTTAAAAAATGGCTTTTGAAATTGCGGGAAAGCGAACGCACTGTCGTAACACTTCACTATTTTGATGGACTGTCGTGCGATGAAATTGCTGCTTTTTTAGGTGTAACCACGAACACTATCAAAAGTCGGCTCAATCGAGCAAGGAATCGACTAAAAGAGAACGAATCTCTATTGCAATCTGTTTTTGACAACTTTCAGTTTTTCGCTGCACTGAACGAGGTGACTAAAATGGAACGTAAAATTAGAGTGTGCATTAACGCCACTACTGAGAACGGTAAACAATTTAGAGAAGGGGGAGCCTCTCTCATAAAAACTGATGCGTTTTTGAGACTTTCCAGTTTCGGATGGGAAGAACGCGATCAGGCGGAACCGGTCACAATGCCTTTGTTGGGAACTGCCATCACGCCTTTCCTATTCAGATTTCCTTCGGTTATAGGTCATACATGGACGCAAAAAGGATTTTGGGACTCACAAGCGGAGACAATCTTAGAGGGATACGAGCAAGTGGAAGTTTCCGCTGGCGTTTTCCCGACATGTCTCAAGCACAAAAGTGTGTTTATTGACACGCCACCATGCTCGGAAAATAATCTTCTCGCAACTTCTAATGGCAAACCGTATGAGCGCGGTACAAAAAAGGAGAGTCCATTTGTTAACGGCACACGTTATTTGTGGTTTGCTAAAGGAGTTGGGCTTGTGAAAATGCGCTATGAACATGCCAACAGGCTCACAACGGAGGCAGAATTAATGGAATACAGTGTTCCCGGCAAGATAGAAGAATATCACCCTTTACGGATTGGCTCTACGTATACCTACAAGTATCACAGTGTTTTTCTTGAGGAAACAGTGTTTGAAAAATGGCGCGTTACCGAAAACTTTTGAATCTAACTAACCTTATTTGGAGAGATCAAACGTAGAAGCGAAACCTATCTACATCCGCCGTAACTGGGGGCAGCATGATGCTTTGGGCAATTGTTAGAAGAGAAATCACAGCAAATATCTTGAGTTTCAGATTCCTGATGGGACTACTCATCTATTTTTCCCTGATTGTAACAAATCTCTTCGTTTTGACCAGAGATTATGAGGATAGGCTGCAAAGTTACCGAACGGCTATTCGAGAGAATGACGATGAAGTGAAGCAGGTGAAGATATACTCCGAATTCGGACATAGTCGCAAACTGAAGCTTGATAGAAAACCGAAACTGCTCAGCATCTTCAACGAAGGAATGGACAAAAGGAAAGGGAATACGGTGACAGTGGCGCACGGATATGTTCCTGCCGTTGCTGAACAACACGGCTCTGATAATCCGTATCTGAACATCTTCTCCTCTATTGATTTCACGGTCATCTGTCAAGTGGTGATGAGTCTGCTCGCGCTGCTGTTCTCCTACGACGCGATATCACGGGAGAAGGAAGCAGGTACCTTGCGATTAGCACTTTCAGGCGCAGTCTCGAGACCGACACTGCTCTTGGGAAAATACATTGCTGGGATGGTATCTATTTCTCTTCCGCTCATCGCGAGTTTTGTGGCAGGCTTATTGATGATACAATCTTCACCTTATGTCTCTTTTGACAGTTCAGAGTGGATACGAATATCACTTATCTTCCTTGTATCCATACTTTACGTGTCTCTCTTTTTCCTTATCGGACTTTTCCTTTCCGCTCGGACCCACCGATCCTCTATCACCTTGGTGTTTGCAATGTGCGTCTGGGTAATTTTTGTCCTCATCATTCCGAATCTAACGGTTTTATTCGTGGAACATGCAAGCCCGATACAATCGGAAAATCCGTATAAAGAGCAGGCGGATGAATTGTGGGGCGAATTTGGAGGCAAAGCCGGAGATTATTTGAAAGAACGAGCGGTTGATCTGCCTTGGGAGCCTGCTAATCCGAGCGGCTTAGGGGTCCTTGAATCCAGAACAGCGTACGGAAGCGGAGAAACAGTTAGCTTGAGCCGTTTTAGAAACGAAGACGGTGTACCGTTTGTCCAAGGGTATTACGGGTTCAAGGAAAACCTCCGAGCACAATATGCCGACAAAGTGTGGCAAATCCGGAAAGCCTACCTCGATGAAAACCCGAACCGACAATCTTTATTGGCGTTGAACATATCCCGTATATCGCCAACAGCCGTTTACTACAACGCCACTGCAATCCTCGCGGAAACCGACTTAGGGAGTTTCCAGAAATTCATGGAACAGACCCGACAATATCGACGTGAGTGGGTCGAATATCTGAGAGATGAAAAAATATTTTCTTCACGTAGATGGTTCACCGGAAAGGATTCCCAAGAGCCGCTTGACTTAAGCGGAATGCCCAGATTTAAAGAGCGGAGCGAAAGTATCGGCAGCAGCCTGCAACGTGCCGTACCAGATATTATGATACTCACAGTGTTAAATATTCTATTCTTTATGGGAGCGTTCGTCTCGTTCCTGCGCTATGACCTATAGTTAGGACTTACGCAGCCCCCACTGCAGGCGGGGTTTGAAACCGCGCCTGCAGTGCGTCATACGTCTGGTTGTGATGGAAAAACGCGTAAGTCTTGACAATGGATGGTTCTGGATTGACTGCAAAGGAGACAACATGATCTGGCAAATAGCAAAGCGTGAAATCCTTGACAATCTGACCCGTTTTCGGTTTGCATTCACGGTGATCTTGGTAATGGCACTGATGGTGATGAATGCCATCATATTTGTGAGCAGCAGCTATCAGCGAAGAATATCAGCATATTCCCAAGACACTACAGATGCCATAGCATCAATGAAAGGGCGAAGCTCCAACTTAAGCGAGTTAGGTGTAAAGGGACCAGGGAGCCTCTATAAACGCCCAAGCCAATTAGGGTTCATCGCCACGGGTGCAGATGCCAACTTGCCAAAACGGGTCGTTGGGAATGCCGAATCCGGTGGAAATTGGAGGACACTCAATTTTCACTACTCAAGTTCAAACGTTTGGTCGCTTGCATATCCACAAGACCCGTTCCGTAAAAATGATGCGTTACCAAATTTCACGGAATTAGATTGGACATTCGTCATCGGATTGATAATGAGTTTTATGGCGGTCCTGTTCACTTACGATGCGATCTCTGGAGAACGTGAAACAGGGACTCTAAGCCTGCTCATGTCTCATTCCGTGTCACGTGCAACTGTACTTCTGGCGAAATTCATTGGCGCGTTCCTTACCCTCATGATACCCCTATTGATTGGGATATTGCTCAATTTAATGATCGTCAACGTGTCAGATTTGGTGTCGCTCGACGGAAGCGAATGGACGCGGATCGGAATAATCTTTGTCATTTCTGCTGTCTATATCTCAATATTCTTATGGCTTGGGTTGTTTATTTCAAGCCAATTCTCCAATTCATCAAGCAGCTTGCTGGTGCTACTTCTAATTTGGGTTGTGTTTGTAGTGCTTATTCCGAATACAGTGGGTGTGTTGGCAAGCAATTTCCAGCAGGTGCCTTCCAGAAGCGAAGCCTCTCGACTAAAGCAGGCAAAACTCGACGAAATTGATCACAGGTATTTTGAAACAGATAGAAGACTTTTCCAATTCGGTTCCCCTTCCGACAATCCGCCTAAAATTGAGGCACTGCAGGTGTGGGCTGGCTATCTAACCGAACGCGCCGATGTGAAAAGTAGATTTAACGATGAGCACCTGAACAAACAGTTTGCACAGGTTGCGTTCACACAACAAGTTACGCGATTATCTCCGGCATCTATCTACAAATACGCTATGGAATCTCTATCTGGCACAGGATTCGCCAGACATAAAAAGTTTGTCCAACACGCGCGGCGTTATAGACAACAGTTCATCGACTTCATCAAATCAGAGGACAGCGCAGACAAAGAAAGCTACCATGTCTATTTTGTAAAGGAAGGTTTATCCCAAAAACCGGTTGCTTTTAACAGCATTCCTAAGTTCTCAGAACAACTGACGTTGGGTGTTGCGTTTGAGGGAGCAGTGTTGGACCTGACGTTGTTAATCTCACTCACGCTACTCCTGTTTATGGCGACTGTCTTTGCGTTTTTACGGAGCGATGTGAAATAGTGGATTTAAACAAGGCATCGTGATACAATTTTCTGCGAAGGAAATCAGAATCTAAGGAGGAAGAATTCATGAAAATGAAATTGTCTGTCTCTGCTCTGCTTTTAGTCGGTTTCGTAATTTCTGTCACAGTGATTCAGCCCGCAGCAGCCGAAGATCCCCGAGAAAAAATGGGGCTTGCGGCACTTTGGACCTTTGATAAGGGCACCGTTCAAGGGAAAGACGTTGAAGATGTTTTCGGGGATAACAACGGCACCATTATCGGCAAACCCGACCAAATCGACGGGTTTCGCAGCGAAGCCTTCGATTTTGACGGTGCTGTTGATTTGATACGAATGGGTGAGGATATCTTCTTCCCTTCTGTGACAATGGAGGCGGTTATTAAGCCGACCCTTGGCACACGAAATCCGATCTATGACAAATACAACTATGGTATTCAACTGCTTGATAACAATAATGTTGGCCTCTGGATTCGCGCGGACACGGCAAACGCTGCAAAGCATTGGCCTTCCGCTTATGTACCCTTTCCGACTGATGGTGAGTGGCATCACGTCGTTGGGGTTGTTGAGAATAAGAAATCTGTCCGAATCTATCTCGACGGTGAGTTGAAACAGACTACCGAAGCACCCGATCCCATCAGCATCGCTTACGGTGCTGCACATAAACCGACAATCGCTTACACACAGCATTTAGGCGGTATTTGGTACGCTGGTGCTATTGACGAAGTTGCCGTTTTTGAAGGGGCATTAAGCGACACCGAGGTGAGGAGATTGCATACATTGGCGTTGGCAGTTGAACCTACTGAAAAATTAGCAGTAACTTGGGGGACACTTAAGACTCAGAATTGATGTTGGCAATGCCAGCGTAGGTGATGACAACTCACTTCCAGATGGGTTTACATCTCATCCTGACCTTCAAATCCGTACTTTATCGGAACTCTTAGAGATTATCACCTAACATGATTTGAGATTTCGCGTCTGTTAGGTTAATCGACAGTAGGTCGTGGTGGGTTGCTCCAGTTGCCGTTTCTGTCTTTTCCACTCACGACAACACCTTCCTTATCCCAGCGGAAAGATGCCCGGACATCAGAAGTGCAGTAGCGCAGCGTGAGACCGCATCGTCGCTTTGGTGAAGGATTGGCGTTTGAACCGTGTAAAAGCAGATCGGTATGGATGGAGATTTCGCCTGCTTTGAGTTCAACATCTACCGGTTCACCGTGCGCCTCTGCGTTTTCAACGATTTGACCCAGGACGCTATTTTCATCAGGTTCCCTGTGCCGAGCGGTTAAGTGTCCGAGGTGATGGGAACCTGCGATAAACCGCATTGCCCCGTTCTCAATAGTTGCATCGTCAATTGCGAGCCAGACGGTGACGGTTTTAGAGGGACTGAGGGGCCAGTAGCTAGCATCTTGATGCCAGCCGACGTTCTTTGGATCGTGCGGCATTTTGCAGAAATAGTGCGCGCCCCAGCCGATAACATCCTCACCAATCAGATCTTTCACACAAGCGACGATCTTGGGATACGTGAGTAGATCATAGACCTTTCCGTATTTCATGTGCGCAGAGATAATTGAGTAACTGACATTTATCAAAGTTATTGTCCGACTGCTGAAGGCATTGCCTCAGCGCGTGTCGTGTTATGAAAATGCGTTTTGTTTTCAAAAAGTTTCTTGATTTTTAGCGCATGAGATGGCATTCTAAGAGCTAACCACACTA